>JABBOH010000053.1 GCA_019351895.1 Pseudomonadota bacterium
ATCTCGCCCGCCAGCAGCAGAAAGACGAGGACCGCGCCGAAGCCGCGCCCGCCGACGGTCCATTCCTCCAGCTTCATCGCATGGCCGTGACGCGCGAAGATGCCGAGGCCGAGTGCGAGCAGCGCGGACAAGGCAATGAGAACGAGGGCGACGATCATCGGGCGTCTCCCTCCGCGTCGCCTGCCCGGCGCACCGGATCGAGCCAGTAGATCAGAGCCATCGTGGCGGAGGCGACGAGAATCCAGACGACGATCCAACCGAGGATGAACGGCATCCCGAGAATGAACGGCGTCGAACTGTTGTGAAGGATCGGACCGAGGAACATGCCGACGAAGGGAATGATGGCAAGCAGTCCGATGTATTTCATCATCTCTCCAGCTTCATTGGTCGCACTCGGGGAAACCTTGGATTGCGCCGCACCGGGCGCGCAAGCCTTTTGTGCTCCGCCGCGTCGTCCCGCGCCGCGCCGCTAGAGCAGATCGCGCAACCGGAAGTAGCTGGTGGCGAGCAGCAGCGCCGGCACGCGGAAGGCGCGGCCGCCGGGGAAGCGCGCATGCGGGATGCGGGCGAAGACATCGAAACGCCCCGCCTGCCCGCGCGCGGCCTCGGCAAGCACCCGCCCGGCGAGCCCCGCCAGCGCCACGCCGTGACCGGAGAAGCCCTGCGCCATGAGGATGTTCGGCGCGAGCCGCCCGAACTGCGGCGCGCGGTGGCGGGTGATGTCGACCAGCCCGCCCCAGGTGAACTCGGCCCGTGCGCCGGCCAGTTGCGGGAACACCGTCCGCGCCCGCGCCAGCATGGTTTCCGCCAGCCGTGGCGGCGGCACCGAGGAGTAGGAAACCCGGCCGCCGAACAGCAGCCGGTCGTCGGCCGAGCGGCGGTAGTAGTCGAGCACGAAGTTGAGGTCGGACGCGGCCTCGTTCAGCGGCAGCAGGGCCGGGATGTCGGGGCGCGGCTCGGTCGCGACGATATAGGTGCCGACCGGCATGACGTAGCCCGCGACCCCGGGCCAGAGCCGCCCGAGATAGGCGCCGCCCGCGAGCAGCAGCGAGCCCGCCGTGACCGTGCCACGCGGCGTCACCAGCCGCACCCTCGCGCCGGGAATGATCTCGCTCACCCGCGTGGCCGTGAACAGCCGCGCCCCCGCCGCCTGCGCCGCGCGGCCCAGCCCGCGCGTGTAGTTCAGCGGATGGAGATGCGCCGAGAAGGGCTCGGTCATGATCGCGCGATAGCGCGGGCTCACCACATGGGCCTGGATCGCGCTCCCGCGCAGTACCTGAGCGCCGTCGAGGCCGAGGGAGGCCAGTTCCGCCGCTTCCTCCTCCAGCGCGCGCTCGTGGCGCGGGCGGATCGCGGCATAGAGGTAGCCCTTATGGTAATCGGCGGGGATCGCGTGCTCGGTGATGCGCCTCTCGACCAGCGCGACCGCCTCCATCGACATGTCCCAGAGGCGCCGCGCATCCTCTGCCCCGACGAGCGTCTTCAGCCGCGTCTGGGCGATGGCGTAGCCCGGCAGCACCTGCCCGCCGTTGCGGCCCGAGGCGCCCCAGCCGATGTCCCGCGCCTCCAGCAGCGCCACGCTGACGCCATGGCCCGCGAGGTCGAGCGCCGCCGCGCAGCCGGTGATGCCGCCGCCGATGATCGCGACATCGACGCTGAGATCGGTGTCGAGCGGCTTGGTGTCGAGGGCGACGGCATTGGTCGCCTCGTAGTAGCTCGGCGCGGGCGCGTCGCCGCGATCCTGCGGAGACAGCCTCATACGTTGAGCAGCAGGTGCTCGCGCTCCCAGGAGCTGATGACGTGGAGATAGGTCTCGTATTCCAGGCGCTTCACCGCCGACAGGACCTCGATCATCTTGGCCCCGAGGATCTCGTGCAGCGGCTCGCACTGCTCCATCACGTCGAGCGCGTGGCTGATCTCGCGCGGCAATGCGTAGGGCATGGAATAGGCCGAGCCCTCGAAGGGCAGGGTCGGCTCCAGTTCCTCGATCATGCCGAGATAGCCGCAGGCGAGGGTCGCGGCGAAGGCGAGGTAGGGATTGGCGTCGGCGCCCGGCACGCGGTTCTCGACCCGCATGGCGGCCGGCGCCCCATAGGGCACGCGCAGCCCGCAGGTGCGGTTGTCGTAGCCCCATTCGAGGTTGATCGGCGCGTTCGAGTGGCGCGAGAGCCGGCGGTAGGAATTCACGTTCGGCGCCAGGATCGGCATGACCGCGGGCGTGTATTTCTGCAAGCCGCCGAGGTAGTTGCGGAACAGCTTGCTGGCGCGCCCGTCCTCGCCCGCGAACAGGTTCTGCTTGGTCTCGGGGTCGATGATGCTCTGGTGGACGTGCATCGCGCTGCCCGGCTCCCGGCTCATGGGCTTGGCCATGAAGGTCGCGTAGATGTCGTGCCGCAGCGCCACTTCCCGCACCGTGCGCTTGAACAGGAACACCTGATCGGCGCGCGTCAGCGGTTCGCCGTGGAGGAAGTTGATCTCCACCTGCCCCGCCCCCTCCTCGTGGATGAGGGTGTCGAGGTCGAGCTCCTGCACCTCGCAGAAATCGTACATCTCCTCGAACAGCGGATCGAATTCGTTCACGGCATCGACCGAATAGGACTGCCGCCCGGTCTCCTGCCGGCCGGAGCGGCCGACCGGCGGCGCCAGCGGATAGTCGGGGTCGGTGTTGCGGCCGACGAGGTAGAATTCCAACTCTGGCGCCAGGATCGGCTCCCAGCCCTTGGCGGCGTAGAGGGCGAGCACCTTCTGCAGCACCTGACGCGGCGCCATCGGCACCGGGTCGCCGTTCTTGTAATGGCAGTCGTGGATGATCTGCGCCGTCGGCTCCCGCGCCCAGGGAACCAGCCGCACCGTGCTCGCATCGGCCTTGAGCGTGATGTCGATGATCGCGGGGTCGGTCAGCCGGTCCTCCTCATCGGGCGGGTATTCGCCGGTGACGGACTGGATGAAGATCGCCTCGGGCAGACGGAGCGCCCCGCCGTCGAGGAATTTCTGGGCCGGGGTGATCTTGCCGCGCGGGATGCCGGTGATATCCGGCACGAGGCACTCCACCTCCGTCACATGATGCTCGGCGAACCATTCGCGCAGATCGATCATGCTGGTCTCCTCTCGCTTGAGCCTGTCGTCGTCCGTAGACCCCCTCGGGGGCCGCGCAGGCCGCTACGGAGGGCCTACGGATGGGCGGACGAAATCGGAGAGCAAGGGACCGTCGGGGCGAGACAAAGAGACACTCCTGATACGAAACAAGGTCGCACATTGCACCGATGGGCAGCAAGCGCGATCCTGCGACCCCCGAGCTTCTTCCCCCAGACGCGGCGCGGCTCCATATGCCGATGGCGAAAACGGAGAGCAGAATGACCGATAGCGCCGACGACCGGCACATCATGACGAACGGGCGGATGACGGCCGAGGTTCTGGCCCAGGGAGCCGAGCTTTGCTCGCTCCGGGATGCGGAGGGCCGCGAGTTCATCTGGCAGGCCGGCCCCGCCTGGCCGCGCCACTCGCCGGTGTTGTTCCCGATCGTCGGGCGACTGGCGGAGGACAGCTACAGCCATGACGGCCAGCGCTACCGCCTCACCCAGCATGGCTTCGCCCGCGACCGGCGCTTCGCCTGGGTCGCGAGGGACGCGACCGGCTGCGTGTTGCGGCTGGAGGACGACCCCGAGACCCACAGCCGTTACCCTTTTCCGTTCGGCCTCGAACTCCACTACCGGCTGGAGGCGGACGGGCTCACCCTGCGCTATGTCATCTCGAACCCGGGCGAGAGCGCGCTGCCGGCCGCCCTCGGCGCGCATCCCGCCCTCGCCTGGCCGATCCTGCCCGGCGTCCCGAAGGAGGAGCACGAGCTACGCTTCGCCCGTGACGAGACCGCGCCGATCCACGGTGTCGCAGGCGGCCTGCTGACCGCGGCGGTGCATCCATCCCCGGTGCATGATCGCGTGCTCGCGCTGCGGACGGAGCTTTTCGACGCCGACGCGCTGGTCTTCACCACCCTCTCCAGCCGTTCGGTGCGGTTCTCCGGCCGCGGCACGCCGGTGATCGAGGTCGCCTGGGAGGGGTTCGAGCAACTCGGCGTCTGGACCAAGCCCGGCGGCGAAGGCGACTTCCTCTGCATCGAGCCCTGGCACGGCTACGCCAGCCCCGAGGGCTTCACGGGCGATCTGACCGACAAGCCGGGCATGATGCTGCTGCCGGCCGGGACGCAGCGGGAGCTGCAATGGAGCGTCCGCCTGCTGCCGCCCGAATCGGGTGTCTGACAGCGACGCCATGACGGCTTCGTGAGGACACCGAAGCCGTCATAATGTTGAATGCGCTCGCACGATGAAGCAGCGTGCCAAACGTGCGTGAGGTCGTCCCAGGGCACGACCGAGGGTATTAGACGCGCCAGACACTACAGGGACGTTGAGATGGCTGATGGCGCGAATACCCTGGATCAGCCCTCCAGCGCCGACGCTCCCAAGGTTGCAACTTCCAAGACACCGCCCGCACCGCCCGTCGAACAGGTTGATGACTCGCATCGACTGGGTCTGCTGCCGTTGTCTCTGCTGGCGCTGGTCGTCGGCTGCATCACCGGCGTCGGCGCCGTCGTCTTCCGGGACCTGATCGGGCTCGTCCACAACATCATGTTTCTCGGCCAGTTTCGCATCGCCTACAATGCGAGCGAGTTCACGCCGTTCAATCCGTGGGGTGCCTTCGTCATTCTGGTGCCGGTCCTAGGCGGCCTCGGTGTCACCTGGATCACGACCAACTTCGCGCCCGAGGCGAAAGGGCACGGCGTGCCGGAGGTCATGGACGCCATCTACTACAAGAAAGGCGTGATCCGCCCGATCGTTGCCGTTGTGAAATCAATTGCCTCGGCGCTTGCCATCGGCAGCGGCAGCGCGGTCGGCCGCGAGGGCCCGATCATCCAGATCGGCTCGGCGCTCGGCTCCACCTTCGGGCAGGTCATCCGCATGCAGCCGGGGCAGCGGATCACCCTGGTTGCCGCGGGCGCCGGGGCCGGCATTGCCTCCACCTTCAACACGCCCATCGGCGGCGTTTTATTCGCGACCGAGTTGATGCTGCCGGAGATCAGCGTCAACACCTTCCTGCCGGTGGCGCTCGCGACCGGCACCGCGACCTTCATCGGCCGCCTGTTCTTCGGCTCGCAGCCGGCCTTCAACGTGCCGCTCAACCTCGCGGCCATCCCCAACGCGCCGAGCAGCGCCGTCACCCTCGTGCTCTACGCCGTGCTCGGCGCCATCACCGGGATTGCGGCGGCGGGCTTCATCCGCGGCCTGCACTGGCTTGAGGACGGCTTCGACCTGATCCGCGGCAACTACCTCCGTCACGCGCTCGGAATGCTGATCGTCGGCATCATGATGTATGTCCTGCTGCTGACCGCCGGCCACTACTATGTGGAGGGCGTGGGCTACGCCACGATCCAGGCGACGCTGCACGGGCAGGTCGACATCGCGGGCTTCCTGCTGATCCTGTTCGTGGCCAAGCTGCTGGCAACCTCGATCAGCCTCGGCTCCGGCTCCTCGGGCGGCATCTTCTCCCCCTCGCTCTACATGGGGGCGATGCTGGGCGCGGCCTTCGCCTCCGCGCTGCAGGCGCTGTTCCCTGGCATCCCGGTGAGCCTGCCTGCCTTCGCCATGGTGGGCATGGGCGCGATGGTCGGCGGCGGCACCGGCGCGGCCATGACCGCCGTCACGATGATTTTCGAGATGACGCGGGACTACAACATCGTGCTGCCGATGATCCTTGCGGTGGCCGTGGCGGTCGCGGTGCGGCGGCTCGTGTCGCGGGAGACGATCTACACGCTCAAACTGGTCCGGCGCGGACACCCCATGCCGAAGGCGCTGCACGCCAACATGTTCCTGGTCCGCAGCGCTGCCGACATCATGGAGCGGGACGTGCTCGTGCTCGACGAAAGCACGTCCTTCTCCGAATTCCTCGCCCTCGCCTCGTCCCAGGGCGGGATGCGTCATGCCGTCGTGACGCGCTCGGGCGCGATCCTCGGCGGGCTCACCGTCGACGCCGATCTGAGGCGGACGGTCGCCTCCAGCGGTCACGAAACGCGGCTCGGCGACCTCGTGACCAAGAACTACACCATCGTGGGCGAGACGGATGCCGCCTTCGACGTGATCAATTCACTCGCGCGCAAAAACATCGTGGTCGCGATCGTGGTCGGCCTGACCGAGCTTGGGAAGCCCCAGGAGGTTCGCGGCATCATCTCCAAGGAACATGTGGCCGACACCGTCGCCCGCAGCATCGAACTCTATCCAGGCTGAGCGCTCGTGGTCCGCTCCTGAAGTCGAATTCGCGCTCCCCTAGAACTGCACCCCGCGCGTCAGCGCGCCGTCGACCACGAGGTTGGTGCCCGTGATGAAACTCGCCGCCGGGCTCGCGAGGAAGACCACGGCGCGCGCCATCTCCTCCGGCTTGCCCATCCGCCCGGTCGGGTTGAGGGCCATCGCCTGGGCGAACAGGTCCGGCAGGTTCCGCTCGACGTTGTGCCAGACGCCGCCCTCGAAATAGGTGTTGCCGGGCGAGACGCTGTTCGCCCGGATGCCGCGCCCGGCGTTATGGAAGGCGAGCCCCTGCGCGTAGTGGATGAGCGCCGCCTTGAAGGCGCCATAGGGGCCGGAGGCGAAGTCGATCTCCCGCCCGGAGACGCTCGAGATGATGACGATCGAGGCGGCGTCGGATTTTTCGAGCCAGGGCATGGCGGCGTCGACCACGCTGACGGTACCCATGATGTCGGTCTCGAAGCCCGCCTTCCAGGCCGCGGCGTCGCGCTGAACGGCCAGCGCGCTGACATTCGGCACCACGATGTCGATGCCGCCAAGCGCCTTGGCCGACGCCTCCACCCAGCCCGCGACGGCTTGCGCGTCGGCCACGTCGAGCGCTTGCCCGAAGCAGCCGTGGCCGAGGCCCGCGACCGTTTGTGTCACCTCCGCCGCGTTGCGGGCGCAGATGGAGACGACGGCGCCTTCCGCCACGAACAGCTCCGCTATGGCGCGGCCTATTCCCTTTGTGCCGCCGGTGACCAGAACCTTCCTGCCCGCCAAACCGAGATCCATCGCTGCGCCCTATCCTGAACCGTTGAATGCTTCGGATAGCCTCATGCAATCGCGTGGCCAAGGACAAGGGCGCCGGAGGCAAGACGGGCGAACACCGGCCAACGCCCGTGTCGCCACTGGCGGAATGGCGGCGGCCGGCCCCGGAGCGGCCTACTGGCTCAAGCTTTGGCCGGCCTGATGCGCGGTCTTCTTGATCGCATCTCCCGTGGCATTGGCCCCGTTGCTGAAGCCTTGGCCGATATCGCTGGCGCCGCTGCTGATATTGCCTTGGCCCAGGTTGTTGCCCGCAGCGTTGAAATCCTGCTGCGCGCGGGCACCGTGCCGGTTGCAAGCGGCAAGTGCCAGAGGCAAGGCCAGAATAAGCAGGTAGTTCAGTCTCATCAGAGGATTTCCTTTTAGCGACGACGAAACGAGGGGGCGCAGCCGCCCCGAAGCGCCGCCAGGGCGGCTGTGGGCGGCCAAGGTCATGGCAGGCCGCTAGCTGACCTCGCTCGGGATCGGCGGCAGGCGCAGCGGCTCCCCGGCCGTGCGGCGCGGACGGCGGCGCTGGGACGCCCGGGCCTGCTCGGTCAGCCGGTCCATGCAGGCGCGCACCTGCTCGGGGTCGTAGCGCCGCTCGGCCTGCCGCAGGGTGAAATGCACACGCGCCATCTGCTGGTAATAGTCCATGAAGGCGTAGTTCAGCGAACCGCCGGCAACCGCGCCAGCCACGGGAATGGTTCGCGCCATCAGCTTCTGCGAGAAGGACACGCCGAGGATTGTCGCCACCCGGCGAACGAAGCCGTCCACCGCGAGCCGGCTCAGCGCGGCGCGCGCGGCCCAATAGCCCGCCTGACCGTCGCTCCCGTCGCGCTGCTCGCTCAGTGCGAAGACCTCCAGGCAGGCGCGTCGGCCCTCCTCCGTCGCCGGGTCCTCGCCATAGCTCCGGGCGATCCCCGCGATCGAGCGCAGCATGAGCCCGGTGGTCAGCGGAATGTCGACGACCATGCCGGGGGCGCCCATGAACCCGGTCGCCGCGCCGCTCAAGGTGCTGACGAGCTTGTGCCGCCGTCCGGCCGCGCTCGCCCCGACCTCCTCGGCCAGCGCCGCATGGTCCATGCCGCGCGTCGACGCGTCGTAGAGCCGGGCAAGACTCATCTCGACCAGCTTGCGGGCGCTGAAGGCCGTGTTGTTCATCAGGAACCGGCCGGCCGCGTTGACGAAACCCTCGGTCTGGTTGCCGACAAAGTTTCCGAGGCGGAAAGCGAGCCCCCTTTCGGCCGCGAGGATCGTCGCCGCCTCGCGCATCTTCTCGAGGTCGTCGGGCGCGATCCCGGCGCAGGCGTTGCCGAGGTCAGCCACCGGACCCTGCGCCATCACCTCGCCGCTCATCACCTCCACGTCATTCTCCGACTGCGTAAACCCGCGTATATTCATCGCCTGTCTCCTGTTCCCCATCATGTAGGGCCGAGCGGTCGGCAGGGGAGAGGGGTGGGGCGAATTCACCCCGCCCGGCCGACCACCCAACGGCCGATGACGGCGCAGGCGGCGTCGAAATCCTCGATCCGCATCGCCTCCCGCGCGTTGTGGCTGCCGTTCTGGTTGCGGACGAACATCAGCGCCGCCGGGATGCCTGCCTGGGCGAAGGCCGCCGCATCATGCCCGCCGCCCGACAGCATGCGCCGGTAGGGCACGCCCGCCGCCTCGGCGGCCGTGGCGAGTTCCGTCTGCAGCGTCTCGTCCAGGCGGCTCGACAGGCTGCCGCTCTCGGCCCCCAGCTCGAAACGCACCCCGCGGCCGGCCTCGATCTCGTCCACGAGCCGCAGCAAGGCCGCGTGTAGCAGGTCGACGCTGGCGCGGCTCTCGCTCCGCATGTCGAGTTCGAAGCGCGCCTCGCCCGGGATCATGGTGAAGCCCGCCTCGGGCGCGGTCGCCAGCACGCAGAAGGTGCAGACGAGGCTGTGGCCCTCGGCCTCCAGCCGCGCCCATTCAGCGTCGAGCCGGTAGGCGAGTTCCGCCGCGGCGATGGCGGCGTCCCGCCGCAGGCGCCGGGGTGTCGCGCCCGAATGGTTGTATTCGCCCAAGACCCGCGCGGCGCGGTAGCGGCGGGAACCCGGAATGCCGGTGACGAGGCCGACCGGCACCGCCTGCTCGTCCAGCAGCGGGCCCTGCTCGATATGCAGCTCCAGGAACGCCGCGACCTCCGCCGGTTCGATCGCGACCCGGCCGGCGCGCACCGCCTCCGGGTCGAACCCCTCCGCGCGCATATGCTCGGCCAAGCTCCGCCCGTCATCGAGGCGCGGCACGTCCAGCGCCTCGGGCGGCAGGCGGCCGAGCGCCGCGCGGCTGCCGACGTAGCTGACCGGGAACCAGCTGCCCGCCTCCTCCGACCGGATCGCCATGACCGTGATGTCCCGCGCCGGGCGGAACCCGGCCCGCGCCAGCCCGGCGACCACCGAGAGCCCGGCGAGGACACCCGCCGCGCCGTCGTAATTGCCGCCCGAGCGGACGCTGTCGAGGTGGCTGCCGAGGATCAGGCGCGGCAAGGCGGGATCGGCACCCCGCAGCGTCATCGAGAGGTTGCCGGCATGGTCGGTCGCGGTCGCGAGCCCCAGGGCCTCGGCCTCGGCGCGGACCAGCGCATGGGCGGCGGTCTCCTTTGGGCCATAGGCCTCCCGCGTGATGCCGAGGCCGTCGAAGCTCATCGCCCGCAGGGCCGCGAAAAGCCGGGGCGCGATGGCGCGGTCCGGAAAGAGGTTGGGGCGCTGGCCCGCGTCGGTGTTCATGGGGCCGAGACTGCACTGCCTCTTCCCCCCGCTCAAGCGCGCGCCCAAGATGGGGGAAATTACCGGAGATCACCGACCATGACCCCACCCGCTCGCCCGAACTCCACCGCCGCCCGGGATATCGCCAGCGTCTTCCACCCCTATACGGACCAGCGTGCCCACGCCGAGAACGGGCCGGTCGTCATCAGCCGTGGCCAGGGGGTGCGCGTGCTGGACGACGCCGGGAAGTCCTATATCGACGTGGTGGCGGGTCTCTGGTGCGCCTCGCTCGGCTTCAGCAACGAACGGCTGGTCAAAGCCGCCGAGACGCAGATGCGCGCCCTGCCCTTCTACCACGCCTTCGCCTCCAAGTCGCATGAGCCGATGATCACGCTCTCGGAGATGCTGCTGGAGCGCGCGCCGGTACCGATGAGCCGCGTGTTCTTCGCCAATTCCGGTTCGGAAGCGAACGACAGCGCCATCAAGATGATCTGGTACTACAACAACGCGCGCGGGCTGCACCAGAAGAAGAAACTCATCGGCCGCATCAAAGGCTATCACGGCGTGACGGTCGCGGCGGCCTCGCTGACCGGGCTGCCGTACAATCACCGCTCCTTCGATCTGCCGCTGCCCGGCTTCCTGCATACGATGACGCCGCATTTCTATCACGGCGCGCTGCCCGGCGAGACCGAGGAGGATTTCGCGACGCGCTGCGCCCATGAGTTGGAGAAGCTCATCCTCGCCGAAGGGCCGGAGACCATCGCCGCGATGTTCGCCGAGCCCGTCATGGGTGCCGGTGGCGTCATCATCCCGCCGGCCGGCTACTTCCCCAAGATCCAGGCGGTGCTCGACCGCTACGACATCCTGCTGGTGGCGGACGAGGTGATCTGCGGCTTCGGCCGCACCGGCAGCTACTGGGGCTGCCAGACCTTCGATGTGCGGCCCGATATCCTCACCTGCGCCAAGGCGCTTTCCGCCGCCTATCTGCCGATCAGCGCGGTGATGGTGAACGACAAGGTCTATGAGGTGATCGCCGACGAGTCCAAGGCCATCGGCACCTTCGGCCACGGCTACACCTATTCCGGCCATCCGGTTTCCGCCGCCGTCGCGGTGGAGACGCTGAAGATCTACGACGAGACCGACATGCTCGGCCATGTGCGGGAAGTGGGCGCGCATCTGCAGAGAGAGCTGCGCCGCCGGTTCACCGATCATCCGCTGGTGGGCGAGGTCCGCGGCGTCGGCCTGATCGGCGCGCTGGAACTGGTGGAGGACCGCGCAACCCATCGCAACTTCGACTTCGGGCGCAAGATCGCCGCCCGCACCGCGAAGCTGATGGAGGGCTTCGGCGTCATCGGGCGGCCGCTGCCCGGCGACGGCCTCGCCTTCAGCCCGCCGCTCATCATCACCACGGCGGAGATCGACGAGGTGCTGGATGGCGTCACCAAGGCGCTCGAGGCCATCACGCAGGAACTCCGCGCGGAGGGGATGGCGCATACCGTCTGACGCCCGCACGGCCTGGGGATTGCACCCGGCCCGGGGATTGCACCCGGCCCGGAGATTGCATCGGTCCGCCGCTCAAGGCTTGAGAGGAGGCGGACCATGCAACTCGGTGTCTTCATACCCATCGGCAACAACGGCTGGCTGATCTCCACCACCTCGCCGCAATACATGCCGAGCTTCGACCTCAACCGCGCCATCGTCGAGAAGGCGGAGCGGTTCGGCTTCGACTTTGCCCTGTCGATGATCAAGCTGCACGGTTTCGGCGGCCCCTCGGAGTTCTGGGACCACAACCTCGAATCCTTCACGCTCATGGCGGGGCTGGCGGCGGTCACGACCCGCATCCGGCTGTTCGCCACCTGCGCGGTGCTGACCCTGCCGCCGCCGATCGCCGCCCGCATGGCGGTGACGATCGACAGCATCTCCCACGGGCGCTTCGGGGTGAACATCGTCTCGGGCTGGCAGCGCGCGGAATACGCGCAGATGGGGCTGTGGCCGGGCAGCGAGCACTACAGCCGACGCTACGAATACTGCGCCGAATACGTGACGATCATGAAGGAGTTGTGGGCGACGGGCCGCAGCGACTTCAAGGGCGACTTCTTCCGCATGGATGATTGCCGCTGCAGCCCGCTGCCCTCCCGCCCCATCGAGATCATCTGCGCGGGGCAGAGCGAGGCCGGGATGCGCTACGCGGCCCAGCATGCCGACTACAATTTCATCGCGAGTTTCGGCATCAACCAGCCGACGGCGGTGGGCGCCAGCGTCAGCCGGCTTGTGGCCGCAACGGCCGAGACCGGGCGACGCTGCGGCGCGCTGGTGCTCACCATGATCATCGCCGACGAGACGGATGAGGCGGCGATGGCGAAGTGGGAGCACTACAAGGCGGGCACGGATTACGAGGCGATCGCGTGGCGGGACGAGCAGGCGGGCGACGACCCGAGCCGCGATCCCTTCGCCCAGCCCAATCGCCGCAAGACGACGGGGCTCGAGAAGCTGCCGACGAACCAGGGGCTGCTCATCGGCTCGTATGCCCATGTGGCCGCGATGCTGGACGAGATGGCGACGGTGCCCGGCGTGCAGGGCGTGATGATGACCTTCGACGATTTCGTGGAAGGCATGGAGAATTTCGGCACGCGCATCCTGCCGCTGATGCGGAGCAGAGGAGAGACGGCATGACGCGTCTACTGACGGTGGCGGCGGCGCAGCTGGGGCCGATCCAGAAGGCGGAGGGCCGCGACGTGGCGGTCGGGCGGATGGTGCGGCTGATGGAGCGCGCCCATGCACGCGGCGTGCAGCTTGTGGTGTTCCCCGAGCTTGCGATGACAACGTTCTTCCCGCGCCACTATCACGAGAACACTGCGGAGGCGGATCACTGGTTCGAGGAGACCATGCCGTCCGAGGCGACCGTGCCGTTGTTCGAGGCAGCGCGCCGCTACGGCATCGGCTTCCATCTTGGCTACGCCGAGATCGCCCATGAGCCGGACGAGACCGGGACGCTGCGGCGGCGGCATTTCAATACGGCGATCCTGGTGGCGCCATCGGGCGAGATCCTGTTGAAATACCGGAAGGTGCATCTGCCGGGCCATGCCGACTTCAAGCCGGAGCGGCGGGTGCAGCATCTGGAGAAGCGCTATTTCGACGTGGGCAACCTCGGCTTTCCCGTCATCCGCGCGCCGATGGGCGGCGTCGACGGGCTGAACATGGGCATGATGATCTGCAACGACCGCCGTTGGCCCGAGGCGTGGCGCGTGCTGGGGCTGCAGAGCGTCGAGCTGGTCATGCTCGGCTACAACACGCCGAGCCTCAACCAGGAGAATTCAGGTTTCGAGGCGCATCACCTGCGGGTGTTCCACAGCCATCTCTCGATCCAGGCGGGCTGCTATCAGAACGCGACCTTCGCGGTGGCGACGGCCAAGGCGGGCGTGGAGGACGGCCACGAGTTGTTCGGGCATTCGATCATCGTCAACCCGATGGGCGAGATCGTGGCGATGGCGACGAGCTGGGGGGACGAGCTGATCACCGCCGATTGCGACCTCGACATGTGCACCTTGGGCCGCACGACGATCTTCGACTTCGCCGCGCATCGGCGGCCGGAGGCATATGGGCGGATCGTGGAGCAGACGGCGGCCGTCGCGCCGCCGGTCTGGGGGGAGTAAGGCCGGTCCCTGCCACGGCGGCACTTCCTGCGGCACTGCTAGGGGATTGCCCGACCTTCACCGCTGGCGCTTTTGGTGGCAGAAGGTGCCGCCATTCCGCCCCCTCATCCCATCTCCCTCCAAGGAATTTCCGTCTTGCCCGAATACCGCCCGCTTGGACGAACCGATCTGCGCGTCTCCGCCATCTGCCTCGGCACCATGACCTGGGGCCAGCAGAACACCGAGGCCGAAGGCCATGCCCAGATGGATATGGCGCTCGATCGTGGCATCAACTTCTTCGACACCGCCGAGATGTATTCCATCCCGCCCCGCGCCGAGACCCAAGGCTCGACCGAACGCATCATCGGCAACTGGTTCAAATCCCGTGGCACGCGCGACCGCGTCATCCTCGCCTCGAAGGTATCGGGCCGCGGCACCGCCGCCTGGATCCGCCCCGACGGGAAAGGCAGCCGCCTCGACCGCCGCAACATCGAATACGCCATCGACCAGTCGCTGACGCGGCTGCAGACGGATTACATCGACCTCTACCAGCTCCACTGGCCGGACCGCCCGGTCGCCCTGTTTGGCGCCGAAAGCAATGTCTTTCGCACCCCTGAGCCGTTGGACGAAGTGCCGATCGAGGACACGCTCGGGGTGCTTCAGGACCTCGTGACGGCCGGCAAGATCCGCCATGTCGGCCTCTCCAACGAGACCGCCTGGGGCACCATGCGCTTCGTCCAGGCGGCCGAAGCCGGGCATGGCCCGCGCGTTGCCTCCATCCAGAACGCCTACAATCTCGTGAACCGGACCTTCGAGATTGGGCTGGCCGAGATTGCGATGCGCGAGCAAGTCGGTTTGCTTGCCTACTCACCCTTGGGTCAGGGCTATCTCACCGGCAAGTATCAGGGCGGCGCACGGCCGGCCGGCACCCGCACGACGCTGTTCGAGCGTGGCCAGCGTTATGAGAAGCCGGGCGTCGAGGAGGCCATCGGCAAATACATGGCGCTCGCAGCCGAACTCGGGATGGATGCGGCAACGCTCGCGCTGGCTTTCGTGACGACGCGGCCCTTCGTCACCTCCAACATCATCGGCGCCACGAGCATCCCACAACTCGAGGTCGCGCTGAATTCGGAGGAGGTTCGCATCACCCCCGAGATCGAGACGCGGATCAATGCCATCCACCAGATCCACACCAACCCAGCACCTTAGCAGGATGCGACTGCGGAGATTGTCCGACGCGGCTTTCTGCGCTTCCGGTGCTCACGACCCTATACGGTCGCTCCGCGCCGGTTCTCGACAGCCACGCCGGGCGGCGCCTGCGGCGCCTCCGACACGCCGCAGCGCATTCTCCGCCGCCTGATGACCGAGAGGTCTGCTTCCTACTCCGCAGCGCGAGCCTGCTCCTGGAAGAACCTGTTCGCGGGCCGCGCGAGACCAAGATGATCGCGCAAAGTCGTGCCGGCATATTCGCGGCGGAAGATGCCCCGCCGCTGCAGCTCCGGCACGACCATGTCCACGAAATCGTCCAGCCCCTCGGGCACGGTGTGGAACATGACGTTGAAACCGTCGCAGGCCTCCCCGTCCAGCCAAGCCTGCATCATGTCGGCGATCTCGCCCGGCGTGCCGACCATCTGCAGCCCGCCATAGCCGCCGCAGATCTGGGCCAGTTGACGCACGGTGAGGTTCTCCCGTCGTGCGAGCGCCACCAGCGTGTCCCGTCCGCTCTGGCTCGCGTTGCTCGGCGGAATGTCCGGCAGCGGCGCGTCCAGATCGAAAGCTGAGGCATCGACGCCGAGCCGCATCGAGAGGTTGGGCACGCCGCTATCGGGATGCACGAGCCCATCGAGCAGCGCCAGCTTCTCCCGCGCCTCAGCCTGCGTGCGGCCGACGATCACCAGCACGCCCGGTAGAATCTTGAGGCTGTCAGGCGCACGGCCCACAGCCTTCAGCCGCCTCTGCATGTCGGCGTAGAAGCGCTGGCCGTCCTCCATCGTGCGGCTGCTGCCGAAGATGACCTCGGCGGTTTCGGCCGCAAGCTGTCGCCCAGCTTCGGACGCGCCGGCCTGGACGATGACGGGCCAGCCCTGAACCGGACGCGCGATATTGAGCGGGCCGCGCACCGACAGGTGCTCGCCCTTGTGGTCCAGCACGTGCATCTTGTCGGGGTCGAAGAAGATCCCCGATTCCTGGTCCCTCACCCAGGCGTCATCCGCCCAGCTGTCCCACAGCCCGGTGACGACGGAGAAGAACTCCCGCGCGCGGCGGTAGCGCTCGTCATGCTCCACCATCTCCGTGCGGCCGAAGTTGAGCGCGGCATCTGGGTTCGCCGTGGTGACGATGTTCCAGCCCGCGCGCCCAGCGCTGATATGGTCGAGCGAGGCGAAGCGCCGGGCGATGTGATACGGCTCGTCGAAGGTCGTGGACGCCGTGGCGACGAGGCCGATCCGCTCGGTCACCATGGCCAGCGCCGAGAGCAGCGTCAGCGGCTCGAACGAGGTCGCGGTCGCGCTGCGGCGGAGCGCCGCCATCGACATGTTGAGCAGGGCCAGATGGTCCGCCATAAAGAAGGCGTCGAAGCAGCCGCGCTCCAGCGTTTGGATGAAGCGGGTGATGTGGGCGAGGTTGAAGTTCGCGTCCGGGTATGCGCCCGGATAGCGCCACCACGCCGTGTGGATGCCGACGGGGCGCATGAAGGCGCCGAGATGCAGCTGCTTCGTCATGATGGACCTCCGCTATTGCGAACAATCTGGCGCGGCGGCGGGGCACGGACAAGCCATGCCTGGCGATAAGGCTTATACAGGCCGCCCGCTTGCGGATCGCAATGATCCGCGCGGCGGTACGACAAAAGAGCATAAGGAACCGCCCGCCATGCAGCCTGACGATACCGATGGGGCAGCTTCTCCGCATGGCCTGAGCCGCCGCCACGCTCTGCTGGCCGGTGCCGCCATGACGCTGGTGACGGCGCCGCTGGGCGCGCAGGCGGCGGAGGCTTCCGCGACGGAGGTGAGCGCGGGCGTGAGCTACGCCCTCATCGGGCGCTGGGACGCGGACAGGCTGAACCGGATCCTGACCGTCGACACGCCGAAGTTCTTCGGCGCGCAAGTTGCCTACACGCCGGCGCGCAACGCAGTGAAGCTCTACCGGGTCACCTACGGATCGGTGATCCCCGAGCGCGGCAACAGGCCGACCGTCGCGAGCGGGCTGCTCGCCATCCCCGACACCGGCGATACGAGCTTTCCGATGGTCTCCTACCAGCACGGCACGGTCTACGGGAAACAGCAAGTGCCGTCCTTCCCCGAGCAGTCGCCCGAGACGCAGTTGGCGCTCGCCCAGTTCGGCGGGCAGGGCTACGTCGTCATCGGCGCCGACTATTTCGGCATGGGCCTCTCCCACGAGCCGGAGGGCTACATGGTGAAGGCCAGCCACCAGCAGGCCTGCTACGACATGCTGACCGCCAGCCGCGCGGTGCTCGCGCACATGACACTCTCCGCGCCGAAGCTCATGCTCGGCGGCTGGTCGCAGGGCGGCTTCGTGACGATGGCCTTCCTGGAGAAGCTGGAGAGCGCGGGCGTGCCGGTGGCCGCGACCGCCACGGCCAGCGCGCCGGTCGATGTCTTCGTGGCGCTCAGCGGCTTTCTCGACTTCCCGCGCAAGATCGACGCAGCCTGGGTGCCGACGCTGTTCATCCTCTCCGGCTTCGCCTTTGAAAACTATTACGGCGAACCCGGCCTCGCCCGGTCGCTCTTCACCGATGACGCCTACGAGATCGCGCGCAAGGCCTATGCGAGAGAGCCCTACGACGCCTCGCGGATCCCCACGGATCTGCACAAGCTGGTGCGGGCCGAGTATTTCGAGCCGCAGTTCTTCGCGGCCTCGGCCTATGGCCGCCTCGTCACCGAGAAGGCGCATGCCTATCGCTGGATCATCCGAAGCCCGGTCCGCAACTACTACGGCATGGCCGATGAGGTGATAACGCCCGGCCTCGGCCGCATGGCGATGACCTATCAGCGGGCGATCGGCAGCGGCAACATGCGGGTCGATGCAGTATCAACGGGACAGACCACCCACCGCACGACCTACGCCTCCGCCGTGCGGCAATGGAAGGAGTGGTTCGACCGCGGCTAGCGGGCGACGACCCGGAGGCGGTGCCAGGCGCCGTTGAGATAGCCCTTGACGTTCCAGACGTCCGTAAGGCTCGACGGCTGCGTCTGTCCCGCCTCATCCCAGGCGCGCACCGCGAGCCGATGCTCGCCCGGCGGCAGGTCCACCGTCGTCTCCCAGAACGTCCAGCTCCAGGGGGTCTCCGCGCGCTCGGCGAGCGTCGCCTGCCGCCACGAGACGCCGTCATCGACCGACACATCGACCCGGGTGACGGCGCGGCGGGACGCCATGGCGTAGCCGCGCAGCATCAGCCGCCCGGCGGCGACCGCGGCGTCCGGCGCAGGTTCGCAAATGACCGCGTTGAGGGGCATCTCGTCGATCGTGACGCCCCGGCTCCAGTCGATGTCGGCGGCCGGGACATCCGGCGGCAGCAGCTTGTAGTCGCGCTGCTGCATGGCGTTGTCCGACGCGCTCCGCTGGACGGTGATGGCGTGCAGCCACTTGGCGCTGCGGACACCGGCGAAGCCCGGCACCACGACGCGCAGGGGAAAGCCGTGTTCGGGCGGCAGCGCCGAGCCGTTCATCGCCCAGGCCAGCAGCACCTCCGGCGCCATCGCCTTGGCGAGCGGGATGGAGACGCCGTAGGTGAAGCGGCCCTCTCCGGGAAGCTCGACCTCGTCGGCGCAGGCGAAGGCCACGTGGAGACCCGCCTCGTCGGGAACGCCGGCCGCCGAGAGCAGGTCGCGGAGTGCGATGCCGGTCCATTCAGCATGACCGATGGCGCCGGGCCCCCACGGGTCACCAGAGACGGGCGCCACCGCCGCCAACTCCCCGCGGCGATTGCCGGCACACTGCAGCACGGCTGCCAGCGTATGATGGTGAAAACGCGCCTGCAGGTCATGGAGCGTGAGGTCGAGCTTCCGCGTGACCAGGCCACCCAGCTTCAAGCGAAAGGCCTCGGCCTGGATCGCGGGCATCGCGCCATGGCTGCGGATATAGAAGTCTTCGGTGGGCGTGATGAAGCGCGCCCGCAGGCGGCCCGGCGGCGGCTCGGCATTGAGCGGTTCGCGGGACCGGAGGATGAGATCGGGATGGATGGCGGACATGGTCGGCTTCCTCCTCGACGCGTTGACCGGGCCGTTCAGATGGGCGGCCATTCAGGTGGGCGGCCCCGCAAAGCTGAACAACCAGCTGCCGGCAAGTAATCGCTGGCCAGCGGGCGCGCTTCAGGTCCGACGGTCGGGAGCGCTCAATCCGAAGGTTTCCGCCGCCGACCGGCCGCTGGTGAGGCTGCCAATCCAATCGGATTCGCGGGCGAGCTTGGCCTGCGCCTTTTCCAGAAGGTCGCGCGCCGCGTCGGGCGACAACGCAACGAGACCGTCATCGTCGCCGATCACGAGGTCGCCGGGCGACACCCGCCGCCCGCCGATCACGACCGGCGTGTTGATGGCGCCTCGGTCGGCCGATTCCGGGCCGCGCGGCGTGACGAAACGCGAAAAGACGGAGAAGTCCGGCCAGCCCGCGAGTTCCGCGACATCGCGCACGGCACCGTCGCAGACCAGCCCCGCGCAGCCGCGGCGCCGCAGATGGCCGCCGAGGATCTCGCCGATCATCGCGAAGCTGGGGTTTCCGGCAGCCGCGATCATCAGCACGTCGCCGACGCCCACGATGTCGAGCGCATGAACGACGGCGCCGAAATCGGGCGGCTCGCATTGCACCGTCACGGCGCGCCCGAACAGGCGCGGCTGCCGCCCCGGCGGGTTGAGCGGACGGATCGCCGGATCGATCTGGCCGTGGTCGCCCGCGAAGTCGGCCGCGACGGCCACCGGGATCGCGCGCCAGGGCTCGATTTCGGCGTCGGACAGCGCCAGGACCGGCGCCTCGTGGATGGTCACGGTCATAGCGCTATCTGTCTCCCCTGAGTCTCGTAATCGGAGCAAAACCTGGGGTGGCGGCGGTATTTGGGCTTGCTGCGGCTCGGACGAGTACGATTCGATCTTGTCATGCCGCCACGCGCCAACCTGTCCGATCTCTCTCGTGCTGAATTGGAAGCCCTCTTGGTCGAACTGCTCGGCGATGTCTCCGAGTTGAAGGGTATTGTAGCGGCTCAGCGCGATGAGATCGCGCGGCTGAAGGGCCTGAAAGGCCGCCCGTCTATCAAGCCGAGTGGGATGGAGAACGCGACCGAGCCCGCCCGCGGCGGCAAGGCGGTCAAACGCCGCGGCCGTGGCAAGGTGATACTTCGGGTCGTGACTGAGACCGAGATACTCGGTGTAGCGGTTCCGCCGGGATCGAAGTTCAAAGGCTATGAACTCTACCAGGTACAAGACCTTGTTCTGAGCGCGCGAGCAGTGTGCTACCGCCGTGAACGCTGGCTGACGCCAGACGGCAAGACCATTCTGGCACCGTTGCCCAGCGGCATACGCGGCCATTTCGGCCCGGAACTGCGCCGCTTCGTGCTGATGCAGTATCACCAATGCCAAGTGACGGTCGAGCGTTTGGTCGTGCTGCTGCAAGCCATCGGCGTGAGCATATCCAAGCGGCAAATCATGCGTCTGCTGATTGACGGGCAGGACGACTTCCTGACGGAAACGCGCGATGTCTTGCGCGCCGGGCTACAGACCGCGGGCTGGGTAAGCGTGGACGACACCGGTGCGCGTCACCGCGGCGCCAATGCAGTCTGCACACAGATCGGCAATGACGATTTTGCCTGGTTCGGCACGACAGCCAGCAAGAGCCGGCTGAACTTTCTCGATCTACTGCGCGCCGGCCACACCGACTATGTGATCAACGACGCGGCTGTGGACTACATGCGCGATCATGCTCTGGCCGGCCCCTTCCTCCAGCGACTGGCCGAACATGAGCTGCGGAGGTTTGCCGAAGAGACAGCCTGGACGGCCCATCTTGAGCAACTCGGCCTGACCGGCTCGACCGTGACGCCCGACCCGGTGCGCATCGCCACCGAAGGTGCGCTCTGGGGGGCGGTGAGTGCACACGAGTTCCTTTGCGAGGCTGTCGTGCTCAGCGACGACGCCGGGCAATTCAATGTCGGCCAGCACGCATTGTGCTGGATCCATGCCGAGCGCCTCGTGCACAGGCTGGAGACGTTCACCGA
>JABBOH010000127.1 GCA_019351895.1 Pseudomonadota bacterium
CTATGAGCAGCGGGAGCGAACGGATATGTCGCTCGTGCCAGCGCCGCGCTTCGACTTGCTGCCTATGAAACACTACGCCTTCGCGAGCGTCCAGTTCTCGCGCGGCTGCCCGTTCACCTGCGAGTTTTGTGCCATCATTGTGACCTTCGGGTGCCGCGCGCGCCTCAGAAGAAGTTGGCAGATTTTGGCCGAGATCGAAAACCTAACGGCGTTAGCGAGCGAGTTCGTTTTCATTGTTGACGACAATCTGAACGGCAATAAGAAGGCCATCAAGCCGATCCTTTGCGATCTCAAGGCCTGGCAGAAGCGCCGTGGGTATCCACTCACCTTCTTCACGGAAGCTTCGCTCGATCTCGCCGATGACCCGGAGCTGCCGGCGCTTTTTTCGGAGGTGAACATTGTCAGCGGCTTCGTTGGGATCGAAAGCCCCAACGAGGCGGCGCTAATTGGGCCAAAGAAAAAGCAGAACGTGCGGGGGAGCTCAGCCTGGTCGAGAAGGTCCACACCATCCAGTGCGCCGGCATGGAGGTCTGGAGCGGCATGATCCTGGGCTTCGACAATGACGACCGGACCGTGTTCGACTCGCATCGCGCCTTCCTCGAGGAGGCGCGGATCATCCACTCGATGACGGGTATGCTGACGGCCCTGCCCAAGACACCTCTTTATGACCGTCTGCTGAAGGAGGGACGGATTGACACCGATGACCGCCCGGCGTTTGGCACGAACGTCGTGCCGCTGCTGTTGTCCCGGCAGGAACTGCTGGACGGCTATATCGGCCTGATGTAGGACTTCTACGCGCCAAGCGCCTATTTCAACCGTTTCGAAGACCTGCTCCTGGTCGAGCGGCTGCGCTTCGACCGCGGGCGCCGACGCTACTGGTCCGCTCATCCCTGGGCTCGCATCCGCGCGGGGACCGTCGCGTGCATCAAGTCGACCGCAATCCTGCTGAGGGTCTTCAGCACCGTTCAGGGCGATCTGCGAGCGGAGTATCTGCGTCGCACTTGGAGAATGCTTCAGGCCGGATCAGGGCCGGAGACCTGGCTCGCCTTCGCGCTCAAATGCGCGATTCACGTCCATGTCCACAAGCTTGCCGGCGCAATGCGGGCAGGGAACAAGACCGTTATCAATACCTTCTGATACGACGGCTCAAAACGCACACTTCGATGGCTACGTGTTTGAGATGCGGGGTCGCCATCGTGCCCGGATATCGCAAAACCCCGGGGGCACTGAAACCGTCCGCCATCTGGCCGCGGTAGATTTCATTGTGGTCGTGACGCCCTACAAACGGAGCATCACCTGCGTGACGATCGAGCCGGCCGGCGATGCCGCCATCCGCACCAGGATCACGCGGCACGGGGACCCGCATGTGTCCTACGATCCCGACGGCTCCTACGTCGTGCCGGTCTACGTGCCGCCGGACGGCGAAGTCGCGGCCTGAGCCAGACGTGCGGGCAATACTTGGCGCCGCCGCGGTCGGCGCATCCAACCGGTCATCGGGACGGATGGCGAGAGAGATCCTGGCATCGCCACCCATTTCGTCCTAATTCAGGTGGGCTCTGAGCACTGACGCGGCTTGAGGAAACATTGGGGGGAAACGCCATGGCGGCGACCTTGACCACGACGACGCCGGTCGCACCGGCGGCCCGCAGCACCGTCTTCTCTCCCGCCATCCTCCGCGCCGGAATGCTCATACTCGTGATCGCCGCTCTCGTCACAGGCTTCCTTGTCACCGGAAGTGGGGCTGCCAACCTCGCCATCGCCCATGAGGGCCCCGACCTCACACGCCTATTGCGCTTCATGGCGGCCATTAAGGGGGGCATTGCCATCGCTGGCTCGGCGGTCGTCCTGTGGCGCTTGGGAGCAGCCATCTCGCCGCCATGGTTAGCCGCCTATGCGATCACCTGCGCCTCGATGGCGCTCGGCCCAGGCCTGATCTGGAGCATGTCCCATGTCGTCCTTGGAGCGCTTCTCCTCCACGGCGGCCTGTTCGCGACAATGATACTGCTATGGCGCGACCCTGCGGTCGGCGCCCGGCTCGCCGACATGGTGGCGGCCAGACGCCAACAGATCGTCTCCCGAACCGGCTAAACCGCGCAGGATGCCAGAGCCGTCACGATCAGCTTCAAGGCTGTCAACAAAGAGATCTGCGGCGGCCGAGGCCGGTAACGCCGGCGACTGCCCAATAGTCAAGCTGGACGATCTCGTTGGAATGGCCGAAGCCTCTGACGGGCTCGAAATTCCGAGTGCTTCTGCTGACTGAGGACGCCCGAGCAGATAGCCTTGAAGTTCGTCGAAGCCGAGCATGCGCGCAACGCTTAGATGCTGCTCCGTCTCGATTCCTTCACCGGTAATGCGGATGCCTAGCTCCCGCGCCAGGGCCACGGTCGAACGCAAGATCGCCTCAGTCTGCTTGCTCTGCGGCACGCGACGCAGCACGTCACCATCAATCTTAATCCGGTCGAAGGCGAACCAGTCGAGCGCGGCAAGGCTTGAGTAGCCTGTCGGAAAGTCGTCCAGCGCGATCTGGATGCGCATATCCCGAAGCAACTTGAGGTCGCTCAATGTCTCCGGCGTTCGCAGCAGCGGGGACGTCTCACCAAGCTCGATCTCCAGTCGCTCATTGGGCAAGCCCGACACTCTGAGAGCCTCTACCACCGCTTCGACGAGACCACGGCCACCGAGCTGTCTAGGGGAGACATTGACTGCGACACGTGCTCCGTCAGGCCAGCGCGCTGCGTCTCGGCAGGCTCGGCCCAGAACCAGCTCTCCCAGCGGCACAATCAGACGGCTCTGCTCGGCTACCGGGATGAAGTCGCTCGGTGGCAGAAGTCCCATCCTCGGATGGTGCCAACGGAGCAGCGCCTCCCGGGCCACGATGGTGCCGGTCCGGCTGCACAGGATCGGTTGGTAGAAGAGCAGAATCTGGTTCTCGTCGCTCATCGCCTCCTTCAACTCGGTCAGCAGATCCCGACGATCGAGACCCGGCGTGAAGAGGTAGGAGAGCCCTTTGCCGGCCGCCTTGGCCGCATACAGCGCGGCATCG
Source organism: Pseudomonadota bacterium (assembly GCA_019351895.1). GTDB lineage: Bacteria > Pseudomonadota > Alphaproteobacteria > Acetobacterales > Acetobacteraceae > Acidisoma. The sequence goes on from JABBOH010000127.1 coordinate 3,044, forward strand.
GCGCGAGAGAGCAGAATGGTCGGGTCCCGCCCGTGCTCGGGCGCGCTCGTGATGCCGACGCTGACGCCGATGCGGATCGGCCAAGCGGCCCCAAATTCGATCGGTTCGGCCACCGCGTCGATGATGCGGCAAGCGAGATCTTGTGCTGCGGCGTTCGTTATCGCCGGCAGCAGCGCCGCGAACTCGTCGCCACTTAAGCGGGAAACGAACGCAGTATCGCCGACCTCGCGGCGTAGTCGGTCAGCAACAGCCCGCAAGACCATGTCGCCGGCGGCGTGCCCCAACGTGTCGTTGACACCCTTGAACCCGTCAAGGTCGAGGTAGAGCACCGCAAACCAGGGTTCTGCACGGTCCGCCCGAACGAGCAGTTGGGCGAGGTGATCGTTGAAACCTGCACGATTTGGCAAGCCCGTAAGCACATCATGATACGCGAGATAGGCGTTGTCGCGCTCAGCTAG
>JABBOH010000054.1:0-10104 GCA_019351895.1 Pseudomonadota bacterium
CAATCGACGGCATCGAGATCGAGGTGCCCGCGGGCTTCTCCGTGTTGCAGGCGGCGGAGATGGCGGGGAAGGAGATCCCCCGGTTCTGTTTCCACGACCGGCTCTCAGTCGCGGCCAATTGCCGCATGTGCCTCGTCGAGGTCGAGAAGGCGCCGAAGCCCGTCGCCTCCTGCGCTTTCCCGGTGGGCGAGGGCATGGTGGTGAAGACCGACAGCCCCATGGCGCGGCGCGCGCGGCGGGGCGTCATGGAATTCCTGCTCATCAACCATCCGCTGGATTGCCCGATCTGCGACCAGGGTGGCGAATGCGACCTGCAGGATCAGGCGATGGCCTACGGCGCGGATCACTCGCGCTACACCGAGAACAAGCGGGCGGTGCGGGACAAGGATCTCGGCCCGATCGTCAAAACCAACATGAACCGCTGCATCCAATGCACGCGCTGCGTTCGCTTCGCGACCGAGATCGCGGGCGTGCCGGAGCTGGGCGCGACGTCGCGCGGCGAAAACATGGAGATCACGACCTACGTCCAGCGGACCTTGTCGTCGGAGTTGTCGGGCAATCTGGTGGACATCTGCCCGGTCGGCGCGTTGACCTCGAAGCCTTACGCCTATGTCGCGCGCCCGTGGGAGCTGCGGAAGACCGACAGCATCGACGTGATGGATGCGGTCGGCTCGGCCATCCGCATCGACACGCGGGGGCCGCAGGTGATGCGGATTCTGCCGCGGCTGAACGAGGACATCAACGAGGAGTGGCTGGCCGACAAGTCCCGCCACGCGATCGATGGGCTGCTCCGCCGGCGGCTCGACAAGCCCTGGCTCCGCGTCGGCGGCAAGCTGCGCCCGGCGACCTGGGAGGAGGCGTTCATCGCCATCGCGGCGCGCATGAAGGACCTGCCGGGCCGCAGGATCGGCGCGCTCGCGGGCGACATGGCCGATGCCGAAAGCATGCTGGCGCTGAAGGATCTGATGGCGGCGCTTGGCTCCTCCAACGTCGATTGCCGGCAGAGCGGGGCGGTCTTCGATACGTCCCGCCGCGACTTCTACATCTTCAACTCGACGATCGCCGGGATCGAGGAGGCCGATGCGCTGCTCCTCATCGGCACCAACCCGCGCCATGAGGCGCCCATCCTCAATGCGCGCATCCGCAAGCGCTGGCGGATGAACCGGCTGCCCGTGGCCGTCATCGGCGCTGCCGGGGACCTCACCTATCCGTCCGAGACGATCGGCGCGGGCGCGGATACGCTCGCGGCCCTGCTCGACGGCAGCCACGCCTTCGCGGAGGTCCTGACCAAGGCCGCCAAGCCGATGATCGTGGTCGGCGAGGAAGCCCTGGTGGGCGAGGGCGGCGCGGCGATCCTCGCGGCTGCCTGGAAGCTTGCCGAGAAGGTCGGCGGCTTCGGCGCGGATTGGCACGGCTTCAACGTTCTGCACCGCGCGGCGGCGCGGGTGGGCGCGCTCGACCTCGGCTTTCTGCCGGGGCCCGAAGGCCGCGACTGGGCCGCGATGGTGAGCGGCGGCGTCGATGTGCTGTGGCTGCTGGGCGCGGACGAGTTCGAGGCTTCGGCGATCGCGCCCGAGACCTTCGTGATCTACCAGGGCCACCACGGCGACCGGGGCGCCGCGCGCGCCGATGTGGTGCTACCGGGTGCCGCCTACACCGAGAAAAGCGGCACCTACGTCAACACCGAGGGCCGGGTGCAGCGCACCGGGCAGGCGGTCTTTCCGCTGGGCGACGCGCGAGAGGATTGGCGCATCATCCGCGCCTTCAGCGCGGTCGTGGGCAAGACGCTGCCCTATGACACGATCGAGGCACTGCGCGCGCGGCTGGCCGCGGTGAACCCGGTCTTCGCGACGCTCGAGACCTTCACCCGTCTCGCGACCACGGACAGCACCGGGCCTGCCGACACGGGTGCCGAACTGCCTCGCGAAGCCTTCGAGGTGGCGGTGCCGAACTACTACCAGACCGATCCCATCAGCCGCGCGAGCCCGACGATGCAAGCCTGTACCGAGACTGTGGCCCCTCTGGCGATGGCGGCGGAGTAGACGCGGCCATGGGATTCTTCTCGACCATCCTGGGCCAGATCATTCTGCGCGCGCTGGAGACGCTGGCGGTGCTGGTGCCGCTGCTCATCATCGTGGCCTATGCGACCTACGGCGAGCGCCGCATCCTGGGCGCGATGCAGCTGCGCCGCGGCCCGAACGTCGTCGGTCCCTTCGGCCTGTGGCAGCCTTTCGCCGACGCGCTCAAGATGATCATGAAGGAGACGATTGTGCCCACGGGGGCCAATCGTTTCCTGTTCCTGCTGGCGCCGATTCTGACCTTCACGCTGGCGATGTTCGCCTGGGCCGTGGTGCCGACCGGCAATGGGCTCGCGGTCGCCGACATCAACGTCGGCATCCTCTATCTCTTCGCCATCAGCTCGCTCGGCGTCTACGGCATCATCATCGCCGGCTGGTCGTCGAACTCGAAATACGCCTTCCTGGGTGGGCTGCGCTCGGCGGCGCAGATGGTCAGCTACGAGGTCTCCATCGGCTTCGTGCTGGTGTCCGTGCTGCTCTGCGTCGGCAGCCTCAACCTGAACGATGTCGTCAAGGCGCAGAACGGGCTGTGGTTCTGCATCCCGCTGTTCCCGATGTTCATCGTCTTTTTCATTTCGGGGCTTGCCGAAACCAACCGCGTGCCCTTCGACCTGCCCGAGGGCGAGAGCGAGATCGTCGCCGGCTTCATGGTGGAATACAGCTCCATGAGCTACGCCATGTTCTTCCTCGGCGAATATGCGAACATGGTGCTGATGAGCGGGATGACCTCCATCCTGTTCCTCGGCGGCTGGATGTCGCCGCTGCCCTTCGTTCCCTTCACCTGGATACCGGGGCCGATCTGGTTCATCCTCAAGATCTGCCTCGTCATGTTCATGTTCTTCTGGGTGCGCGCGACCTTTCCGCGCTTCCGCTACGACCAGCTCATGCGGCTGGGCTGGAAGGTCTTCCTGCCGCTGTCGCTGGGCTGGATGGTGCTGACGGCGGGCGCGCTCGAAATCTTCGGGTGGCTGCCCCATGGCTGAGGCAAGAATGAAAGCTTTTTGGTTCCTTTCTTCAAAGAAGAACGACCGCTTCCTTTCGAGCTTCCTCTCGACAAAAGAAGCGGAAACTTTCGCCCGTTTGACTGGGAAATAGATCATGGGTGTCCTCGACCGCGCCGCGCGCAGCCTGTTGCTGACCGAACTGCTCGGTGGCATGGCGATCACGCTCCGCTACATGTTCAAGCCGAAGGCCACCATCAACTACCCCTTCGAGAAGTCGCCGCTCAGCCCGCGCTTCCGGGGTGAGCATGCGCTGCGCCGCTACCCGAACGGCGAGGAACGCTGCATCGCCTGCAAGCTCTGCGAGGCGATCTGTCCGGCGCAGGCCATCACGATCGAGGCCGAGCCGCGCGCGGACGGGTCACGCCGCACGACACGCTACGATATCGACATGGTGAAGTGCATCTATTGCGGCCTCTGCGAGGAGGCCTGCCCGGTCGATGCCATCGTCGAGGGGCCGAACTTCGAATACTCGACCGAGACGCGGGAGGAGTTGCTCTACGACAAGGAGAAGCTGCTTTCGAACGGCGACCGGTGGGAGCCGGAACTGGCGCGCCGCCTCGAACTCGACGCTCCCTACCGGTAACGCGCCATGATCTTCGCCCATATTTTCTTCTATGTCTTCGCGATCATTCTTGTCGCCTCGGCGGTCATGGTCGTGACGGCGCGCAATCCAGTGCATTCGGTGCTGTTCCTCATCCTCTGCTTCTTCAACGCGGCGGGGCTGTTCCTCATCGCGGGCGCCGAGTTCCTCGCCTTCATCCTGCTCATCGTCTATGTCGGCGCGGTCGCGGTGCTGTTCCTGTTCGTCGTCATGATGCTCGATATCGACTTCAGCGAACTCAGGGCTGGGGTGCAGCGCTATGCGCCGATCGGCGGCGTGATCGGCGCCATCCTGTTCCTCGAACTCGTGCTCGTGCTGGGCGGCTGGAAGGTCTCGCCGCTGGCGGCGGGCCTGCGACTCACGCCGATGGGCTACGGCATCAGCAACACCGATGCGATCGGCCGGGTGCTCTACACGCAGTACGCGTTCCTGTTCGAAACGGCATCCCTCGTGCTGATGGTCGCCATGATCGGGGCGATCGTGCTGACCCACCGGGATCGCCGGCGGTCCAAGTCGCAGGTGATCGCGCAGCAGAATGCGCGCAACCCCGCCGATACGCTGGCGATGATCGACGTGGCGGTGGGCGCGGGCGTGAAGGCCGCCGACATCCGCCGGCCCGACCCCGCGCTGGAGAGACCGGGCGAAGTCGTCGTGCTGCCGGACGAGGAGACGCACGAGCCCGTGCTCGTAGCCCCAGAACCGCGGAGCCACTGACATGCCCATCGGCATCGGCCAGTACCTCGTTGTGTCGGCGATCCTGCTGGTCGTGGGCATCTTCGGCATCTTCATGAACCGCAAGAACGTCATCACCATCCTGATGTCGATCGAACTCATCCTGCTGTCGGTGAACCTAAATCTGGTCGCCTTCTCGGGCGCGCTGCACGACCTCACGGGCCAGGTCTTCACGATGTTCGTGCTGACGGTCGCCGCCGCCGAGGCCGCCATCGGGCTCGCGATCGTCGTCACCTATTTCCGCAACCGCGGCTCGATCGCGGTCGAAGATGTCAACCTGATGAAGGGCTGAGACGTGATCTTCGCTATTGCCGTCTTCGCGCCTCTCGCGGGCTCCCTGATCTCGGGTCTATTCGGTCGCTGGCTGGGCGACAGGGGCGCGCAGGCCGTCAGCGTCATCCTCATGCTTGTCGCCGCCTTCTTCGGTGTCGTCTCGGGCCTGCGGCTGCTCACCGGCCTCGTGCCCGACGGCTACGTGTTCGTCGGCGACTGGCTCCATGTCGGCGGCTTCCAGGCCGACTGGTCGCTGCGATACGACAGCCTTTCCGCCGTCATGGTGATGATGGTGACGGTCGTGTCGACCCTCATCCACATCTACTCGATCGGCTACATGGAGGGGGACCGGTCGGTTCCCCGCTTCTTCGCCTATCTCTCGCTGTTCACCTTCGCCATGCTGATGCTGGTGACGGCGAACGACCTGCTGCAGCTGTTCTTCGGCTGGGAGGGCGTGGGCCTCGTCAGCTATCTGCTGATCGGATTCTGGTACGACCGGCCGAGCGCCAACGATGCGGCGATCAAGGCCTTCATCATGAACCGCATCGGCGATCTTGGCTTCGCGCTCGGCATCGCGCTCGTGTTCTTCCTGTTCGGCAGCATCCGCTTCGACACGATCTTCGCCGATGTCGTGGCGCAAAACCACGCCGTCTATCACCTGTTCGGCGCGAACCTGCATGCGCTCGACGTGATCGGGATCCTGCTGTTCATCGGCGCGATGGGCAAGTCCGCGCAGCTTGGGCTGCACCCCTGGCTCGCCGACGCCATGGAGGGCCCGACCCCGGTCTCCGCGCTCATCCATGCCGCGACCATGGTGACGGCGGGCGTGTTCCTGATGGTGCGCATGTCCCCGCTGCTCGAATATGCGCCGGTGGCGCTCGCCGTCGTCGGCATCATCGGCGGTACGACTGCGGTTTTCGCCGCGACGATCGGCTGCGCGCAGACCGACATCAAGCGCGTCATCGCCTATTCGACCTGCTCGCAGCTCGGCTACATGTTCGTGGCGGTTTCGGTCGGGGCCTATCAGGCGTCGATCTTCCACCTCATCATGCACGCCTTCTTCAAGGCGCTGCTGTTCCTGACGGCGGGCTCGGTGATCCACGCGATGTCGGGCGAGCAGGACATGCGAAAGATGGGCGGCCTCGCGCGGCTGATCCCCTACACCTACGTCATGATGTGGATCGGCGGACTGGCACTGGCCGGCATCCCGCCGCTCTCGGGGTTCTTCTCCAAGGACGCCATCATCGACGCCTCATTCTACGGGCGGGGCGGCGGCTATGCCTGCATCTGTGTTGAACTCGCGACCTATCTCACCGCCTTCTATACGTGGCGGCTCATCTTCATGACCTTCCACGGTCCACGCCGGGGCGACGCGCATGTCATGGCGCATGTCCATGAAAGCCCGTGGGTCATGCGGGGGCCGCTCGCCGTGCTCGCCATCGGCGCGGTGTTCGGCGGCGGCCTGCTCGACCATTATTTCGTGGGCACAGGCCAGCGCGCCTTCTGGAACGGCTCGATCAGCACCGTCAACGATCCGCACATCCTGACGAGCATCGCGCATGTGCCGCTCTTCATCGACTTCCTGCCGACGGTGCTCGGCCTGCTCGGCATCGCCACGGCCTTCGTGATGTACATGCTGAGGCCGGATCTGCCGGCCCTCCTGGCTGCGCGGTTCGGCTTCATCTACCGGCTGCTCATCCACAAATACTATGTGGATGAGCTGTACGGCGCGATCTTCGTGCGGCCGTACCACGCGCTCGCCCGGGCGATCTGGCATGTCGGCGACGAGGACATCATCGACGGCATTCCCCGCGGCGGCGCGCTGCTGGCGCGCGGCTCGGCGGGCGGCCTCGTGCGGCTGCAGAGCGGCTCGCTCGCCCAATACGCCTTCGTCATGCTGATCGGGCTCGTCGTGCTCATCAGCGTCTTCCTGATCTTCCGGTGAGCGCGATGAACCAGGTCGGCTTCCCGCTGCTCTCCCTCCTGACTTTCCTGCCCCTCGTGGGGGTGGTGGTCATCATGTCCGTGCGGGGGGACGAGGCGGTCGTCGCCAACAACGCCCGCTGGACCGCGCTTTGGACGAGCCTCATCGTCTTCGTGTTCAGCCTGCTGCTCTGGGTCGATTTCGACCGCGGCTATGCGGGCTTCCAGTTCACCGAGACCCTCGCCTGGCTCCCGCAATACGGCGTGAACTACCAGATGGGCGTCGACGGCATCAGCATCATGTTCGTGCTGATCTCGACGGCGCTCACCCCCATCGCCATCCTGTCGAGCTGGAACAATCCGGCCCGCGTGCGGGAATACATGATCGCCTTCCTGGTCATGGAAACGACCATGATCGGGCTTTTCTCGGCGCTCGACTTCATTCTGTTCTTCGTCTTCTTCGAGGCCGTGCTCATTCCGATGTTCATCATCATCGGCATCTGGGGCGGGGAGCGCCGGCTTTATGCCGCGATCAAGTTCTTCCTGTTCATGTTCGCCGGCTCGATGTTCATGCTGCTCGGCATCCTGGCGCTCTGGTTCCATGACGGCACCACCAGTATCCCGGCGATGATGCACATCCCGCTGCCGCCGCATCTGCAGTTCTGGCTGTTCCTCGCCTTCCTCGCGGCCTTCGCGGTGAAGATCCCCATCTGGCCGTTGCATACCTGGCTGATCGACGCGCACCGAGAGGCGCCGATCGCAGGGTCGGTGCTGCTGGCGGGCGTGCTCGCGAATATGGGCGGCTACGGCTTCCTCCGCTTCTCGGTGCCGTTGCTGCCCGACGCCTCGCAGCATCTCGCGCCGCTCATGTTCACGCTCGGCGTGGTGGCAGTGATCTACACCTCCATCGCCGCTCTGGTGCAGCGGGACCTGCTGAAGCTCGTCGCCTATTCCTCGATCGGACACATGGCGATCGCGGTCATCGGCATCTTCACCTTCACGGTGCAGGGGATCGAGGGCTCGCTGTTTCGCATGCTCTCACACGGCTTCATCACCGCCGCGCTGTTCCTGTGCGTGGGCGTGCTCATCGACCGGACGAAGTCGCAGAGCATGGACGCCTTCGGCGGCGTCGTGCACCGCATGCCCCTGTATGCGCTGCTGTTCATGGTCTTCGCCATGGGCACCGTCGGCCTTCCCGGCACGGCGGGCTTCATCGGCGAAATCCTCGTCATCGTCGGCGCGCTGAAGGTGAACTTCTGGGTGGCGCTGCTGACCGGGACGACGCTCATCCTCAGCGCCGTCTATATGCTCGTGGCCTATCGCCGGGTCGTCTACGGCGTCATCGCGCGCCCTGAGCTACGCGGTCTGAAGGATCTCGGCGGCCGCGAGATCGCCATGCTGGTGCCGCTCGTCGTGCTGACGATCTGGATGGGCATCTACCCGTCGAGCTTCTCGACATTCTTCGACGCGACCGTGACGGCGATGGCCAAAAACCACGCGCTCGCCATGAGCGGCGGGGGTAGCGGCGCGCATCTCGCCTCGACGGCCAATGCCGTCTCGACTGTCGCGATGGCCGGAGGGGCGAACTGATGAACTGGATCGTCGCACTCCCCGAGATCGTCCTCGCGCTCTCCGGCATGGCGGTGCTGATCGCGGGCGTCTTCGCGCCGCGCCCGGGCGCCTTCCAACTCACCAGCATGCTGGCCCTCGGCGCGCTCCTCGTCACGGCGGGGCTGGTCGTGATCGCGCCGGCCGGCGTCGGCTATGGCGGGCTCTACGTCGCCGACGCCTTCAGCCGCTTCGTGCAGCTGTTGATCCTCGCCGGCGCCGCGCTCGCGATCATCCTCTCGCTCGATTTCAACCGGCAGGAGGCGGAACTCGCGCGGTTCGAGTTCCCTGTGCTCATCCTGTTCGCCGCCGTCGGCATGATGATCATGGTCGGCGCCACCAACTTCATGACGCTCTACCTCGGTCTCGAACTGCAGTCGCTGGCGCTCTATGTCGTGGCGGCCTTCGCCCGGGACAGCCTGCGGTCGTCGGAGGCGGGGCTGAAATACTTCGTCCTCGGGTCGCTGGCCTCGGGGCTGCTGCTCTATGGCATCTCGCTGACCTACGGCTTCTCGGGCAGCATGTCCTTCGCGCAGGTGGCGCGGGCCTTGCTCTCGGGGACGCCGTCTGTCGGCCTCGTCATCGGCATGGTCTTCGTGATCTCGGGCCTTGTCTTCAAGGTGGCGGCGGCGCCGTTCCATATGTGGTCGCCCGATGTCTACGAGGGCGCGCCGACCTCGGTGACGGCGCTGCTCGGCTCGGCGCCCAAGGTCGCGGCGCTTGCGTTGCTGCTGCGGGTGATGATGGGGCCTTATGGGCATCTGCTGTCGCAATGGCAGCTGCTGATCGAGATCATCTCCATCGCGTCCCTGGTCGTGGGCGCGCTCGCGCCGATCCTGCAGACCAGCATCAAGCGCCTGATGGCCTATTCCTCGATCGGCCATGTCGGCTACGCGCTGATGGGGCTGGCGGCCGGGACGCAGTCCGGCACCACCGCGACGCTGATCTACCTCGCGACCTATCTCTTCATGACGCTCGGCAGCTTCGGCGTGATCATCGCCATGCGGCGGCAGGGCCGCAGCGTCGAGACGATCAGCGATCTCGCCGGTCTGGGCCGTAACGACGCGGGCTTGGCGCTCGCGATGACCATCTTCATGCTCAGCATGGCTGGCGTGCCGCCGCTGTCGGGTTTCTTCGGCAAGCTCTATGTCTTCCTCGCGGCGGTGCAGAGCGGCCTCTGGACCCTGGCGGTCATCGGCGTGATCGCGAGCGTGGTCGGCGCCTATTATTACCTCCGCATCGTCAAGATCATGTATTTCGATGCGCCGGTCCGCGCCTTCGACCGCCGCTCGCCCTCGCTCTCCTTCGTCGTGGCGGCATCGGGGATCGTGACGGTCTTCTTCATCATCGTGGCCGGTCCCGTAACCGCCGCCGCACAGGCCGCCGCACTGGCCCTTCTCGGTTGAAGGGGCAGTCCGCGCCGGACAGTCCCGCCCAGGATTCTCTCTCGGGGGCCGAGCGTCTGGAACGCTTCGCGGTCCTGCCATCGACCTCGGACGCCTGTATCGAGCGGGCGCGGACGGGGGCTCCGGACGGGCTTGCAATCCTCGCCGACGCTCAGACCGCCGCACGCGGCAGCCGGGGGCGAAGCTGGGCCTGCCCGCCCGGCAACCTCTACCTCTCGGTGCTGCTGCGGCCCCGCAACGCGGCCGAGCAGGCGGGGGCAGGGCAGTGGGCGCTGCTGGCCGGCGTTGCGCTGATCGAGGCCTTGCGCCCCTTCGACGCCGCGCCCGCCCAGCTGACGCTAAAATGGCCCAACGACGTCCTGCGCGCCGGAGCGAAGCTTGCCGGGGTGCTCGTCGATGCCGCGATGAAGCCGGATGGCGGTGCTGAGTGGCTCGTGATCGGGGTCGGCGCGAACCTCGCTATCGCCCCCACGGTCGTC
>JABBOH010000054.1:10114-20496 GCA_019351895.1 Pseudomonadota bacterium
CGGCGGCCGCACGACCGCGGCGATTGTGCCGGCCGAGGGTCGTGCGCCCGCCGCCGACGCCGTCTCCCGGGGGTTCCTCGCGCGCATCGAGGATTGGCGCGGGGTGCTGGCCGAGGCCGGTTTCGCGCCCATCCGCTCGGCTTGGCTCGCGGCGGCGCATCCGATCGGCACTCCGCTCACGATCCAAAGTGGCTCGCGCATCCGGGCGGGCGTTTTCGCGGGTCTGTCGGCGGCAGGCGAACTGCTATTATCGACCGACGACCATCTCAGCGCGATCTCGACCGGAGATGTGCTTCTCGGACAAGGGACCTAGAGGACTGCATGCTTCTCGTCATCGATGCGGGCAACACCAATATCGTGATGGCGGTCCATGACGAGAGCGGCTGGCGTGGCATCTGGCGGATCTCCACCGATGCGCAGCGCACATCCGACGAATATGCCGTCTGGCTGCTGACGCTGCTGCGCCACCAGGGGCTCGACCCCCGCGCCATCACCCGCGCCGTCATGGGCATCGTGGTGCCCGCCGCGATCTATCACCTCCGGCGCCTCTGCCGCGAATGGCTGGGAGTGGAGCCGCTGATCGCATCCTCGGAACTCGACTGGGGTTTCTCCATCAAGATGGACGCGCCGACAGAGGTGGGCGCGGACCGGCTGCTCAATACCCTGGCCGCGCATCAGATCTACGGCGGCCCGCTCGTGGTTGTGGATTTCGGCACGGCTACCACCTTTGACGTGGTAGACCAGGACGGCAACTTCATCGGCGGCATCATCTCCCCGGGCGTCAATCTCTCGATCGAGGCACTGCACAAGGCGGCGGCGCGGCTGCCGCGCATCGGCATCGGCCGGCCGCAGGCGGTCATTGGCCGGTCGACGGTGCCTGCGATGCGCTCCGGCCTGTTCTGGGGCTATGTCGGCATGGTGGAGGGTCTCGTCTCGCGTATTCGGGCCGAATACGGCCAACCCATGAAGGTGATCGCGACGGGCGGACTCGCCCCGCTTTTCGCTGAAGGCACCACGATTTTCGAAACCATCGATCCCGATCTCACGCTGGAGGGGATGCGTCTGTTGGCGCTGCGCAATCCCGCCCCCAGCCTGTCGAACGACTGGAAGCGCCAGCCCACAGGAGACTAACCCCAAGGATAAGGGCCTGATGAACAGCAACGACGACGATTTCGCTTTCCTCCCGCTAGGGGGGACGGGCGAGATCGGCATGAACTTGAACCTTTACCGCTGCAACGGTCAGTGGCTGGCGGTCGACTGCGGCCTCGGCTTCGGCGGACCGGAGCATCCGGAGGTCGAGGTCATGGTGCCCGACCCCGTCTTCATCGCCGAGCGCCGGCAGAACCTGCTCGGGCTCGTGATCACGCACGCCCATGAGGATCACCTGGGTGCGGTGGCTTGGCTGTGGCGGCAGTTGCGCTGCCCGATCTACGCCATGCCCTTCACCGCGGCGGTGCTGCGCCGCAAGCTGCACGAGGCGGGCCTCACCTCCGAAGTGCCGCTCCACGTGCTGCAGCCGGGAACCGAGCTCGAAATCGGTCCGTACCGGATCGAGTTCATCGCGATGGCGCATTCGGTGCCCGAGGCCCAGGCGCTTGCTATCACCACCTCCTACGGCGTGGTTCTCCACAGCGGCGATTGGAAGCTCGACCCGGACCCGACCATGGGGCCGCTGACGGATGAAGCCGCGCTCAAGCGCTTGGGCGATCGCGGCGTGCTGGCGCTGGTGGGCGACTCCACCAATGCTCTCGTCGAGGGACATTCGGGCTCGGAATCCGACGTGCGGCGCGCCTTGCCGGAGCTCATCCGCCATCTCAGCGGCCGCATCGCCGTGACTTGCTTCGCGAGCAACGTCGCGCGCCTCGAAAGCATCGCCCTCGCCGCAAAGGCGGTTGGGCGGCAGGTCGCGATCGCCGGGCGCAGCCTCCGCAACATCGAGGCGGCGGCGCGCGAGTGCGGCTATCTTGCGACGGTGCCGGCTTTCCTCAGCGAGGATGCGGCCTCCGACATTCCGGACGACAATCTGCTGCTGATCCTCTCCGGCAGCCAGGGCGAGGCGCGAAGTGCCATGTCCCGCGTGGCGGCCGATTCGCACCCGCGCATCGCGCTGGGCGAGGGCGACACGGTCATCTTCTCGAGCCGCGTGATCCCGGGCAACGAGCGTGCGATCCACGCCGTGCAGGACAATCTCGCCCGGCGCGGCGTGCATCTGATGACCGATGACGACCACATGGTCCATGTCTCGGGCCATCCGGCACGCGATGAATTACGGCGCATGTATGCCCTGGTGCGGCCGACATACGCCGTGCCGGTGCATGGCGAGTGGCGGCATCTGGCGGCCCATGCGGCGCTTGCCAGCGAGGCCGGTGCCAAGCCGCTGATGCTGGAGGATGGCGACATCCTGCGCCTGGCACCGGGCGTGCCGCGCGTGATCGACAGCGCGCCGGTCGGGCGTCTGGCGGTCGACGGCAACCGGCTGGTGCCGATGACCGGCGGCGTGCTGGCGGCGCGGCGGCGGATGCTGTTCAACGGCGTCGTCATCGGAAGCCTCGTCGTCGACGACAGCGGCCGGATTCGCGGTGCCGCGCAGATCAGCGCCCCCGGTCTGTTCGACCAGGAGGATCCGGAGACGGCACGGATGATCGCCGAGTTCACGGCGTCGGTCGCCGATCTGCCCGCGCCCATGCGCCAGGATGACTTCGCGCTCGCCGAATCCGCCCGGGCGTCTCTGCGGCGGGCCGTTGGGCGGCGGCTGCAGAAGCGGCCGCTGGTCGACGTGCATCTGATGCGGATCGCGAGCTAGACGCTGGCCGATGGCGGCGAGAGGCAGGACCGCAATCCAGCCTCTTGCAGGGGCCGATGGCAGCCGCTAGGAAGGCCGCCACCGGAACCGTGGGCGCATAGCTCAGCGGGAGAGCACCACCTTGACACGGTGGGGGTCACAGGTTCAATCCCTGTTGCGCCCACCACGGTTCCGCTGGGTTTTCACCATAAATCATGATGACTGTGTCTCCGGCGGGCTCTCGGCTGAGCGCCGCTGGCCCGCCCGTTCGCAAGATTTTGCCCCCCGTCGCCCGGGGGTTTGATCTGTCCACTTCAGCAACGAAGTTGCGCTCGAGGGAACTATCGATCCGCAAAAAAGATTAAAAATCGGGTCCTCCACCCCAGCTTTTTATTGACTTGCACACGTCTAGGTAGCAATCTGCCTGCAACCCAGAGGTGTATATCCCATGCGCGTTCTTCTCGTCGACACAGATGCCCAGGCCGCCGCAGCCATTCAGCGTGCCCTCAAAGCAAATGGGGCCGTCATCGAACACGTGGAAACCGGCGAGGAGGCGTTCCAGCTCGCCAAGCGCTATGATTACGACGCGATGATCCTGGATCTCATGCTCCCGGACATCGATGGCTACGAGGTGATCCGGCGGCTCCGATGGACCTCCGTTGCGGTGCCAATTCTGGTGCTGTCGAGCCTTACCCGTCCGCAAGCCAAGGTGAAGGCGTTCTCGCTCGGTGCCGATGATTTCCTCGCCCGTCCGTTTGATGAGTCAGAACTCGGTGCCCGCATCCAGGCGCTTGTCCGGCGCTCGAAGGGCTTGAGCCACTCCAAGATCACCGTCGGCCCGATCGTTTTGAACATGGATTCCAACCTCGTCACGGTGAACGGCACGACCGTTCATCTGACGGAGAAGGAATACCGCATTCTGGAGCTTCTCTTTCTGCGCGGCGGCAGCATCGTGGCGAAGGAGTCGTTCCTCAACCACCTTTACGGCGGCAACGACGAACCCGATATCAAGATCATCGATGTATTCGTCTGCAAGCTGCGGCGGAAGCTCGCGCTCGCAGGCGCGGGCGAGGTGATCACGACGGTTTGGGGCCGGGGCTACATCGTTCGCGAATCTGCGGCGGCGGCGCAGCCCTCTGGACGGTCTGAGGTTCTGTCCGTCGCCAAGGCGGCCTCCGCCGCATGATGCTTCGGTGGCGTCTGCGGCCATGTCATGGTCTCTGTTGGTAAGATGGCCGTGGGCGGAGCGGGCCGCCGGTAAGGATTGCCAGCGCGTCAGCCCGCGAGCCAACGCGCCACGCCCTCGAGTTCGCGGAAATCGTCGATGCTGTGAACGCGGGCTCCGGGAATGGCTTCGCGCGCCATGGTGGCGAGCGAGTTTCCCGGGCCGAGTTCCAGCACCGTGCTGACACCGCTCTCCCGGCAGGTGTCCAGGCAGGCGGCCCAGTCGATGCGGTGGGAAAGTGCCTCCGCGAGCAGCACCTGCCCGCGCGCGGCCGACAGAACGGGCTCGCCGTCCACTCCGGACAGCAGGCGCATGTTCGGCGCAGGTGACGCCGCCATCGGTGTCGTCTGCAGCGCTTGCAGGAACTTGGCGCTCGCCGCCTGCATGGCCGAGGTGTGAGACGCCACCGCCACCGGCAGCACACGCAGCACCGCGGGGCGGGCCGCCATCAACGCCTGCATGAGCGCGTCGACACGCGCCACCGGAACCCCAAGAACGAAATGCTGCGGCCCGTTGATGATGGCGATGTCCGCGCCGTAAGCCTCGCAGAGGGGCGTGATGTTGGCGCGGCCGAGCCCGACCACCGCGAGCAAACGGCCGTCCTGCCCGACGCTCGCCTTGTCCATGAGTTCCGCGCGCTCTGCCGCGAGCCGCAGCAACGTGCCGGCATCCAACATGCCCGCGCAATGCCAGGCCGCCAGTTCGCCGATGCTGTATCCGGCGAGCACCATCGGCTGCGTCCGGTCCAGGGCGAGCGCGGACCACACTGCGGCGACCGCCACGCAGCAGAGGATTTGGCCCGTTCGGTTGCCGAATCGCGCCTCGTCATCGGCGGCAGCGGCGCGGGGATGGCGGCCCCCGAGCAGACCAGCGGCCTCCGCCAAGGTGGCCTCGGCCGCCGCATGGCCGTGGACGATGTCGAACATCCGGGGATGCTGCGCGCCCTGGCCCGCGAAGAGGAGGGCGAGCTTTCCCGTCACGCGGCCTCCGAAGCGTCGATGAACAGGCAGACGGCCAGAAGGTCGGCGCAGCCGCCCGGGCTCAACCGGCGCGCGACGAACTGCCGGTGCGTCTCGGTCGCTCTCTGGCACCAGTCGTTTGCGGCTACTCCCCCGGCCGCGAGAAACTCCTGCGCCGCCCTCTGCGCGAAGGCCAAGCCTCCGGCGCCGCCCCGATGGAGGAGGTTGGTGTCGTCCGTGGTGGCAAGCAGCGCGAAGAAGCACTGCACGCGCGCGGCTTCGGCATTTCCCGGCCGCATCACCCGTCCCGCGCGAAGAGCCGGGAGCCCCACGGCATAGGCGCTGGCGAAGCCGCTCGCGGCTTCCTGCCGCGCGCCGCCGACGCCGTAGCGGGTGAGGGCCGCCGTGCCGTGAGTGGAGGGTGGTGGCGGCGTCTCCAGGATGGCGTTGCCCCACCGGTCCCGTACCCGGCGCCCGAGGCCGCCCGGCCTCGAACCGCCACCCTGCGCCGCGGCGGCGCAGAGCAGCCCGAGGGCGAAGATCGCGCCGCGATGAGTGTTGACGCCGCCTGTCGCCGCCATCATCCGGGCCTCGGCGGCGAGACCGATCTCGCGGAGCCGGGGAAGATCGGCGTCCGCTTCACCCGCTTGAGCCAGCGCCGTGAAGAAGGGGCGGAGCACGGCGGCACTCCGGATCAGCAGGGCGGCGTCCATGTCGCCATGACTGCCGGCATCGACATGGCTGACGAGGCCGGGTTTCGGCCATGTCTCGCATTCCAGCCGCAGGCAGGCTTCCGCGCATGCGCCCATTGCCTCTCCGCGCGACGAGGCGACAAGCTGCGCGCTGTTCGTCACGCCGCATCACCGAAGGCCGCGCGCGGCCGGAGTTCGACACCCTGCATGGTCTTCACGAGGATATCCGGGCTGCGGCCGTCCAGCACTTCGCGCCACTGACAGGCACCGCCGTCCGGCAGGAGCAACTCGCCGTCGATTCGCGGGCGGCCGGAGCGGTCGATGGGTGCGATGCTCGCAGCCACGTCACGCGGGTTTCCGGCGCAGGGGAAGGTGAGGTCGAGGTCGGACCCGTCCCTCAGGTAAGTCAGGCCGGTCAGGCTCTGCCAGAGCAGGCTGCCGAACACGCGGGTGGCACCGTCGAGGCCGGGCAGGGCGGCAAGCTGCGCCATGCTCGACCGCCAAGCCGCCGGTGCATGAGGTGCCGCGGCGGCGACATCCGGCCGCGCTGGGCGGGCGACGATTGCCTCGTGCGGGACCAGGAGCGCGATGCGCCGCCGTTCCTCGGCGAGCGGCAGCTGAACGCCCACCGGCAGATGATCCTCGCGTTCGCCGGGAAGGCGGCGGCGGAGGATCACCGGCCAGCCGCGCTGCGCCCAGCCGGCGAGCAACGCAGACCCATGGCGCGGCTGCTGGCACTCCAGCGCCTCGGCCCAGGCTCGGGGTTCGATCACGAGAAGGTCGTGGCGGCGAAACACCTAGCTGCCTGCGACGAGAGCTTGCACATGCGCGATCAGATGCCGGTAGCCGGCTGCGGCCTCGGCCTCCGGCAGATCGTCGGGTTGCACACTGAGCAACAGAGACTCGAGACGCTGTTTCAGCGCCGGACCCGCCGACACCACCGCGTGGATCACGCCCAGTTGCCGCATCGGGTCGAGACCGGGAGCCAGCACCGGCGTCGTCTGCGACAGCCGCTCCAACTCCTCGACCGGCATCTTGGTCACCCGCGCGACGGCGGCGAGGCTGAGCACGGCGGGTTCCGCCTCGGGCAGCGCGACGACGCGCTCGGCCATCAGCACGAGGGCGATGAAGGCGGCGGCGGCGGCCTTGCCCATCAGCAGCGTCACAACCCGGTGGCCCTGCTGGCGCGCCAGCACGATGCTTTGCGCCACCTGTCCGATGGCTTGGCTCAACCCGAGCAACTCGTCCGAACGGCTCATCTTCTGGCCGAGGGTATCGACGAGGATCAGGATCGGGCGCCTCGGCGTCTCGGCCATGATCGAGCCGACCGCGCGCGACAGGGTCACGCAGGCGGTGAGGCCCAGCGGCGCGCCATGGACGAGGCCGATCAGCGCGATCGCCTCTCCGCCGGCGGTTCGTGCGGTGCCGCCGATGACGCCTTCGGGCGTGATCCATGCATCGCCCACCCAGTCCAGCGCGCCCGCAGCGAGGCTGGATAGGTCGAAGGGTGCCGGGCTGGGCGATTCCGCGTCTCTCTCGGTGCGGGCGGGGCGAGGCGCCGCGAGAAGGTCCAGATACTCCTCATCCGTCACCTCCTGAATGGTCGGCGGCAGGCCAAGCCGGGCCCATACCTCGGTCGCGTCGCGCACACCGGGGAACCGCAGAGCCCGCGCGGCGAGAGCCGCCTGCGCTGTCCCGAGCTGGCGCGCGTCGAAGGCGGGAGGCGTATCCAACAGCGACAGCGCCGCCGCCCGGAAAGCGGGGATCGTGTCCGCGACGTAGTATTCGGCGATGCCGAGCAGATGCCGGGTGCGGCCACCGGTGACGCGCCAGACCAGCGGGCGATCCCGCGCGTCGAACTCCTCCACGCCCATCGCCGTCTCGATGACCTCGGGGCCGCTGACGCCAAGTCGGCCCGGCTCCGAGATCGCGCGACCGCTGCAGCAGGCAGCGACCAGACTGCCGCCGCCGAAGCAGCCCGACCGGCCGCCGAGAAGGGCCACCACGGGGATGCCGGCCGCGCGCGCCTCCAGCACCGCGACCATCACGTCGCCGACCGCGATCTCGCCGGCATTTGCTTCCTGTAGCCGCACGCCGCCGGTATCCAGCAGCAGCAGCACCGCCTGCGGCTGGTCAGCGCCCGTCGATGCGCATGCGCCGCGAAGCAGTCCCACGAGTTTGGCGCCATGGACCTCGCCGAAGGTGCCGCCGAGGAACGCCCCCTCCTGCGCCGCGACCAGCACCGGACGCCCGCCCAGCCGGCCGCTGCCGATGACGATGCCGTCGTCGAAAGCGGCCGCGATGCCGAAGGGCAGAAGATAGGGGCTGCGGCGCCGCTCGGTGGGCGGCAGCAACTCATCGAAGCTCCCGGCGTCGAGCAGCCCCGCGACCCGCTCGCGCGCGGAACTTTCGAGGTAGCTGCCGGCCAGGATCGTGGCGGGAAGATCCATCATGCGCCCGCCATCATGCTGAGGCCCTGAAGCAGGCGCAGCGTCACCGTATCGGGACGCGCGCCGCTGTCGTTGATGGAGATCCGTAAGCCGCCGGCTGCGTTGCGGGCGACGATGTCGCGGATCACCGCTTTCCATATGGGGCCGAAGCCCGCCACCGAGGTTTCGATGCGCACATCGCAGGCCTGTGCCTCGCCCCCTCGTTCCAGCAGGATTTCGAGATTGCCCGAGGCCACGACGCCCACGATCGCCCAGGCGCGTGTGCCCGGCAACGCGGCGAGGCCGTCGTGATGAATGTCGATCGTTTCCATGACAGTCACCAGTTCCGGAACTTGGCGGGAGGCTCGTAGAGCCCCTGCGACCAGCGGACGAGATCGCGGATCGAGCGCGCGGCCAGCAACTGCCGGCGCGCGGCCAGCGGGTCGATGCCGATGTCCATCGGGTATTGGATCGCCCCCCGCGCGCGCAGCCGGGCGACGATCTCCGGGTCGCGCGCGCGGCCGACCTCGGTATATCCGGCGACACCCCGGATCGCCTGCGCCCGTTCCTCGGGCGTGGCGCAGAGCAGCAGGTTCGCGATCCCCTCGGGCGTCACGACATGCGTCACGTCGTCGCCGCGGATCATGATGGGGGCGACCGCCCAGCCCTGGCTCTCGGCGAGGTCGTGGCAGTCGAGACGTTCGACGAACACCGGGGTCATCTTCTCGCCGAAGGTCTCGACGAGCTGGACGACAAGTTTGCGGCCGGGCGCGCCCTGGCCGCCGACGCTCGCGGCCTCGGCGCCGGCCTTGAGCCAGGGTTCGGACGCGTGGCGCCGGCCATGCGGGTCGGAGCCCATGTTGGGCGCGCCGCCGAAGCCCGCGATGCGGTCGGGCAGCACGGTCGAGCTGTTGCCCGCGAGGTCGATCTGCAGCGTGGCGCCGATGAAGAGGTCGCAGGCATAGAGACCCGCCACCTGACAGAGCGCGCGGTTGGAGCGCAGCGAGCCGTCCCGCCCCGTGAAGAAGATGTCCGGCCGCGCGCGGATATAGTCCTGCATCCCGACCTCGGAGCCGAAGCAATGGACCTGCTCGACCCAGCCGCCTTCGATCGCGGGGATCAGGGTCGGATGCGGGTTGAGCGCCCAATGGGTCGCGATGCGGCCGCGCAGGCCGAGTGACGCGCCGTAGGTCGGCAGCAGCAGTTCGATCGCGGCGGTGGCGAAGCCGATGCCGTGGTTGAGCCTGCGAATGCCATAGGGCGCGTAGATGCCCTTGATCGCGAGCATGCCCATGAGGACATGGAGTTCCGTGAGGCTCGCGGGATCGCGCGTGAACAGTGGCTCGACGTAGAAGGGCCTCGGCGAGACGGTTACGAAGTCGACCTGATCGCCAGGGATATCGACGCGCGGCACGGTTTCGACCAGCTCGTTCACCTGGGCCACGACGATGCCGTGCTTGAAGGCGGTCGCCTCGACGATGGTCGGCGTGTCCTCGGTATTGGCGCCGGTGTAGAGGTTGCCCTGCCGGTCCGCCGCCGCCGCCGCGATGATCGCGACCCGCGGCGTGAGGTCCATGAAGTAGCGGGCAAAAAGTTCGAGGTAGGTGTGGATCGCGCCGAGTTCGATGATGCCACTGCGAAGCGCGCGGGCGAGGGCGCCGCCCTGCGGGCCGGAATAGGAGAAGTCGAGCTTCTTCGCGATGCCGCGGCGAAACAGGTCGATATGCTCGGGCAGCACCACGCCGGATTGCACGACGTGCAGGTCATGCAGCCGCGCCGGATCGGCAGCCGCGAGGGCGGATGCCAGGAAGTCCGCCTGCTTCTGGTTATCGCCCTCGACGCAGATGCGGTCGAAGGGCTTGATGACCGCTTCGAGCAACGCCGTCGCGTGTTCGGCCGCAAAAATCTTGCCGTCGGCATACTGTCCCGCCGCTTCGAGCCGCGCCGCGCGATCGCGACGGCCGCTGTCCCAGCTCGTGCGCGCGCCGGCGCCGTCCATCAGGCGGCGCCTTCGATCTCGTGCCTATGCATGCGCCATTTGCAGCAGGTGTCCGCGGGCTTGTCGAGAGGACGCGGTAGCAGGCCGGCTTCATCGCGGCAGTAGATCATGGAGAGCACAATCGAACCCCTAGCTTGATGACGCCGATCTTGTCGCGATCCGTCCTCAGGCGCTGGGCGCGACGACGGAGGCTGAGAAACTCATCGCGTACACGATATGATCATGGTTGGCCAGGGGCCGCTATCCTGCGACGCTGCCGCCGTCGAAGAACAGGATCTGGCCGGTGATAAAGCTCG
>JABBOH010000128.1 GCA_019351895.1 Pseudomonadota bacterium
AGGTTTCGAGGATCGAAGCCGCACCAGGTCCGGTAGCCATCAGCGTCGAGGCGCCAGCGCGAGAGTGCATTGGCGCTGATGAGCACGGGCGCATCGAGCGCCCGTGCGGTATCCCACAGCGGGCCGGTCTTTAAGGCGGGCAGGCCGAGAAGGAAGCGAAGGGCGGTCATGGCTTATCCTTTCGGCAACCGGTTCCAGAAGGCGGGATTGGCACCAGGCGTTTCCCAGCCCATCAAAGAGCCATGCTTCATCGCATTGATTTGAGCCTCTGTCGGGCAGGGCGAAAGTTTCGCGTTGAGGCATTCTGGCGAGCAGACGGTTTGTGTGGTTCGGTAGCCGTCCTCATTTCGGACGATGGCAACCGTTTCGCCGGTAGTGGGATGCCGGACGTAGCAAAGTGGTGGGAGGTCGGTGAGTTTCAAATTATGGTCCGGCATGCTGTGCTCCCTGGACTTGCAGAAGTTGTCGAAGCTCGGTGGCGAGTTCGGACCGTCCCTGTGCGAGGCCGGTCATATGTCCCTGCCTGTGGCCGCACTCATAAGCGCTGGCCCAGGCTTCGATGGCGGGTTTGGGCACGGTCGCCAGGAATTCCTTCAGCGCGATGCCGTGACGCGAGAGCGTGACGTGGCCATTGATGTGCGTGTCGCTGCAATATAACTCCGGAAGATGCCAATCTTCGCTGGTCATGCGGCCCTCCTTCTGGAGACTGGCAGCGGATCGGAGAGCTGTTCCAGCCGTGTGATTTCGGTGTAGAGGCGGCGTAGCTTTGGAAGGTATGTGTCCTGGCAATCGCTGGCGGCTGACAGGTATCTATCCCAGGTCGCGCGGTCCCATGTTTCACGATTTCCGAGCCGCGCGGCACCGCTCAGTGACCGGGCAGCGGCACGTTCGGAGGCGCTGGACCGCTCGAATTCGAGCGCAGCGATTTGGGCGCGTTTGCTGGCGATGGCGGCCTTGATCCGGTCAGGATCAAGGCCGATCGTGCTGGTGCTGAGTGAGAGCGTTTGCGTCAGGACAGGTGCGGCTGGCCGTGCGGCCAAATCTGGGCTGATCTGGTTCATGATCGGGCTCCACGAATGTGAGGGGTTTGGTAAAGCCCGGCCGTCGCGTGGAAGGCCGGGCTTCAGGTCAGTCGGCAGCGTGAGCCATCTCGGTGGCCTCGTCGTCTTCCAGGCCCTCTTCAGCCGAGTGATCAGGCTCGTTCTCCGTCGAGCCGGCGTCCTCGAAGCTGAAGTCTTCCGGGCCGGCGCTGAGCGCTTCCAACTCGGCGGTCGTGACCGCGAACCCAGCATCGGGGTAGATCCAGGTTGCGCCGTCGAAATGCTTGACCAAAGCGGCGCGCGTATCCTTCACCCGTGTTTGGATGGGGACCTGGACTGTGCTGGCTTCCTGCTCCAGCGCCTGCCGGGACAGGCAGGAGAGGAACTCGTCGGTCGCCATACTGGGCAGGCGGAGGGCGGCGCCGATCGCGTCGCCGGCAACGCGCGCGACGATGCCGGAATTGGACATGTTGTCCCGGCAAGAGAGCACTTGGGTGAGCATCTCGCGCGCGGCGGATCGGATCGCTTCATTGTCCAGCGTGAGCTTGCCACCCGGCATGAGGTTTTCGCAGATGCCAGTCCGGTCGCTACGGCTTTCGTTCAGCCCGCTCTGGACGGAGACGTTGCGGCCCCCAAAGGCGATGACGAGGAGGCTGACCAGCGTGATATCCTCCAGCGGATCGGCGCGCAGCGTCTCATGCAGCGCATCTGTTCGTAGATCACCGATGATGGCGTGACCTTTCTGGGTCACGGCGGGGCGTTGAGTCTTGCTGGGCGCGTCGAGCGGGGTAGCGTCCTTACCATCGCCCTTCGCGGCCTTCTTCTCCGGGGGCATCCGGTAGGCGACGGTTTTAACCTCGGCGGTGCGGGGATCGAGGAAATGGCCGATGATGTCGCCTTTGCCGGCTTTGCCGTAGACGCGCTCGGCCTTCTTTGGCAGGGCGGCCTGGCCGTAATTGTCCAACTGGAGGATGACGCCATTCTTGGGCAGGTTGTTCTCCAGCCATTCCTGCTGGGCGCCGAAGAATCCATCGACATCGGTGGTGTAGCGGCCGTCCTCGTTGCCTTGGACGAAGAGGTCTTCATGCCAGATGACGCCGAACTGGGCGGCGAGGTCGTCGCCGAATTTGGCGGCCGAGAACGGAATGTGGCGCTTGGATAGAGCGCTGGCGATGGTCCACCAGCTCAACTCTTTGTTCTTTCCCGGCTTGTGTTTCTTCCACACCTGGGCCTGCTCTTCGACCGAGGCGTTGGCGATCGTGCGGAGATGTTCGTCGGACGGCATCTGGTTGCTCGCCATGGCGTCGAGCATCGGCTCATGGATATGCGCGAGCAGCTTCACGCGCTTCACGATGCGCAGTGGTTGCGCCAAAGCATCTGCGATGGACTGCTCGTTCCAGCCGCGTTCCTCGAGCTGCTTCACGCCGCGCCAGATATCGATCTGGTGCATCGGCGCCCGGATGGCGTTTTCCGAGAGGGATTCCATGTGGGTGGTGCTCTCGTCCGCGTCTTTTACGAGCACCTCGATGGTGGCGAGGTCGGCGGCGATTGCGGCCTTCACGCGGCGGTCGCCTGCCTTGACGACGAGATCGCCATTAAAAATGCGAACCACGGGTGGCTGGATGATGCCGATAGCGCGGATCGAAGCGATCAATTCCTGCTCCATATGCGGCGGAGCGGCGACGGTGCGTGGGTTATGGGGATTAGGTTTGATTGTGCGCGGGTCGACGGTACGAAGTTCGGTCATTTGTAGTCTCCTTGTGGATTGTTTCGTCTCCCTATTTTCTCGGGGAGACCCTCCCCGCGCGCTGCGTCGGGCTCGGCCGGGGCAAGGGCGTCAGCCGGCGATAGCCGGGCGCGCGTTAGCGCGACCCTTGCGGCGGTCGAGACGAGGCGGCATGCGTTCTCTCGTCTTGTCTCTTCAGAACAGGCTCTGTTGATCTGCCAGCGTCATGCGCCGTGTTGGGCGGGCGGCTTCAACGGTCAGAATGATCGGCGTCACTGCCGAGGGCGCGCCTTCGTATTTTTCGCTCAGTCGTTTCAGCGCCGCGCGTTCAGACTTCTCGATTTCTGCCGCGCGCATGGCGCGGTAAGCATCGAGCAAGTCGCTGTTGCGCAGCCGCGCTTTGATGACCTGTTCGACATCGCTATAGGTGTATTCTGGATCTCCGAAGCAGGGCCATTGCAGGGTATGCTCCAGGAACTCAACTTTGCCGGCGAGATTCTCGAAATAAGTCCCAAAGAAGCCTTCGCGATTATAGTGAGCAATGTGCCCGAAGGTCATGCTGAGGCGCTCATAGAACGCTTTGGTGAACAGGCTCTCCTTGAAGTCCGCGGCAATGAACTTGCAAAGTTTATTGGCGAATTCGGCTTTTTTCTCTGCGGAATCCCATTTGCTGGCGGTAAATTCGGCGGGGCTGCATGGCGGGCGCAGCAAAGCGCTCGTGTC
>JABBOH010000010.1 GCA_019351895.1 Pseudomonadota bacterium
CGAGATGAACTCGAACAGCGGCTTCAGCCGCGGCACCTTGAGATGGACGAAGATCATCGCCGGGACGAGCAGAACGAAGGTCAGGACGATCGTCTCGACGCCCAGGCGCAACGAGAGGAACAGACTGTTCCAGAAGCCCGCCGTATGCAGCATCAGGTCGTAGGCTGAGAAGCCGTAGCGGTTGCCGCCCTGCCAGAGGCTGAAGATGCCGGTCATGATGAGCGGCACGAAGAAGAAGATCGCGCCGAGCGCGATGATGACCCAGTTGGCGAGGCTCAGCGTCTTGCGTTGCCCGTACGGTCTGCGGGGGCGCGCCGGCGGCTGCTCCGCGATGGCTGAGTTGGCGATCTCTGCGGCGGTGGCACTCATGGCGTGGATCTCGCTCCTATCGCCGCCAGCGCGCGACGTAGCGCGTCACGAGGCTGTAGATGATGAGCACGACGACCATGACGAGGATCATGCCGGTGGATAACGCGGCACCCACCTGCGGGTCGGACATCACGTTGCCGGACAGGACGTTGCTGATGTCGATGGTGACGAGGGCGATGTTGCCGTCGGTCAGGGCGTAGGGCGTGGCATAGGCCGAGAAGGCGCTGCCGAAGAGCAGCAGAAAGCCGCCGAGCAGCGAGGGCATGAGGATCGGCAGGCCCACGAACCGCCAGTACTGGAAACTTGTGGCGCCCAGACCATCCGAGGCCTCACGCCACTGTGCCCGCAAACCCTGGATGGCGGGCGTGATGATGATGAGCATGAGCGGGATCTGGAAATAGGCGAAGGTGACGGTGAGGCCGGTCAGCGAATAGAGCGAGAAGCCCATCGCGTAGATGTTGATGCCGATGTCCTTGAGCAGGATGGTGACGAAGCCGAGGCTGCCGAGCGTGCTGATGAAGGCGAAGGCGAGCGGCACGCCCGCGAAATTCGCGGCGACCGCGGAGAAGCTCGTCACGATCGAGCGCAGGAACGCGGGCGCTCCCGGCTGCAGGCTGGCATACGCTAGGAAGAAGCCGCCGATCAGGCCCACGAAGGCTGACGAGATGCCGAGAATGATCGAGTTCTCGAAGGCAACCCGATACTGGTAGTCCCAGAGGCCCGTGAAGTAGCTCAGCGTAAAGCCATGGTCGCCGATGAAAGTCTGGACCACCAGCACGATCGTCGGCGCGATGAGGAAGGCCAGCACGAACAGCAGGAAGATGCCGACGAAGAACCACGGCACCATGCGGCCGGCGAAGGCGCTTAGACCGCCGCTGCCGGCGGAGTTCGCGGCCCGGGGGGCTTGCGCCCCTCCGAGACGGTTTCCTTGAGGTTTGACGGTCGCGCTGAGCTCGCTCACGGGAAACCTCAGTTGGTTGCTTGGAGGCTCAGATCTTCACCATCTTCGGCCACAGCTCGGCAAGCGTCTGCTGCGCCTTAGCCACCTGGGCCTGCGTCGCGAACTTCACCTGCGCGTACGGGGCGGCGGGTGGCAGCTTGGCCGACAGGCTCGCCGGGATCAGGTTCTTCTTGGCGAGGTCTGCGAAGCGCGCCGGATGCGCGTAGCCTGCGAGAAACAGGAGCTGACCCTCGTCGGAATACAGCCACTCCTGCCACAGCTTGGCGGCGTTGGGATGGGCCGCGTCGGCCGGAATCGCCTGGCAGTAGAAGCTGCCGTAGGGTGTGCTGCCCTCGGGCACGACGACGGTGATGTTGGCCTTGCCGGCGGCCATGTCGCGGTACCCGAGCGAGAGATAGTCCCAGTTGATGACGATCGGAGCCTGCCCGCTGACGAGCAGCGCCGGACCGGTGGCGGCGGCCGGGTTCAGATTGCCGAGTTTGGCGAGTTCCGCGAAGTATTTCACGCCAGGGGCGATGTCGTCATACGATCCGCCGTTCCCGAGGGAGGCCGCGAAGACGGCGGCGAAGGCCGCGCCGGCGCCGAGCGGGCTGCCGTTCAGGGCGACCATGCCCTTGTAGTCCGGCTTCTTCAGGTCGGCCCACGTGGTCGGCGCGTTCTTGACGACGTTGGTGTTGGTGGCGATCGAGACGACGCCGAAGTAGTCGCCGACCCAGAGGCCATCCGCGTTCTTCATGTCGTCCGGGATCGTGTCCCAGGTCGCGACCTTGTACGGCGTGAACAACTTCTGCTTGACGCCGATCGAAGCGAAGGATGGCCCGATGTCGAGCGCGTCGGGGGCCCGGCTCTGCCCCTTGAGGCTCCGCACGGCCTGCAGCTCCTGCGCCGACGACCCGTCCGGGTTCGCGTCTTCGATGGCGATGCCGTATTTCTTGGTGAAGCCGTCCATGATCGCGCCGTAATTCGCCCAGTCGCGCGGCAGGGTGATGACGTTGAGCTTGCCTTCCTTTTTCGCGGCCGCGACCAGCGCGTCCATGTCATCGGCGGCGCGGGCCGGGCGAATGCCGGGGGCCGAGGCCAGCGCCACGCCGGCGGCAGCGCCGAGGCCGAGCTTCGCATAGGCTCTGCGGCCGAGAAGGGGAATCTGGGACGTCATCGGGAAGCTCCTGATACGAGGGCGATAGGACAGGCGAAACGAGGGCTGGCGCTGGACCCGGCAGCGGCGAAACGGCCGGGCGGAACGATGCGCTGGCCGATACAGGCGGCGGCCGTCCCGAACAACGTCAGTTGTGTGACAGTTAATGAAAAACTCACACCGATGTGAGTCAAATTCCTTGGGCTGGACGCCCATAGCCCAAGCAATATCCTCGCCACGGTCGGAGCCGAGCGCCAGTCTCCGGCATTCGGCTGAGGCTCG
The DNA here is from genome assembly GCA_019351895.1 of Pseudomonadota bacterium. Lineage (GTDB taxonomy): Bacteria > Pseudomonadota > Alphaproteobacteria > Acetobacterales > Acetobacteraceae > Acidisoma. The sequence continues at coordinate 2,748 of JABBOH010000010.1, forward strand.
CCTTCGCCACGACGCATCTTTCGGTCAGCCGCGGAGGGTTGCTGGCCGACCGGAAACCCGGGAGTGCGGTGCGCAAATTATGTTCTTGTTTTGTTCTTGACGTAGCACCGGTCCGGTTGCGAAGGTGGCGCTGTCCTTCCGATGGGTGCCCCATGAAGCCGACCGAGACCGCCGCCACGCCGCCACGCATGATCTTCCGGCAGGTCCGCATGCAAACCCCGGCGAAGCCTCGGGCTCGGCCTCCGGCTGCGCGCGCCACCACCGTGACGATCGACGGCAGCGGCGCGGAGCCGCTCGCCGCGCCGTCGCTGGCGCGTCCCGGCCGGGGCTCCACGACAAATCCCGCGGTCCGCTTCGAGACGCAGGCGACGGTGCCATTCGATGACGGCTGGGGCGCGCTGGAGAATTGCTTCGGCGAATTGGCGCCGCTGGAGACGGTCCTCATCCGTGACAACAGCCGGACCGCAATCGCGCGAAACACGAGCCCGGATGTCGGCTTCGACCGCTCGATCAACCCCTACCGGGGCTGCGAGCACGGCTGCGTCTACTGCTTCGCGCGGCCGACCCACGCCTATCTCGGCTACTCCCCAGGCCTCGATTTCGAGACGAAGCTGCTCTTCAAGCCGGAGGTCGCGAGCCTGCTCGAGAAGGAACTGCGGCGCCCGTCCTATAAGCCCAAGCCGATCACGCTCGGCTCCAACACCGATCCCTATCAGCCGGTGGAGCGGCGGCTGAAGCTTACCCGTCAGGTGCTGGACGTGCTGCTCCGGTTCCGCCATCCGGTGAGCATTGTCACCAAATCAGCGAGCATTGTCCGCGACCTCGACATCCTGCGCGATCTCGCGGCTCTGAAGCTTGTGCATGTCTATCTTTCGGTGACGACGCTCGATCCTGCGCTGGCGCGGGTCATGGAACCCCGCGCCTCCGCGCCGGGGTTGCGGCTCCGCGCCGTTGCGGCATTGCAGGCTGCTGGCGTCCCGGTCGGCGTGCTGGCGGCGCCCATGATCCCCGGCCTGAACGACGTGGAGCTGGAGACCATCCTCAAGGCGGCGGCGGAGGCGGGCGCGGGACGGGCCGGCTACGTTCTGCTGCGCCTGCCGCTCGAACTGCGCGACATGTTCGAGGCGTGGCTGCGCGAGCACATGCCGCAGCGCGCGAACCATGTCCTGAGCCTGATCCGCCAGATGCGTGGCGGAGAGCTGAACGATTCCACCTTCGGGCAACGTTTCGTCGGCACCGGCCCCTACGCCGAGCTGCTGTCCCAACGGTTCGAGCAGGCGACGCGCCGCCTCAGGCTCAACACGCGTCACAGCGAGATCGATATCAGTCAGTTCCGCGTGCCGGACGCGCCCGCCGCGATGGCCGAGGCGCAGATGTCGCTGTTCTAGGCGAGCGTCCACGCGACGGGATGCCGTCGAGGTGCGGGATTGGGACATCGGGCGCAAATCGCATCCGCCACCCCACCTGTTCCGTAGCTGCCGGAACCGGGAAGGTGGAGAGAGTGAGACAGCCCAGCAAAGCCGCGGATCAGGAAGGCCCTGCCATCCTCTGGTTCCGCCGCGACCTTCGCCTGTCCGATCAGGACGCGGTCCAGGCGGCCGTCGGCGGCAAAACCCCCGTCATCCCCGTATTTATTCTCGACGATGCGAAGGCCGGGGACTGGAAGGCCGGTGGCGCGGCGCGATGGTGGCTGCATCATAGCCTGACAAGTCTCGCGGGCTCTCTGCAGAAGGCCGGCAGTGGGCTCGTCCTGCGGCGGGGCGAGAGCGCGGAGAACATCCTGGCGCTCGTGCGCGAGGTCGGGGCGGGTTCCGTCCATACCGGCGTCATGCCCGAGCCATGGGAACGCGCGGCCGACGCCGCCTTGGCGAACGCGCTCGCAGGCATGGGCTGCACGCTCCACTGTCACCGTACAGCACTGTTGCACGATCCTGAGGCGGTGACGACGCAAGCGGGCAAGCCGTTCAGCGTGTTCACGCCCTTCGCCCACGCCTTCAGCCGCGTGACGCATCCAGCGCCTCCAGGGCCCATGCCGACGCGCATCCCGAGCCCGGCTCTGCCGCGATCGGACAAGCTTGTGGACTGGGCTCTGCTGCCCAGCATCCGTTGGGACGCGGAGATCGCCGCCCATTGGACGCCGGGCGAAGCCGGTGCGGCGGAACGGCTCCAGCATTTCATCGCCGAGGCGGCGGCCCAGTACGACTTCGGCCGCAACGCGGTGGCCGAGGCGGGCAGTTCCTCCCTCTCGCCGCATCTGCATTGGGGCGAGATTTCCGCCCGCCAGGTCTGGGCAGCACTCGACGAGGCGCCCGCCGGGGCCGGGGTCGCGGCCTTCCGCCGGGAGCTGATCTGGCGCGAGTTCACCGCTCACGTGCTGTGGCACCACCCCTCGGTTCCGGACGAGGCCCTGCGGCCAGAATTCCGGACGTTCCCTTGGCGCCGCGACGCCCGCGCCCTGCGTGCCTGGCAACGGGGCATGACGGGCGTCCCCATCGTCGACGCCGGGATGCGGCAGCTCTGGTCGATCGGCTGGATGCATAACCGCGTGCGCATGATCACGGCCTCATTTCTGGTGAAGCATCTGCTGCTGCCCTGGCGGGAGGGCGAGGCCTGGTTCTGGGATACCTTGGTCGACGCCGACCTGCCCAACAACAGCGTGAACTGGCAGTGGGTCGCCGGCTGCGGCGCCGATCCCTCGCCCTTCTTCCGCATCTTCAATCCGGTGCTGCAGGGCAAGAAGTTCGACCCGGAAGGCGCCTATGTGCGCCGCTGGGTGCCGGAATTGGCCGGCCTCGATACGCGCTTTATCCACGAGCCCTGGGCCGCACCGGACGTGGCGCTGCGGACCGCCGGGATCACGATCGGGAAGACCTATCCCGCGCCGCTCGTCGATCTCGCCGAGGGCCGTGCGCGGGCGCTGGCGGCGCTGCGTCAGACGGTCGGGCGGGCGGCTTAGGCGCTGTTCAGCACCGCGCGCGATCTATCGTCTTGTCCTGGCAGCCCCCGATCCCACCTGTGGGTGGCCATCACAACAGGAGCCATATCATGAGCCAGAACTCGTTCACCGGCGCCGCCCGTGACGCTGCCAGCCGCGCGCAAGAGGCCGCGGGCGACTTTGCAGACGACGCTCAGACCCGGATGCGCGGCACCTACAATCAGGCGCGTGGTCAGGCAGAGGGCGCCATGGGCGATGCGGCAGAGATGATCCGTGAGCAGCCGTTGATGGCGGGCATCGCGATCCTCGCTATCGGCTACATCATCGGCCGCCTCCGCATCCTCTAACGGCCGACACTCTGTCCGTCGCTGATCGCGGTCTGCGGTGAGCGCGCGCATCGACGGATCATCCCACCGGGCCCTCCGGCTGTAGCTCGCCATTGAATTCGTGGCGATCTACGTCGGAGGGCCCTTGGCCGTTCTGGCGATCCGTAGGCCTGGGATCCTGTTCGCGGCCCTCTGGCTTGGCGCGCTTGTCGCCTGGGTTGGCACGCCCGGGCGGATGTCGCGTCTCGACGGGACGCGAAAGGCGCACTCGCTGGCGTCGCGCTACGCTTCGCGATCCTGGCCCCGCTGATCACGATCGCGACCTGGGGTCTCTTTCCCCAGTTTTTTTCTAAGCTTGCCGCGTGATCGCCCGCTGTTTTGGGCGATCATCAAGGTGCTGTATCCGCGGCTGTCGGTCTGGCCGCAGGAGATGCTGTACCGCTCCCTTCTGTTCCACCGCTACGCGCCGATCCTGCCAACGGACCGCGTGCGGATCGCGGCCAGCGCCATCACCTTCGGCTTTGCCCATGTCATCTTTCTCAACTGGATCGCAATCGCGATGACGGCAGCGGGCGGATTCCTATTCGCACGCGATTACGCGCGGCACCGGTCGCTCCGGGTGACCTGCATCGAGCACAGTCTGGACGGCTGCCTCATTTTCACGGTCGGGCTCGGGCGGTTCTTCTATACCGGCGCCGCCTGGCACCATTGACGCCGTCGATGACCCTACACGATCTGCCGGAGCACGCCGCCATCCACGCGTAGCGCGGCACCGGTGGTGCCCGATGCCTGTTCCGAGCAGACATAGACGACCATGTTTGCAACCTCATCGGTCGTCGTGAAGCGTTGCAGGAGCGAAGTTGGCCGCGCGGTCTTCAGGAAATTCTGCTCCGCCTGCTCCTGCGTGATGCCTTCGGCCTCCGCCTGCGACTTCATCCAGTTGGAGAGGATTTCCGAACGAGTCGGTCCCGGCAGAACCGAGTTCACGGTCACGCCGGTTCCCGCGACAGACTCCGCAACGCCCCTGGCAATCGCGAGTTGCGCGGTCTTCGTCATGGCATAGTCGACCATGTCTTTCGGAATGGCGAGCGCCGCCTCGCTGCTGATGAACACGACGCGGCCCCAGCTACGCTTCGTCATTCCCGGTAGATAATGCCGGGTCATTCTGACACCGGTCATCACGTTGAGTTCGAACAAATTCCGCCACTCGTCGTCCGTCACTTCGAGAAACGGTCTGAAGGCGCCGGTCCCGACATTATTGACCAGTATATCGGCATCTCCTGCCTGGTCTGTAAATGTTTTGGAGCCCGCTTCGGTTGCCAGATCCGCGGCGAAGCCGGTGATGTCGGCCTCCGGGAAAAGCGCGCGCATCTCCGCCAACGCGGCCGAGACCCGCGCCTCACCGCGTCCGTTGATGACAACAGCGGCGCCGGCGCGGGCAAGCCCCTCCGCGATCGCACGGCCAATGCCAGCGGTGGACCCTGTGACAATAGCCCTGTGGCCTTTGAGTTCGATGTTCATGGTGTGGCTCCTGTTCGATGGCCAAAGAATAGGCATTCCAATGCGACTGATAATCGGCCATATTTCCATAGGATTGATGCCAGCGGAGAATGGCGTGGACCGTCTTCAGGAACTGAATGCCTTCATCGCTGTCGCCGAGGCCGGAGGGTTCTCGGCGGCGTCCCGGCGAAGCGGCGAACCCCAGCCCGCGATCAGCAAGGCTGTCGCCAGCCTCGAGAAGCGCCTCGGCGCAGCATTGTTCCACCGCAGCACACGCAGCGTGACGCTGACGGATCAGGGGCAGCGATACCTTGATCGCACAAGACCGCTCGTCGAGGAGTTGGCCTACGCCGACAACGAGCTGACGAACAGCGCGCTAAGCGTCTCGGGTCTTGTCCGCATCAGCGTGCCCGCGACCTTCGGGCGCCTGCATATCCTGCCGCTGATCCCCCGGTTGTTGTCACAGTATCCCGGGCTCGAGGTCGATCTCATTCTTTCAGACTTCGTGCGAGACATGGTGGAAGACAGGATCGATCTTGCGATCCGGCTAGGTTCTGTCCACGAACCTGACGCCGTTGCGAAGCGCGTGGCGTCCACATCTCTGGTGTGCGTGGGGGCTCGCCGCTACTTCGATCAGCACGGCATCCCGCAAACCCCGGCTGACCTCGTGCATCATAACTGCATGATTTATGGCGGGCTCGAGGAGTCGGCAAACTGGCCCTTTGTCGGGCCGCAGGGTCCGATGAGTGTCGCTGTTCGCGGGACTCTATCGTCCAACAGCGTGGAGACGATCCGCGCAGGCGTGCTGGCCGGCCTTGGCATCGGCCTTTTTACAAAGGTCTCGCTGGCCGGTGAGCTCTCACAGGGCGATGTCAGAACGGTGCTCGATGAGTTTGTAAGAGGCGTGAGAGACATCAGCCTTGTGTGGCCGAGACGGCGATTTGTTCCGGCCCGCGTGCAGCGCGTGACCGAGTTCTTCGCGAAGGCTATTCCGGAACGGATTTAACCATGACTGCAGAACTTCGCCAGACTTTGATCCTGCTGTCGGCTAAGACGCTTCAGCATGTTCCAATATACTCACATACTTTGCTGGATTGATCCGTCAAAAAAACAGGAACCTAGTTTGGTCGGAGTCTTCCGCCCAAATTGATCTCACTTGCTGCGCGTTGGAGAAGCGCTTTCATCAGACGCTTGGTATACCAGAGTCGGGGGCATGGGAAACTGTCTTCGATGAAACAAAGGAGATGACCGGCCACCAGACCAAATACAACCATATTTTGGATAGGACGTTCCTAAGGCCACGCGATATCATTCAATTCACAAACGATATCTTGCGTGTACACAAAGAGAACGAAATAGGTAGTGGGTTGAATTTCACTAATAAAAATGTAATCGATGCAAGATCAATGTACTCGAATTATCTGCTTGGTGAGCTTGATAATGAAATTCGAAAGCACCACCCCAATTATGAGGCCTATCTAGAGGTTTTTAGAACAATTGGAAGTTTGCAGTTTACGATTGACGATTTTGAAAAGACGGTCTCCGAACGATCAGACCTCGATTAAAAAGCGTATCGCCCCGTACCATTCTGTCCGAGTTATTCGAGTTTTCGGTTGTCGGTTTCTACCGCTCAGGAGGCGCTGGGTTCGGGGGCGCGGACTATGTTTGGCGACATAGAGACCGCCGGATTAAATTCAACGAAAACGCTTCCAATTACCGGATACATCCGGGGTTCATGGAGGTTCTAGGACTAAAGAAGTTCACACGGTCATCTTAGACACGTCGGGCGTTTTCGTGAGCTCAACCCGCTGATCGAGGTAGGTGCAGCCCAGGAGTGCGAACTTCCCTAAGTCTTTGGTGCCAGAAGCTACAAGACGAACCTCAACCTCGCACTATAGCCACCGTCCCGATCTCGCAGTCTTTTCGGGGCAAGCAACTGTTCCACGCTTTTGTTCGGCAGTGCCACGCCTAGCGTTTTAACGCCGCTCACGGCCGCCACCTTTTTTTGGAAGGAGAGACCTACGGTCGGCCAAAACAACCTCAGATCTCCTCGACGCTCGCGATGCCAGGCATGACCTTGAGCGCCGCTGCAAGCCTCGGCGAGACGTTGAACCGCCCCGGCAGCTTGATCTCCGCCTCGCGATGCGCGTCGAGCCGCGGGCAGAGAATGACCTCGCCGCGCCCCTGCCCTTCCTGCGTCAGCAATGTCCGGATATGGGCGACCGCCGCCGTCTCCGTCAGCCACACCCGCAGCCCAACCCCCGCGCCGGCGGCGGCCTTGTCGAGCGGCGCCACGTCCTGCGCCGTGATCCGCAGCGCATCGCCTTCCAGCCGCAAATCGACCGTTACCAGCAGAGCCGTGCCTTCCCGCAGCAGCTCCCCCGAGCGGGCGAGGACTTCACTGAACAGCGTCACCTCGAAGCTGCCCCCACCGTCCGAAAGTCGCACCCAGGCCATGCGCCCGCCGGTTCGCGTCGGGCGCACCTTGGGCGAGCCGATCATGATGCCGGCAACTTTCACCCGCCCGGTGCCGTTGGCCGCCGCCGCCTCCAGCCGCGTGCTCGACATCACGCCGAGCCGGCGCAGCGTCGAGCCGAAGCTGTCGAGCGGATGGCTGGTCAGGTGGAACCCGATCGCCTCGGCCTCGAACCCCAGCCGGTCCAGCATTGGCCAGTCCGGCATCTCGGCGAAACGCAGCGGCTCCGGCTTGGAGCCGAGGCCTCCGAAGAGGCCGATCTGGCCACTGCCGCGATCCTCCGCCGTTGCCTGCGCCCGCTTGAGCAGCATGTCGCAGCCCGTGAACAGGCGGGCACGGTTGCTGTCGAGCTGGTCGAAGGCGCCCGCCTTGATGAGGTTCTCGAGCTGCATCTTGTTGAGCAGCTTCGGGTCCACGCGCTCGGCGAAGTCGGCGAGGTCCGCGAAGGGGCGATGGCCCCGCGCCTCCACCACCGCCTCCATAGCCGCCTGCCCCACACGCTTGACGGCGGCGAGCGCGTAGCGGATCGCGAGGCTGCCGTCGGGCTGCCGTTCGACGGTGAAGTCGGCGGCCGAGCGGTTGATGTCGGGCGGCAGCACGGCGATGCCCATGCGATTCGCCTCCTGCCGGAACGCCGCCAGCTTGTCGGTATTGCTGACAGCGAGACTCATGCAGGCGGCGATGAAGGGCACCGGATGGTTCGCCTTCATCCAGGCGGTCTGGTAGGCAACCAGCGCATAAGCCGCCGCATGGGATTTGTTGAAGCCATAGTCGGCGAACTTCGCCATCAAGTCGAAGATGTCGCCAGCCTTGGCGGCGTCGATGCCCTGTGCCACGGCGCCGTCCGTGAAGATCTTGCGTTGTGCCTCCATCTCGGCGCGGATCTTCTTGCCCATGGCGCGGCGCAGCAGGTCGGCCGCACCCAGGCTGTAGCCGCCCAGCTTCTGGGCGATCTGCATGACCTGCTCCTGATAAACCATGATGCCGTAAGTCTCGGCGAGGATGTCATGAATATCGGGATGCGGCGCCTCCCACGCCTCGCCATGCTTGCGCTGGCAATAGGCCGGGATGTTCGCCATCGGGCCGGGACGGTAGAGGGCGACGCCCGCGATCAGATCCTCGAAACGGTCGGGCCGCATCTGGCGCAGCACGTCCCGCATGCCCTGGCTTTCGAACTGGAACACTCCGCCGGCATCGCCTCGCTGCAGCATCTCGTAAGTCGGGCCATCATCGAGCGGCAGCCGGTCCACGTCCACCGTTATGCCGAGGCGCGAAAGGAAGTCGGTCGCGCGGCGCAGGATGGTGAGCGTCGTGAGGCCGAGGAAGTCGAACTTCACCAGTCCCGCCTGCTCGACATGTTTCATCGAATACTGCGTGACAAGAAAGTCGGAGCGCGGATCCTTGTAGAGCGGCACGAGCTCGGTCAGAGGCCGGTCACCGATGACGACACCCGCCGCGTGGGTGCTGGCATGACGATATAAACCTTCGAGCTGAAGCGCGATCTCCATCAGCCGGCGCACCGCCTCGTCGTCGTCGCGCATCTGCTGCAGCCGTGGCTCGCCCTCTATGGCTTCCTTGAGCGTCACTGGCTTCGCCGGGTTGTTGGGGATGAGTTCAGCAACGCGGTTGACTTGTCCAAAGGGCAGGCCGAGTACGCGACCGGTATCGCGCACCGCCGCGCGGGCCTGCAGCTTACCGAAGGTGATGATCTGCGCCACGCGGTCGGCGCCGTATTCGCCGCGCACGTAGGTGATGACCTCGTCGCGCCGGTCCTGGCAGAAGTCGATGTCGAAGTCAGGCATCGACACGCGCTCTGGGTTGAGGAAGCGCTCGAACAGCAATCCGAACCTGAGCGGATCGAGGGCGGTGATGCTGAGCGACCACGCAACGACAGAGCCCGCGCCGGAACCGCGTCCGGGTCCCACGGGAATGTCCCGCGCCTTGGCCCACTGGATGAAGTCGGCAACGATCATGAAGTAGCCGGCGAAGCCCATGCGCGCGATGACGCCGAGCTCGTACTCCAGGCGCTCCTTGTAAACCTTGGCCGTTTCGGCATCGGCTTCCATGAGGGCGAGGTGCCGCGCCAGCCCCTCGGCAGCCATCTGCCGCACCGTCTCCTCCTCCGTGGCACCCTCGCGGACCTTGGGGCAGACGGGCAGCAGAGGCTTTCGCGTCTCGGCCATCACCGCGCAGCGACGGGCGATAGCGAGGGTGTTGTCGCAAGCCTCGGGCATGTCGGCGAACAGTGCGCGCATGGCGGCGGCGGGCTTGAACCAGTGTTCGGGCGTCACGCGGCGGCGGTCGCTCTCCGACAGCACGCGGCCTTCGGCTATGCAGAGCAGCGCGTCATGCGCCTGATGCATCGCCTCGGTAGCGAAGTAGCAGTCATTAGCGGCGACGAGCGGCAGCCCGATCTCGTCGGCAAGCGCTACGAGACCTGGCTCGATCGCCTGCTCGACCGCGAGCCCGTGGCGGTGCAGTTCGACCGCCACGCGATCCGGAAAGGCTTCCGCGAAGCGTGCCAGGAGGAGCGCCGCCTCGGCCCGTTGACCTTCCGCCAGCAGCCGGTTGATGGGCCCGAGCGTGCCGCCGGTGAGAAGGATGAGCCCATCCGCATGGCGGGCCAGGCGGTCGAAGCTGATCTGCGGGCGGAGGCCGGGATCGGTCTCCAGATAGGTGATGGACGAGAGGCGCTGAAGATTAGCGTAGCCGACATCAGTCTGCGCAAGGAGCACGATGGGCTCGGGCGGCAAACGCGGCTGGTCCGGACGGCCGAGTGCGATCTGGCAGCCAAGGATGGGCTGGACGCCCTTCGCCACGGCGGCCTGACTGAATTCGAGCGCGCCGAACAGGTTGCTGGTGTCGGTCAGCGCCACTGCCGGCATCCCGTCCGCCGCCGCCAGCGCCGCGAGCTTGTCTGCCTTGATGGCGCCTTCACTCAGCGAATAGGCCGAGTGGGCATGAAGATGGACGAAAGCCGGGCGGTCGCTCGAGTCACTCATGGCGAACCGTATAGGACAAGCGGCCGAGTCGATCATCCTCTGAGGGCGGCCAGAGAATGTTAACCAGCCTCGCGTGAAGATGGGCCATCGGTCGAGCCGGCGCGGCTCTGCCCTGGATAAGGATCAACCGCGTGACGTGGAGCGCGACCTCCCCCCCTCGCTCGCCGTCGGGGGCCTCGGGCTGATGGAGTTCGAGCGGCTAGCCGCTTTGGAGCGGGAGCTGGTGGCGCGCAATATTGCCGTACAGCCTGCGCAGTATCGGCGTGCGCCGGGCACTGTCTCGGAAAGCGGCGCGGTCGTGCAAGGCTTCGCGGGCCATCTGTTCATCGCCGATGGGGGCAATCTCTGGGAGCAGCAACTTGTCGGCGGGCTTGGGCTCACCGCGGAGGCGCTCGGCCTCTGGTCGCGCGCGCTGAGAGACCGCACGACGCACGCGGCCGAGCTTGGCGTGCGGATCGTGCAGGTGGTGGTGCCGGAGAAGCAGATCGTTCTGCCGGGCTTTCGCTGGCTGACGGATCGGGCGCCCGACCCCTCGCGCCGTCCTCTGACCGCGATCCGGACAGCGGCGGATGGCGCCATCCTCTACCCGGCCGAGGCACTCCGCCTCCATGAACCATGGTGCGAATTGTTCTGGCGTGGGAACTCGCACTGGTGCGCCACGGGCTGCATCATAGTCGCGCGGGCAATCCTGGCCGCGCTGATGGATGCGCCGCCGCCGCTGGAACCGCTGGTCCGTCTGGAGCGCGCGGCGTTTCGCCACGATCTGTCGACACATTTCGCCGAGGATGTGGCGATCGAGGAGATCATCCGCATCGGCGAGGCGGGACGGCGCATCTTCGACACGATGATGTTCGCCAAGACCGGCCATTATGGCGGCAGCCACTACATCATCCGCAACATCGACGCGCCTTTGCGCGAAAGTCTGGTGATCTTCGGGGACAGCAACGCCTGCGACATGGGACTGTCGGCCGCGCTGAGCGCTGTCTTCACCGACGTCCACTTCCGTTGGTCGAAAAGCGTCGACTGGGCCTATGTCGAGGAGATGCACGCGCGCTTCGTGATCTGGGAGAGCGCTGAGCGCTTCCTCATCACGCCGCCGGCCGAGGACTAAGGCTCAAGCCTCATCCTCATCGGGGCCGAGGACCAGATCCGCATAAAGCCCGGAGAGCGGGATCTCGACGTCGATCTCGGCTATGCGAAGCACCGCGTACTCGTCGGCCAGGACCTCGTCCTCTCAGTGGTCGGCTCGGCGCGTGAACACCAGCGCGCCGATATGGCTCTGCTGGAGGACACCGTAGCGCTGGATGGAAGGCGTGGCGCGATACTCGGCGTTCTTGACGATCAGGTCGTCATGCAGGCTGCCCGGGCTCAGCACCTCGAAGACCACGATCGGATCAGCCACCACCTTGGCGTCATTCGGCACAGGCGTGCTGACGACGAAGGCATCAGGCTAGCGGATACGGCACGCGACCTCGATCTTGAGTTCGCTTCCAACCGGCTGGCAGGGTCTGCCTCGGAGACGGCCGGTCAGGCTGAAAAGAAGGTTTCGCTGGATGGCGGCATGCGCAAAGGTTCCGCCGGTCTTGGCAACAGGCTGGTGCCCGTCGAACTCGTAGCGCAGTTCCTGCCGCTCATCCCAGTCGAGGAATTGCTCCAGCGTCATGGGTCTGCGCAGCGCTGTGCTCATGCGCTCCCCATACCACCATTCTTGCCGCGGGGCGCTCTCCGGCGCGGGCCCCTCAGGCCATCGCCACCAGACAACCGCCGCGCAGCGTGACCCGACGGTCCATCCGCGCGGCAAGCTCGGGGTTGTGGGTCGCGATCAGAGCCGCAACGCCCTGACCCCGTACCGCCGACAACAGCTCGTTGAAGACGATGTCGGCCGTCGCCGCGTCGAGATTGCCGGTCGGCTCGTCCGCCAGCAGCAGTCCCGGCGCATTGGCCAAGGCCCGCGCGATCGCCACCCGCTGCTGCTCGCCGCCCGAAAGCTTGCCGGGAAGATGCCCGACGCGATGACCGAGCCCGAACGCCGCCAGCAGTACCCGCGCCCGGACCTCGGCTTTCTTACGCGCGACCCCCGCGATCATCTGCGGCAACACGATGTTCTCGAGCGCCGTGAACTCCGCCAGCAGGTGGTGGAACTGGTAGACGAAGCCGATGCGGTCCCGGCGGATCGCGGTCCGCGCGCCATCCGGCAAAGCACCCGCATCCCGCCCGTCCATCATCACCCGACCGCCGTCCGGCCGGTCGAGCAGCCCCGCCAGATGCAGCAAGGTGGACTTGCCCGAACCCGAAGGCGCCACCAGCGCCACGATCTCCCCGGCCTTCAGCTCCAGATCGATCGAGGTCAGCACGTCGAGCGAACCCGCGGGAGTGCGGTAGCTGCGCCGCACCGCCTCCATCACCAAAGGATCACTCATGACGCAGCGCTTCCACGGGGTCGGTTCGGGCCGCCCTCCAGGAGGGGTAGAGCGTCGCGAGCAGCGACAGGGCCAGCGCCATCACAAGCACGGCGGTCACCTCGCCCCAGTCGAGCACCGCCGGCAACTGCTCCAGAAAATAGACCGTCGGATCGAACAGCGTCGTGCCGGTGATGTGCTCCATCGCGACCCGGATGCGTTCGATATTGGCGCAGAACACCACCCCGAGCACGAAGCCGATCAACGTCCCGGTGACGCCGATGGAGGCGCCCGCCATGAGGAAGATGCGCATGATGGCACCCCGCCCCGCACCCAGCGTGCGCAAGACCGCGATGTCCCGCGTCTTGTCCTTCACCATCATGATCAGGGACGAGATCACGTTGAAGGCGGCGACGACGATGATCAGCGTGAGGATGAGGAACATCACGTTCCGCTCCACGGTCACCGCCTGAAAGAAGCTGTCGTTCGAGTGCTCCCAGTCGATCACCTGGATTGGCGCGTCTGGCAGCGCTCGCCGGATACGGCGGCTGATCTCGCCCACCGCCTCCGGGTTCTTGACCGTGACCTCGATCTGCGTCGCGCGGTCGGCCGAGGCGAAGAAGGTCTGCGCCGCGGCCATCGGCATGAAGGCGAAGGTCGAATCGTACTCCTGCATGCCGACGTTGAAGATGCCGACGACCTGATAGGCACGGATGCGCGGAATGGTGCCGATCGCGGTCGCATTCCCTTGCGGCGAGACGAAGGTGATGGTGGAGCCGACGGTCAGCCCCAGCGACTGCGCCAGCCCCGAGCCCACGATCACCGCATTGTCGCCGGTCATCGCGTCGATGGAGCCCGCGAGCATGTGCCTGGATACGGAGGTCTGCGCCTTCAGATCGGCGTCGTTCATGCCACGCACGACGCCGCCGACCGCGCCGCCGCGCTCGCCGGTGAGCAGCACCTCGCCCTGAAAGATCGGCGCGGCCTGGGTCACGCCCGGGATCCCCCGGATGGTGCGGGCCATCGCCTCGTAATCCACCAACTGCGTGCCGCCCGCGCCATAGACGCCGAGGTCGCCGTTCAATCCGAGAATGCGCGACAGCAGGTCCTGACGGAAACCGTTCATGACGCTCATCACGATGATCAGCGTCGCGACCCCGAGGGCGATGCCGACCAGCGAGAAGATAGCGATGACGGAGACGAAACGTTCACCCTTGCGGGCGCGAAGATAGCGTCCGGCGACGGCACGCTCGAAAGGACCGAACATCAGGCGTTTGTCACCCCGATGCGGCTCAACGCATCCTCGACGCTCAATTCCACCCGCTCGCCGGTCGCCCGGCGCTTCAGCTCCACCTGTCCTGACGCCGCGCCACGCGGCCCGACGACGATCTGCCAGGGATGCCCCATGAGGTCGGCATCTGCAAATTTCACGCCCGCTCGCTCGGAGCGGTCGTCATACAGGGCGACCGCGCGCAGATTGCCGTAAAGCGTCTCGCACACCGCGTCCGTGGTGGCGTCGCCCTGCTTGAGGTTGAGGATGCCGGCCTTGAAGGGCGCCACGCTGTCCGGCCAGATGATGCCGGCCTCGTCGTGGCTCGCCTCGATGAGCGCGCCCACCATGCGGCTCACGCCGATGCCGTAGCTGCCCATCTCGGGGTTGATCTTCTGCCCGTCCGCCCCGGTGACGGCGAAGTTCATCGCCGCAGAATACTTCGTGCCAAAATAAAAGATGTGGCCGACCTCGATGCCGCGCCCCTCGCGACGACGGTCAGGGCTCACCTTGTCCCAGGCCTCCAGATCGTGCTTCTCGTCCGTCGCCGCATAGTGGGTCGTCATCGTCTCGAAGAAGCGGGCGAGGTCGTCCGGGTTGGCGATGTCGAAATTGGCGGCGCTGTAGTCCACCTCCTCGAAGGCAGCATCGTAGAAGACCTGGCTCTCGCCGGTAGGCGCCAGGATGATGAATTCGTGGCTGAGTTCGCCGCCGATGGGCCCGGTATCGGCGACCATGGGGATCGCCTTCACGCCCAGGCGCTGGAAGGTCCGCATATAGGCCAGCATCATGCGCCGGTAGCTGACGACGGCGCCGGCGTAATCCATGTCGAAACTATAGGCGTCCTTCATCAGAAACTCGCGTCCGCGCATGACGCCGAAGCGTGGCCGCACCTCGTCCCGGAACTTCCACTGGATGTGGTAGGCGATCTGCGGCAGCTCCTTGTAGCTGCGGATCGACTGCCGGTAGAGGTCGGTGATCATTTCCTCGTTCGTCGGTCCGTAGAGCAGGTCGCGCTCATGCCGGTCCCGGATACGGAGCATCTCCCGGCCGTAATCCTCGTAGCGCCCGCTCTCCTGCCACAGCGTGGCGGGCTGGATGGTGGGCATCAGCACTTCCTGCGCGCCCGCGGCGTCCTGCTCCGTACGGACGATGTCGGCGATGTTATTCAGCACGCGAAGCCCGGCCGGCAGCCAGGCATAGATGCCGGCCGCCGTCTGGCGCACCAGACCCGCCCGCAGCATGAGCCGGTGGGAAGCGATCTGCGCCTCGGCGGGCACTTCCTTGAGGGTCGGGATCAGGCTTCGGGATAGACGCATCGGGCTGGGACTCTTCTTCTTCGGCTGCGGGGGCGGACCCTAACGGTCCTGTCGCTGGCCCGCCAGATAGCGAAGCGCAGGGCGCTCCACCAGCCGCGCCGTGAGCCAGCCGAGCGCGAGCACGCAGAGGAACATCAGAGCGAGCCATGCATAGGCCCGGTGCGTGGGATCGATGTGCCAGCGCCCCCAGCCGCGGG
This sequence comes from Pseudomonadota bacterium, assembly GCA_019351895.1. Classification (GTDB taxonomy): domain Bacteria; phylum Pseudomonadota; class Alphaproteobacteria; order Acetobacterales; family Acetobacteraceae; genus Acidisoma. The sequence continues at coordinate 18,172 of JABBOH010000010.1, forward strand.
CGAAAATGAGTTCGACCGGCGCATAGGCCATGTAGAAGGGGTAGGACAGCGCGCCGAGGCCCATCAGGGGCGGAAGCCCCGCGAAAACGCGTTGGCGTCCACCTGCCAACGCTCCGATGATGAGCCAGAGGCCGATGACGATGACCGCATCGCCCGCCATCGTCCGCAGCCTGAGCCAGCCGCCGAGCAACAGCAGCGCGAGGCCGATGATGCCCGCGCCCGCGGGGAGCGGCACGCCGAGACGCAGCAGCCGGGCGAGCAGAATGCCCGCCACGAATTCAGGAAAGAAGCGCAGCAGCGCACCGGCATAGGTGAGGTTGAGGCCCACCGGGGAGAGAGCCGCGAGAATCAGCAGCGCCGCCGCAAGCCCGGCTGCCGCCATGCCGGCGCGTCCCCTTCCGAGCCGCGAAACCCTGAAGGCGAGCAGCGGAAAGAGCAGGTAGCCTGCCCATTCGGTGCTGATCGACCAGGACGGATAGTTCCAGGTCCAGCCGTGGCTGACGCCCCAGCCGTTGAGCATGAAAAGCTGAAGGAGGAACTCGCGCCCGCTGGCGCGCAGGGCTTGGTGCGGATGCACGCCGGCGGCCCGGGCTCCCAAATAAATGGCGCCGAGCAGCAGAAGCATCGCGAACGCCGTGGGATAGAGGCGCGTGAGCCGACGCCACCAGAACCGCCCCTGGGCGCCGATGCTCTGGCGGGACAGCGGATAGCGATGCGCGAGCACGACGCCGGAGAGCACGAAGAAGCCGTCGACACCCAGATAGCCCCGGCCGATCAGGCTGCCGAAGCTCACGAAATGCAGGTGGAGGTTCGCGTGATAGGCGAAGACCCATAGCGCCAGCAGCCCCCGCACCGCCGTCAGGTCAGGCAGCATCGCGTTTTTGGCAGCAAAAGCCGTCGCACCGCGAGGTTCGCTACAAGCCGAGGACTTCGCAAATACAGAAGTAATCGCCACGAATTATAAACTCAAATTTGCGGCGATAATAACGCGTGACACGGCGATTTGACGTGGATAAAAAAAGGCCCGCGCGCCACAGCGCAGCGGGCCAAGTTTAGGGAGGAAACGCCAGTCACACGGCAGAATGAGGATAAACCTCATCCATGACTGGATAATGAAATTTCCGGCGGGCAAGGTCCAATAAAAAAGGACGCCCGATTTCGAGTTTGTTGGCGTCTGCGCCTGATCTCTGCCTAAGTATTCAGCACCCTCATCGCCTTGGCCAAAAAACAAGCAGATCACCGCGGGGTGACCTGCTTTTTGGTTTTGACCGGCTTCTAGTCGCGACTTAAATCGCTGGATGGTCCCGAACCGGGCCGGAAAGACTCCGGACCCGGCTCGGCGTGAAGCGCTTAGCGCTTCCACCACCCTTGGCGCTTCGAGGCGACCGGCGCATCGACACCGATCACGATAGGCTTGATCGCCGGAGCCGGCGGCGTGCCCGCGTCGACGGATTCCGGACCAGACGCGGACTGAGGCCCGGGACCGGCATCCACGGTTTCGAGAACCGCGGCGTCGGTTGGCGTGCCGGCCGCGGCTGCTCGTCCGCGAGCGGGTGCGCGTCGGCGCGCCGGACGGGGCGCCTCCTCCTCGGTCGCAGGCAGCAGAGTGCCCTCTACCGGTGCGGCTGCTTTCGCTTTCCGTGCGCGCGGAGCCCGGGCGGGCTTGGACGGCGGCGCAGACGCCTCGACGCCTGCATCCGGTGCCGCATCGGACTGCACCGGCACCTCTGCCGGGACGGCCCCCACAGCGCCGGGCTGGACAGCGGCGGGCTGAGCAGCGGCGGGGTCGGCGTCCTGGGAGACCGTATCCGCGGAGGGTGGCGTCTCGGCGGCGGCAGCCTCCCCGCTGATCGCTTGGCCGGCAGTCGACGCCGGAGCGCTCGCTTCCGAAGCGGTCGCCTCCTGCACTAGCTCAGCGGCGGCCACGCGCGGCGTCACCGCAGCGGGGCCGGGTCCCGAGGCGGTGTCGGCCTCCGGATCGAAAACCGCGAAGAGAGCGTCGATCTGCCCGGCATAGGGGTCGGCGGGCGTTGGGCCGCGATAAGCAGGCACAACGGGCGCCGGCTCGGGCTCACGCAGTTTCTCGACGGGATCGCCGCGCCCGCTACGGCCACGGCCGCCTCGACGGCCGCGACGGCCCCGGCTGCGACCGCCCTCACCATCACCCTCGGCGAAAGCGACGGGCTGCGGCATCTCCGGGCTAGGCCCGATCGGCGGCATGATATCCGGCCCAGGCTCGCCGGGTTCGCCCGGCAGTTCGGGCTCAGGCCCGGTCGGCGGCGGCAGTTCCGGCCCACGACCGGGCTCGTCGGGGATTTCCGGTCCAGGGCCCGGCACCGGCGGCTGCGGAGACGGCGGTACAGGCGGTACCGCAGGCTCCTGCGGCGCGGGCGTGGGGTCTGCTGCTTCGATCGCGGTATCAGGCTCGCCCTCGCCGTTCCAGGGCTCGAACTCGTCGCCCTCGTCCTCGCCCTGCGTCTCGCCGGCAGTCTGCGCGGACGCGTCGCCATTCTCCTCGCGGCGGCCACCCCGACGGCGGCGGCGGCGGCGGCGGCGGCCCCCGGACCCGTCCTCGCCACGCGCCAGATCGGCGGTGCCGACCGGGCCGCCCGACACTTCTGCCGCGACACCGGCGGCAGCGGCCACTGTCTGCACGATGGGCGCGGCTTCCGGCTCGGCGTCCTCACGGGTCGCGTAGTCCATGGCGATCGGCGTGCCGACGCCCGCAGGCGCCTCGACCGCGACGTAAGGCCGAACGCGATCGACGCGGATTTGCGGCGGAACCAGCTTGTCATCCGCAAGCAGGACCACCTGCAACCCATGGCTGCGCTCGATCGCGCCGAGGCGGTCACGCTTGTGATTGAGGATGTACATCGCGACCGCGCCGGCCACATAAACATGCAACTCGGCCGCGCGGCGGCGCGCCGCCTCGTCCTCGATCGCGCGCAGCACGTGGATCGCGGAGCTTTCGACGCTGCGGACCGTGCCGGTGCCGAGGCAATGCGGGCAAGTGATGAACGCTGTCTCGGCGAGCGACGGACGGAGCCGCTGCCGGCTCATCTCCATCAGCCCAAAATGGCTGATCGTGCCGACCTGAATGCGCGCTCGGTCGTTCTTGAGCGCGTCCTTCAACCGGCGCTCGACCATGCCGTTATGCTTGCGGCTCTCCATGTCGATGAAGTCGATCACGATGAGCCCGGCGAGATCGCGCAGCCGCAGCTGACGCGCCGCCTCGTCCGCAGCCTCAAGGTTGGTGCGGAGCGCCGTCTCCTCGATGTTCCGTTCGCGTGTGGAGCGGCCGGAGTTCACGTCGATCGCGACCAGCGCCTCGGTCTGGTTGATCACCAGATAGCCGCCGGATTTGAGCTGAACCGTCGGGCTCAGCATGGCATCGAGTTGCGCCTCCACGCCTTGCTTGGCGAACAGCGGCGTGTCGCTGCCGCGCCAGAGCTGGACCTTGCTCGCGTGCTGCGGGGTCAGCATGCGCATGAAGTCCCGCGCGGCCTTCCAGCCCTCCTCGCCGTCGACCAGCACTTCCTCGATGTCGCGGGTGTAGCCGTCCCGGATGGCACGCTTGATGAGGCTCGCCTCCTCGTAGATCAGCGCAGGCGCCACCGATTTCAGAGTATGCTCCCGGATCTCGTCCCAGAGACGCAGCAGATATTCGCAGTCACGCCGGATCTCGGGCTTGGGCCGGTTGGCCCCCGCGGTGCGGACGATCAGGCCCATGCCGGGGGGCATGTCAACTTCCTTGATGACCTCGCGCAGGCGCTTGCGGTCGGCGACGGAGGTGATCTTGCGAGACACGCCACCGCCACGCGGGGAGTTTGGCATCAGCACGCAATAACGACCGGCGAGCGACAGATACGTCGTCAGCGCCGCGCCTTTGGTGCCCCGCTCCTCCTTCACCACCTGGATCAGCATGATCTGGCGGCGATGGATGACCTCCTGGATCTTATAGTTGCGCATGTAGCGCGGCGGCGGGCGCCGCACGCCGTTCTCTTCAGTGGGGTCGGTACCGCCGAAGGTCTCAGGCGCTTCCTCCTCCGAGTCCTCGGCCGGGACGGCGGCTGCCGCGAAACGGCTCTCCCCCGTCGTCGCAGGCTCGCTCGTCCGAGCCGCGTCGCCTGATGCGTCGTCGGCAAGCGGCGCATCGGCGGGAGGCTCGCTCCCGATCACGATCTCGCGAACCATCTCCATAGCCTGCGCGCGTGGGCGCGGAGTGCCGCCCGGCGATTCCTGAGTTGCCTCTTCGGCAGCCTCGAACGCAGGTTCGGCCGCATCGGCCTCGGACGTCACCGGATGCGACGGCGCCTCAACAGGGGCATCTGGCGGAGCTTCGGCCGCGGCGCTCTCGCGATCACTTCCGGCCTGGAGGGCCTCATCCTCGCTCTCGGCCATGGCGGCGGCTTCGAAAGCGGGCTCAAAGGCGTCGAATTCGGAGGTGATGGGATGCGCGGGAGACGGCGATGCCGCGGCCGGTCCTCCAGCCGCGCGTTCCTGGGCCGCATCTTCGGCCGCCTCGGCATCGGCCTCGGCCTGAGCCTCGGCGGCTTCGGCTTCCAGCAGGCGCTGCCGGTCGGCGACCGGAATCTGGTAGTAGTCCGGGTGGATTTCGCTGAAGGCGAGGAAGCCGTGGCGGTTGCCGCCATATTCGACGAAGGCCGCCTGAAGGCTTGGTTCTACCCGGATTACCTTGGCGAGGTAGATGTTGCCTTTGATCTGCTTCTTGGTCGAAGTCTCGACGTCGAAGTCTTCTAGTCGAGTACCGTCAAGTACGACGACACGGGTTTCCTCCGCGTGTGTCGCGTCGATCAGCATGCGCTTGGTCATGAGTAGGTGGACTCCGGCGCGCTCCCTTACGGGGCGCGGCCGCCATGAGGCGGCAGATTGGAAGTGATGAATGTGACGGTTCCACGTTCGACAAACGGAATGACCGGCGGCTCACCAGCGACGCTTTCGCATTGGAGGAGACAACGATCATGGAGGTCGAACAGGTCCCTATCAGGATGAATGGCACGCCCGGTCGCGGGCGGTGCGAAGGTTAACGTCAGCACCCTGCACTCGCCCCACCCTTCCAGCCGGCGTGAACGCCGCGGCAGGGTTTTTGAGTTGGCCGGGCCGCAGCCCGACAAGACGAATGCGGTAGAGCCCTTGGTCGGGGGCCGAACCAACCCGGCTCATCCCGATTCAGGGCTCGGCCCGAAGCATGACCCAAAGCCCTCGCCGTTGCAAGCATGGCGGATACTCGGCCGTCCAACCCGACGAACTAGCCGGGCATCCTGCCGGCGAGAGAACGCTGCGGCAGCGGATGTAATTCAAAAGGTCTTGCAGATCAAAAGGGAACGGGACTACGTCAATCCTCCATGGCAGGAACAACCTCCGTCGACCGAAGGTCCCCGACATGAGCTCCGACCTCAACCCCGCCCAAGCCGGCGAGCAAAATCCGCGGATGACCGAGCGACGCCTGATGCTCGGCGTTGGCGTCGGCGCCACCGTATTGATCCCGAGCTGGCTGCGCCCCGCCATCGCCTGGGCCGCCACGCGGCACGCCCATCACCGGCGCCTCCTGCATGATCCGAGCAGCGCGCTCCATCGCGAAGCCCCGCTCGTGATGCTCGACCCGGGCCACGGCGGCAAAGATCCCGGCGCCATCGGCGTCGCCGGTACTTATGAAAAGCATGTCGCCCTCGCCGCTGCCTACGACCTCAAGCGGCGGTTGGAGGCGAGCGGTCGCTATCGCGTGGCGATGACCCGGTCGACCGACCGCTTCATCCCGCTCGAGGACCGTGTCGCGATCGCCCAGGATCGCGGTGCCGCGCTGTTCGTCTCCATGCACGCGGACTCCGTGCCGGATCACGCGGTTCGCGGTGCCAGCGTCTATACCTTATCCAGTAACGCCTCGGACCGGCAGACAGCGGGGCTCGCCATCCGCGAGAACAGCGCGGACCGCTTCGCCGGCCCCGGCTTCAAGGGGGTTTCGCCTGCGGTCGCGCGTATCCTGGCGAGCCTCGTCGGCCGCGAGACCCGCATCGGCTCGGCCCGTCTGCAACAGGACATGGTCGCCAATCTCGGCCGGTCGATCGAGCTGCTCCCCCGGCCGGCGCGCCACGCGGCCTTCGTCGTCCTGAAGTCGGCGGAGATCCCGAGCGTCCTCGTGGAGATGGGCTTCATGTCCAACTACAAGGACGAGTCGGAGCTACGGCAGCAGGGGCATCGGGACCGCATAACGCAATCCATGGCCGACGCTGTCGATGCGTGGTATGTGGCCCAGCGCACAGCCCGAATGGCGGGTTAGCGAAGAGCGCTCTGGCCGAAGCAGCGGGGCGACCCTAATTCCGCCCCTATTCGCGACCAGTGGGCGCCCCTGTAGATGACGAGGAATAGCTCCCGATGCCCGGGACCTTGAAAGCGGGCGACCCGATGGCGCGCCCTTCTTCCGGCGGACGCCCCCGTGGTGGAAGCGGCGGCGGCGGCGGAAGTGGCGGCGGCAATCCGCCGCGCGGACCCAATCCCCCACCGCCGGGCCCGCCGAAGCCCCCGGGCAACCGCAAGGGGAAGCCCGGCCGGCGGCGTAGCGGCTTAGGGCTGGTCGCCGCGCGCGCGGTCACGGCCCTGTTCGCTCTGGCCGCGGTGTTCGTGGTGGTCGGCGGTATCGGAGCCTATGCGTCCTTCCGCTACTACACGGCCGACTTGCCCAGCATCGACGTGCTCCGCACCTATCAGCCGCCGCTCATGAGCCGGGTCTATGCCAGCAACATGCAGCTGATTTCGGAGCTCGCGACCCAGCGTCGCATCTATACGCCGTTCGAGGACATCCCCCCCCTGACGGCTCAGGCCTTCATCTCGGCCGAGGATCAGAACTACTGGCATGAGCCGGGCATCGACCCGCTCGCGATCCTGCGTGCCGGCGTGTTCGACCTCGCCCATCTCGGCAACGGCCACAGGCCGATCGGAGCCTCCACCATCACACAGCAGGTCGCGAAGAACATCCTGTTGCAGAACCAGATCAACTTCGTCCGCAAGATCAAGGAAGCGGTGCTCGCGATCCGTATCGACCACGCGATGAGCAAGCAGCGGGTGCTGGAGATATACCTCAACGAGATCTACCTCGGCGAAGGCTCCTACGGCATCGCCGCCGCCGCCTCGGCCTATTTCGACAAGCCGCTGGACAAGCTCTCGATCGCGCAGGACGCGATGCTGGCCTCGCTGCCCAAGGCGCCGAACAACTATGACCCCTACCATAATCCGCAAGCGGCGCTCGCGCGGCGGAACTGGGTCATCGACCGGATGCTGGACGACCATGCCATCACGCCGGCGCAGGCTGCCGCGGCCAAGGCCGAGCCGCTGCTGACACGGGCGAGCGGCCGTCCCGCGACGGTTCCCGGCGCCGGCTACTTCGCTGACGCCGTACGCCAGCAACTGGTGCAGCTTTTCGGCGAGAAGCGGACGACTGATGGCGGGTTGGTCGTCTTCACCAGCCTGGACCCGAGCTTGCAGGCGACGGCCGATGCGTCGCTCCGCGGCGGCCTGATGGAATACGACCGCAGCCATGACGGCTGGCGCGGACCGGTGACGCATATCGACCTTGCCGCCGGCGACTGGCAGACGGCTCTCGACAAGCTTAGTCCGCCGCCGGGCATGCTGCCGAACTGGCGGCTGGCGGTCGTCCTCAGCACCACCGATACGGGCGCGACCGTAGGCTGGCTGGGTCCGACCCGGCGAGGCGGTCCCATCGGTGCGGCCGAGACCGGCACGCTCAGCCTCTCGACCCTGCGTTGGGCGCGACATGGGGGGAACTTCGGCGCGAACATGGGCCCTGTTCCCCGTCGCATCACCGACGTGGTGAAGGCCGGGGACGTCGTGATGGTCGAACCCGATGCCTCCGGCACAAGTCACGCCGTCACGCTGCGGCAGATCCCGCAGGTCGAGGGCTCGGTCATGACGATGGACCCGGTCACCGGTCGCGTGCTGGCCATGGCGGGCGGCTGGAGCTATGGCCTCAGCCAGTTCAACCGGGTGACGCAAGCCGAGCGCCAGCCGGGCAGCGGGTTCAAGCCGATCGTCTATCTCACGGCGATGGAGCAGAACATCCCGCCCGATGCGACGGTGCTGGACGCGCCCTTCGTCATCAACATGCCGGACGGCACGCAGTATCGGCCCGGCAACTACGAATCCAACTTCCTGGGCCCGATCCCGCTGCATCACGCGCTGGAAGAGTCGATCAACCTCGCGACACTCCACCTCGCGGCCCGCATCGGCCTCGCACCGATTGCCAAGACAGCGCAGGACTTCGGCGTCGTCGACAAGATGCCGCTGATCTATCCGGCGGTGCTCGGTGCCATGGACACGACGATGCTGCGGCTGGCGACGGCCTATGCCGACTTCAGCCAGATGGGACGGCAGGTGACGCCGAGCTTCATCGACCGCGTCGAGGACTCCGAAGGCCACGTCATCTACCGCGCTCCCGAAGTGATCTGCAGCAACTGCGCCAATGCCGATCCTTCCAAGCCGCCCGCCCTCGCCTACAGGGGTAGCCAACTCGCCGATCCCCAGAGCGTCTTCCAGCTTGTCACCATGATGCAGGGCGTGATGACGCACGGCACCGGGCGCGTTGCCGATACCGGGCTGCAGGGCTGGACCCCGGCGGGCAAGACCGGCACGACCGAGGACTTCCAGGACGCCTGGTTCACTGGCTTCACCCCCACGCGGGTGACCTCCACCTGGGTCGGCTTCGACAACCCGCGCAGCCTGGGCGACAACGAGCAGGGCGCAACGGTCGCCGGTCCCATCTGGAACAGGGTGATGACGGTCGCGTTGAAGGACCAGCCGAAGATCCCCTTCCCCATGCCGTCTGGCATCACCGTCCGTGATACCGGCGGCGTACCGGAAGCTTTCAAGATCAACGAGGCGAGCGGGGGCAGCATCGCCGAAGGCGCAGGCGTCGCCACCACCACCACGGCCGGTGCCGTGACCGGCGGCGACGGCAATGCGTCCACTCCGGCGGGTCCGGCAGGCTCGGGCTCGGGCTCGGGCGGGCTCGACAATGCCGTGGGCGGCTTGTATTAGCCCGCGATGTCCGCCGAAACCGAAGCTCTCTCCGAACAGATCAAGCAGTCCGTCGCACTGCTGAGGAGGCATCTTTGACTGGGATGTCGCGACGACCCGCCTCGACGAGCTGAACCAGCGCGCCGAGGACCCGAGCCTCTGGAATGATGCCGCCGCTGCGCAGGCCATGATGCGCGAGCGCACCCGGCTTGAGACGAGCATCGGCGCCGTCCGCCGGATGGAGACCGACCTCGAGGATACGCTCGGTCTCGTCGAGATGGCCGAGGCTGAAGGCGACGCGGGCATGGTCGCGGATTCTGTCGCAACGCTGAAGCGGCTCGCCGAGGAAGCCAAGCTGCGCGAGATCGAGAGCCTGCTCTCGGGCGAGGCCGACAGCAACGACTGCTACATGGAAATCAACGCCGGCGCGGGCGGCACCGAGGCCCAGGACTGGGCCGAGATGCTGGAGCGCATGTACATGCGCTGGGCCGAGAAGCACGGCTACAAGATCGAGATCATGGATACCTCCGAGGGCGAGCAGGCCGGCATCAAGTCGGCGACGCTGATGATCTCGGGCCCGAGCGCCTATGGCTGGCTGAAGACGGAGGCCGGGGTGCATCGCCTCGTGCGGATCAGCCCGTTCGATTCCGCGGCGCGGCGGCAGACGAGCTTCGCCAGCGTCTATGTCTATCCGGTCGTCGACGACACGATCGAGATCGAAATCAACCCGGCGGACCTCAAGGTCGATACCTTCCGGGCCTCGGGCGCGGGCGGGCAGCACGTCAACAAGACCGAAAGCGCCATCCGCATCACGCATGTGCCGTCAGGCATCATCGTCGCCTGCCAGACCGATCGCAGCCAGCACCGCAACCGGGCGACCGCCATGGCGATGCTGAAGGCGCGGCTCTACGAGATGGAGTTGCAGAAGCAGGAGGCGGCTGCGGCGGACGCCGCCTCGTCCAAGACGGACATCGGCTGGGGCCACCAGATCCGCAGCTACGTGCTCGCCCCTTATCAGCTCGTGAAGGATCTGCGGACGAACGTCGAGAAGGGAAATCCAGCTGCGGTGCTGGACGGCGACCTCGACGAGTTCATGGCGGCGGCCCTCGCGGCCCGCGTGGGGGCGACGCGCAGCGAAGCCAGCGCCGCGGCCCGATAGCGGAGCCGGGGCGGCAGCATCATGCAATCGCCCTGGATCGCGCTTCTGGCCTTCGTGCTCATGCTGCTCGCGACCGGCCTCGGCGCCCTGATCCGCTGGCGCTGGCCCGAGCATCACAGCAACCGCGAGACGATCGAGCTTCTGCAGAGCACGGTCATGATGCTCGCGACCTTCGCCGCCATCGTGCTCGGACTGTTGCTGACCTCCGCCAAGGCCGATTTCGACGGCATCGAAAACGACATCCGCGCCCTCTCTGCCTCGCTCGTGCAGCTCGATCTGAGCCTTGAGGGACTAGGCTCCCCCGCGCTTCCGGTGCGCCATGAGCTCGCGCGGTACACGGCCGCTGCTCTCGCTTCCAGCTGGAGAGACGAGCCGCTGCCGGCGGGCGACTATTATCCTCGCCTGCCGCCCTCGCGGCAGCTGCGCTTCAATCAGAATTCGCCTGAACTCGGCCAGATGCTGGAGCGTGCGAACACCACACTCGAGGCGCTGCCGGCGACCACGACCACCGCCGCACACGCGCAGCAGAGCAGCCTGCGGCTGATGGGCGTCGTGCTGAAAGAACGCTGGCGCGTCGTCGAAGCCGCCGAGGGAACGCTCTCCACGCCGTTCCTGATCGTGCTCGTGTTTTGGCTCGTGGTGATCTTTCTCTGCTTCGGTCTCAGCGCGCCGTTTAATCACCTGAGCTTCATGGTGACAGCGCTCAGCGGCCTTGCCCTTGCTTCGGCGCTGTTCGTAATCATCGATCTCTACGTGCCGTTCACAGGCTTTTTCACGGTGTCTAGCCTGCCGATGCATCAGGCGCTCAAGGAGATCCTGGCACAGCCGGACGGCACGCCGCGGCCGCTGAAAGCCTGCGCTCCTGAATCGCCCGGCTGCTGACGCGGCGCGGTTAACGCCCCGGCAGAGGCTCCTCGGGCTCCGCATCCGGGACGCCGTGCGGCATGAGGCGCTTGTCGACTTCGAGGCGCAGTTCCTCGATCGCAGTGCCGGACGATGGATCGATTGCCTCGATGGCCGTGAGAACGGTCTGGCAGGCGTCGCGTAGCGCGTGCAGGAAGCCATGGCCCGCCTCGGCGTCGGCCGTAACCTCCGGATGCCCCGCGAGCGTCGCCTCCAGATGGTCGGCCTGGGTATCATGGCCTTCGGCCCGCAGCCGCTCTGCCAGCAGGCGGGCACGGGTGGCTGGGGTTTCCTGATCGTCGCTCATAGCCTGATCATCCGTTGCTTGCGGCTGGTGGTGTGTGCTCTCCGCCAAAGCGGGTCAAGCGGGATGAGTGCGCCGTGCGGCGCCTGCCTGGAGCGCGGGCATTGCGGCGCGCCGAGCATGCCGCATAAGAGAGCCGCACCCACCCACGGAAGACAGCATGCCTAGCCCGATTCTGCCAAACGACCCCTTCGGCAATCGGATGATCGGCCTCTCCCTGACCTTCTGGGTCATGGTCGTGTTGACGGGCATCGGCGCCGGCCTCGGCGCCGGCCTCCTCATGCTCCTGCTGCGTGCCGCCCAACATCTTTTTTACGGCTATCATGCCGGCAACTTCCTGCAAGCGGTGCAACAGCAACCCGTCTGGCGCCGCGTGATCGTGGTCAGCGCCGCCGGTCTGGTGACGAGCCTCGGCCTCTTCGCGCTCAAGCATGGCACCGGCGGCAGCGGTGGCAAGCTTGACGAACGCATCTGGTTCCATTCGGGCCAGATGGCCGAGGGCAAGACCATCGCCCAATCCGTGCTCTCCATCATTCTCGTCGCGATGGGCGCTTCGCTCGGCCGCGAGACAGCGCCGAAGCAGACCGGCGCCGCCATTGCCAGCTGGCTGTCACGCAAGGCCGGCCTGTCCTCCGCCGAGTGCCGGCTGCTTGCCGCCTGCGGGGCCGGGGCGGGCATGGCCGCCGTCTACAATGTGCCGCTGGGCGGCGCGCTGCTCGCGCTCGAGGTGCTGCTCGGCACGCTGGCACTGCCGCTCATTCCACCGGCACTCGCCGCTTCGACGATTGCGACGGCCGTCGCCTGGCTGCTGCTGCCGGACCAGCCGACCTACGGCTTCACGAGCCAGCCGATGCTGCTCAGCCAGCTCGTCTGGTCCCTCGTGTTCGGACCGGTCGCCGGCGTCGCGTCTGTCATCTACGTCCGGCTGATCGTCTTCGCCGATACGTTGAAACAGCTCCGCGTGATCGGCAAGCTGCTGCCGCTGGCCGTGTTCGCCGGGCTTGCCGCAGTCTCGGTCGGCTATCCGCAGCTGCTTGGCAATGGCAAGGATGTCGTGCAGCTCGTCTTCGACGGCAGCTTCGGCATCAAGCTGCTTCTCATTCTCCTGATCCTCAAGCCAATCGCGACGGCCGCCTGCCTGGGCAGCGGCGCGCCCGGTGGGCTATTCACGCCGACCATGAGCTTCGGCGCGCTCTTTGGCGGGTTTTGCGGACGGCTCTGGTCCCTTGCCTGGCCCGGCGCCACCTCCGGCAGCTACGGCCTCATCGGCGCCACGGCCATTCTGGCAGCCTCCATGCAGGCGCCGATTACCGCGATCGTCCTGGTGCTTGAGCTCACGCACCACATCCTCACCATGTTCGTGCCCGTGCTTTTCGCCGTCGCCGGCGCCTGTGTCGCGGCGCGGCGCATCGACCCGACCTCCATCTACTCAGGCCGGGTGCATCTCGGCCGTCTGGCAGCCGGCACGGCAGCCCAACCCAGCCTCGCCTTCGGCGCGCTCCTGGACGGCAACCCGCGCATCATCTCGGTCGCGGCGACCTATCCGGAAGTTCTGGCGCGCTTTCAGGAAGCTGACATGGCACGACGACCGCTCTACGCGCTCGACGAGACGGGCCGCCTCGTTGGCCGTATCGTCCCGGCGCGGGCTGCGGCCCCACCGGCGCTCACCCAGGTCCTGTCAAGTGCGGCCGCGGGTGACCTCACCGAACCGGTGGCCTCCCTCACACCCGAGCTTTCGCTCGCCGCGGCGTGCCGTCGGCTAGAAGACGACGCCCTCGGCGAGTTGCCTGTGGTCGAGCCGCTGACCGGCCGCGTCGTCGGCGTCGCGAGTGCGTAGGGGCGACGCGCGCCTCAGTGCCCGCCGCCACCACCACGGCCGCCACCCGCCTTGCTCGGAGAGAAGAGGAAGGTCAGCGGAATGACGCAGAAGGCCGCGATGCCGCAGTAGACGAACAGGTCCCGGTAAGCGAGCAACGACGCCTGGCCCTCCAGCATCTGGTGGATCGTGGCCGGCAGCAGCTGCGAGATCTGTCCCGTCCCATAGCCGAGCGTCCTCATGCCGGCGCGTAAGCGCTGCTCGAGCATGTCATAGGGCTGGTAGAGCGGCGTCATGTAGGGCTGCAGATAGGCAAGATGCGTCTGCGTGCGCTGCGTGACACCTGCGGTCGCGAGCGAAATCCCGATCGACCCCGCCACATTGCGCAGCATGACGAAGAGCGCGCTCGCATCGCCGTTGAGCGCCCGCGGCAGCGTCGTATAGGCGATGGTGCTGACCGGCACGAACAGGAAGGCGAGACCGAGAACCTGGAAGATGCGGGCGTAGACCAGCGTCATGAAGCTGACCGTCGGCACAACGATGAGGCTCGAATAGAAATAGGAGCAGCCGATGAGAATGAAGCCGAAGGCGATGATGAAGCGCGTCTGCACGTTGGGCAGGAGCACCTTGGTGACGATGGGTATGAGCACGACGATCGCGACCGCGCCCGGCGATAGGATGAGCCCCGCGAGCGTCGCCGTATAGCCAAGCTGCTGCTGCGCCAGCTGGGGCACGAGCACGGCGCCCGAATAGAGCACGGCGCCGACGCCGCCGATCATCAGACAACCCACGGCGAAGTTGCGGTCGAGGAACACCTTGAGGTTGACGACAGGCTTCTCCGTCGTCGTCAGCCAGACCACGGCTCCCGCGATGCCCACCAGGGCCAGGACGAACATCATCGTGATGAAGCCCGAGCCGAACCAGTCCTCGTCCTCGCCGCGATCCATGAAGACCTGCAGCGAGCCGATGCCGACCGCGATCAAACCGAGCCCGATCCAGTCGGTGTCGATGATCCGCGCCTTCTGGCGCTTGACCCAGGGCGGGTCCTCGACCAGGGCGGCAACCGCGAAGAGCGCGAAGACGCCGACAGGGATGTTGATCCAGAAAATCCACCGCCAGGAATAGCTGTCGGTCAGGATGCCGCCCAGCGTCGGACCGATGGCGGGCGCGAAGATCACGGCGACCGCGACCACGCCGAAGGCCGCGCCCCGTTTCTTGGGCTCGAAGGTATCGAGGATGATCGCCTGCTGGTTCGGCTGCAGACCGCCGCCGAAGAACCCCTGGAGCAGCCGGTAGATGACGATCTGCGTGAGCGAGGTCGCGGTGCCGCAGAAAAACGAGCAGACGACGAAGCCCGCGATGCAGATCATGAAGTAGCGCTTGCGCCCGATCACGCGGCCGATGAAGCCCGAGATCGGCAGCACGATCCCGTTCGCGACCAGATAGGAGGTCAGTGTCCAGGTCGCGTCGTCGTAGCTCGCCGAAACCGACCCCGCGATATGCGGCAGCGAGACGTTGACGATGGTCGTGTCGAGAATCTCCATGAAGGCGGCGATCGTCACCACCACGGCGATGAGCCAGGGATTGGCCTTCGGCCGCCACGCGGCGTCGGAGGTTTCCTGGGCGGCCGTGGTGGCGCTCGCGCTCATGGCCTGACCAGCGCCTCGTTCTCGGTCCCGCCATTGGTGGGATTCGAGATGCTTTTGGTGACGTTGACCGATGGCTCGACCGACAGGCCGAGCGGCAGCGGCATGTTCGGGTCAAGCCCGCTGTCGATGATGATCTTGACCGGCACGCGCTGCACGATCTTGACGAAGTTGCCGGTGGCGTTCTCGGCCGGGAAGGCGCTGAAGCGGCTGCCGGACCCCATCTGGATGCTGCCGATATGGCCCTTGAGGTGCAGGCTCGGATAGGCGTCGACGTTGATCGTCACGACCTGCCCAGGGCGCATGCGGGTGAGCTGCGTCTCCTTGAAGTTGGCCGTGATCCAGACCTCCGGGACCACGAGATCCATGATCGCCTGCCCGGTCTGAACGTAGTCGCCGGCCTCCACGTTGCGCATGGTGACCCAGCCGTCCTGAGGCGCGCGAACCGTCGTGTAGGAGAGGTTGAGCTTGGCCTGTTCGAGCTGCGCCTGGGCGGTCGCCACCTGTCCCTCGAGCTGCTTCACGTGGGACTGCGCGACGGCGATGTTCTGCTGCACGAGTTGGGCTACCTGAACCTGCCCCTGCGCCTGCTTGACCTGACCCTCGGCCTGCTTGAGCCCCGCATTGGCCGCGTCGATCTGCTGCTGGGTGGTGGCCCCGACCGAGATCGCGTGCTGCCGGTGATAGCTCTGCTGGGCGTTGACGAGGTTTGCCTGCGCCGCTTCCAGATTGCCCTGCGCCTCAAGGAGATTAGCCGGGTAGATGATGGCCGCCTTCTCAAGATCAATGCGCGCCTGGTCGAGCTGTCCTTCGTCCTGCAGCAGCGTGCCCGAGGCCTTGTCGACCGCCGCCTGATAGTCGCGGGGATCGAGCTGGACAATCACCTGACCCTTCTTCAGAGGCTCGTTGTCGTTCACTTCGAGCGCGATGACCTTGCCGGAGACGCGGGGCGCGATGGTGACGGCGCGGCCGTCCGTGAAGGCGTCGTCGGTGTCGATGTAGTTGCGGCCCGACCACCAGTAGATGAAGCCGCCGATCGCGATCACGACCAGAACGAGCAGGAAGATGGCCCGGATGAGGATCTTGCGGCCGCGGCCGTTTCCTTTGCCGTCGCCCCCGCCGCCCTTCCCGGAATCGTCCGGACCGCCGCCCTTGTTTTTGTTTCCCTCGTCCTGCTTCGGAGGATCACCGGCCTTATCGGCGTTCTCGTCGCCGCCCTGGCGCGCCGAAATGATCTGAGTGCCGCCGGCATTGACCGTCGTGCTGCCCGTATGCCCTTCGCTTGGCACGATCTGCGTGCCACCGCTGTTGACGACAGTGTGACCTGCCGCCGCCCCGTTGCGCATGCCGTGGTCGGTATTCTCGCTCATCGACGGGGACCGTTCTCGCTGGGAAAGGACAAGGCCGCCGCTTCGGCCAGGGTCGCCCGCCGCGGCCGTCTGCAGGCCATCGCGCAGGAACCGGGATGCGCGTACCGCGCCGGCTCCTCAGGCTTTGGATCAGCCATTCAAGTTCCTGTAACGCATCCTGGCGGTCGCGGACGGCAGGATAGCCCCGCGCTGACCGATCGGTCAGCGGTAGCGCATTTGGTTAGCCGCGTCGAGCATGCCAGTTCTCGAGCCGCTCCCGCGCTATCACAGCTTCGTATGTGCGGCAGCGAAATGCGTGGGCCGCACCGGTTCACGGTGCATCGGCCTCCGCCGCGGCCTCCGTGCCGCGTGGCGCCTGTGCGCGCAAGAAGGCCCCGAAGCGCCGGAAGGATTGCGCCCGAGGGTCTCGCGCGCGCCAGGCGAGGCCGATCATCCGGCCCGGGATCAGCGTGGCCCCCACCTCATCCAGCGCCACCGCCTCCACCGGACGAATGGCAGCGAGGCCATCGAGATCGGCGCGATCGCGGACGGACAGCAGCGGCAGCAGCGAGAAGCCCTCACCCGCGCCGATCATGTGACGCAGCATCTCGAGGCTGCTCGCGGAGCGGCGGTCGTGCCGCGGCTGGGCTCCGCAGACGGCGAGCGCCTGATCCCGCAGGCAGTGCCCCTCCTCGAGCAACAGGAAGTCATCGGCCCGCAGATCGGCCGCTGAAACAGCGTTGATATGGGCCATCCGGTGTCCTTCGGGCGCCACGACCTGGAACGGCTCGAAAAACAGCGGCATGACGCCGAGCGCCGCCGGCGCGGGGAGCGCGATGAGGATGAGGTCGAGCGCGCCGGCCTGCATCCGCTCGATGATGCCGTCCGTCATGCCCTCCTCCAGCCGCATGGCAAGGCCCGGAAATGCGCCGCGCAGAGATTGCAGCACCGAAGGCAGATAGTACGGACCGAGGGTCGGGATGACGCCCAGGCGCAGGGGCCCTGCCAGCGGGTCGCCATGCAGCCGCGCGGAATCGAGCAGGTGCCGTGCCTCCCGCACCACCTGCCGCGCCTGTCGGAGAAGGTCCGCCCCCTCCGGCGTGACGTCCACGCTTTTTCGCGAACGCTCGAACAGCGGCACGCGCAGCAACGCCTCGAGCTTGCGGATCTGCTCGCTGAGCGCCGGCTGGCTCACCCCGCAGCGTTCGGCGGCGCGGCCGAAGTGCCGGAGGTCGGCCACTGCCACGGCGTATTCCAGATCGCGCAGGGAAAGTCCCGCCAGCCCGACCTCGCTCATGATCCCGTTCCCATAGGGACACCCTATCGGGTCCCGGGAAAGAATCAATTTCACCGATGACGTTGAGGACCTGGGTGCACAAGGCGCATCACCGGACCGGTCGCGCTCCGCCCCGCCGTGGTCCATTCACTTCGCGCGCGACGACTGGCGTAGCGCCGTCTTCACGACCGACACCTTCCTGCCGGACGTGAACCTCGCGGCGATGCCGGCATCCGGCGCGTCAGTCCCGCGCGCCATCACCCGTCACCTGATATGCGCGCTCAACATCGAGCACACGCGCATCCAGCGGATCGCGTCGAGGATGTTCTCCGCCTTGAAGCCAACCGTCGTCGGCGCGTAGCGGATGGATGATGGAATCGTCGCGCAGACATCGGCGAGCGTCACGCTCGTGAGGTCGAAGACGACATCGCAGGGCTCAGCGATCCGATAGGGCTTGATCGTCCCCGCCGCCCGGACGGCCCGTTCGGCGCCCTCCCGGATGCGCGTGCGCGCCGTATGCGGAGAGAGTGCCCGCGCCGCCCGCTGCCCGAAAGCCACCTTCACCCGAACGAACTCCGCACCCGGAAACAACCCGCCGCAGCTCCGCTCAGTCACATCGTCGCCCGAAAGCAGAATGACGGGGACACCCATGGCGCCGGCATAGGCGCCGTAGAACATCGCCTCCGACGCCGCCATGCCGTTCAGCCGGATGGCGCTGAAGGCATTGGAACTCGTGGTATGCGCCAGAACCCCGTGCTCGGCCGCCGCCGCGTGGTAGCCGAGGCACATCGCCCCCGAATACGTGTCGTCGAGACCCGCGAACATGCCGCCGGGCTTGATGTTGCCCCGGATCAGCTCGGCGCGCGGATCGAGCAGGTCCGGCACGAGGTTCGTCATCGGCCCGTGGCTGTCGTTGACCAGAACCTCGACCGCGCCGCCGGCAAAGGCGCCCTCGATCGCCGCATTCACCTCCTCGGTCATCAAGCGGCGCGCATGCTCGTATTCGACGTTGCCGGGCTCCCCCTGCACCGGCAGCACGACGCCGGCGACGCCCTCGATATCCGCGGAGATGAAGATCTTCATGACGTGGCACTGCCCTTCGAATGTCGACGGCGCTTCGGGTTCAACCGAGGTCAGGGTGGCGGCGGTGCCAGTCCGTCGCCCGCTGGTAGGCATGGCCCGCGCGGCACAGCAAGGCCTCGGCGCGATGGGCGGCGATCATCTGGAAGGCGACCGGCAGGCCCTCCGGCGTCACGCCGCCCGGCAGCGTCAGCGATGGGTGCCCTGTCATGTCGAAGGGGCAGGTAAAGCCGAGCAGGCTGTTCATCAGCGCCTCGTCGGTGCCGAGCGTCCCCATCTTGGCGAGGCTGGGCGCGGCGAAGCCCATGGCGGGGATCAGCAGCAGGTCGACCTCGGTCATCAGGGCGTTGACGCGGCCGCGCAGATCCTCGCGGCGCAGAATGATGCGCTGATAGTCGAGGCCCGAGAGCGAACGCCCGAGCTCGATCAGTCCGGTAAGGGCGGGGCCATAGGCCTCGCGCCGCTGAGGATAGGTCCGTGCATGAGCCACGGCGGTCTCTACGCCGCAGAGCGGGAACCAGTCCTGCACCGCTTGGCGGACGTCCGGAAAGCCGACCTCCACGATCGTCGCACCTTGCCCGCGCAGAACCTCCAGCGCCGCTCCCACAATTCGCTGCGTCTCGGCATCGGCCGAGGCAGCGACCCAGGCCGGGTCAGTGCCGATGCGCAGGCCAGCGACGCCGCCTTCGATGCCGGCGAGGTAATCCGGCACCGGGTCCTGCAGCGCGGTCGGGTCGCGCGGATCCGGACCCGCGATGGCGCCCAGCATCGCGGCCGCATCGCGCGCGCTGCGCGTCATCGGGCCGACGTGATCGAGCGTCGCCGCCAATTCGAACACGCCGTAGCGGCTGACGCGCCCCCAGCTCGGCTTGAGGCCGGTCAGGCCCTGGGCCGCGGACGGAAAACGGATCGAGCCGCCGGTATCCGAACCGAGCGAGCCGTAGCATAGGCCCGCGGCGGTCGCGACGCCGGAGCCGCTGGAGGAAGCGCCCGGCCAGTGCGCGGCACTCCAGGGATTGCGGGGCGGTGTGATGCTCGGATGATGATCGGCATAGGCGCTTTCGGTGAGCTGCAGCTTGCCGAGGATGACGGCGCCCGCGTCCTGCAGCCGGACGACGACGGTTGCATCCTCCTCGGGACGGAAATCGGCGTAGAGGGCCATGCCGGCGGCCGTCGGCACGCCTTCCATCCAGCAGAGATCCTTGACCGCGATCGGCACGCCATGCAGCGCGCCGCGCACCACGCCGGCGGCGATCTCCTCATCCGCACGCTGGGCCTGAGCGAGCGCCAGTTCGGGCAGCACGAGCGCGTAGCTGCGGAGATCGCTGTCGAGCCGATCGATGCGGTCCAGCATCGCCCGGGTCACGGCGACCGAGGAGGCCGCGCCGGACTGGATCAGCCGCCCGACCTCGGTGAGTTCGAGATAGGCGAGATCGGTATCAGACATCGTCGGTCTCCTGTGCCGTCATGCGCGTCAGAACCGCTCGGGCCGGTAGGCGGAGGGGTCGGTGAAAGGCACGTCGCCGGTCATCATGGCCGCCAGCAGCCGCCCCGTCGTGGGTCCGAGGGTCAGGCCCTGATGCCCGTGACCAAAATCATACCAGAGACCCGGCTGCCCTGGGGCGGCCCCGATGATCGGCAACATGTCCGGCGTGCAGGGCCGCGCCCCGACCCACGGCGCGGGATCGACCCGGGTGCCGAGCGACGGCATCAGCCGGCGCGCCGCAGGCTCGACCCGCCCGAGTTGCACAGGCGTCGGCGGCGCATCCCGGTGCGCGAACTCGGCGCCCGTGGTAAGGCGGATGCCGCGCCGCATGGGCGCCAGCATATAGCCGTTCGCAACATCAAAGACGGCATGGTTCAGGCCCGCATTACCATCCGGTTTGTAGTGCATGTGATAGCCCCGCTTGACGAAGATCGGCGGGTCGTAGCCGAGCGGCTTGGTCACGACGGGCGACCAAGCACCCAGCGCCACCACCGCCTGCTCGGCTGTGACCGCCCCCTCCTCGGCCGCCACCTGCCAGCCTGCGCCGGACCGCGCGAGCGTTCGCGCATCCCCGATCCGCACCCGCCCGCCCAGCCGCTCGAACAGGCGCGTGTAGGCGAGCGTCAGCGCATGCGGGTCGATCACCGCGACCGGCTGCGTCCATTGCAGGCCGCCAGCGAGCCCTGGGCGCAGATGCGGCTCCTCCTGCGCCAGCGCCGCGGCATCGAGCGCGCGATACTCGACGCCGAAATCCCGCCACGCGGTCTCGGCGGTGGCGACGGCCGCCGCCAGTGAGGTCTCCGTCTCGTGCGCCATGGTCCAGCCCCCGGGCCGCAGCAGGCGCCGCGCATCGGCGGCTTCCGCGAGCGTCATGTGGTCCTCGACGCAGTGCGCGATGAGCCGGGCATAGTTCCGCGCGATCGCCAGGTAGCGGTCGGGCGCGGAATGATACCAGTAGCCGAGGAAAGGCCGCATGAGCCGCGGCAGCATCGTCGGGTGATAGTAGGAATCCGGCGTGCGATTGCCGGCGTAGCGCAGCAGGTCACCCAGGTTGCGCGGGAAAAGATGCGGATAGACCGCCTCGCGCTGGATCAGGCCCGCGTTGCCGAATGAGGTCGCCTCTCCCGGCCCCTGCCGGTCGAGCAGCACCGTCTGACGCCCGCGCATCTGCAGATGGACGGCGATGGAAACGCCGACAATGCCGCCGCCCACCACGACGACATCGGCCTCCTCGTGGCTATCGGCCATTCCGCACGACCTCCGTGGCGAAGTGGCAGACAGCCCAATGGCCGCCTGGGAGCATCACGCGCGGCGGCGGCGTTTCGCACAGGGGCCTCGCCGAGGGGCAGCGGGTGCGGAACGGACAGCCCGAAGGCGGATCGACCGGGCTTGGCGGCTCCCCGGCGAGCGGCGTCTCCTGGCCCACGGCGGACGGATCGGCACGCGGGATGGAAGCGAGCAGTGCCCGCGTGTAAGGATGCGCGGGGCGGGCGAAAACGGCGGAGGTCGGGCCGTATTCGACCATCGTCCCGAGATACATCACGCCGACCGTCTCGCACAGATACTCGATGACGCCGAGGTCGTGGGAGATGAACATCAGCGTGAGGCCGAGATCGCGCCGCAGATCGGCGAGCAGGTTCAGCACCTGCGCGCGGACCGAGACATCGAGGCCCGAGACCGCCTCGTCCGCGACCAGCAGCTTGGGCCGCACGGAAAGCGCGCGGGCAATGCCGACGCGCTGGCGCTGGCCGCCCGAAAGCTCCGACGGGTAGCGCGACGCCGCCGAGGCGGGCAGGCCGACACGCTCCAGCAGCCGCGCGACCTCGCCCGCGACCTCATCCGGCGGCACGATGCCGTGCAGGCGAATGGGCTCCCCGATCGCGCTGCCAATGCGGATGCGCGGATTGAGCGAGGAATAGGGGTCCTGGAACACCATCTGCATCTGCCGCCGCAGCGCTCGCCGGGCCGTGGGTTCGACCTTGGTGATGTCCTGCCCGTCGAAGCGGATGACGCCGCCGTCCGGCGGGAGCAGGCCGAGCACCAACCTGCCGAGCGTGGTCTTGCCACAGCCCGACTCACCCACGAGCCCGAAGCTCTCGCCTTTGCCGATCGCGAAGCTCACCTCCTTCGCCGCCTGCACGCGACGGCGGGGATGACCCATCATTCCCGCGACGAGGGAACGGCGCAGCGGGAAATACTTGTCCAACGCCTCGACGGCGAGGAGCGGCCGGTCAGCCATCGGGGGACGCCTCCGCTTGGCCAGGCGCCGGATGATAGCACGCGAAGCCGCCGCCGCCGGCCGCCGCCGTCCAGCCCGGGAAAGCGCGTTCGCAAGCGGGCTGCATGTTCGGGCAGCGCGGCGCGAAGCTGCAGCCCCGCGGGCGCTCGGCGGGATCGGGCGGCATGCCGGCGATGGGGTGCAGCGGGTGGTGCGCCCGCGTGCCGCGCGGAATCGAGTTGAGCAGCGCCACGGTGTAGGGGTGCCGGGGGGCGGCGAAGATGCGCGCGATGGGCGCTTCCTCCACGATGCGGCCGGAATACATCACGGCCACGCGGTCGCAGGTTTGCGCCACCACGCCCAGATCGTGCGTGACCAGGATCAGCGCCATGCCGAGCCGGTGCCGGAGGTCCGAGAGCAGCTTGAGGATCTGCGCCTGGATGGTCACGTCGAGCGCCGTTGTCGGCTCATCTGCCAGCAGCAGGCGCGGCGAGCACACGAGTGCGATGGCGATCGCCGCGCGCTGCCGCTGACCGCCGGAAAGCTCGTGCGGGTAGGAAGCCGCGATCCGCGCCGGATCGGGAAGGCCCACGAGCCGCATGACCTCTTGCATTCGCGCACGACGCTCTCGGGAGGGGACGGTGCCGTGGTAGCGCAGCCCCTCCGTGATCTGCCGGCCGACCGTCAACACCGGGTTGAGCGCGGTCAGCGGGTCCTGGAAGATCATGCCGATTCCGGCGCCGCGCAGCGGCCGCAGCGTTGCCTCGTCGGCCCGCGCGAGATCCTGCCCGTCGAAGCGGATACTGCCGCTCGTGATGCCCGCACGCCCCGCGAGCAGCCGGATGATGGCGCGGATGGTGGTGCTTTTCCCGCAACCGGATTCTCCGACGATGCCGTAGGCTTCGCCGGCACGGACCGTGAACGACACATCCTCGACGAGCGCCACCGTCCCTTCGCCGCCCGGAATGCCGATGGCGAGATGCTCGACGGCCAGAAGCGGGCTCGTCATGCGCGCCCGAGCTCCGGTCGCAGCGCATCCGCCAGACCGTCGCCCAACAGGCTCAGCGAGACGGCGAGCAACACGATGGCCAGGCCGGGAAAGCCGCTGATCCAGGGTGCCTGGCTCACGAAGCTGTAGCCGTCGGCAATGATGAGGCCCCATTCCGGCAGCGGCGGCTGCGCGCCAAGGCCGAGCCAGCCGAGCGAACTGCCGAGAAAGATGTCGAGCACCGCGTCCGAGGTCGCATAGACCAGCGCCTGCACGATGACGTTGGGCAGGATGTGGCGGGCCAGAATGCGTCGATCGCTGAAGCCCAGCAGGCGCGCCGCCTGCACGTAGTCGGTCTGTTTCACCACGAGGATCTCGGCGCGGGTGATGCGCGCATAGCTCACCCAGCCGACGCAGGCGACGGCGATGTACATGTTCTTGAGGCCGGGACCGAGTACGGCGACGATCGCGATGACCGCGACGAAGAACGGGAAAGCAACGGCGACATCGACGAGGCGCATGGAGACGACGTCGGTCGTGCCGCCGAAATAGCCCGCCGACATTCCGACCATCGTGCCGATGACGAAGGCGGGCACGACGCAGAACAGCGCGATCTGCAGGTCGATCCGGCTGCCATAGACGACGCGCGTGAACACGCCGCGTCCGAGATTGTCGGTGCCGAAAGGAAAAGCGAGGCTCGGCGGATGCAGCGAGTTCATCAGATCCATGGTCGTCGGGTTGCCGGGCAACAGCATGGGGCCGAAGACAGCGACAAGGATCCAGGCGATCATCAAGCCGACGCCGAGCTTGAGGTTGCGCGGCCACCGCTGGAGCGAGCCGCGCGCCCGCAGGCCCCGCCTCATCCTAGCTCGCTCCGCCGCACGCGGGGATCGAGCAGAATCTGGCCGAGGTCGGTGACAAGGTAGATGAGCACCACGATCACGCCGAACATGAGCGTCACCATCTGGATCGTCGGATAGTCGCGGGTGCCGATGGAGCTGATCATCAGCTGCCCGAGGCCGGGCACCGCGAAAACATTCTCGACCAGCACGGTGTTGCCGACCAGAAAGCCGATATTGAGGCCGAGCACGTTGAGCGCGGGCAGAATGGCGACGCGCAACGCGTGGCTCAGCAGCACGACATTGCCCGGAAGGCCCTTAGCACGGGCGGTATCGATGAAGCCTGCGCCGAGCGCTTCGCCGAGACTCGTGCGGAGCGCGCGCATGACGAGCGGGGCGACGTTGAGCGCGCAGGTGAGCGCGGGAAGGAACAGGTTGTAGAGCCGCGCACCCCAGGTGTTGCCGTAGCCCGCAATGGGGAAGATGTGGAAGGTCACCGAGAACAACAGGATGAGGATGAAGCCCGTCCAGTAGCTCGGCAGCCCGAGGCCCGCCGTCGCCACGACGCGCAGCGCGTGATCGGTGCCGCGCCCCTGCCGCGTTCCCGCCAGAAGGCCTGCGGGGATCGCGATCAGCAGCGAGATGATCGTGCTGTAGAGCAGCAGCACAAGCGTCGGCACCATCCGCGTCAGCACCAGCTGCGAGACCGGCTGTCCGTAGTAATAGGAAATCCCGAAGTCACCCTGTACCAGATGCTTGATATAGAGCAGGTATTGCATGCCGATGCCGCGATCGAGGCCGAGGCGGGTCCGCACGGCTGCCATCAGCGCAGGCGTTGCGTGGATGCCGAGAATGGCGCGGGCCGGGTCGCCGGGGATCAACCGCACGAGCAGAAAGACAGCGAGCGTGATCCCAAAGGCGACCGGTATCATCAGCAGCAGGCGGCGGAGGATGTAGTTCAGCACGCGCCGAGCCTCAGAAGGGGAGCAAAAGTCTTTTGATTCTCTATCTCAAAGAAGCACGTCTCTTTCTGAAGAGACGCAAAAACGTTCATCCGATCTGTCGTGCTCAGCTCTTCCACACATCCTCGAGCCAGTAGTTGCCTGTCGGAAGAACCATGAAGCCGTGGATGTCGTTGCGGATTGCGGTGATCGCGGGCGTCCAGTAGAGCCAGAGATAGGGGGCGTCGGAGAAGATCATCCGCTGCATTTCAAGATAGGTCGCGCGGCGCTTCGCCTCATCCAATTCGCCGAGCGCCTTGGTCGCGAGCGCATCGACCTTCGGGTTGTTATAGAAGGTCCAGACGGAATCGCTGCCCTCGTCGCCCGCGCCGGCGAAGGCTACAAGTTCGCAGGGGTCGAAGATGTCGCTCGTCATGTAGCCCTGCGCCATCTCGTACTGGCCGGCGCTGACCTGCGCCAGCTGCGTGTTCATCTCCTCCGGCACGATGGTCATCTTGATGCCGAGCGGCAGCAGCATCTGCTGCACGATCTCGGCGACCTGAGCGAAAATGGTGTCGCCGCTAAAGGTTGTGCACTTAGCGCTGAAGCCGTTGGGCTGCGAGCTTTCCGACATCAACTGCTTCGCCTTGGCCAGATCGTACGGGTACGGCTTGTCCGTCGTGTCGGTCATGTACATCTTCGGCAGGAAGGAGGTCGGCACCTCGCCGTAGCCGAAGAGCACGGCCTTGATGATCGCCTCCTTGTCGACCGCGTAGTTCATCGCCTGGCGGATCTTCACATCCTGAAAGACCGGCACTTTCTCGTTGAACTGGATCCAGTCGATCCGGTCATAGGGCACGATCTGAACCTCTAGCCCCGAGGCCTGCTTAAGCTTGTTGACCTGGTTGAACGGCACCTGCGTGCCGATGTCGATTTCGCCCGACTGCACCTTGAGCATGCGCACATTGTCGTCGGCAATGATGGACAGCACGACGCCGTCGAGATAGGGGCGCGTCGGGTCCCAGAAATGCGGATTGCGGGCGAAGGTGATGCTGTCGCCCTTCTTCCATTTGGTCATCACGAAAGGTCCCGACCCGATCGGCTTGTTGCCGAACACGTCGACGCCGACCTTGGTAAAATACGCCTTCGGCACGATGGCAGCGGCATGCACGGAGACCGCGGCCAGAAAGGGCGCCCAGTCCTGCTTCAGCTTGAAGATGATGGTATGCGCGTCCGGCGTCTCCATCGTGAGTTTCGGAAACAGCGACGCGCACCACGAATCCTTGTCATAGAGCGCGCGCGAGAACGAAAACTCCACATCCTCCGAGGTGACGGGCGTGCCATCCGAAAATGCGGCCTTCGGATTGAGATGGAACGTATAGGTCCGCTTGTCGTCGGAAATATCCCAGGTCGTCGCGAGATCGGGCACGACGCCGGTGCCGCTCGGGTTCGTGCGGATGAGCAGCTGGAAGATGAGGAGCTTGGCCCAGATCGACATATTGTCGGATGGCACCACCGGCTCGAAGGACACCACATCGCCCGTCCGCGCCATGGTCAGAATGCCGCCGCGCTTTGGCGTAGCATCCGCCCGCGCGGCCGGCACGAACCCTGCGCTCGCCAGGGCGGTCGCCGCAAGACCGAGAGCCGAACTCTGCAACAGACGCCGACGGGAAAGCGCCATCGGGCGCGGCTGGCCGGAAGATCGGGTCATGGCTGGGTCCTCGGGGTGTGAAGAGGCGCAACGCGCAAAAGCCTGCTCTTCCCAAATCCTGCGCCCGCAGAAATTTCTGTCAAGAAAAATCGTTTCGCGTAATTTCTGCGCAGCATGGGCAGCGCGCAAGCAGTCTCCTGCCCAGCGCCTTCCGGCATTTGTCGGATCTGCCGTGCTGAGCTGCATCATTTTCGGGCAGGCTGCGGCGCCATCATCGGATGGCTGGCGCTTCGCCACCATCAAGCTGTTCATTGAAATTCGCCGGTGGCTATGTTTCTCGTGAGAACCGGTGGCTATGTTTCTCGTGAGAAAGAGCGTGGCGATAGTGGCAGGGGTGGCCGTTCATGGCGGCAGCTGAGTTGACGCAAACGATCGGGCGCACCCTGGCCGAACTCCGGCATAACCGGGGTTGGACGCTCAAGACCCTGAGCGCGGCGACGGGCGTGAGCGTGCCGGTGCTCTCCAAGATCGAGAACAACCAGACCGGTATCTCCTTCGAGACGGCCATGAAGATCATGGGCTCGCTCTCCCTTACTCTGGATGAGTTGACGGGCGGCAGGCGCCAGGGCCCGCCAGCCCGCGGACGGCGTGCCGTCAATGCGCAAGGCTCGGCGCTGCGGATCCCATCCATCAATCGCAGCTACGAGTTGTTCGCCGCAGAACTGCGCCAGAAGCTGATGGTGCCGATGATCACGACCGTCGACGTGCGCCGCGTCGAGGATTGGGGGCCGCTCAGCCGGCATGAGGGCGAAGAGTGGATGTATGTCCTCACCGGGAGCATCGAACTTCATACCGAGTTCTACGCCCCGCTGGTCATGAAGACGGGGGAGAGCGTCTATATCGATTCCGGGATGGGACATGCGATGGTCGCCCTGGATGACGCGCAGGCCCGGGTGCTCTCGGTCTATGCCGGTACCGGCGCGGCCTTCGGCACGGTGCCCTCCGACGGCTGAGGCTTCGCCTCAAAGGCGTGCCCCGACGGCTCTACAGATAGGTCAGCGCCATCTCCGGCGTCCCCTCGAGCGCATGCGCCATATACTCGAGCGCGCCGCGCACCACCGTCCGGTCGGCAGGCCCGCCGAGACAGACGCGCACGGCCTCGGGCGGCTTGCCGTCCGCGGTAAAGGCGTCGCTCGCGACCACGCCGATGCCGGTCGCACGCATGTGGCCGACGAACGACGAGCGGGTCCAAGGCTCGGGCAGCGGCATCCAGAGGTTGAAGCTCAGCGGATCGGCCGTATAGCTGCCGGCCGGCAGGATCTCCGCCGCCAGCCGCTGCCGCGCCGCCGTCTCCTCGCGGATGAAATGGAGAATGGCGTCGGCCGTCCCGTCCTCGATCCATCGGGTTGCGAGTGCGACCGTCAGCGGCGAGGCCATCACGGTCGCGGCTCGCACCGCCGCCGCGAAAGGCCAGCCCGCCCGCGCATCGGGCGCCACCACATAGGCGACGCGAAGACCGGCGCCGATGCACTTGGCGAGGCCCGCGACATGCCAGGTTATATCGGGCGCTATCGCCGCGAAGGGCGCGGGCCCATGCGGCGGGATGAAGCCGTAGGCGTCATCCTCGACGATGGGCAGGCGCAGGCGCCGCGCCGCCTCGGCGAGGTCCGTCCGCCGGCCGACCGGGATCGTCAGCGTCGTCGGGTTCTGCAGCGTCGGGTTGAGGTAGAGCGCACGGGGCTTGAGGCGCCGGCAGGCCTCGGCCAGGCCATCGGGATGGATGCCCTCTCCGTCCATCGGCAGCCCGACGAGGGTGAGGCCAAGCTGCGCCGCGATCGAGCGGATGCCGGGGTAGGTGATGGCCTCCGACAAAATGGTGTCACCGGGCTTTGCCAAGGTGCCGATGATGCCGAGAAGTGCCGAATGCGCGCCGGGTGCGACGAAAATCCGCTCCTGCACCGGGATGAGGCCGCGCCGCCCGAGCCAGATCGACGCCGAGTCCCTGTCGGGCTGGGCCCCGCCAAAACCTTGATAGCGCAACAGAGGCACGAGGTCGCGCGCCACCTCGGCGAGTCCGGCTTGCATCCGCTCGACCAAGATGGGGTCGTTCGGCTCCGGCGGCAGGTTCATGGAGAGATCCGTGCCGTAGGCGGGAACGTCGCGAAGCGATCGCGCGGAGACCGGCGCCCCTGCAGAGACGAAGGTGCCCTGCCCCACCCGTGAATGGACGAGACCACGCTTTTGCGCCTCCACATAGCCGCGCGCGACGGTCGTGAAGTCGATGCCGAGGTGCGAGGCGAGACGACGCTGCGGCGGCAGCCGGTCCCCGGCGGTGAGGCGCCCGCGTCCGATGTCGGCGGCCAACAGATCGGCGATCGCGAGATAGCGCGGCCGGTCGGAGAGCGAGAGGTCTGGAATCCAGTCGGTCATTCGGCGCCATGAGAACTAGGTGCGAGGGAAGCAGGATAGCCACCCGGATTGACTGTATATTGTTGCGAGGGAACGCCGCCAAGAGGGCGCAAGGCGTGCGCAGCAGCCGCCCGCACGGAGACCCACATTGGCGAGGCTTTGTCACGACGCCGCGAGGTAAGCCCGCGCCTTCGACTTATTCTTGTGCGGAAGAGCGCCGGGCATCAAGCTAGCGCCCGAACAACCACGATTGATGCCCACAAAATCAGCATCAACTGACTAGAATATCGCAATTCGCTGATTTTTTGATCAAGCCCGGAGTCGGGGGCATTGACCGCAATATTGACTGGAACATAACGCTGTCAATGGGCAATCAATGATGCGGTCTATTGGCATGCGCCTTGCTCTTTACCCATGAGGCAGCCCGCAGGCCGCCCCCGCATTTTGTAGAGAGGAAAAGACATGCCCGCAGTGACCGCTCCCGCCCATCAAAAGGGCGACTACCTTGTCGATTACGAAGAGAAGGTCTTCGAGGATGTGAAGGCCGAGCCTGGCGAAAAAGCGCTGGTCACTTTCCATACGGTCGCCTTCGAAGGCTCTATCGGCCTCGTCAACATCCTGCAGGCGTTGCGTCTGCAGCGGAAAGGGTTCGAGACAGCGATTCTGCTCTACGGCCCGGGCGTCACGCTCGGCGTGCAGCGCGGATTTCCCAAGCTCGGCGACGAAGCCTTCCCCGGCGCGCAAAACTTCAGCAATCAGCTGACCAAGTTCATGGCTGAGGGCGGCAAGGTCTACTGCTGCCGGTTCGCGCTGCAGATGCTCTATGGCCACGGCGAAGGCGCGCTGCTTCCCGGCATCCGGCCGATCAGCCCGCTCGACGTGCTCGACCTCATCCTCATCAACCGACGCGACAACGCTTTCATGCTGCACACCTGGACGCTCTGACCGGAGCCTGGGCGGAGAGGGAGAACGGACATGGCCCCGCCACGCACGATCCGCGTCGCGTCCGTGCAATTGTCGCCGGATATCGAGATGCCGGCGAATACTATGACGAAGGTTCTCGGCGCCATCACCGAGGCCGCAGGCCGAGGTGCGCGGCTCATCGTGTTCCCGGAAACCTTCGTGCCTTACTACCCGTACTTCTCCTTCGTGCATCCGCCTGTCCTGACCGGCGCCGATCACCTTCGCCTCTACGACCATGCGGTGGTCGTGCCGGGGCCGGTGACGGAGGCGGTGGCCGAAGCGGCGCGCCGCCACGCCATCGTTGTCGTGCTGGGCGTCAACGAGCGTGACCACGGCTCGCTCTACAACGCGCAGCTCGTCTTCGACGCCGATGGCAGTCTGCTCCTCAAGCGGCGCAAGATCACGCCGACCTTCCATGAGCGCATGATCTGGGGCCAGGGCGACGGCGCCGGTCTGCAGGTGGTCGAGAGTGCCGTCGGCCGCGTCGGCGCGCTCGCCTGCTGGGAGCACTACAACCCCCTCGCCCGCTACGCGCTGATGGCGCAGCACGAGGAAATCCACGCCGCGCAGTTCCCGGGGTCACTCGTGGGGCCGATCTTCGCCGACCAGATCGAGGTGACCATACGCCATCATGCGCTGGAAAGCGGCTGTTTTGTCGTCAACGCGACAGGCTGGCTGACGGACGCGCAGATCGCGGCGATCAGCCCTGACGAGAAGCTGCGCCGGGCGCTGACCGGCGGCTGCATGACCGCGATCGTCGGGCCCGAGGGCAACCATCTCGTGCCGCCCCTCACCCAGGGCGAAGGCATGCTGGTCGCCGATCTCGACATGGGCCTCATCACGAAGCGCAAGCGAATGATGGATTCCGTCGGCCACTACGCACGGCCCGAACTGCTCAGCCTCGTGCTCGACAACCGGCCCGCCGCCGCCATGCGCGCCACGACCGCGCCCGTCCCCGTTGCAACATTTGGGAATTCCGATGATGACGCAGCCGTCGCCGTCGCTGCCGACTGAGCAGCTCATCAACGAGCTGCAGACATTTGGCGCCCGCCTGGTCGATCCCGGTGCCGGCGCCGAAAGTCGTCGTGGCGGCGCGGGGCCCTCGGACCACAAGGCGCTGACGCTCGACGGCATGACAGTGATGGTGCCGGTGCATACGGCGCCGGCCCACGCCAGTCCGTATCTCGTCGAGGCGCCCGACAGCACCGGCCGTAGTCGCGTGCGGCGCGGGGACGCCGTATTGGGCGACGTGCAGTTTCCGCGCCGCCCGCGCTTCTATGACCTCGCCACCGCCGACGGCATTCCCTATTCGAAGCTCGCCGTTCTGCACGGCCGGGATGTGCTGGCGACGACGGTGCTGCAGAGCTGCGTGCGCTACGTCAGCCGTACAAAAACCTGCCAGTTCTGTGCCATCGGCCAATCGCTCGCCGCCGGCCGCACGACGGAACGCAAGACGCCCGCCCAGCTCGCCGAAGTTGCAAAGGCCGCGGTCGAACTTGATGGCGTGCGTCACATGGTCATGACGACCGGCACCCCCCCGGGCAAGGATCGCGGTGCGGCCATCCTCGCAGAAAGCGCCGCCGCCATCAAAGCCGCGGTCGACCTGCCCATCCAGGGCCAGTGCGAACCGCCCGATGAGGACGCATGGTTCGCCCGCATGCGCGACGCAGGCATCGATACGCTCGGCATGCACCTGGAGGCCGTCACGCCCGAGGTCCGCGCCCGTATCATGCCCGGCAAGGCGCAGGTGCCCCTGAGCCGCTACATGGCCGCCTTCGAAGCGGCCGTTGGCGCCTTCGGCCGCGGGCAGGTCTCGACCTATATCCTGGCCGGTCTCGGTGACACCGCCGATGCGATCCTCGCCATGAGCCGCGATCTGGTGGCGCTCGGCGTCTATCCCTTCGTCGTGCCCTTCGTGCCGATCTCGGGGACGCCCCTGGAGCACCATCCAGCGCCATCGCCGGAGTTCATGCATAGCGTTCTCGAGCCGCTCGCGGAGATGCTGGTCGCGGCTGGTCTCAGAGCGGATCAAGCCAAGGCCGGCTGCAGCAAATGCGGCGCATGTTCGGCGTTGTCGGCCTACGAGCGGAGGCTGGTCGCGTGATCTTCGAACCGTTCCCGCCCTTTCTCTCGCCCGAGTATCGCGTGAAGTTCGCAACGGAGACCTGGGAGCGGCGGGGCGCGAAAGCACTTCGACGCGCGGTCTTCTGCGCCGAGCAGGGCATCTTCCAGGGCGACGACCGCGATGCGACCGACGACGTGGCCATTCCCATCGTCGCCATATCCTCGCTCGGCATCGCGGCCGACGCCGTCGTCGGCACGGTTCGCATCCATGAGCCTGAGCCGGGCGTCTGGTGGGGCTCGCGGCTGGCCGTCGCCCACGACTACCGGCGCGTGGGCGCGCTCGGCGCAGCACTTATCAGGCTTGCCGTCGGCTCGGCGCATGCACGCGGAGCGCACGCGTTCCACGCCTACGTGCAGAGCCGGAACGCGCTGCTGTTTCAGCGCCTGCACTGGGAAACGCTGGAACAGATCGATGTGCACGGCCGGCCGCACCACTACATGCGCGCAAATCTCGACCACTATCCACCGATTGCTGATCCCGAGACGGGGTTCACGTCCTTCCTGAAGCGCGCGGCCTGATGCTGGGAACGGCCGCGATCGCGGACATCGCCGTCCGCCTGCGCGCCAGCCGCGCCTTCGCGGCGAAAGGTGATATTGCAACCGCCGCCGCGCGCCTCGGCCTCTCCGGCGCGTCCGCGGTCGCGGTGGGCGACGACTGCGCGGCGATCCCCGATGGCGACGGCTATCTGTTGCTGGCCATCGAGGGTTTCATCAGCGCCTTCGTCCAGCAGGATCCATGGTTCGCCGGCTGGTGCGGCGTCATGGTCAATATTTCCGACATCGCTGCCATGGGCGGACGACCGACAGCAGTCGTGGACGCGCTGTGGGCGGCGGGCGATGACGCCGACCCGATCCTGGCGGGATTGCGCGATGCCTCGGTAGCCTTCGGCGTGCCCATCGTCGGCGGACACACAAACCTGCGCGCGGAGACGACGCAGCTTTCGGTCGCGATCCTTGGCCGCGCCACGCGGCTGCTCACCTCCTTCGACGCCCAGCCCTGCGACCGGCTGGTTTCGGCGATCGACCTCCGCGGCCGCTACCGCGAGCCATTCCCGAATTGGGAAGCGGCGACGGACGCGCCCGGACATCGGCTGCGCGGCGACATCGCGCTGCTGCCGGAAATCGCCGAAGCGGGACTTTCCCGCGCGGCAAAGGATATCAGCCAAGCGGGGCTCGTCGGCACCGCCATGATGCTCGCCGAATGTTCGGGCGTTGGACTGTCGATCGACCTCGCCGCCGTCCCACGCCCGGCGGGTGTCGGGATGGAGCGCTGGCTGCAGACCTTCCCGAGCTTCGGCTACATCCTCGCCGTCAAACCCGCCGCTGTCGATGCCGTCTGCGCCCGGTTCGCGGCACGCGGCATCGCCGCCGCCGACATAGGCGCGGTGAGTGCGGGTTCGTCGGTCGAGATCGTGGATGGAGCGGAACGCGCGCTGGTCTGGGACTTCGCGCGGGAGCCGCTCATCGGCTGCGGAACGGCACGCATCCTGGCATGAGCAGGCATCCCTCGCTGCGCATCGCGATTCTCGCGCATTCCACAAATCCTCGCGGCGGCGTCGTTCATGCGCTGGAGGTGGGCGATGCGCTGGCAAGGCTCGGTCATCATGCCGTGGTCCACGCGCCCGATGCCGCGGGCCGGGGTTTCTTCCGCGAGACGGTGTGCGAGACGATGGCGGTGCCCGCCATGCCCGCAGACCATGACACGCGGCGCATGGTGGAGACGCGCATCGCCGACTATCTGCGTCACTTCGCGCGTCCCGGCACCACCGGCTTCGACGTCTGGCACGCTCAGGATGGCATCTCGGCCAACGCGCTCGCCACGTTGAAGGCCGCCGGGCGCATCCCGAGCTTCGCGCGCACCGTGCATCACGTGGATCATTTCCAGGATCAGATGCTTGCGGCGCTGCAGGACAGGGCGATCGACGCCGCCGACCGGCTCATGGTGGTGAGCCGGCTGTGGCGCGATTGGCTGGCGGCGGAACATGGCCGGGACGCCGCCATCGTCGGCAACGGGGTCGATCTGCATCGCTTTTCGCCGAGGCCCGACGCCACCGATGCGATCCTGCGTGACCGGCTCTCGCTCGGCGGCGATCCAGTCTTCCTCGCCATCGGCGGCGTCGAGGAGCGCAAGAACACCATCCGCATCCTGCAGGCATTCGCACGCATCCGTCCACATGCCCCGCAAACGCGCCTCGTCATCGCCGGCGGCGCATCCCTGCTCGACCACGGCGCCTACCAGGCGGCCTTCGCGGAAGCGCTGGCTGCCAGCGGACTGCCGGAGGATGCGGTCACCGTCACCGGCCCCATGCCGCAAAGCCTGATGCCTGCCCTCTATCGCGCGGCAACGCTGCTGGTCTTCCCATCGCTCCGCGAGGGTTTCGGCCTCGTCGTGCTCGAAGCCATGGCGAGCGGCACACTCGTCGCCACGGCGCAGACCGAACCCTTCGTCAGCTACCTCGAGCCGGAGGACGTGTTCTGGTGCGATCCGCACGACGCGGGGTCAATCGCGGCGGCCATGCGCGCTGGCGCGGAGCCGGACGCGCGGCGCATCGTCCGGGCGCGGGGCTTCGCGCGGGCTGCCGGCCATGACTGGGCGCAAGTCGCGGCACGGCATGTCGATGCGTATTCAACAATGCTGGAGGCAGCGCATGCCTGAGATAACCTTCGACATCCGCTGGCCGGATGATACATCCGAATCCTGCTATTCACCGTCGCTCGTGGTGCGCGAGCATCTCGCGGTTGGCGCATGTTATCCGCTGCCCGAGTTCCTCGCCCGCTGCCGTACCGCGCTTACAATCGCGAGTGACCGCGTGCAAGCGAAATACGGCTTTCCCTGCGCCCGGGCGCAGTCCCAGCTACAGCGCATCGAGGCGCGCGCAACGGGCTTCGCCGATACGCCGGATCCTGTCGTCCAAGTCATCGCTTTCAGGGATTGAAGCACGTGTCTGCATCGTCCATCGTTCCGCATCATTCCGTGGTCATTGTCGGGGGCGGCCAAGCCGGGCTCTCGATGAGCTATTTCCTCAAGGGCCAAGGCATCGACCATGTGATCTTCGAGAAGAACCGCATCGGCCATGCGTGGCGCACGCAACGCTGGGACAGCTTCTGCCTCGTCACTCCGAACTGGCAGTGCAAGCTGCCGGGCTACCCCTACCCGGGCAACGACCCGCACGGCTTCATGGTGAAGGATGAGATCGTACGCTACGTCGAGCGTTATGCCGAGATCATCGGCGCGCCGGTGCGCGAGGGCGTAGCTGTGACCCGCGTCCTCCGTACGCCGTCGGGGCGTTTCGCCGTCGCCACGTCCGAAGGTGACGTGACCGCCGATGCCGTGGTGCTCGCCGTCAGCGGCTACCATGTGCCGCAGGTTCCGCGCATCGCCGAACGCATCGCGCCTGCGATCCACCAGATCCACTCATCTGCCTACCGCAACCCGGATCAACTGCCCGAAGGCGCGGTGCTGGTCGTGGGCACCGGTCAATCGGGCTGCCAGATCGCGGAGGATCTGCATCTCGCCGGCCGCGGCGTGCATCTTGTCGTCGGTAGCGCGCCCCGCTGCCCTCGCGTATACCGTGGCCGGGATGCCGTCGACTGGCTCTCCGATCTCGGCCAGTACGATCTGCCGGTGGAGAAGCATCCGGCCGGAGACGCGGTCCGCCGCAAGGCGAACCACTACCTCACCGGCCGCGACGGCGGGCGCGATATCGACCTGCGCCGCTTCGCGCAGGAAGGTATGGCGCTCTATGGCCGCCTCCTCGACGTTGAAAAGGGCGTGCTGCACTTCGGCGACGACCTCTCCCGCAACCTCGATGCCGCGGATGGCGTGTATAATGGCATCTGCGGGCTGATCGACCGGCACATCGCGGAGCAGCGGATCGCGGCCCCTGCTGGCGAGCACTACCGCCCGGTGTGGGAGCCCGGCGTCCCGCCCTCGAAGCTCGATCCTATCGCCGAGGGGATCACCGCCATCGTCTGGTCCACCGGCTTCCGGCCCGACTGGTCCTGGGTCGAACTCCCCATCTTCAATGGCGCAGGCTATCCGCTGCACCAACGCGGCGTCACCGCGATGCCGGGCATGTATGTCCTTGGCCTGCCCTGGCTGCACACATGGGGCTCCGGCCGGTTCGTGGGTGTCGGGCGCGATGCCGGCTTCCTGGCCGAGCGGATCGCCAGCCATCTTGCTGTCGCCGCACAAGGACCGGCCCACGCGCTGCAGGCAGCCTGCTGATGGCGCCGCCCGCTATCGTCGCGGCGCTTCGGCCAACCGCCACAGCGCCCGCTTCAGTCCCAGCCCCACGCGCCGCTCATGACGGCATGGCGTCGACGATCGTGCTTGGCATGCCGCAACTCTGCGCCGGCGGCGTCTCCGAGACTTGGCTCCTTAAGGATGTCGGGCACCGGCACTGGACGCTGCTGGCGAGCGCCGCCGGCCGGCCGCTTCCAGAGTTCGAGGATGCGAACGGCGCCGCCGTTCATGCCGCCTTCAACGCAGTCACCCTGCGGCACGGCTCTCTCCGCGCGGCACGGGCGAACGCTGTGATGATGGTCGGCAGCGAGCTCACACGCCTCTCCAACACGCAGTTCCGAAGCCTGCATCACATCTCGTCCGGCGGGCAGACGATCGCAGAGGTCGAAGTCATCTCAATCTTCGTGCGCCGGACCGTGGCAGGCGTGAACCGCTCGGCCGCCGCCGCCACGCCGCTTGGCCTGCCACCGTTGATCCGCCGGCCCGCGCTCACCGGCTTCGCGGCAACGGCCTCCACCCTGCGCGCCGAACGCTGGCAGGAGCATTTCGGCATCAAGCGCAACGAGGGCCGCGCCCAAGCGGAATTTGTCATTGACCCCTGCCCGTCCCAGGACTTCAATGGATATGGTTTTCTCTACTGCGCCATGTTCCAGGCTTTCGTCGACCGGGCCGAGTGGGCATTCTTTCGCTTGGCTGATATCCCGTCGTCGACGCTGCGGCGCGACATCATCTACCGCGGCAATATCGAGGTGGGCGACCGGGTCGCGGTCAGCCTTATGGCTGTGCTGCGGGACGAGCGGACGATCACCCACTGGTGCAGGCTGACCAGGAAAGGCGGAGGCGAAACCCTGGCCGACATCTTTACGGCGAGAGACCTCACGGCGGGTTGATCCTTTCGGATCCGGCCGCACCTTCGGCTGAGGATCCGCGCTCATCCTAAAGGTGGGCAATCGACGCTGCACCCACCGTAGTATCTGGTGCGTCCAGTTTGGACCACCAGGAGAGCCAATGCCCGCTTCTGAGGAAGAGGCCCGCCTAGACGCGCTGCGACGATTTGATCTGCTCGACGGCTCGTTTCGGGATGGATTTGATCGCATCACCCGTACTGCGTGCAAGCTCTTCGACGTTCCCTCCGCCGCCGTTGCCATCACCGGACGGGAGCGGCACGCGCTTCGTTCGACCATCGGCCTTGAACTTGAGAGCGTTCCACGGCGCGCGCTGCCGGGCGCCTGGGACGGTGTTACCGACCGCTTTGTCTCTGTTCCGGACTTGCTGAACAGCCCTTACAGCAAAGGGGAACTCGCCCACGCCGGGATTCGTTTCTATGCCGCGGCACCGCTCACGACGGTCGACGGCATGACGCTCGGCGCATTATGCGTGATGGACAGGGAGGCACGCGCCGTCTCCGCCGAGGACGTGGAGGCGCTGACGGACCTCGCCGCACTCCTTATGGAGCAGATCGAGCTGCATCACAGCCACGGCCACGTCGACATCAGCAGCGGAATGCCGAACAGGGCGCAGTTCATCGAGGATCTGGAAGCCCTCGCCCAAAGGCATCCGGATGAACGCCGGCTTGTCGCCATGATCGACCTCGCGAGCCCGGAGCAGCTGATGACATCCGTCCGTGTCATGGGCACCGGCTATCTGGATGCGATCGTGCAGGAAGCGGCAGGCCGCCTGCAGGGCATGATGGGTCCGCGCGAGAAGGCCTATCACGTCACGGGAACGCAGTTTGCCTGTCTGGCGCCGCCGAATACCGGCGACGCTGCATATCGTGATTGCGTGACCGCGCATCTGCAGGCGTTGCGGGAGAGCACGACTGCTCGCTTCGTGACGACCACGACAGTCGGCATCGCGCCCTTTCTGCTGGGCCGCCACAAGCCGCTCGACGTCCTGCGAATGGCGCATAACGCGGCGCAGGACGCGCGGCTGACGGATAGCCGCGTGGCGATCTATGCCGCCGAGCAGGACGCGATGCACCAGCGGCGGTTCGCGATCCTCGAAGCCTTCGGCTACGCGCTGGAGCATCCGGAGGAGCTGAGCCTCGCCTATCAGCCGCGCATCGACCTCGGCTCTGGCGAATGCCGTGGCGTGGAGGCCATGCTGCGCTGGCGGAGCGCCACGCTCGGCTCTGTCTCCCCCGCCGAGTTCGTGCCGTTCGTCGAACAGAGCGCGATGATCCGGAGCGCGACCGCCCTGGTCCTGGAGATGAGCCTGCGGCAGCTCGCCGAGTGGCGCGCGGCCGGGGTGGCGCTGGAAATGGCGGTCAACGTATCGGCGATGAACCTGCTGGAGCATGACTTCGCGCATCGGCTTGCAGCGCTGCTCGCGGAAACAGGGCTTGACCCCTCGCTTCTCGAAATCGAGATGACTGAGAGCGCCTTTGTCGGCGAGACGAACCTGATGCTGTCGATGCTGCGCACGATTTCCGCGCTCGGCGTCCGACTCGCGATCGATGATTTCGGGACAGGCTATAGTGGACTGTCCTATCTGCAGCGGCTGCCGGCGCAGACCGCGAAGATCGATCAGTCCTTCATCCGCAACCTCGCGACCGAGGCGGGCAACCGGGCGGTCGTGCGGGCGACGGTCTCCCTCTGCCACGATCTCGGGTATCGGGTGGTGGCCGAGGGTGTCGAGACGAAGGCGGCGCTCGACCTCGTGACGGCGGCCGGCTGCGACGAAGCCCAGGGCTTTCTCTTCGCCGAGCCTCTGCCGCCGCAGAGTTTTATCGCCTGGTTCAAAAACCGGGAACAGGCAGCGCCCGCGACCCCTCAGCCACATACGATCGCGGGTGCCCCTGTCGGCTGTTTCGCGGGCCAGGCGATCGCCACCGGAGCCTAGCTGGCGTTGATGGATGGGGCGGCGGGTGAGGCCGCCCCAGTCTTGCTGGGTTTGGCCGCTTGAGGTGTCAGTCGGCCTCGCCGCCGTGCGTCGTGCTGATGACTGCGCCGGTTTGGGCATTGATCGCGACCGTCTCGACCCCCTTCGGCCCATTCGTCTCGACGACGATCCGCGTCTGGCCACCCGAAAGGTCCACACCGGCATCATAGGCCCGACCACCGGTTTGCTGCTCGGCGCTCTTGATCGCCTGGGTGAGCGAGATCGTCGAACTGCTCAGCGCCGCGGCCTCGCGCGATTCGTCGCCGGTCGCGGCGAGCGCCGTGCCTGACAGCGCGCCGAGCGCGAGCAGGGTTGCAAGCGCGACCGCGGGAGCTCGTCTGTTGATCATAGTTCTGCCTTCCATTCGAAGCGGCAGCACGTTGCCACCGCTGCGCACGGTATAGGCACGCCCACATTGGGCCGCTTCGGGCCCGGCTATGGGGATTGCGAAGGTTCCGCCGAGGCGGCGGGACATCTGCCGGGCGCTAGTTCCCGGTATCGGCGATGGATGGCGCGGCCGGCGACGCCGCCAGCAGCCGGTCACTCTCATCCTTGAGCGAGACGCCGCTGATCCCCCGCGTCATCGCCTGACGGATCAGCCACCCGATGCGCCGGGCGGCCTCGGGCAGTCCCATGCCCTCGGGGCGGATGTTGGACACGCAGTTGCGGTCGGCGTCCGTCCGCCCGAGGCGCGGTCCCGCCGTGAGATAGGCACCGAGACTGTCGGGCGAGGTCAAACCCGGCCGCTCCCCGATGAGGACGAGCACCAGACGCGCGCCGAGCAACGCTCCCACCTCGTCGCCGAGCGCTACCCGGCCGCGCGGCGCGACGCAGACCGGCCCGATGCTGCGTCCCGACCGGCGCAATTCGGGAACCAGGATTGTCAGCAGGGGCGCGGCATGGCTCGCCGTCGCCAGAGCCGAGAGCCCCCCTGCGACGAGGACGGCGATCTCCTCCCCTGGCGCCTCGGCGCTGAGCAGCGCCGCTGAGCGGTCGCTCAGGCGGCGGCCGAGATCCGGGCGGGTGAGATGCGTCGCCTGATCGCAGGCCCGGCTTTCCACGCGCAGCACGGGCCCGAGCGGCGCCAGCGCCGCCTCCATAACGGAAACATCGAGCGCCGTGTTCACCGCATCCCGCGCCAGAGCATGGGCCGCGCGAAAGGCGAGATGATCGGCGGTCGCGATCCCGGGCCCGCTTCGGCCGAGCCCGATCCGGGCGGAGGTATAGGCGCGCAGCCCCGTAAAGCGGTCGGCTACTGCCATTCAGGCCGCCGCCAGCAGACGCTGGAACCGCTCCGGCATGTCGAGCGGACGGATGCGGCCCGTGGCGTCGGTCAGCCCGACACGATCGAGCCAAGCCCCGAACTCCGGCGCGGGCTTGAGGTTCAGCATCTGCCGCAGCGCCAGTACATCGTGGAACGAGGTGCTCTGGTAGCCTAGCATCACGTCGTCCGCGCCGGGCACGCCCATGATGAAGGTGAGGCCCGCCGCCGCGAGGGACGTCATCAGCACGTCCATGTCGTCCTGATCGGCCTCGGCATGGTTGGTGTAGCAGACGTCGCAGCCCATCGGCACACCGAGCAGCTTGGCGCAGAAATGATCCTCGAGCCCGGCGCGGATGATTTCTTTACCATTATAGAGATATTCGGGGCCGATGAAGCCCACGACGGTGTTCACCAGCAGCGGCGAGAAGGCCCTCGCCACCGCATAGGCGCGCGCCTCGATCGTCTGCTGGTCGCATCCGTGATGCGCGTCCGCCGAGAGGGCGCTGCCCTGCCCCGTCTCGAAATACATGACGTCCGTCCCGACCGTGCCGCGCTTGAGCGACAGCGCGGCCTCACGCGCCTCCCGCAGGATCGACAGGCCGAAGCCAAAGCTCGTATTCGTCGCCTCCGTGCCGCCGATGGACTGGAAGACGAGGTCGACCGGCGTGCCGCCCGCCATCAGGTCGATCGCCGTCGTGACGTGCGTGAGCACGCAGCTTTGCGTCGGCACGTCGAGGCGCTGGCGCAGATCGTCAAGCATCGATAGCAGGTCGTGCACCCGCTGCGGACTGTCCGACGCCGGGTTGATGCCGATGACGGCGTCGCCGCAGCCGAGCAGAAGCCCGTCCACGATACTCGCCAGGATGCCGCGCGCGTCGTCGGTCGGGTGGTTGGGCTGGAGCCTGGAGGAGAGCCGGCCCGGCAGGCCGATGGTGTCGCGGAAGCGGGTCGTGACGCGCCTTTTGGCGGCTATGAGGATGAGGTCCTGGATGCGGCAAATCTTGCTGACGGCGGCCACCATCTCGGGCGTCAGCCCCGGCGAGAGCGCGGCCAGCGCCGCCTGATCCGCCTCATCGGACAACAGCCAATCCCTGAAGCCGCCGACGGTCAGGGCAGCGACCGGCGCGAAAGCCGCACGGTCGTGGGTGTCGATGATGAGCCGTGTGACCTCGTCCGCCTCGTAGGGGACAAGGGCTTCGTCCAGGAAGGTGGTGAGCGGCAGGTCGGCAAGCGCCATCTGAGCGGCGATGCGCTCCGCCATGCTTCGGGCGGCCAGCCCCGCGAGGACATCGCCCGAGCGGTGCGGCGTCGCACAGGCCATCAGCCTCCGGAGGTCCGGGAAAGTAAAGCGGGTTCCGCCGACGGCATGCGCATACATGCGGGGTCTCCTCTCCTCGGGTGGTCAGTCTCGTGCAGCGCGTGACGCAATGCAACAACCGGACCCCAGGGTGCCGAGGCCCGTTTAACGGCGGTCGGGGTCCATGCTATGCGGTGGCTCCCGCTGCGTAAGGCGTGCGTCAGACAGCATGATTAGCCCACGGCGGATGCCGACCCTTGGCGCCTCGTCCGCCCGCCGCGTCCCGCTCGTGCCAAGGCGCCGCGTCGAGCGGGCTCGGAATGCGCTTGCCTGGGCGGCCGCCGTCTCAGCTGCGATCCATGTTGCGTTGATCGTGGCGATGATCATCACCTTCCCGAACAAGCCGCCTGCCGAGGCCACGCCGACGCCGAGCGTCGATGTCGTGTTCGAGCCGGGGGCCAAGGCGGCCGCGAAGCCCACCGCGAAGAAGGGCGTGAACCAGAAGGCGCAATCCGCGGCGCCGCGCGGGCCGAAGCCTTTGTCGCCGGCACGGCTGGCGCAGGCGGCACCGCCCTTGCCGCCCCCTCCGGCGCCCGCGCCACCCCCGCCAAAGCCCGCGCCACCACCGCCGAAGCCGTTGCCGAAGCCCCTGCCGCCAAAGCCGGCACCGAAGCCCCTGCCGCCCAAACCCCCGGTGCCGGCGCTGCCGAAGATCAACCTGCCCCCGCCCCGGCCACAGCCGCCCGCCAGCACGGCGCAGGCTGAGATGAACCTGGAACTGCCCCCCCTGCCGGAGTTCACGCCACTGCCCCTGCCGCAGCCGCCACCACCCCTGCCGCCACCGCCCGCGCCGCCACAACGCTTGGCGCGCCGCGCCTCCCGCGCGGGTAGCTTCAACGGCGCGATCTCGATGAACGGCCTCTCGTTCAACAGTGGAGGCAGCCGCAGCGGCGGCTTCTCGCACGGCATGAACCTCAACCTTGCGGAAGCGACGCAACCTGGCAGCCAGTCCGATCTGACGGTCAAGGGCGATGTGGGCGCGAACTGGATCGCGGAACTCGAAGACTGGGTCAACCAGCGCAAATACTATCCGGAGCTTGCTGGCGAACAGGGAGAACAGGGCACAGTCGTCATTCGGTTCACGGTCGACCGCGCGGGCCATGTCTCCCACCTCGCAATGGTCACGCCGACGGGCTTCGCCCTCCTCGACCAGGCGTGGCTCGGTCTGTTCAGAGATGCCGATCTACCGCCGTTCCCGCCCGACGCAAAATCAAACACTGCGACGATCACCGCGTCGATGCGCTTCGAAATCATTCAGTGATTCGGCTGAATTCGGGACAGCCGTGCGGGTCCAGCTGCAACGGGCGGAGGCGCGGACGGTTCCAGGG
This sequence comes from Pseudomonadota bacterium, assembly GCA_019351895.1. Taxonomy (GTDB): domain Bacteria; phylum Pseudomonadota; class Alphaproteobacteria; order Acetobacterales; family Acetobacteraceae; genus Acidisoma. Next base: position 61,447 of record JABBOH010000010.1, read on the forward strand.
TCGAATGGGATCAAAGCGCGGTCGAAGTCTATCCTTCGCGCCTTCCAGCCAGTAGAGGCTTAGCAAATATCTAGATTGATTTTGCAACAATAAAATTGCCGCTGTTTTGTTGATAGCCTGTAACGCTCTTAATAAACAGCAAACGTCGTTTCATATACGTCCAAACTCTTGAACGATCTTGCAGTCCGGCTCTGCCGATTGTGTGCGGCATCGTCGGCATTCACGCACGCGCATGAGGAGCCCCGAGGATGACAGAACAGATCGTCCACAGGACACGCCATTGGGTTTTGCTGGCGTTTGCTTCCGCCGGCCTCGCGCTCATCGCTTCACAGTCGACCAGAGCTGACGGCTTGGCCGTAACGCCCACGGCACTGCTCGTCACGCCCCTCAATCAGCCCCATGTCGTTCGCGCCGGCGACGGTCGCGACCATGTGGAATACGACCTGCTGATCACGAACGCCTTCGCCGCGCCCGTGAAGCTGACGGATGTCGAGATCTCCACCCCGAGCGGCGCCACCCTGGGGCGGATCGACGGCGCGCTCCTGGCTGCGGCGACCCAGGGCGTGTTGGAGCAGACACCTGTGTCTCAGATCCCGCCCTCGGGCTCCGCGACTGTCGAGGTCGACCTCTCCCTCCCGTTCGGGAAAGTGCCGCCCGTGCTCTCGAACCGCGTCAGCTACGCTGTGCCCGATGCGTCGCCCCACATGGTGGCCATGATCAGCAGCTACACCATACAGGGCCCGGATGTGGCGGTTTCATCGTTCCACGCCATTACCATCGAGTCGCCGCTGCGCGGTGCCGGCTGGGCCAGCATCAACGGCTGCTGCACGCCGAACGCCCACCGTGATGTCCGTGTGTCAGCAGGGACCCGGATCGGAACAGCCGAAACCTTCGCCGTCGACTACGTGCGCGTAGACGGCAACCGCTTCTACCAGGGGGATGGCAGCACCAACGCGCAATACCCGTATCTCGGCGCGCCGATCTATGCTGTCGCCGCCGGCACGGTGGTCGCCCGGCACGACGGCATGGACGAAAGCGTGCCGTTCAACCCCGCAACGACCCTGAAGAAGCCCGAGGATTTCGGGGGCAACTACGTGCTCATCCGCCAGGCACCCGGCATCTACGCCTTCTATGCCCATATGCAGAAGGGCAGCGTCGCGGTGGCCGTTGGCCAGCGGGTGGCGGGTGGCGGGTGGCGGGTGGCGGGTGGCGGCCGGCACGGTGGTCGGCCGCCTTGGCAACTCGGGCAACTCCACGAACCCGCATCTTCATTTTGGTCTGCTCGACCGGCCCGACTTCCTGACGGGCTACAGCCTGCCCTTCGTCATCGCCCATTTCACGCTAAGCGGCCACATCACCGGCGGCGATGACAGCGGAGCGCTGCAGATCACACCGGAAGCCCGGGCGGTAAGCGGCGCCTATCCGCTGGTCGGAGACATCGCGACCTACCCGTGAGCCTCGCCACGGCCGTCTTGGGATGCAGCGCAGGTGGCACGACCTGCCGATGTGTCCCGTCCGGGCGAGCCGCTAACCTTTTGCGGTCGCCGGCACGGCGTGCATGGCGGTGGCCGGCGGGCCATAGACATCGCGCGCGCGCTTGAGGAAGGCATAGACCATGCGCCTCACCGCCTCGGCAAATACCGACCCGATCGCCATCTGGAGCATTCGACTGCGAAACTCGAAATCGACAAAAAAATCGACGAGACAGCCGTTCGGGTCCGCCAGAAAGTGCCAACGGTTGTTCAGATACTTGAAGGGACCGTTTTCATAATGAACCACGATCGTGTGCGGATGCTGCAGCGTCACGCGGCTCGTGAAGCTTTCACGGAAAGGTCCGAAGCCGATGGTCAGGTCGGCAACCAGCTCCTCCTGCGTATGCGTCCGGATGCGCGCCCCGATGCACCAGGGCAGGAACTGCGGATATTTTCCCACGTCCGCGACCAGATCGAACATCTGCTCGGGCGTGTAGGGAACCCGCTTCTGCTCGGCGTAGCGCGGCATCAGACGGCCACGACGCGCTGAGCGGACGCCGACAGCATGGCGGCGCGTGCCGCCTTGAGCGCCGCGAAGTCGGCATCAGCGTGATAGGAACTTCGGGTCAGAGGCGTCGCCGATACCATCAGGAAGCCCTTTGCCCGTGCAACGGAAGCGTAATCGGCGAATTCAGCCGGGGTCACAAAGCCCGCAACCGCCGCGTGCTTTGGCGTGGGCTGCAGATATTGGCCGAGCGTCAGGAAATCAACATCCGCGATGCGAAGATCGTCCATCACCTGACCCACTTCGGCGCGAGCCTCGCCCAGCCCCACCATCATCCCCGACTTCGTGAAGATCGCCGGGTTGAGCATCTTCACCTGATCGAGCAGCCGCAGCGACTGGTAGTATCGCGCCCCGGGCCGGATCGTCGGATAAAGCCGGGGCACCGTCTCGAGATTGTGGTTGAAGACATCGGGCGCCGCCTCGGCCACGATCTCGATAGCCCCCGGCTTGCGCAGGAAGTCCGGCGTCAGAACCTCGACCGTGGTGGCGGGCGCGGCGTTGCGGATGGCGCCGATCACCGCCGCGAAATGCCGCGCGCCGCCATCGGCCAGGTCGTCGCGATCGACCGAAGTAATCACGACGTGAAGAAGGCCGAGCTTCGCCACCGCATCCGCGACGCGGCGCGGCTCGTCGGCGTCCAGGGCCTCCGGCATGCCGGTGCGGACATTACAGAACGCGCATGCTCGGGTGCAGGTATCGCCCATGATCATCATCGTCGCGTGACGCTGTGACCAGCACTCGCCGATATTCGGGCAAGCCGCTTCCTCGCAGACAGTGACGAGCTTGTTCTCCCGCATCAGGGCGCGGGTCTCGTGATAGATCGGGTGCGTCGGCGCCCGAACCCTTATCCAGTCCGGCTTGCGCGCGATCGGGTTGTCCGGCCGATGCGCCTTCTCCGGGTGGCGATGATCGATGAGCACGCGCGTCGCCATGATCGCCTCACAGGAAGAAAGTATAGCTTCTTTCGCACCCGGCCGGGGCGCCCCGGCCAGGATCTCGAAAGGAAGCTCTGCCTTCGACCCTTAAAAAAGAACCAAAAACTCTTGTCCGCTTAAGCTCTAAAAGTGGATTGCCTGACCATAGGCGTCAAGCACCGCCTCATGCATGGTCTCGCTGACGGTAGGATGCGGAAAGACCGTGTGCATCAGCTCGGCCTCGGTCGTCTCCAACGTCCGCGCAATGACGTAGCCCTGGATCATCTCCGTCACCTCGGCGCCCACCATGTGCGCACCCAGCATCTCGCCCGTCTTGGCGTCGAAGATCGTCTTGACCATGCCCTCGGGCTCGCCCATGGCGATTGCCTTGCCGTTGCCGATGAAGGGAAAGTGCCCGACCTTGATCGCGCGTCCAGCGGCCTTCGCCTTCGCCTCGGTCATGCCGACGGACGCGACCTGCGGGCGGCAATAGGTGCAGCCCGGGATGTTGGCGACGTCCAGCGGGTGCGGGTTCTTGCCGGCGATGGCCTCGACGCAGATCACCCCCTCGTGGCTTGCCTTGTGCGCGAGCCACGGCGCGCCCGCGAGATCGCCGATCGCATAGATGCCCTCGACCCCGGTGCGGCCGAAACCGTCCACGACCACATGGGTGCGGTCGACCTTCACACCCGCCTCCTCGAGGCCGAGGTTCTCGACGTTGCCGACGATGCCGACCGCCGAGATGACGCGGTCGACCGTGATATCCTGGGTCTTACCCCCGGCCTCGACCGTGACGGTCACGTTGTCCGCGCCCTTCTTCACGCCCTTCACGGCGGCGGAGGTATGGATGACCATGCCCTGCTTCTCGAAAGCCTTGCGCGCAAAGGCGCTGATCTCCTCGTCCTCGACGGGCAGGACGCGGTCCATCACCTCGATGACGGTCACCTTGGCACCCATGTTGAGGTAGAAGCTCGCGAACTCGATGCCGATCGCGCCCGAGCCGATGACGAGGATGCTCTTCGGCATCGTGGTCGGCACCATGGCGTGCTTGTAGTTCCAGATGAGCTTGCCGTCCGCCTCGATTCCCGGCAGGTCGCGCGCCCGCGCGCCGGTCGCCAGGATGATGTGCGAAGCCTTCAGCGTCACCACGAGCTTGCCGTCCTTCTCCACCGCCAGCGTGTTCTTGCCGGCGAGCTTCGCCTGACCGTCGAAGACCGTCACCTTGTTCTTCTTGAGCAGGTAGCCGACGCCGGTCGCCAGCTGCTTCGCGACCGAGCGGGACCGCTTCACCACCTTGTCGAGGTCGAAGCGGATGTTGTCAGCGGAAAAGCCGAACTCGCCCAGATTGTGCAGCAGATGCGAGATCTCGGAGCTGCGGAGCAAGGCCTTGGTCGGGATGCAGCCCCAGTTCAGGCAGATGCCACCGAGATGCTCACGCTCGACCACGGCAGTTTTCATGCCGAGTTGGGCCGCACGGATCGCGGCGACATAGCCGCCGGGGCCGCCACCGACGACCACCAGATCGAATGATTGCTCGGCCATAAGGATGTCCTTCGCTAAGAGCCCGTTTCCAGGAACGCGCGCCTAGGCGCGCGCGAGTGCTTCAAGGGCCGTCCCGGTCAGCCGCTGCCGCGTCCAGCCATCCAGCGGATGGGCGCCGAGCGACCGGTAGAACCGGATGGCCGTTTCGTTCCAGTCGAGCACGTCCCAGTCCATGCGCGCGCATCCCTGGGCTATGGCGCGCTGCGCCAGGAAACGGAAGATCGCCCGGCCGATGCCTGACCCGCGATGCGCTGGTTCGACGAAAATATCCTCGACGAAAAGGCCGTGCCGCCCTCGGAACGTGCTGAAGTTGTAGAACCAGACTGCAACGCCGGCGGGTTTCCCCTCGACCTCGGCGAGCAGCGCCTCGGCGCGGGCGGGCGTGCCGAAAAGGGAGGCCTGGAAGTCCGCTTCTGTCGCCAAAACCTCATTCTCCAGCCGCTCATAAGCGGCTAGGGCGCGAACGAAGCCGAGGATGGTGGGCACATCCTCGGGTGTCGCCATGCGAAGGACAGCGGCGGCCACGGTCGCGGGTCCGCCTCAGAGCATCAGGTTCAGCGGTTCCTGGATGATCGACTTGAAGGCCTGCAGCCACTCGGCCCCAAGCGCGCCATCCACCACGCGGTGATCGACGCTGAGCGTCGCGCTCATGACGGTCGCGACGGCAAGCTGCCCATCCTTCACCACCGCCCGCTGCTCTCCCGCGCCAACAGCCAGAATCGCCGCCTGAGGCGGGTTGATGATGGCCTGGAAGTCCTTCACCCCGAACATGCCGAGGTTGGACACCGAGAAGCCGCCGCCCTGGAATTCCTCGGGCTTCAGCTTGCCGGCGCGGGCACGGAGGCCGAGATCCTTCATCTCGTTGCTGATCGTCGCCAAGCCCTTCTGGTCGGCGCGGCGGATGATCGGCGTGATCAGCCCGTCGGGAATGGCGACCGCCACCGAAACGTCCACGTCGTCGTAGAAGGCGACACCTTCCTCGGTAAAGCTCGCATTGACCTTGGGCACGCGGCGGAGCGCGATCGCCGAGGCTTTGATGATCATATCGTTGACCGAGAGCTTGAACGCGCCAGCGCCATCCTTGGCGGAGCGGGAATTCAGCTCGCCGCGTAGCTTGAGCAGCGCATCGAGTTCGATGTCCATGGTCAGGTAGAAATGCGGGACCGTCTGCTTGCTCTCGGTCAGCCGTTTGGCGATGACGCGGCGCATGCTGGTGTGGGGCACCATCTGATGCGGCGCGGTGATGGCTGGCGCCTTCGGCGATGCGACGGGCGCCGCCTTCTCGGCGGCAGCCACAGGCGCGGGCGCGGGCGCAGCGGCAGTCGCCGCCGGCTGAGCCGTCCCAGGCGCAGCCTTCGCGGCATCCACATCGGCGCGCACGATCCGCCCGTTCGGGCCGGAGCCGTTGATGGCCTTGAGGTCGACACCCATCTCCTTCGCGACCCGCTTGGCGAGCGGGGAGGCGAAGATACGCTCGCCGCGACCCTGAGCGCCGGTGTCATGGCCATTGGAGGCCGGTTGAGCTGCAGCAGCCGGGGGAGCGACCGAGGCGGCCTTCGGAGCCTGAGCATCCTGCTCCGCGACCTTCGCCGCCTCCGGCGCGGTCGCCTGGGGAGCCGCGGCCGCGGGTGCAGGCGCCGATGCAGCGCCATCGGGCACCGCCTCGCCTTCCTGCACGAGAATCGCGATCGGCGCGTTGACCTTCACACCCTCGGTGCCGTCGGCCACCAGGATCTTGCCGAGCACGCCCTCGTCGACCGCCTCGACTTCCATGGTCGCCTTGTCGGTCTCGATCTCCGCGATGATATCGCCCGCCTTCACCGCCTCGCCCTGCTTCTTCAGCCAGCGTGCGAGCGTGCCCTCGGTCATCGTCGGGCTCAGCGCGGGCATCAGGATGTTGATGGCCATGGCGTCTCTCCCCTCAGACGATCTTGCGGACGGCGTCGACGACCCAGGAGACCTGCGGCAGCGCCAGCTTCTCCAGATTGGCGGCGTAGGGCAGCGGCACGTCCAGCCCGTGCACGCGGACCGGCGGCGCATCCAGCCAGTCGAAGCAATGCTCCATGATCTGCATCGCGATCTCGGCGCCGATGCCGGCGAAGGGCCAGCCTTCCTCCACCGTCACCAGACGGCTTGTCTTCTTCACGCTCTCGACGATCGTCGCGGTATCCAGCGGACGGAGCGAGCGGAGGTTGATGACCTCGGCGCTGATGCCCTGCTCGGCCAGCGCTTCCGCCGCCTGCAGGGCGACGCCCACCATGATGCTGAAGGCCACGATCGTCACATGCTCGCCCGGACGTTCGATCTTGGCCTTGCCGATCGGCAGCACGAAGTCGTCGGCGGTCGGGCACTCGAAGCTATGGCCGTAGAGGATCTCGTTTTCCAGCACGATGACCGGGTTGGGGTCGCGGATGGCGGCGCGCAGCAGGCCGAGGGCGTCGGCCGAGGACCATGGGGCCACGACCTTCAGGCCGGGGCAATGGGCATACCAGGAGGCGTAGCACTGGCTGTGCTGGGCGCCCACGCGGGACGCCGCGCCATTGGGACCCCGGAAGGTGATCGGCGCTCCCATCTGGCCGCCTGACATATAGAGGGTCTTGGCGGCCGAGTTGATGATCTGGTCGATCGCCTGCATGGCGAAGTTGAAGGTCATGAACTCGACGATGGGCTTGAGGCCGGTCATCGCCGCCCCCACCGCCATGCCGGTGAAGCCATGTTCGGTGATGGGCGTGTCGATCACCCGGCGGGGGCCGAACTCATCCAGCAATCCCTGGCTGATCTTGTAGGCCCCCTGGTACTGGGCAACTTCCTCGCCCATCAGGAACACATCGCCATCCGCCCGCATTTCCATCGCCATGGCATCGCGCAGCGCCTCGCGCACCGTGATCGCCTTGGTCGGGCCCCAATCCTTTTCGGGCTCGGGCGTGGCGGCGGAGGCCGCGATCGGTAACGGGGCGACCGCCTGCGGGGTGCTTTTCGGCGGCGCCTCCATGACGGGCGGCGCGCTCTCGGCCTTCTGGGGCACGGGCGCCGCAGCGGCGCCGTCGCCGCCACCGATCTCGGCGATCGGCGTGTTCACCGCGACACCCTCGGTCCCTTCCTCGACGAGGATGGAGGAGAGCTTGCCCTCATCCACCGCCTCGACCTCCATGGTCGCCTTGTCGGTCTCGATCTCGGCGATGACGTCGCCCGCCTTGATCTCCTCGCCGACCTTCTTGAGCCAGCGGGCGAGCTTGCCCTCGGTCATGGTCGGGCTGAGGGCCGGCATGAGAATCTGCGTCGCCATGGGGCTCAGGCCTCCACCAGGATATCGGTCCACAATTCTTTCGGATCGGGCTCGGGGCTGGACTGGGCGAAGTCCGCCGCCTCCTGCACCACCGCCTTCACGGCGTCGTCGATCTTCTTGATCTCGGCCTCGTCCACGCCCTGCTCAGTCAGGAGATGGTGAACGGATTCGATGCAGTCACGCTCGCTGCGCATCTTCTGCACCTCCTCCCGCGTCCGGTATTTGGCAGGGTCGGACATGGAGTGGCCGCGATAACGGTAGGTCTTCATCTCCAGCAGGAACGGTCCCTTGCCGGCACGGCAATGGGCGATGGCCTGTTCGGCCGCTTCCTTCACCGCGACAACGCTCATGCCGTCGACCTGCAATCCCGGGATGCCCCAGGCCGCGCCGTTCTTGGAGAGGTCCTTCGACGCCGAGGCACGTTCGACGCTGGTGCCCATGCCGTATCGGTTGTTCTCGATCACGAAGACAACCGGCAGCTTCATCAGCGCCGCGAGGTTGAAGCTCTCGAACACCTGCCCCTGATTGGAGGCGCCCTCGCCGAAATAGGTGACGGAGACGTTGTCGGTGCCGCGATACCAGTTGGAGAAGCCCAAGCCCGTGCCGATCGAGACCTGAGCGCCGACGATGCCGTGGCCGCCGTAGAAGCCCTTGGCCTTGCTGAACATGTGCATGGAGCCGCCCTTGCCATGCGAGTATCCGGTGGAGCGGCCGGTCAGCTCGGCCATGACGCCGCGGGCCTCCATGCCGGTCGCCAGCATGTGCCCATGATCGCGATAGCTGGTGATGACCTGGTCGCCGGGCTTCAGCGCCGCCTGGACGCCCACGACCACGGCTTCCTGGCCAATGTAGAGGTGGCAGAAGCCGCCGATGAGGCCCATGCCGTAAAGCTGTCCCGCCTTCTCCTCAAACCGCCTGATCAGCAGCATGTCGTGATAGGCGCGCAGAAGGTCGTCCTTACCCATTGATACCTCGGGGGTTCTCGTCCGTTTGCGGGTAGCCGCTGGCTGGGCCATTCCAAACTCCGTGTCGGCGACGGTGGCCGTGGTCGCAAAATCCTCGCGACACCTAACCATTCCCGCCAAGCTCGACAAGTCGAGGGGGAGAAAACCCTTATGTTGCAATGCAATATCGGAGGTTAACCGAAATCCAGTTAAGTCGCTGAACGCTTTGTTTGAAGCTGTTTGGCGCGCGCCAGACGTTGCCGGAATGGGCACGAATTAGACCGGTTATTGCCCCGGCTGGCCCCGAATGCGTCGAGTGTTGCCGGGGGCGTCCCGACGCCCGGCGCCGCCCCCTATTGCAGCCGACTTCAGAAACGCGCCGAGACGGCGACCGAGCCGAAGTCGAACATCCCGCCTTGCTGCGTCGTGAATTCATGCGTCTGCCATGTCTGGCTGAAGGTCACCCGCACGCCATGATAGATGACAGCAACCCCCACCTCGAACTCGCCCACCAGCGGCTTCTTGGTGACGCTCGGCCCGCTGTTCGAGAAGGAGTTGCCCTCCAGCAGCGTATTATAGGCGACGGCCTTCGCGTCCGCCCCCCCGAACACGTACCAGGCGAAGCCCGAATCCGGGGTGTATGCGTCGCCTCCGGTCATCCCGGGCATGATGCGGCCAGCGCCGAAATCATCCCGCAAGCCTTGACCAAAGCGCAGGATGGCGCCTGCCTGCCCGTAGATCTCCTCGGAGCCGACGAAGCCGGTGATGTCGGGCAGGATGTCGACCCCGACCGGCGCGGTGTCGAGGAACGGCAGGCTCGTCAGGTTGAGCAGCGGCAGACGGTATGTCCGATCGAGGAAGACGTTCAGCACGGGCCGGTTGTCGAGCTGATAGCCCCAACCCTGGTTCTGCTTGTCGCCGATGATCGTGTGGAAACCGTTCTGCACCATCTCACCCCCGGCATCGGGACCGAGCACGCCCGCCTGGACGCCGACGCGGGTGCGATAAAGCTCGGTATCCTGGATGAGTTGGCCCGTCAGCAGCAGGGTCGCCGCATATGGACGATCGTTCGGGTCGGGCGGCCTGAGCTGCGTATCCGCCGGCGTGAACATCTGCTGGCTGATGTCGATGCTGACGCGCTGACTGCCGGCCCCGAACACCGCATGGCCGGCATTGGCGATGAAACCCGGCACGACGCCCGTGGGGCCGGTCCAGCCAAGCTGCTCCCCGCTCGTGTAATACTGATCCGTCGTGCCCGTGACGTCGTTCTCGATGCGGATCGTGTAGATGCTGTTGTTGTCAGGCGGCGGCAACGCCGGTTGCGCCTGCGCAGTCCCCATGCTGCACAGAAGGCCGCCTCCGATCAGAACCCCCATCCCCGTCGCACAGGCCAGGACACTCACGCGCGCAGCGGCAGGGATGTTCGTCATGAAGCGGCTTTCAGCGCGAGGCGTGGGAGAAGACCGAGGATCCGGCCAAGTTATGAATAAACGTTAGGAAACCAGAAAGTACTCTGCATGCTCATGGCTGTCCGCTCACGACTCCGTGCGAACACGGCCGCGCAGCCGGTTCAGGACCGCGCGGCCGATCTCGGTGGTCCAGAGCCTATCCTCCGGCACTGAAACCTTACGCCGCCAATTCGCGCGCTCCATATCCGTGCCGGGCAGGTTCACCGCCACCGTTTCCGCCGCCAGATCGTCGGCCTGGACCAGATCGAGAAGGCAGGGAGCCGCGTTGACGAACGCATGGATCGCGCCCGCGAGCGCCGGCGACATCGCCGCCCTGAGGTCGATGGCGGCGTCGGACGGCATCATCCCCTCGTCCCTGAGCGCGCCGAGCATCGCCGCCTTCTCGCGGCCGCGCGCGACATGGGCATCGGCAGCGGCGGTCTGATCCCAAAGCCCCAGGACCACCCGCTCCTCGATATCCGCGCCGAGCCACCAGCCGGCGAGCGTCGGCAGGTCATGCGTGGAGACGCAGGCGGCCGCGAGTCGCGGATAGCCGGCCGGCCGCAAGAAGTCGTCACCTTGGCGCTCGAACCAGAGGACGCGGTACGACAGCAGGCCGCGATCGGCCATCGCATCCCGCACGCCGTCGGGCACGGTGCCGAGATCCTCGCCGACGACGATGCACTCCGCCGCCTGGCTCTCGAGCGCTGTGACGCCGAGCAGATCGTGCAGTGGATAGGCGAGATAGGCGCCCTCAGTCGCGCGCGCGCCCTCCGGGATCAGGAAGAGCCGGTTGAGCCCCAGCACATGGTCGATCCGGAGCGCCCCGGCATGGCGCATGTTGGCGGCGAGAAGGCCGCCGAACCCGGCATAGCCCTGGGCCCGCATTGCCAGCGGGTTGGGTGGCGGCAGGTTCCAATTCTGCCCCTCGAGCGAGAACGGGTCCGGCGGGGCGCCGACCGAAACGCCCGTCATGAGCAGGTCCTGCTCCGACCATGCCTCGGCGCCGATCGGTGCCGTGCCGACCGCGAGGTCGCGGTAGAAGCCAAGGCTGAGGCCCGCAGCGCGTGACGACGCGGCGGCGGCGGCGAGTTGTCGATCGGCGATCCATTGCATGAAGCCGGCGAGACGCACCGCTTTGGCATTGGCGGCCGCGAAGTCCCGCACGGCCGCGCTGTCCGGGTCACGAAGCGCCTCCGGCCACTCCCGCCACGAGCCTTGCGGATACTGGGCGCTGATCGCTTCGAAGGTGGCGAACCGCTGAAGGCCCGGGCCGCCTTCCGCCACGAAAGCGGCATATGCGGCAGCCGCCGGATGGTCGGGCGGCAGCTTCGCCAAGGCTGCGGCGGCGGCCCCGAGCACGCGGCGCTTCGCGGACCAGACGCCAGGGTAGTCCACCGCCTCCGTCGCCCGCGCGGCGGCGAAGGCCGAGCCCTCCGCAGCCAGAGCGGCCCTGACCTCCGGCAGATCGCCCAGGAACGGCAGATCGGCGACATCGACGTAGATCGGGTCGAGGAAGCGCCGGTCGGACGGCGAGTAGGGGCTCGCAAAGCGCCGGTCCTCAGGGAAAAGCGCGTGGAGCGGGTTGAGCCCGATGATCGCGCCCCCCTCAGCCGCCGTGCGCCGCCCGATGGCAGCCAGGGTCGAGAAGTCCCCGATCCCCTGATCGCCCGCGCGCCGAAGGGTATAGAGATGGGCCGCGAGCCCGAAACGCCGGGCTCCATGAGCGAGCGCCTGCGGCAGATGGCATTGCGCGGGCGTCACCGTCAGTAGGCAGGTCGCGGGCTCCGGCCCATCGTCGCAGATGATGCGGTGGCGGCCCAGCGGCTGGGGCGGCAGCGTCACCGTGCGGATTGTCGCGGTGCGCCCGTCGGGCGCCGTCGCGATGGTCAACGCGCCCGTCTGCGGAGTGACGACCACACGCGCCCGGCTGCCATCCTGGCGCAGCACGACGAGCGCGATCGCCCGCGTCAGGCGGCTCAAGCCAGGGCCGAGCGGGAGTTCCACCGGGGTGCCCTCAATGAGGACAAGGCTCGGCGGCAGCGGCGCGAAGACGGTGCGGAGGCTCAGGCTATAGAGGCTCGCGTCCAGATCGCCCGCGGTATCGGCCGGCAGCCGCATCGCGCGGAGGAGCGCGCGCTTCGTGTCGTCGGGTACGAGATGGTTGGCGCCCGCGATGTCCCACCAGTCATGCGCGAGGCCGGCCGCCTCGGCGAGACGCGAAAGGCGAGCGCTCGGATCGGCCGAAGGCTGGGACCGCGTCCTCGGGACGGCGGCTTCCGCCGCCGGTTCCTCGATGCACAGCAGCGCCGTGCGAGCCTCTACGTCCAGCGCCTCCCCGGCAACCAGCGGCGCGGCATCGGGCGATGCGCTGTCGATCACACGCCGCCAGACATGGCCGGGACGCGGTTCAGGAAAGATGAGCTGGAAACCCGCCCATCCCGCATTCAGTACGACCAGCGCCCGGCTCCCAGCGCCGGGCTCCACCGGACGATAAAGATCGGCGATGAGCACGTGGTGGTCTGGATTGTTCCAGTCCGAGACTTCCATGGCCTCGCCGTCGGGCCGCCGCCAGACGACATCGGGCCGCAACGAGCCATCGACCGCCGCGCCGGTGAGGTGCGTGAGGTCGGTCAGCGCCGGGCACGATCGCCGCGCCACGATGAGGCGGGCCGTGAAGGCCGCGAGAGCGTTATCGGCACTCGTCCATTCGATCCAGGACAGCGGCGTGTCCTGCGCATATGCGTTGTTGTTGCCGCCCTGGCTACGGGCCAGTTCATCGCCGGCGGCCAGCATCGGCACGCCGCGCGACAGCAAAAGGGTCGCGAGCATCGCGCGGATATCGGCATGTCGGGCAGCGACGATCCGGGGGTCGGCGCTCGGTCCCTCGACGTAATGGTTCCACGAGATGTTGTCGGTGGTGCCGTCCCGGTTCCCTTCGCCATTCGTCTCGTTGTGCTTCCCGGAATAGGAGACGAGGTCAGCGAGCGTGAAACCGTCATGCGCGGTGATGAAGTTCACCGTGCGCGAGGCCGTGGAAGCCGCGCTGCCGTAGAGGTCGCTGGACCCGGCGAAGCGCGTCGCCGCTTCCCCCAAGACGCCTGCGTCGCCGCGCCAGAAGCGCCGCATGGTGTCCCGGTAGCGGTCGTTCCACTCGGTCCACGGCGGCGGGAAGCGGCCAAGCTGGTAGCCCCCCTCTCCCACATCCCAGGGCTCCGCGATCATCACGAGGTCGCGGAGGTCCGGATCCTGCGCCACCGCCTGCAGGAAGGGTGCGCGCGGATCGAATTCGGCAGGGTTGCGGGCAATGGTCGTGGCCAGATCGAAGCGGAAACCGGAGAGGCCGGCGCGCCGCGCCCAGAGCCGCAGCGCGTCCATCACCAGCCGCAGCACCATCGGATGATCGACCGCGAGTGTGTTGCCACAGCCGGTGACGTTGACCATCACGGCGGGATCGTGGGGATCGAGCCGGTAGTAGCTGCGATGATCGAGACCGCGCAGCGAGACGGTCGGCCCCATCATGTCGCCCTCGCCGGTGTGGTTGAACACCACGTCGAGGATGGCGGCGATGCCGGAGGCACGCAGCGCGTCGGTTGCGGCGCGAATTTCGGCGAAGCCCCCCGGCGCCAGCCGAGGATCGGGCGCCATATAGGCGACGGGATTGTAGCCCCAGTAGTTGGCAAGGCCGAGCGGCGGCAGGTGCCGCTCGTCGAGCCAAGCCGATGACGGCATGAACTCCACGGCGCCGATGCCGAGGCCGCGCAGGTAATCGCGCAAGGGCGGCTCGGCGAGCGCCGCGTAGGTGCCGCGAAGCGGTTCGGCGATATCGGCGCGCTGCTTCGAGAAGCCGCGCACATGCATCTCGTAGATAACCTGCCGGTCCCAGGGCAGCGGCGGCAGCCGTTCGTCGTCCTCGGGCAGCGGGATGATCGCCTTCGGCATGAAGGGCGCGCTGTCGTCCTGGTTGGGGTCGGAGAACATATCCGTGCCGGGCGGCCAGTCGAACATCGAGTGATGCAGCGCGAAGGGCCGGTCGAGCGCCGTGGCATAGGGGTCGATCAGCAGCTTGCTGGGGTTGAAGCGATGGCCTTCGCGCGGCGCCCAGGGCCCGTACGCACGCAGGCCGTAGCGCGCTCCAGGGCCGATGCCGCCGATATGGCCGTGGAACACATCGAAGCTGCGGGCGGGCAGCAGGATGCGATCCGTTTCCGTCTGCCCCGTCTCGTCGAACAGGCAAAGCTCGACGGCGGTCGCATGGACAGAGAACACGGCGATGTTGATGCCGTCGGCGTCGAGGGTGACGCCAAGTGGGTCGGGCCGTCCGGCCAGTATGCGACGCTCGCTCATGCGCGGAGGGCCTCAGGCTCGACCGCTCGCTGCGCGCCGGTCAGTTCGCGGTAGAGCTCGGCGTAAAGGCGCGCCGATCGTCGCCAGGACACGTCGGTGCGCATGCCATTGCGTTGGATGCGGCGCCAGAGCGCGGGCTTCTTCCAGAGCGCAGCCACGCGCAGGGCCGCCGACTCCAGCATCTCGACGGTCGGCGGGTGGAACTGGATGCCGGTGCCGATGCCCTCGGCGCGAGCCATCTCGTTGGCGTCGATGACGGTGTCCGACAATCCACCGACGCGAGCCACGACCGGCACGCATCCGTAACGGAGCGCGTAGAGCTGCGTGAGGCCGCAAGGCTCGAACCGCGAGGGCAGCAGCAGCGCATCCGCGCCCGCCTGCAGGAGATGGCCAAGCTCCTCATCATAGCCGATGACGCAGCCGACCCGGCCGGGGTAGGCGGTGACCGCATCGCCCACGGCGCGCTCCATCGCCCGCTCGCCCTGGCCGATGATCGCGACCTGTGCGCCCGTGCCGAGAATGAGCGGCAAGGCATCGAGCAGAATGTCGATGCCCTTCTGCCAGGTCAGCCGGCTGATCAGCCCCATCAGCAACACATCCGTATCCTCTCGCAGTCCGACCCGGCGTTGCAGGCTGAGCTTGTTGATCCGTCGCGGCTTGATATGGAGACGGTCGAACTTGGCGGCGATCAACTTATCTTCGGATGGGTCCCAGACGCTCTCGTCGATGCCGTTGAGGATGCCCTGAAGGTCGCCGATGCGGTCCCGCAGGAGGCTGCCGAGGCCCATGCCGCCCTCGAGGGTGCAGATCTCCTCGGCATATTTGGGTGAGACGGTCGTGATCCGATCAGCGAACTGCAGTCCGGCCTTGAGGTAGCCGATGCCGCCGTAATACTCCACCCCGTTCACCGCCATCGCTTCCGGCGGCAGGCCGAGCACAGGGAGCAGGTCCGGCGGGTACTGGCCCTGGAAGGCGAGGTTGTGGATCGTCATGATGGTGGCGGCACGGGTCCGGCCGTTGCCGCGGTAATGCAGATAGGCCGGCGTCAACCCTGCCTGCCAGTCATGCGCATGCACGACATCCGGGCAATAGGCCGCGACCTCTCCCAAACCGATGGCCGCGCCGACCGCGCTCAGCGCCGCGAAACGGATGGCGTTGTCGGGCCAGTTCTCGCCCTCGGGGTCAAGATAGGGCGTGCCGGGCCGGTCGTAGAGATGCGGCGCATCGATCACCAGCAGATCGAGCGGCCCCACCTGCGCGCGCAACAGGCGGGCGGGACCGCCGAACAGGTCGGGGAACACGTGGATGGGCACCGCATCGCCGATCTTCGACAGGACGGCGCGGTAGCCCGGCACGAGTGAGGTGATCGCAATCCCCTCCGGCTTGAGGAAGGCCGGCAGAGAGCCCGCAACATCGGCGAGACCGCCGGTCTTGATGAGCGGGTAGATCTCGGAGACGACGGACAGAACCGAGATGGATGTCACCGGCGCCGCACCGCCGTCACGGGAAAGATGCCGAGGCTTTTCACGAACTGCCGCATCTACCCGGCATCATATTCAAAGTAGAGCGTCGCCAGGGGCGGCACCGTAATCAGGGCGGATGCAGGGAAGCCGTGCGACGGGATGTCCTCGGCGATGATGGCGCCGCCGTTGCCCTGGTTGCCGCCGCCATAGCTGCCGGCGTCGGTGTTCAGAATTTCCCGCCACGTCCCGGCATGGGGGAGGCCAATGCGATATCCCTCCCGCAACACCGGGGTGAAGTGGCTGACGACGGCCACAGGCGGTATCTCCGCCTCGCCGCCCCGACGCAGCCACGCGAAGACCGATTGTGCGCGGTCATCGCCGATGATCCACTGGAAACCTTCAGGCTCGCAATCCCGCCGATGTAGCGCGAGGTGGTGCTTGTAGAGATGGTTGAGGTCGCGCACCAGCGATTGCACGCCGGCATGAAATTCCTGGTGCGTCAGGTGCCAGTCCAGACTGTAGTCGGACTTCCACTCCTCCGCTTGCGCGAATTCCTGGCCCATGAACAGAAGCTTCTTGCCGGGCTGCGCCCACATGAAGCCGTAATAGGCGCGGAGGTTGGCGAAACGCTGCCAGTCGTCACCCGGCATGCGGCCGAGGATCGACTTCTTTCCGTGCACAACCTCATCGTGCGACAGAGGCAGCACGAAGTTCTCGGTATAGGCATAGACCATGCCGAAGGTCATGCGGTCGTGGTGCCACTGCCGATGAACCGGGTCCTGGGCCATGTAGTCCAGGGTATCGTGCATCCACCCCATGTTCCACTTGAAGCCGAAGCCGAGGCCGCCGGCATAGGTCGGCGCGGAGACGCCAGCCCACGCCGTCGACTCCTCGGCAATCATGGTCGTGCCGGGGTGAATGGCATAGGCGAGTTCGTTGACGCGGCGCAGGAAGGCGACGGCCTCTCGGTTGTCATTCGAGCCGTCCTCGTTCGGTATCCACTCCCCATCCTTTCGCGAATAGTCCAGGTAGAGCATCGAGGCCACTGCATCGACGCGCAGCCCGTCGACGTGGAAGACATCGAACCAGTACATCGCGTTGGAGACGAGGGTCGCCGACACCTCCCGCCGGCTGAAGTTGTAGATCGCCGTGTTCCAGTCGGGGTGGAAGCCTTTCCGCGGGTCCTCGTGCTCATAGAGATGTGTGCCGTCAAAGCGCGCGAGCCCATGCACGTCGACCGGGAAATGCGCTGGCACCCAGTCGAGCAACACGCTCAGCCCGGCCCGATGGGCACGATCCATGAAGCGGGCGAAACCGGCGGGATCGCCGAACCGCCTCGTCGGCGCGAACAGCCCGACCGGTTGATAGCCCCAGGAGGCGTCGAGCGGATGCTCGGTGATCGGAAGAAGCTCGAGATGGGTGAAACCCATCCATTCCGCATAGGGAATGAGACGGTCGGCCAGTTCATCGTAGGTGAGGAAGCGGTTGCCCTCGCCACGCTGCCAGGAGCCGAGATGCACCTCGTAAATCGCCATGGGCTTGCGTCGTGGATCGCCATCCGCCCGGCTGCGGAGATGATCGTCGTCCTGCCACGCGAACGTGTCGATACGAGCGGTGACCGAGGCGGTCGAGGGCCTGAGTTCGGCCGCGAAGCCGACGGGATCTGCCTTGAGCGGCAGCAACTCGCCCCCCGGACCGACAATCTCGTATTTATAGGCGGTGCCCTCCGGCACTTCGGGCGCGAAGATCTCCCAGACACCGACGCCGAGCCTGCGGCGCATCTGGTGGCGGCGGCCATCCCAGCCGTTGAAGTCGCCCACCACGGCGACGCGCCGTGCATTGGGCGCCCAGACAGCGAAGTGCACGCCCGCCACGCCGTCATGGGTGATGAGATGGGTGCCGAGCCGCTCATAGACGCGTTGATGCGTGCCCTCAGCGAAAAGATAGTCGTCGAGCGGACCAAGGACCGGCGGGAAGGCGTAGGGATCATAGAACTCCCAGACGCCCCCCTCGTTGCGGGCGCGGAGCTTGTAGAGCCCGCCGAGCGACAGCCCCGGCACAAGCCCCTCGAAGAAGCCATGACCATGCTTGCGGGTCAGTGCGCCCAGCAGATCGCCGGCGGTCGAGATGACCTCCAGCGCTTCGGCATGAGGCACGAAAGCGCGGACGGCGAGGCCGGCATCGGTCATGTGCAGACCGAGAACGCTGAAAGGGTCGCCATGTCGCGCGCCGATGATGGCATTGAGATCGGTTTCCGGCACCCGCCAGTCCGTGATCCGCCGCAACCCGCCCCTATCGCGCTCTGTCATCTGCACCTAGCGCACCCTCGCGCGCGTTACCTGTTGGGCCATGTCGGGACATTCCAAAGATCGGAAGCGTATTCCCGGATCGCCCGATCCGAGGAAAAGAAGCCCATGCCCGCGGTGTTGAGGATCGCCGAACGCCGCCACTCGGCCGTGCGCCGCCACATGGCGGCCACGTCGCGCTGACGCCGGTAGAAGGCGTCGAAGTCCGCCGACACCATGAAGTAGTCATGGTAGCGAATAGCCTCGATCAGGCCCCGGTACCGGCCAGGATCGTCCGGGCTGAAGTTGCCGTTCTCCACGGCCGTCAGAACCTCCTGCAAGACATCCGACTTCGCGATGAGATCGGAGGAATCAATCGTCTGCCGCCGCCGCGCCTCGACCTCTTCCGCCGTCATTCCGAAGATGAAGATATTGTCGGATCCCACACGTTCAAGCATCTCGACATTCGCGCCGTCGAGCGTGCCGATGGTGAGCGCGCCATTCAGCGCGAACTTCATGTTGCCGGTGCCGGACGCCTCCATGCCCGCCGTCGAGATCTGCTCGGAGAGATCGGCGGCCGGAATGATGACTTCCGCCAGGCTAACATTGTAGTTCGGCAGGAACACGACCTTGAGCGCGTCGCGCAGCGTCGGATCGCTGTTGATGACACGCGATACGTCGTGAGCGAGCTTGATGATGAGCTTGGCGCGATGGTAGCTCGGCGCCGCCTTACCGGCAAAGATCTTCACCCGCGGAACCCAGTCCCGCATCGGCTGGGCGCGGATGGCGTTGTAGAGCGCTACGGTTTCGAGAATGTTCAAAAGCTGGCGCTTGTACTCGTGGATGCGCTTGATCTGGACATCGAACATCGCATGCGGGTCGAGCCGGACCCCGACCCTCTCCCGCACCAGACGCGCGAGCGCCTGCTTGTTATCCTGCTTGACGGCGGCGAACCGCTCCTGGAAGCCGGCATCCTCGGCCCAGGGCGCGAGCTTCGCGAACATCGTCTCGTCGTCCAGGATCGCCGGCCCGACCGCGTCGATCAGCAACTCCGTCAGCCCCGGATTGGACTGGTATAGCCAGCGGCGGAAGGTGATGCCGTTGGTCTTGTTGTTGATCCGGTCGGGGAACATGTCGTTGAAATCGCGGAACACGGTCTTGCGCATCAGATCGGTGTGGAGCGCGGAGACGCCGTTGACGCTGTGCGAGCCGAGGAAGGCGATGTTGCCCATGCGCACGCGCCGGCCATGCGATTCATCGACCAGCGAGAGGCTCGACATGAGTGTCACATCATCGGGATGCTTGGCCTTAACCTCGTCCAGGAACATGAGGTTGAGCAGGTAGATGATCTGCATGTGGCGTGGCAGCAGCCGCTCCATCAGCGGCACCGGCCAGGTCTCGAGCGCTTCCGGCAGCAGAGTATGGTTGGTGTAGCAGAAGGTCTTGCGGGTGATGCTCCAGGCCTGCTCCCACGGGACCTTGTGGACATCGACCAGGATGCGCATGAGTTCGATCACGGCGATCGAGGGATGCGTGTCGTTGAGCTGGATCGCGGCCTTCTCGTGCAGGCTTTCGATCGTCTTGAACGACTTCAGGTGCCGGCGGATAAGGTCCTGAAGGCTCGCGGCGGCGAAGAAATACTCCTGCCGCAGGCGTAGTTCCTGGCCCGCCGGGGTCTCGTCGCTGGGATAGAGAACGCGGGAGATCGCCTCGACCCGCGCCCGCTCGCTGATGGCGCCGACGTGGTCGCCGAGGTTGAAGGCGTCGAGCCGGATGGGATCGACGGCGCGGGCCGACCAGAGGCGCAGCGCGTTCACATGACGCCCGCGCCAGCCGACGATCGGGATGTCATAGGCGATCGCGGATACGCGCTCGGCCGGGTGCCAGACGTGCTCCACAAGCGAGTCGGATTCCGACACCATCTCGACGGCGCCGCCGAACCCTATGACGTAGGAGATCTCCGGCCGCTCGAACTGCCAGGGGTTGCCAAGTTCCAGCCAGTCCTCCGGATATTCCTGCTGGAAGCCGTTCTTCACGATCTGACGGAACAGTCCGTGGTCGTAGCGGATGCCGTAGCCGATGGCCGGGATCGCGAGGCTCGACATGCTTTCGAGATAGCAGGCGGCCAGCCGCCCAAGGCCGCCATTGCCGAGCGCCGCATCAGGCTCCATGGCGCGGATGGCGTCGAAGTCGACGCCAAGCTCCTCGAGCGCCGCGCGCACGTCGTCATAGAGGCCAAGGTTGGACAGGTTGTCCCGCAGCTGGCGGCCGATAAGGAACTCGAGCGACAGGTAATAGACCCGCTTGGCGCCCGAGGCGTAGGTGGCGTCGGTGCTGCGGTGCCAGCCATCGACCACGCGATCCCGCACGGCGAGGGCGGTCGCGACGTACCAGTCTCGGTTGTTGGCGGCGATACGGTTCTTTCCGACCTGATAATACAGCTTCTGCTCGATGCTGTCGCGCAAGGCGCTGATGTCGCGGCTTCGCTTCTCGTTCGGCGTTTCGTCGCTATAGGGCTTTGGCGTCGTCGGAACGGCGGTAAGAGCTTCATGCTCGAGGGTCACGAGGGTCTCTCCTCAGCGGTCTGGGGGCCTGAGTTCGGCCGGATGGAAGACGAGAGCCGGCCTGTGGCCTGCCGTTGCGGGTGGAGATGCATCACGGGGCTGTGTAGCTTGCGCAGGTTCCCAGGAGATGAAAAGGCCCTTTCGGCGGGCACGCCATGACGATGCTGTGGCGCGCCAGCGCCCCCCTCCACGGCGCGCGGGCAGTTCGACCTTCATCGGCTTGTCCTGCCACAGCGGCCGCCCCTAGCTCAACAGGCGAACCGTCCCAAATAGGAGGCTGCTCGCACCCCTCCCCGTCAAATCCCCCACCGGCCGCCGAACGGCCGCGTGCATCAGCGAAAGCTCGTTTCCATGGCCGTTTCCCTTCGCGCGACCTACCGGCTGCAATTCCATAAGGACTTCACCTTCGCGGATGCCGAGGCGCAGGTTCCCTACCTCGCGAAGCTGGGCGTCAGCCACCTCTATTGCTCGCCCATCCTGATGTCCCGCCCCGGTTCGACCCATGGTTATGACGGCGTCGATCCGGCCCGCATCGACCCGGAGCTTGGCGGCGAGGAGGGCTTCACGAGCCTTGCCCAGGCTGCGCGCGCGCAGGGGCTCGGCATGATCATCGACATCGTGCCGAACCACCTCGCGGTCGACAGCACCAACGCGCTGTGGATGGATGCGCTCGAATTCGGGCCCAAGGGACCGGCTGGCGCGATCTTCGACATCGATTGGGCGAAGGGACCTGTCATCGTCCCGACGCTCGGCAAGACGCTCCATCAGGCGATTGCCGACGGCGAGATCACGCTGAAGGCGGACTGGGACGACGGCCGGTTCGTGGCGGCCTATTTCGACAACCGGTGGCCGCTGCGGCCCGAAGCCATGGCGGCTGCCCTGCAGGTGGCGGACACCCGGGATGAGGGCTCGCTTGCAGGCCTGTCCAACCGGTGGGAGCGTCTGGAGGAAGGGCATGCGCCGTCCTCCACGGCGGTGGCCGAAGCCCGAGCCGCTTTGAAGGAACTGGACGCCGACCGGCGGGCGCTGGTCGAGAAGTCACTCGCCCGCATGGATGTGGCCGCCGTGCTCCGGCGGCAGCATTGGCGCCTCGCCCATTGGCGCACCGAGAACGACAGCCTCACCTACCGGCGCTTCTTCAACATCACCGGCCTCATCGGCGTGCGCGTCGAGGACCCGGCGGTCTTCGACATGATCCATGCCGTGCCGCTGCGCCTGTTGCGGGAGGGGCTGGTCGACGGGCTGCGCATCGACCACGTCGACGGCCTTGCCGATCCCGCCAGTTACTGCGTGAAGCTGCGCCGCGAAGCGGGACCCGAGGCCATTCTGCTGATCGAGAAGATCCTCGGGCGCGAGGAGCCGCTGCGCGACTGGCCGATCACGGGCACGACCGGCTACGAGCGGCTGAACGACATCAACGGGCTCTTCGTCGCGCAGGCAGGCTGGACGACACTTGATGGATACCTCGCGGACAAGCGCGTCCTCGAGGCCGATCCCGAAATCCGGCTTGCCGCTGCCAAGGGGTTCATGCTGCGCAACAGCTTCATGGGCGAGGTGGACAAGCTCACCCAGCTGGCCCAGGCGATCTGCGCGGCCGAGCCGGCCGGGGCCGAGTTCAACGCCGGCGCTCTGCGGGAGGCGGTGCTGGCGCTGCTGATCCGGTTCCCCGTCTATCGCAGCTATGGGCCGGACACGGGCTCCGACACCGCCGATCAGGGCCTCTGGAAGACCGCGCTCGATCTCGTGGCGGAGCGCGACAACCCCTGGGTCGCCGAGGCGGCCGAATACCTCGTCGAGCGTCTGGCGACGACGGCCGAAGGCTCGCCCGGCGAGGAGTTCATCCGCCGCTTCCAGCAGCTCAGCGGCCCGGCCATGGCCAAGGGCCTCGAGGATACCGAGTTCTACCGCAGCGTCGCGCTGACCTCGGTCAACGAGGTTGGCGGCGACCTCGCCCATCCGTGGCGTGAGCCGGCCGCGTTCCACAGCATCTATGCCGACCGCGCGGCGACGCAGCGGCAGGATCTGATCCCGCTGGCGACGCACGACACCAAGCGCGGGCCCGAGACACGGGCGCGGATCAACGCCATCTCCCACGAGGCGGCGGATTGGATCGCGCGCTTCGAGGCTTGGCACGCGATGAATGCGCCGCTGCGCAAGGTGGTTGGCGCGCATGAGGCGCCCGACGTCATCGACGAGTGGCTGATCTACCAGACACTGGCCGGCACCTGGCCGATCACGCCCGAGCGGCTGGAGGAATACCTCACCAAGGCGATGCGCGAGGCCAAACGTCGCAGCTTCTGGGACAATCCGCGCGAGGGCTACGAAACGGCGGTGCAGGATTTTGCCCGCGCACTGCTCACGGACGCAGGTTCGGCCGCCTTCCGCGACGAGCTGACGGCCGTGGTGGCGAAGCTCGATCCGCCCGCCCGCGTGGCCGCGATCGCCCAGACGATCCTGCAGATCACCGTGCCGGGCACACCCGACATCTACCAGGGCACGGAGTTCTGGGACTACAGCCTGGTCGACCCCGACAATCGCCGGCCGGTGGACTACCCCGCGCGCACGGCGGCCCTGGAGAAAGCCGGGTCGGCGAACGCGGGACCGCCAGACCTCAAGGTGGAGGATGCGGGCTCGGCCAAGCTCGCTGTCACTCACCGCCTGCTGCGGCTAAGGGCCGATAAACCGGAACTGTTCGCATCCGGCGATTACCGCCCGCTCGACCTCGACACCGGATGGCTCGGCTTCACCCGGAGCCACGGCAACGACAGCCTCGTGGTCGCGGTTCCGATCGCGCGCTTCGCGGGCTCACCCGGGCCGAGCCTGCCTCAGCTCCCCCACGACGGCATCTGGCGAGACGTGCTGACCGGCCGGACGCTGGAGGCGCGGGCGGCGATCGACCTCGCCTTCCCGTTCATCGTGGCAATCCGGACCTGAACGGCTTGCGGCGGCGATGACGCACCATGCCGACGCGGTGGCCCGTCTTCCGCGCACCGTGGCGGAAATGGGCGGATACACGGGCGATGGTGCCGAGGACCGTGGCCGCGATGCCGCTCATGCTGAACTGCAGGCCATCGGCCTTGTCGGTCTTGCGCAGGCGGGCGACCTCCTCGGGTGTCGGACGCGCAACGACGAAGGCGATGCGCTCCGGTCCCAGGTTGAGGGGCTCGCCTGACGCCAGCGCCGGAAGCAGCGAGGGTGCAGCCGCGACGCGCGCCGTCAGCGGCGGCCCGAGATCGAACAACTCCTGCACCGTCTTGATGATCGAGGTGTGATCGAAGGGGGTGCCCTCGGGCGAGGTTTCCTCCCCCTCGACGTCGGCCTGAGCCTCGGGCGGCGGAGGCCGGATGATACTGCCCGGCGGGATCAGCGGCGAGACGATCACGGCTGGCACGCGCGCGCCGAAGCGGTTGAAGGTGAAGCCGTCCTGATACGGCGGGCCGGGCGGGGTCGCCGCAGGCGGTGAGACATGATCGAAGGTCCCGCCGTGCTCGTCATAGGTGATGATGAGGAGCGTCCTGGTCCAATTCGGCCCGGCCCGAAGCGCGTTATATACATCGGCGATGAGCTGCTCGCCGTGGATGAGGTTGGTCGGCGGATGCTGATCGTTCGGCACCTTGTCGCGGAAGCGGCTGACGAAGTAGCGCGGCTCGATGAAGCTGTACGACGGCAGCAGGCCCTCGCGCACGTCGTCCGCAAATTCTTTCTCGAAGAGCCGGAAGTTCGTGCTCGCCAGGCGGGTCCAGATGTCCGCGAGGAGCGCCGTATTCGGCAGATCGTGGAAGTAGACCGCCCAGTCCTGGTCGCGCTCCATCATGCGGCGGAACAGGCTCGGCATCCGGTAGGGAAAATGCGGCGGGTCGTTGTTGACCCATCCGCCCGCCGTGCCGGTATGGGCGAAGAAGCGGTTGGGCCAGGTCTGGCAGGGGGCGGAGGCGAACCAGCGGTCAGACACGCCGAAGGACCGCGCGAGTTCGCTCAGGACCGGCACCTGAACCGGGGAGAAGCAGTGCATGATTGTGGGCGGCTCGGGCACGGAGTCGTCCGGTCCGCGCGGCTGGCGCATGTAGTTGTCGACGAAGCCCGACATGGCGGGAGCACCGGTCCCCTGCCCGTCCGGCGTCATGCCGGTGGCGCCGAAGAATTGTTCCTCCATGTCGTGGAAAAGCTCGCCTGGATCGGGGTCGGGCCCCGAGGCACGCGACCGGCTGAGTCCGGCATCGTTCCAGGCCTTCACCGTGACCTCGCCTGAGGGGCGGTGCCAGGGGTTGGCCTCCTGCCCTGTCAGACCGTCGAAATCCTCGCGGCCCGGATAGAGCCAGCCGAGCATGGTGTCGAAGGAGCGGTTTTCGAGCATGAGCACGACGACATGCTCGATCGCGGGGGAATCGTCGCTGTTGGACGGCATGATCGCTCCTCGGTTACCTCGGCGATTTGGGGGGGATCCGGCGCCACACCAGAGTGCCGGGCGAGATGAGCGCCAACGGCGGCAGCTTCGCTGTTGCGCTCATCGGACCGCAGCATGCAACATCCATCAATCAAGGCTGCTGCCTCTCCATCACGTTGGTGCGCCCATGACCCTGACGGATCTCGAAGCCCGGGTGCGGGCGGACCTCGCCTGCCTCGACTACCCGGCGCACCCTTGGGTCCCGCAACGCCATCACGACCGTGGCGCCGTGCTCGACGTGCTCATCATCGGCGCCGGCCAGGGCGGGCTCTCGACAGCTTTTGCCCTGATGCGGGAGAAGATCACCAACGTTCTGGTGGTGGATAAGGCGGTGCGCGGCGAGGAGGGCGTCTGGACGACCTTCGCTCGCATGGTCACGCTCCGCACGCCGAAGCACGTCTGCGGCCCCGACCTCGGCATCGGCAGCCTGACGCCCCGTGCCTGGTACGAGGCGCGGTTCGGCGCCGCCGCCTGGGAGGGTCTCGGCAAGATCCCGCGTGAACGCTGGCAGGACTACCTCAACTGGTACCGCCATGTGCTCGACCTGCCGGTGCGGAACGAAACCGCCATTGTCGCGATCGGACCGGAGGGCGACCTCCTGTCCGCCACAACCGACAGCGGCGAGGTGCTGCTGGCGCGCAAGATCGTGCTGGCGACCGGCATCGCCGGTAGCGGCGCCTGGCATATCCCGGACTTCATCGAGACCAACCTGCCGCGCGAGCGCTGGGGCCATACCTCCGACACGATCGATTTCGCGGCCCTCGCGGGGAAGCGCGTTGGCGTGCTGGGCGCTGGGGCCTCGGCTTTCGACAATGCCGCGATGGCGCTGGAAGCCGGCGCCGGACGTGTGCAGCTTTGCGTCCGCCGCCGGTTGCTGCCGCGGGTGAATCCCTATCGCTGGATGGAATCCGCGGGTTTCCTCGGCCAGTTCGCCGACCTCCCGGACCTCATGCGCTGGCGCTTCATGCGGCACATCTTCACCATGAACCAGCCGCCGCCGCCCGATACCGTCGCCCGCTGCGCGGCCTTCCCGCAGTTCTCCGCCCACCCCGGCACGCCCTGGCTCGACGCACGCATGGAGGGCGATGAGGTCCGCATCAAGACGCCCGTGGGCGAACTTGCCTTCGATTACGTCATCATCGGCGCGGGCTTCGTGCTCGACGCCTCGCGCCGGCCGGAACTGCGCGCTTTCGCGCCCTTTATCGCCAAATGGGCCGACCGCTTCACCGCGCCGCCCGGAGAGGAAGACGCGACCCTCGCCTCCTACCCTTATCTATCGAGGAGCTTCGCCTTCACCGAACGCGAGCCCGGGACCGCGCCGGCGCTCGCCAATCTGCACAACTTCACCTTCGGCGCGACGCCCAGCATGGGGCTGTCCGGGGCCTCCATCAGCGGATTGAAGTTCGGCGTCCGCCGGCTGGTGGACGCGATCTCGCGCGACTTCTTCCTGGAAGATGCGGAAACGCACTACCTCAGCCTCCTCCGCTACGACGATCATGAGCTGACCGAAGCGTCCTGGCCCGACACCGGGATCGGCGAACCACTCAGCAGACTTGATGCGATAACGGAATGAATATACCCTGGCGCCAGATGGGCCAGGAGATGCGGCGGATGGTATCAGATAGCGGCGGCCACGACGCAGCCGGCACTCTCGAGGCACTGGCAAGCCCCGCGCTCGATCCTCTTTTCTGGCCCCAAGCGCGAACCGCTGTGCCGAGCGCATGGCACGGCCATGTCCCGTTTGCCCAATGGCTAGTGGCGGCGGCGCGGCCCGGGCTGATCGTCGAACTCGGCACGCACAACGCTGTCTCCTACTCGGCCTTTTGCGAGACCGTCCTGCGCGAGAGATTGCCGAGCCGCTGCTACGCGGTGGACAGCTGGGCGGGAGACGAGCACGCGGGCCTCTACGGCGAGGCGATCTACACGGAGTTGCGGGCGTTCCACGACGCACGGTACGGCGCCTTCTCCGAACTGCTGCGCATGACCTTCGACGAGGCGCGGGCCGTGATCCCGGATGACGCCGTCGACCTCCTGCACATCGACGGCTTTCACAGCTACGACGCGGTTCAGCACGATTTCCAAGGTTGGGCGAGCAAGCTCTCGCCCCGCGCCGTGGTGTTGTTTCATGATACTAACGTGCTGGAACCGGGCTTCGGCGTCGCCCGCTTCTGGGCGGAAATCCGTGGCCGGTACCCCTCCTTCGAGTTTCTCCACGGCCACGGGCTCGGCGTGCTGGCGGTAGGAGGCGAGGCACCGGCGGCCGTTCTGACCCTCTGCGGCCTCAGTGACCCGTCGGCCACCGCCATACTGCGCGATCGCTTCGCTTCCATCGCCCGGACGCACGTCCTGGAGTTTGCCATGCGAGAAGCGCTGCGGCAGCAGGAACAGGCGCTGCAGGGCGAGATGGGTGGGCTACGCCAAAGCCTGAACGCGTCCCAGCAGGCGCGGGCCGCGGCGGAGAGCCGGCTTCTCGTGCAGGAGCACACAATCGGCACTCTCGAGGAATCGCTTCGTGAGGCGCAGGAGAAGGCGCGCGAGCTGGAGGCGGGCCGGGTCGAAGATCGGCTCGAAAACCGGCGGCAGCAGGCGGCACTTGAAGCGCGGATCGCCGCCCTCGGAGATCAGGCGGTGGAGGTCGACGCCTTGCGTGGCCATCTGGCGGCGGCGCGGGCGGATGCGAAAGCGGCTCGCGGGCAGGCGCCTCCGCTCCCGGGCGACGCTACTATGGCGGCCACCGGCACGATCGCGCTCACCGCGCCGGGCGCATGGGCTTGGACATCACCTTTGAACGGCTTGCGCCGAAGGCCGTCCCGCCACTAGGCGCTGCCTCATCGACTTCGAGGGCCGCCCTACCAAAAGGGCGTAGTCACTCGTCAAGCGGCAACCAGGGCGTAAGTACCTCGCGGTGATGCGTTGCGCGTTGGCCCTGGCGATGCCACGGTCTTGCCACGACTGGACCTGGCGATGAGGATGATGTCGCCCTCAGCGCGGCGGGCCCGGAGCGGCGAGCCGAGGATCGCGGCGCCAATCGGGCGGCGGCGAGGCGCAGAGCTTGTGCGAAGGCCTTGGATACCCCTGGTACGGGGGCGCTGTTGGGCCGCGTTTTGTGAAGCAGGTGGAATGAAGATCGAGCCCCAGAAGTCAGCCCCTTTGACGGTCAATCTGGCCCATGAAACCGACGACGCGCTGATCGTGCGCACCGCCTGGCTCTACTACATGGCCGGGCTCAACCAGGAGGAGACCGCGACCCGGCTGGGTCTGCACCGCACCCGGGTCAACCGGCTGCTGGCGGAGGCGCGGGAACGTGGGCTCGTCAGCATCACGATCCAGCACGACAGCGCGCGTGAACTGCAGACCGAGCACGACATCGCGCAGTATTACGGGCTGGACTTCTGCCTCGCGACGCCGCGCATCGGCTTCGAGGATATCGCGGCGAACCCGTCGCTTACGACGGCTCAGGGTATGATCAGCCGCCGCGCTGTGGGCA
Organism: Pseudomonadota bacterium; assembly: GCA_019351895.1. GTDB lineage: Bacteria > Pseudomonadota > Alphaproteobacteria > Acetobacterales > Acetobacteraceae > Acidisoma. The sequence continues at coordinate 90,208 of JABBOH010000010.1, forward strand.
GCGCGGGCGCGAACTTCCTCCGCGGCAAGCTTTCCCAGGGCCCGATCACGATCGGCGTGAGCTGGGGCCGCACGATCGAACAGGTCGCGCTGCATCTATCGGGGGTCCGCAACCCCGAGGCGCGCTTCGTCTCGCTCATGGGGTCGCTGACCCGGAACTCGGCCTCCAACCCGTTCGAGGTCGTGCAGGCGCTGGCCGCGCGAACCGGTGGGGAAGGCCACTTCCTGCCGGTGCCCTTCATCGCTGACTCCGAGGCGGATCGCGATGTCCTGATATCGCAGCGCACCGTTGCCGATGCCCTCAGCATCGCGCGCACCGCCGATCTCTACATCGTCAGCATTGGCGAACTCACCGAGAATTCGTCGCTGCGGACGCAGAACATGATCACGGTCGAGGAACTCCGCACGGCGCGCGAAGGCGGCGCGGTATGCGACACGCTCGGCAAGCTCTTCGCCAGTGATGGCCGTCCTATCGACCATGACATCAACAGTCGCGCGATCGCGGTCGACATCGAGGAAATTCGCGGCCGGGACATCGTTCTGCTCAGCGGCGGCCTTGAAAAGATCGATGCTATCCAGGCGGTGCTCAGCAGCGGGCTGATCCGCGGCCTGATCATCGACGGCGACACGGCGCAGGTGCTGGCGCGGCGCTGCGGCAGGTCATGACCGCAGGCGGTCAGATGCCGGGGTCCGCGGCGCGAGCGTCCGAGAAGGGTGGCTCGGGCGTGCCGAGACTGACGATCGCGGCGCTGGCCCTGCTCGTGGCCGGGCTTGGCATCGTCAGCAGCATAGGACGAACCGGCCGTCAGGCGCCACCCCCTAGGCCCGCGAAGCGCGTCGACCTCGACCGCTATCTCGGCCGATGGCACGAATTCGCGCGCTACGAGAATTGGTTCGAGCGGGGGTCGGAAGCGGTAACGGCGGAATACTCACTGCGTTCGGATGGGCTCATTCGCGTCGTCAATTCGAGCCACAAGGGCGGTCCCTCAGGTCCGTTGCGGCAAGCAAAGGCACGCGCGCGTGTCGTTCCCGATTCAGGTAACGCAAAGCTGAAGGTCGCTTTTTTCGGCCCATTCTTCTTTGGGAATTATTGGGTGCTGGACCATGCCGACGACTATACTTGGTCGATCGTGGGTGAAGGCTCCCGCCGTTATCTCTGGATCCTGACCCGCGCGCCGGTGCCGCCGCCGGCGCTGCAACAGACGCTCGTGGAGCGTATCGCCGCGCTCGGCTACGATCCGGCGCGGCTGCATCGGACGCGCCATCCAGCCGAGTGAGGGTTCGCCACCCGCCCATGCTTGCGCCGCATGCTGCCTTCTGTTCCCCTGGTACCGAGACCAAGGTCGCATCCGGGAGGAACAAAAATGCATGAAAGAGTGAAGCCGGTATCGCCACTGTCGCGAACCGCCATGGCCTACGTGCTCGCAGGCGGCCGTGGAAGCCGGCTGATGGAGATGACCGACCGGCGCGCGAAGCCTGCGGTTTATTTCGGATGCAAATCACGCATCATTGATTTCGCTCTCTCCAACGCGCTGAACTCGGGCATTCGCCGCATTGCGGTCGCGACACAATACAAGGCGCACAGCCTCATCCGCCACATGCAGCGCGGTTGGGATTTCCTTCGGCCGGAGCGCAACGAGAGCTTCGACATCCTGCCCGCCAGTCAGCGCGTGAGCGAAACACAATGGTATGCAGGCACCGCCGATGCGGTGTTCCAGAACATCGACATTATCGAAAGCTACGGGCCGCCCGAACACATCGTCATCCTGGCCGGGGATCACGTTTATAAAATGGACTACGAGCTCATGCTGCAGGAGCATGAGGACAACAACGCCGATGTGACCGTCGCCTGCCTGGAAGTGCCCAAGGCCGACGCTCCCGGTTTCGGCGTCGTCGGCGTGGACGGCAACGACCGCATCATCTCGTTCCTGGAAAAACCCAAGGACCCGCCGACGATGCCGGACAATCCCGCGATGTCCTTCGCCAGCATGGGCATCTACGTGTTCCGCACGAAGTTCCTGTTCGAGCAGCTGCGGCGGGACGCGGCCGATGAACGATCAAGCCGCGACTTCGGCAAGGACATCATCCCCTTCCTCGTCGAGCAGGGCCGCGCCTATGCCCACCGTTTCACCGAATCCTGCGTCCGGACGGATGCGCAGTCGGAAACCTATTGGCGCGATGTCGGCACGATCGATGCCTATTGGCAGGCCAACATCGACCTCACAGACGTGGTGCCGCCGCTCGATCTCTATGACGCGAGCTGGCCGATCTGGAGCTACGCGGAGCTCACCCCACCCGCGAAATTCGTCCATGACGTGGGCGAGCGGCGTGGCGAGGCGGTCGCCTCGCTGGTATCGGGAGGCTGCATCGTCTCGGGCTCGCGCGTCCGGCGTTCGCTGTTGTTCACAGGCGTTCGTGCGAACTCCTTCTCGTCGGTGGAAGGCGGCGTGATCCTCCCCTACGCCAACATCTCCCGCAACGCGCATCTCACGAACGTCATCGTCGATGCCGGGGTCACGATCCCCGAGGGGCTGGTCGTGGGCCAGGATCCGGAACTCGACGCACGCCGGTTCCGGCGTTCGACCATGGGCATCTGCCTCATCACCCAGCCGATGATCGACGCGCTCGACCTATGAGCAAGCTTCAGGTCCTGGCGGTCGCGTCCGAGTTCTACCCGCTGGTGAAGACAGGCGGTCTGGCAGATGTCGCGGGCGCCCTTCCGGGGGCGCTGACCGAAGAGGATGTCACCGTCACCACGCTGCTGCCGGGCTATCCCGCCGTGCTCGCCGGTCTGCAGGGGGCAGAGGCGGTGCTGGAGAGGCCCGATCTCTTCGGCGGGCCGGCGCGTCTCGTCGCCGGCCGATCCGAGGGCGCACGCATCCTCGCGATCGAGGCGCCGCATCTCTTCGGACGCGACGGCAATCCCTATGTCGATGGGCGGGGGGTCGACTGGCCCGACAACGCCCAGCGCTTCGCGGCCCTGGCGCGGGTCGGCGCCGATCTCGCGCGCGGGCTGATCCCCGGCTGGCGGCCGGATGTGGTGCATGGTCACGACTGGCAGGCGGGGCTCGTGCCCGCCTACCTCCGCTTCACGGAAGGCCCCGCCGCCCCATTCGTGATGACCATCCATAACCTCGCCTTCGGCGGCCGGTTTTCGTCGGACATCTTGCCGTCGCTCGGCCTCCCCTGGGGCGCCTACTCGCTCGACGGCGTCGAATATTATGGCGCCATCGGGTTTCTCAAAGCGGGCGTGCGGCTCGCGGACCGGATAACCACGGTGTCGCCGACCTATGCCCGGGAAATTTGTACGCCCGAAGGCGGCTTCGGGATGGACGGGCTGCTGCGCGCGCGGGGGGCCGACCTCTCGGGCATCCTCAACGGCATCGATACGACAGTATGGAACCCGGGAAAGGATGCGGCGCTGCCGCAGACCTTCACCCGCAAGACGCTTGATGACCGGGCGGCAAACAAGGCAGCCCTCTGCGCCCGGTTCGGGCTCAAGCCCGACGCGCTCCTGTTCGGCGTGGTCAGCCGACTGACGACCCAGAAGGGCCTCGACCTGCTGCCCGCCAGCCTGCCGACGCTGCGCAGGCTCGGGGCCGCCATCGTTATCCTCGGTGCGGGACAGCCCGAGCTGGAGCAGGCGATCCAGTTGGCGGCGCAACCCGGCGAGATGGGGCTGTTCCTCGGCTACGACGAACATCTGGCGCATCTGATCTATGGCGGCGCGGATGCGCTGCTCATCCCGTCGCGCTTTGAGCCCTGCGGCCTGACCCAGCTTTGCGCGATGCGCTACGGCTGCCTGCCGGTGGTGACCCGCGTCGGCGGACTGGCCGATACCGTGATCGACGCCAATGAGGCGGCCTTGGCAGCGGAAGTCGCGACCGGCTTCCAGATGCCGGTCGCTGATACCGCGTCCCTCGATCTGGTGCTGGAGCGCGTGGCCGCCGTCTGGGAGGACCAGGACGCCTGGACGCGGATGCAGCGGAACGCGATGAAGGCGGAAGTTGGCTGGGCGCGGTCGGCTGCGCGCTACGCGGCGCTGTTTCGCGAGCTGGCCGCGTAACGACGCGCTGTGGACGCCGGCAGGCGGCTCAGGCTCTGGCGCCGCCTCGCCCCGGCAGCATCGGCCGCAGCCAGGCCCAGACGCGACCCACCCCGGCGACCCCCAACAGGATCGCGCCCCACAAGGCGAGGCTCAGGAACTGGCTGATGTTGAGCAGATTGGCCGATGTCGACACCAGCTGCAGGATCACCAGCGAGAGCACGAGCCCGCTGACCTTCCCGAAGCCGCCCGCAGGGTCGATGCCGCCGAGCACGGCCGCGAGGATTGTGATGAGGAGGTAGCTTTCGCCGTAGGCCGCGTTGGCGGAGTTGAAGCGCGCCATCATCAGCAGGCCCGCGACTGCCGAGAGCGTCGCCGACAGCATGTAGACCTTCACGAGAACGCGCCGCGTGTCGATGCCCGAATAGCGCACCGCCTGCTGGTTGGAGCCAAGCATCGCGACGATATTGCCGAAGGGCGTGCGCGTCAGCAGCACGCCCACGGGAATTGCGACGGCCACGAAGACGATCACGACCATCGGCACGCCGGCGATCGACCCGTTGCCGATGAAGACCATGAAGGGCGGGAACCCGGCGATGACGCCGCCATGGGTAAGGCCGACGGCGATGCCCTTCACCATCGTCATGGTGCCAAGCGTCGCGAGGATGGGTGAGACGCCGAGATAGGCGATCACCGTGCCGTTGAGCAGCCCGACCAACCCCGCAACGCAAAAGGCCGCCAGCAGCGCCGCGATGTGCCATGCGAAGACGCTCGCCCCGCCGCCGGTCAGCCCGAAATGGGTGAAGACATAGGCGGCTGCCAGTGCCGAGAGATTGGCGGTCGCGATGATCGAGAGATCGAGGCCGCCCGACAGCAGCGGGATCATCATGGCGAGCGACAGCACGCCAAGCTCCGGCAGCTGGAATGCCATGGATCGCACGGCGGTGGCGTTGAACAGCTTGCCGCCGAGAAGAAGCGCGAACAGCACCAGCAGCACCGCGAGCAGCGTGAACAGCCGCATGAGGACGGGGCTCGGCCGCAGCCGCGCCATCGGCGTCGCGCGCGGGGAGGCAGGCGGCATCCGTGTCGCGAGATCCTGGCTCATGCCATGACCCTCCGCGCGGCGGCGCGGTGGCGTTGGCGTTCCACCGCCAGCGCGCTGACGGCGATCAGGATGACCGCGCCGGTGAAGCATTGCGACCAGTACGAGGGCACGCCCAGCAGCAGCAGCCCGTTCTGCAGGAAGGCCAGCAGCATGACGCCGAGGATGGTGCCCCAGACCGTGCCGACGCCGCCGGTGAGGCTCGCCCCGCCGAGAACGACGGCCGCCAGCACGTCGAGCTCCCGCCCGACGAGCGCATTGGGTGAGACCGACTGCGCATCCTGCGCCTGGATCAGCGACGCCATGCCCGCGACGAAGCCCATGTAGCCATAGACGAGCAGGTTGAGCCGGAAGACCTTGATGCCGACGCGCTTGGCCGCCTCGACATTGCTGCCGAGCGCATAGATCTGGCGACCGATATTGGTGCGGGTGAGCAGGATCGCCGTCAGCACGAAGGCGCCGATCAGCCCGATCATCTGCAGATTGAAGACGTAAGGGGTCTGGTCGGCGTCGGTATAGACCACCCAGCTCGCCCCGTTCACGAACCAGTCGGGCAGCGAGAAGATCTCGTTGCCATGCGTGAAGAACATCAGCAGACCGAAGAAGACGTTCAGCGTCGCGATGGTGACGATGATGCTGGAGAGGCCGAGCGTGCCGATCAGCACGGCGTTGAGCAGGCCGCAGGCTATGCCTATCGCGGCCGAGATGGCGATGACCTCGATCCAGCCGACATGAAAATGATTGGCGACGGTCATCGCAATGTATTGCGCCACCGAGGCCGTGGCGGTGAAGGAGATGTCGATACCGCCGGAAATCAGCACGACGAGCAAGCCCGCGGCCAGCATGCCGGAAAAGGCATAGGAGGTCAGCAGGTCGACCATGTTCTGCAGGCTGAAGAACGACCGCGTCGCCAGCGACAGGAACACCGCAAGCGCGACCACGACCAGCAGCAGCTTGCCCTCATGGCTGTGGAGAAGACTGGCGCCGATCATCGTCCGTGACGTCTTAGGCATCGATCGCCTCCCGCAACTCGGCTTCCGAAATCTGCGCCGGGTGGAACTCGCCCTTCACGCGGCCACTGTGCATCACGAGGATCCGATGCGAATGATACAGCACCTCGGGGATCTCATCCGAGATCATCATCACCGCCATGCCGCTCGCGGCGAGGCGCTTCACGATGGCATAGATTCCGTCCTTGGCGTTGATGTCGACGCCGACCGTGGGACTGTCGAGGATCAGCACGCGCGGCTGCGTCGCCAGCCACTTGGCAAGCACCACGCGCTGCTGATTGCCGCCCGAGAGGGTCCGCACCGGATTCTCGGGGTCCGAGACCTTGATGCCCAACTGTTCGATCCAGTCGGCAACCGCCGCCCGCTTCCGATCCATGCGCAGCAGCCCGAAGGCACCGGCGAGCTTGCCCAGGATGGACAGCACGATGTTGGATGCGATCGGCTGCTCGAGCACGAGGCCGAGCGAGAGCCGGTCCTCCGAGACATAGGCGATGCCGTGGTCGATCGCGGCACGGTTGGATCGCAGCGTCACGGACGCGCCGTCGAGCCTGATTTCGCCGGTATCCGGCGGCCGCATGCCAAAGAGAGACAAGGCGAGCTCCGTGCGTCCCGAGCCGAGCAGGCCGATGACACCGAGGATTTCGCCGCGGCGAAGGTCCAGACTCACATCTTCGAAATCACCGCGACGGGACAGGCGATCCACGGATAGAACAACCGGCGCCGCGGACAGGTCGGGCGCCGTGATCGTATAATCGAACTCATGGCCCGTCATCAGCGAACCCAGACGGCGCGGCGTCATTTCCTGCGCATTCCAGGTGCCGAGCTTGCGGCCATCGCGTAGAACCGTCACGCGTTCTGCGATCTCCAGCACCTCATCCAGCCGATGACTGACAAAGACGACAGCGATGCCGCGGCGCTTGAGTTCGCGCGCGATGCCGAGCAGCGCATCGACCTCGGTGCGGGTCAGCGAGGCCGTCGGCTCGTCCATGATGACGAGGCGGGCCTCGGCCGCGAGAGCCCGGCAGATCGCCACGAGCTGGCGCTGGGCGATCGACAGGTCGCCAACTTTCGCCTGCGGATCGAGCGAGATGCCGATCCGCGCGATCGCGGCGCGCGCGGTGGCGAGGATGCGGCCACGATTGACGCTGCGCAGACCCTGAAGGTGCTGGGCGAAGGCGATGTTCTCAGCGACGGTCAGATCGGGGAACAGCGACAGATCCTGGTAGATCACCTGGATGCCGATGCGCGTGCTGTCGGACGGCGTGAGCTGCGGATACTCGACCCCGTCGATCATGATGACGCCGCCGGCGTCCGGTGGCTGGACGCCGGAGATGATCTTGATCAGCGTCGACTTGCCGGATCCGTTCTCGCCGGCAAGACAATGCACCTCGCCGGCGGCGATCGTGAGATCAACCCCGCTTAGCGCCGCCACGCCGCCGAAATGCTTGGAGATGCCGGTCATCTCGATGAAGTTGGTCAAACGTCAGACCCTCGCGATGAGAGGTGGCGAGGGCGGATCGATCCGCCCTCGCCGATGCGGCATCAAAGACCCGTCTGCTTGATGATCTGATCGATGTTCGACTTGTTGAAGGACAGGATGCGATCGACGCTGATGAGCTTGTTCGGCGCATCGACCGTCGCCTTGCCCATGCCGGGAATCTCGATCCCCGTCTCGATCTTGGCGCCCGTCAATACCAGGCTGGCGACCGCGACCATCGCGTAGCCGGCATCCTTCGGGCTCCAGAGGAAGCCCTGGCGAATGACGCCGGCTTCGATCAGCGACTTGCCCTGCGAAGGGATGACCGTGCCGACGATCGAGATCTTCTTCTGCAGATGGCGCTCGCGCACCACATTGCCGGAACCGATCGGGCCGTTGGAACCGAAGCCCAGGATGCCACGCACGTGCGGATAGGCCTGCAGCACTTCGCGCGTCACCTGCTCCGAAGTGTCGATCTCGTCGGCACCCGGGAAACGCGATGTCGCCAGCTTCATGTTCGGGTAGTGCTTAAGCTGATAGGCGATCGCGGCGTCGGCCCACTTATTGTGCAGCGGCGTCGTCAGCGTACCGACGTAGATCACGTATTCACCCTTCTCGCCCATGTCGCCGGCGAGCGCCTTCATCTGCATCTCGCCGAAGACGGTGGAATTGAGAAGCTCCACGTCCCAGGTGCGGCCGTCCTGGTTCGGGCCTTCCTGGGTGATGACGATGATGCCCGCCTTCTGCGCGCGGGCGAGCACGGGTGCCAGCACCTTCACGTCGAGCGGAACGAGGCCGAGCACATCAACCTTCTTGGCGATCTGGTCCTCGACGAGGCGCACCTGCTGGGCCGGATCGACGTTCACCGGACCGACCATGGAGGTGTTGATGCCAAACTTCTTGCCGCCCTCGACGAGGCCCTCATCGAGGAAATTGAACCATGGCACGCCCTGGATCTTCACGACCGTGGTCATGTTCTTCTCGGCGGCTGCCTGCGCGATGCGCGGCAGCCCGGCGACCGCGAGAGCGCCCGCGCCGAGCAAGCCGGCCGCGCGGCGGCGGCTGATCGACATATCGATGATGGTCTTCGTCATTTCTTGGCTTCCCTACCTGATAATCGCGATCGTGTTTTCGTGGTCTTCTTAGGCACGCCGGGGTTGGAGCGCAGATGCCTCACCCCGCTTCTCAGCCATCCGCCTTTTAGTCTCCGTCGTCACACCTCCCGCAACAAAGCTTCGACCGAGACGGGCCCAAGCCCGGCTCTTTCTTCAGGCGGCGTCGCCACCACCAGGGCGGCCGCGGCATTCGCATATCGCGCGGCTTTCGCCAATGGGTCCCCCGCTGCGAGCCGTGTCGCGAGCGCACCGACAAAGGCGTCTCCCGCACCATGGGTGGAGGAAACCATAACGCGATGCGGAGCGACAGTGTACCGCATGCCGTCACGCCCGGCGATGGCGAGGCCGTGGCCGCCGGCGGTCACGATGACAGAGGGCACGAGGCCGAGCAGGGCCTCGGCCGCCCGCGCGGCGCCCTCCAGGGTCTCGACCGGAGCCCCGCAGAGCGCCTCGGCCTCCAGCGCGTTGACGACCAAGATATCGATACAGGCGAGCAGCGCCATCGGCAGTTCGCGCACCGGCGCGGCGTTGAGAATGACGCGGGTCCCCGCCGCGCGCGCCGCCTCGGCCGCTGCGACGTTCGCCTCCTCCGGCACCTCGTTCTGGAGCAGCAGCCAGCCGGCGCCGCCCATGACCGGCGCAGCCGCTGCGACCGCGGCCCGTCCGAGCGTCAGGTTGGCGCCCGAGACGATGACGGCGCCGTAGTCGCCCGCGGGCTCGACGAGGGCGACGCTCATGCCCGAGGCGGCGCCGCGCATGACACGGACCGCGGCGGTCTCCACCTTGTTCCGCCGAAGGTTCGCGACGAGGCGGCGGCCGAAATCATCGTCGCCCACAGCGCCGATCATGGCGGTGCGCGCGCCGTGCCGCGCCGCCTCCACCGCCTGATTGCCGCCCTTGCCGCCCTCCTTCAGCGACCAGCTCCGACCCACCAAGGTCTCGCCTAGACGCGGCCTGCCCGGCGCATGCACCATGATGTCGAGATGCAGACTGCCGAAAACGACGACTCCCGCCGTCATGCGCGCCGCCCCCGCGCCGGGGAGACGGAGTCCATGGTGCGGCGCAGGTTGGCCTCCGTCGTCGTCACGTCGCGCTGCGCGACGGCCACGAACAGCGCGTCGAGAATGTTGAGCTGCGCGATGCGCGCCGCCGCGTTTTCCCCGGTCAGCGGCGAGCCCTGGGCGGTCGAGGCGAGCACCACCTCGGCCGCGCGCGCGAGGCTGGAGGCCGCATGATTGGTGATGACGATCGTGGAGGCGCCGTTCTCGCGGGCCAAGACGATGGGCCGGATGACGGCCTCGGTTTCCCCGGAGTGGGAGAAGCCGACGGCGACATCGCCGGGGCCGAGCAGCGCCGCCGACATCAGCATCATGTGGCTGTCATCGAAGACCGCGGCCCGCACGCCGACGCGGAGGAACTTGTGCGCGACATCCCGCGCGATCTGGGCCGAGCCGCCGAGACCGTAGAAGTCCCGCTGCCGCGCCTCGGCCAGCATCTCCGTCGCGCGCTTGAAGGCATTTATGTCGAGGATGGCGAGCGTCTCCTCGAGCGCCTGGACCGCGGTGCGGAAGACTTTCTTGAGGATGGTGGCGGCGTCGTCGGACACCGCAAGCTGCTCGTGCAGCTCCGCCGTCGGCAGATCGTTGTAGGCGGCGATCTGGCCGCGCATCTCACGAAAGCCCGCGAAGCCGAGTTTCTTGGCGAGCTTCACGACCATCGCCTCGGACACCGCGGCGTCCCGCGCCACGTCGCGCAGCGCCGTCTCGGAACTGAAGCGCCGATCGGTCAGCATGAGGTCGACGATCCGGGTTTCGAGCGCGGTCAGTTCCGGCAGGCGCGAGCGGATGGCCGGCCCGATCTGGCGCGGGTCGCGGGTGCCCGGCCCAGCAGTGACGACCCCGTTCAAGCGCCTACCGTGCCGGAGGAGGCGCGCGGCTGGCCAAGCAGCGCCTCCTGGATGATGCGCTGGCCACCGACCGCGTCCTGCCGGTCGAGCACCTCGGCGAGCCGGTTGTCGGCATCGAGACGATCGACGATCGTCATCATGCCCTGAACCGTGGCGATGTTGGCTGCGCATTCCGCTACCGGATCGAGCCCGCTGATATCGGGGAAGGTGTCGAAATAGATGGCGCCGTCGTAGCCGTCCCGCCGGATCTGGCGCAGCAACTCGATGGTCTGCACCGTGTGGATCGCGCCGACCATCAGCCCGTCGTCCCGCGCGCCGTAGCCGTCGTTGAGGTGCACGCCCAACAGGCGGCTGTGGCGTGCCACAAGCGCGGCCGAGCAGGCCGGTTGCTCCCCGGCATAGAGCACATGCGCGAAGTCGAGCGTGACGCCGAGGTTCGGCGCGCCGATTTCCCGGATAGCCAGCAGCGTCGTGCCGATATCGGCGAGCAGCGCATGGGCGCGCGGCTCGTCCGGCTTGTATTCGATGCTGATGTCAATGTCGGGGTTGTGGCGCGCGATCTCGTCGAGCCCCGCGATCTCGAGCGCCCAAAGCTGCCCGTAATCGGCGGCGAAGGCATGGTCGAAACCGTCCTGCCCGAGCCACACCGTCATCAGCGTGGCGCCGCACCGGGCCAAGGCATCGATGCCGCGCTTGGTGAGGTCAATGGCACGGCGCCTTACCGCTGGGTCCGGATTGGTGAAGGCGCCCGCGCGATAGGCCGGGTCGCCGTAGTAGCGCATAGCGAAACCGTTGAGGGCGAGGCCGAGGTCGGCGGCCTGGGCCGCAACCTGCTCCGGCGCCTCCGGCCCAAGATGATCGGGATAATTCAAATCGACGCCGGACAAGCCCTCGACTGTTGCCGCACGCGTCATGAGCGCGAGCGTGCCGGGCTTGCCCGACCCCGCCGGCCAGAACAGGTCGGGCCGCGAGGCGAAGGAATTCAGTCGGGTCGCAAAAAGCAAGGGGCGTCGTCTCCTGTGCCGGTTATTAGGGTCCGGACTTCGAGACAGCTTTACTCGCTGCGCGCTGAAAGTAAAGTGCCTAGGCACTTGCCAATGATGCCGCTACCACCCAAGCTTGTGACCGCCGGAGGTGCCGAGGACCGGCCTGCGATAGGGAGCCGACGCCATGAACACAGGTGACATTTTGCCGGTCGACCATGGCCGGGCGACGCTGCTCGGCCGGGTCTTCGACCCTGCGGTGAGCGGCCCGTGCCTCGTGCAGGTGCGCGGCGACCGGCTGGTCGATGTGACCGCCGCCGGTCCCACAGTGTCTCAGCTCCTCGAGGGCTCGGCGCCGGTCGCCGCCATCCGGGCGGTGCCCGCGGAGCGACACTTCGGACTGGACGAGGTGCTGGAGAACAGCCTGGCGCGCCGCCATGACCGGCCGCATCTGCTGGCGCCCTGCGATCTGCAGGCGGTGAAGGCCTGCGGCGTGACCTTCGCGCGTTCGATGGTCGAACGTGTCATCGAGGAACGCGCGCGCGGTGACTTTCGTGCCGCCCAGGCGATCCGGGAGCAGATCAGCACCGCGGTCGGCGGGCAGTTGCGGGACCTCAAGCCCGGCTCTCCGGAAGCGGCCCACGCCAAGACCGTGCTGATGGAGGCGGGCTACTGGTCCCAGTATCTTGAAGTCGGAATTGGCCCGGATGCCGAGGTCTTCACCAAGGCGCCCGTGCTGTCCGCGGTCGGGCTGGGCGCCGAGATCGGTATCCTGGCCAAGTCGTCCTGGAACAACCCGGAACCCGAGGCGGTGCTGGTGGTCAACAGCCGAGGCGAGATCCTGGGGGCGACCCTCGGCAACGACGTGAACCTGCGCGACATCGAGGGGCGAAGCGCGCTCCTGCTCGGCAAGGCGAAGGACAACAACGCGTCGTCCTCCATCGGCCCGTTCATCCGGCTGTTCGATGACGACTTCTCATTGGACGACGTGCGGGCGCTGGAGATCACGCTGAAGGTGACGGGCGCTACCGACGGCTACGTGCTGGAGGGCACCAGTTCGATGCGCGAGATCAGCCGCGACCCGGGCGAGCTTGTGCAGCATACGCTGGGACGGCACCACCAGTATCCGGACGGCTTCATGCTGTTCCTCGGCACGATGTTCGCGCCGATTCAGGATCGCGATCAGCCCGGCCAGGGCTTCACGCACAAGACCGGGGACCGGGTGGAGATCGCGTCCCCGCAACTAGGGAGACTGGTCAACACGGTGACGCATGCCGAGGAAGCGGAGCCCTGGGTCTTCGGTGTCGGCGCGCTGATGAAGAACCTCGCCATCCGAGGGCTGCTGGCGCGGTCCGGCGCATGAAGCCAAAGCAGCGCTAGCGCATCTTGGACAGCAGCAGCGTCAGGGCCGTTACCTCATCATGATTGAGCGGTGACAGCGTTTCGCGACTGATGGCGCCCGCCGCGTCAAGATTGCGCAGCACCGTCTCCCGGCCTTCCCCGGTCAGGTCAACGAGCAGCTTGCGGCGGTCCTCCGCATCCTGGAATCGGAGCACAAGGTCACGCGCCACCAGCCGGTCGACAGTGCCTTTCACCGTCGCGGCATCCATGCAGACGGCGCGGCCGAGCGCGGTCTGCGACGTGCGGCCGACCTCGTGCAGCTTCGCCAGAACCGCCCACTGCATGGGCGTCAGCCCGTCACCGATGAGATGCGCGAAGATCGTCGTGTGACGCTGCGTCACCTGCCGCAACAGGAAGCCGATCTGGTCATCGAGCACGTAGCGCGTTGCGGTGACGACCATCATCGCAGCCCGTCATAACCGACGATCTCGCCCACGGCCAAGCCCCCGACGCGGGCGAGCGGGCGACCACTGCCGGTCAACACCACCGCGACCAGAATTTCGCGCGCGCGGGGTGCATCCGGGATGCTGACCTCCATCGCATCGAAATGGCTACGCACATAGGCCGCGTTGCGATGACCGAGCGGCACGTCGATGACCGTGCCCATCGTGCCGCGCTTCTTGGCCGAAGGCACGAGCGCCGCACCACCACCCAAGACCGCGCGCATTGGGGCGCCTAGCTTCGGATGCAGGATCGCCGCCGCATGCTCGATCTCGCCGGCCTCACCGACAATCGCGGCCTTGCCGTAGCTCTCGACCGCCGCCGGCACGATGCAGAGCGCCGTGACTGCCCGTTGCGTCAGCATCTCCCCGAGCATTGCGCCCGTCTGGACCAGTTCCGAGAGATCAGCACCGAAGCGGCCGGCAAAGGGGTTGGCGATGACAGCGATCGCCGCTGCCCGGCGCGTGGGAGGCGCGACCGGCTGGCCCATCTCGACCAGGACCTCGTCGGTGATCGTGACGAGCTTGCGGACGATCATCGCAAGCCGTCCTCGCCTCGGATATCGGCGGCGGCGAGACCGCCGACGCGGGCATGGACGCGGGCGCCCGTCGTCATCACCAGCGCCAGAGCCATTTCGTCGGCGCGCGGGCCGTCCGGCACGCCGACCTCCATCGCGTCGAAATGGCTGCGGACATAGGAGGCGTTGATATGCGTGACCGGCACGTCGAGCCGCGTGCCCGGACCGCCGACCTTCTTTGCGGAGGGCACGATTGCCTTAGCGTCGCCGAGCACCGCGCGCATGGCGTAGCCGCCCGGCACATGCCAGAGCGCGCCGTGCTCCAGCTCGCCTGCAGCGCCGACGATGGCGCCCTTGCCATAGCCCTGCACCACCGCCGCATCGCCGCCGAGCGCCCGTACTAGTGCCTGCGCCATCTCGACGCCCAGCGGCTCGAGCGTCTTCATGAAGGGCGAAATCTCCTCGACATAGCGGCCGGCAAAGGGGTTCGCGATGACGCTGATCGCCGCCGCGCGGCGCAGCGGCACTGCAGCGACGGGGCCGCCCTCGTGGAAGATCTCCTCGACGATGAGCAGGCGCTTGCGAAGCTCGATCTCAGGCATGGGCTTGTTCCATCTCACGGGTTGATTGCCGGGTCGGCGAAAGCAGCCGCGTCCGCCCCTGCAGATGCAGCGCCGCGCCAAGGATCAGGCCGCGTGCAAGCAGTTCCTCGGCGCGGTTGAGGCCGGCCGACAAGGCCTCGTCGATGGCGTCCGTATTCAGGGCCGGGACGCCGCGGGTCACCGGGATATCGCCGAGGTCGCTGTCGGGCTGAAGCATGCAGGCGGGGCGGCGCAGGATGCCAGTATGGCTGGGCAGGTCGACGGCGTTCGCGATGATCGTGGCGGCGGCATCCGCCTCCGCCGCCGTGGCCGCCAGCACCGTGACGGCATCGGCGATACCGAGCGAAAAGCTGCGGCCATGGCGACCGCTGGTGGCGAGGCCGCGGACGGCGTCCCCATGCCGTATCGTGAGGCTGCCGAAGAGGTCGATGCCGGTGAGGTCGATGCCGGCGAGGTCCGGGCGCGCGACCATGCCGATGCGGAGACTTTGCCGGGGGGCCAGATGAAGGGCGATGTCGCCGCCATTGTTGACGGCTGCGCGAGCAAGCGGCGCCGCCTCCACCATGGCGTCCCGCACCGCCTCGGCGACCGCGCCCGCAACTGCTGCCATCGGCGTGATGAACCCCCAGCGCGCCAGCGGTTGCACGGCCGCGCGCATGCGGCGCGCGATGGTGCCGCGCGGCCAGCGCGCCGCGGGGGCAACCGGCGATCGCAGCAGAGGCAGTTCGGCACAGAGTTCATCGAGAATCGTCCCGAAGCGGCGGGTCGCGGCATCAAAGGCGGCGTCAACGGCTGCGGTGTCGCCATCCGCCATGATGACAACGTCGATCGGTCCATCTTGAAGATGCAGGCGGGGGACCGCGCCGGGCAGCAGCCGCGCCGATGCCCGCATCATCGTCATGGCGCGTCCGGGACCGCGAGCGGCGTTAGCGGCCAGGGGTTGTCGGGCGGCTGCGCCACGCGCCGATGCGGCGCCGAAGGATCGAGCGACGATGCCGGGCGCACATGATCCACGTAGCCGCCCATCGCCGCGTAGCGCGTGAGCGGCATGGTGAACTCGATCGGTGCGACCAGTGCGGGCGTCGGCACATAGCCGAAGGCGTTCTCCGGCAGCTTGGTCACATCGACCATGAAGGTGATCCCGCCACCGGGCCAGAGATAGACCGGCGCGCCGCCGCAGGTCAGCCGCGTCACGCCATGCGACACGGATTGCGTGAGACGCACGGGATTGTCCGTGACGCCAGCCCGCAGCGAACCGCCGGCACCGCCGATGAAGAGCACGCTGCACAACGCCGGTTCGCAGTTCTCCGAGATGCGGGCGACCGAATCGGCAAGCGGCGCAGGCATGGGCCGCTCCACCGGCCGCAGCGCTTCATCAAGCTCGTAATAGGCGAAATGCTCGCCGGTCGTGCTCACCATCAGCATGCTGAGACCGGGCTTTGCATGTTTGGGATCGAAAGGCTCGAGGATCGACAGCGGATCGGAGATGTCCGTCCCGCCCCAGCCGGTACCGGGATTCGCGACCTGGAAATACCGGCCGGGTGTGGAGCGGCGGCCGCGCATGCGGATGCCCGTCGGTGGAATGTCGAGCAGCTTTCCCGCCTGATGCTCCGACAATACCCCGGTGATGTGGTCGTCGACGACGACGACTTCATCCACTTTGCCGAGCCATTGCGGCGCGAAGATGCCGATGGTCGCGGACCCGCAGCCGACCCGCATCTTGGTCTCGGGCACGCCGTTGACGATCGGTGCGGCGCCCGCCTGCACAACAACCGTCGCACCGTCATCGATGACGAGCTCCACCGGCTGCAGGTTGGACAGCGCCAGCAGCGTCTCGCAGGTGACGCGGCCCTCCTTCTTGCTGCCGCCGGTGAGATGACCGACGCCGCCCAGCGACAGCATCTGCGAGCCGTACTCACCCGTGGTGACATGACCTACGGGCTCGCCCTGCACGCGGACCATCGCCCGCTCGGGCCCCAGATGGCGGTCCGTGTCGATCTTGATCTTGACCCCGCAATAGCTGAACACGCCCTCGGTCACGACGGTCACCATGTCGACGCCGTCGACTTCAGTCGAAACGATGAAGGGCGCCGGCTTGTAGTCGGGGTAAGTGGTGCCCGCGCCGATGGCGGTGACGAAGGTCTCGGCGCCGCGCACCAGCCGGCCGTCCCATTCGCCTTCGCTCTGAAAGGCCACCACAGGGGCGCCCTGCGCCTTAGCGGCGTCGAGGAGCACGAGCGGATCGACGCGGACCAGTTGGCCGTCGGCATTGGCGTAGCGGTCGCAGGCACCGGCGAGGCCCGGACGGATGTTGCACATCACCGGGCAGGCGTCGCAGCGGACGGTAGCGGCAGCGGCGGGATCAGCCATCTTGCGTTCCATGCTGGTCATGAGCCGGGTGCCGTCCCGCGAAGGCGCGCGACCGTCTGCGGCAGATCGGCCCAGGGCTGTTGACCGGGGGCGTAGTGGCCGCGCAGGAAGCCGACGAGATCGACGACCTGCCGGTCGTTCAGCACGCCCGCGAAGGCCGGCATGGCGCCGAGATGATCCCGCGCCGGCGCCTGGATGCCGCGGAGAATGGTGCGAATGAGATTGTCGGGGTGCGCGCTGGTCAGGTTGCTGTTGAAGGCGAGGTTCGGCTGCACGCCGAACTGCGGCAGCGCGCCAGCCTCGTGGCAGGCGGCGCAGGCGCCCTGGTAGATGCGTGCCCCGGGCCCTGCGGAGGCCAGCATCGCCCCGGTCGTCCGCGCCGTGATCGCCTCGGCGCGCTGCGCCTCGAGGTCGGTGGAGACGGGCGATCCCTGCGAGGCGAGGTAATGCGCCATCGCACGAAGATCGGCATCCGGCAGCGCCGCCATCTCCCGAACGACAGGACCCATCGGGCCCGCCGCAGGCCCATGCAGCGCCGAGTAGCCGGTCCGGAGGTAGGTGAAGAGTTCCGCCTCGGACCAAGGGATCGGCGCATGCGAAAGCTTGTTGAGCGGCGGCGCCTCCCAACCCTCCGCCCAGCCGCCGGCGAGCGGCTTCGAGGCCTTTTCGGCACCGAGCGCGTTGCGCGGCGTATGGCAGGCGCCGCAATGGCCGAGCCCCTCAACCAGATAGGCGCCACGATTCCATTGAGCCGAGCGCGCCGGATCCGGCCGGTAGACTCCGGGCCTGCTGAACAGCTGGTTCCACGCCGCCATGAGCGGGCGGAGGCTCATCGGGAAGGCAAGCCCTGGCTTCGGCGTCTCGGCCCGGACGGCGGGGCGCGACATCAGATAGGCGTAGAGCGCCTCAAGGTCGCTGTCCGATGTGCGGGTGAAATCGGTGTAGGGGAAAACGGGGTAGAGATGGCTGCCGTCGCGGCTGATCCCCTCACGCATCGCGCGGGCGAAAGCCGCATAGGACCAGCCGCCGATGCCGGTGGCGACATCAGGCGTGATGTTGCGGCTATAGACGGTGCCGAACGGCGTCTCGATCCCGAGGCCGCCGGAGAAACGCGCTCCTCCAGCCGCCGTGTGGCAGACGGCGCAGTCGCCTAACGCCGCCAGCAGTTTTCCGCGGGCTATGGTCGCCGCCGAATAGAGCGTGCGGTCGGGCGGCGAGACAGGGTCGATCGCCTGCCGCCAGGGCATGGCAGTCACCGCGAGTGTCACGAGCCCGAGGCCGAGCCCGGCCCAAAAGCCGCGTCTCCGCGCGGGCGGCGGCGGCGGCGGCGGCGGCGGCGGCGGCTCGACGGGCGGCGTGAGCCCGGCCGCTTGCAACCCGGCGCGCACACGCTCCGGCGTGAAGGGAATCTCGCGGAAGCGCACGCCGGTCGCGTCATAGATGGCGTTGGCGATGGCCGCGGCGCTCGGGACCGAGGCGGATTCGCCCACGCCCATCGGCGGCTCCTCCGGGCGCGGCACCATCAGAACGTCGATCGGTGGCACTTCCGGGAAGGTGATGATGGGGTAGCCGCCCCATTCCTTCGTGGCGACGGCGGTAGTGCTGAACGTCACCTCCTCCTTCAGCACGCGGCTGACCGACTGGATGACATTGCCATGGATCTGATGACGGACCCCGGCCGGGTTGATCATGAGCCCGGAATCCTGCCCGACGGTCACCCGTGTCAGCGCGACATCGCCGGTCGCCTTGTTGACCTCGACATCCGCGACCCAGGCCGACCATGCGGCGGGCGTGCCGGGGAACTTGCCGTGAACATAGAGCGCGTAGGCGAAGCCGCGCCCGCGCAGGATATCGCCCTCCCCGCCCAGGCTGCCCGGCGCCGTATGCGGCACCCAGTCGACGCGCTCCGCCATCGCGCGCACGAGGTCGACAGCGCGTGCATCATCCAGATAGCGCAGGCGGTATTCGATGGGGTCGACGCCCGCCTCCGCCGCCGCCTCGTCGATCCAGGATTCATGCGCGAAGGAGTTGGGCATTGCGGAGACGCCGCGCAGCCAGGAAGCGCGGACGATCGGCGGCATGTCGTGCGCCGTCACCCGGATGGTCTCATACCCGTAGGGCGGGATGGCCGTCCGGTCGCCCATCTCGAAGACGGCCGGCACGGGCGGGATGACGCCGGTCAGCAGCGAGGCGAGCAGCGGCGCGCCGTTGGACGGATAACGCACGGCGAAATCATAGGACGCCACATCGCCGTGCCGGCTCAACCCGCCGCGCACCTCCATTAGTTGCGCAGTCCCCTTCGGCTCCCAGGCGGTTTCCTGCTCGCGGGTGAGTTGCACGCGCACTGGGCGGCCCACGGCGCGGGACAGAAGGGCGGCGTCTCCGCCCACATCGTCGGCGCAGTTGCGGCCGTAACAGCCCGCAGCCTCCATGCGGATGATGTCGATGGCGCCTTCGGCCATGCCGAGCAGGCGGGCGAGATCGGCGCGCAGCATGTGCGGGTTCTGCGTGCCCGACCACAGTGTAAGGCCATCCGGCCGCCAGTCCGCCAATGAGCAGGACGGTCCGATCGACCCGTGCAGCTGATAGGGCCATACATAGGTTCGATCCAGCGGATGCGCCGCCGCGGCGCGCGCGGCATCGACCTCGCCGGTGTCGAGAAGCACGCGGGGCGTGCTTGGGTTCGCACGCAGTGCCGTCGGGATATCGGTGAGATCCGGCAGCTTGGGCGTGGGCTTCCAAGTCACGCGCAGGCGCTCGGCGGCAAGCGCCGCCTGCTCCTCCCGCTCCGCGACCACGCCGATGAAATCGCCGATGACGACTGTCGCCACCAAGCCCGGGATGTCGCCGATAGAGGACTCATCAACCGCGATGAGGCTCGTGCCGACGAAGGGTCCGGCATCGACCCCAGCATAGGGCGGCCGCACCACGCGGCCGTGCAGCATCCCCGTCACCCGCATGTCATGGACATAGACAAGGCCGCCGGTCGCCTTCGCCGGCAGATCGACGCGGGGCACGGGCTGCCCCACGATGCCGTAGCGCGCGACCGGCTTCAGCGGCGCATCCGGATCGATGCGAACGAGGATGCGCTCCCCATCGACCAGTTCCGCGAAGGTGAGCGCCCGATTGTCGGGCATGGGTGCGATGACGGTCCCGTTCTCGATGCGCAGCGTCTCGGCGGGAAGGGCGAGACGCTCGGCAGCGCGGGCCAGCAGCGCCTGCCGAGCCGTGGCGGCTGCCCGACGCAACGGCTGCGCGGTGACCTGAATGGTCTCGCTGGCGATGGTCGGACCCTGGTTCGGCGTGCGCGCGGTATCGCCCAAAACGACGGAGACACGGTCGAAGGCGACATCCAGTTCCTCGGCGACAATCTGGGCGAGCGCTGTGCCGATGCCGGTGCCAAGATCGACATGGCCGTTGAAGGCGGTGACGCGGCCGTCGCCGCCGACGATGACGAAGATCTCCACGTCATCCTCGGTCGCGGCGCCCGGCGGGTCCCGCACCACGAGAAGCTGGTCCAGGCGGCGCAGATAATCGCGCCGGTTGCGGGGCACGGGCTCCGTCATGCCTCGGCCGCAGCGCGGAGGGCGGCCCGCATGATCTCCACATGCGCGCCGCAACGGCAGAGATTGTACCGCAGAGCCTCGGCGATCGCGGGTTCCGCCGGGTGCGGATCACGCCGGAGCAGCGCCGTGACCGTCATGATCATGCCGTTGAGGCAATAGCCGCATTGCGCGCCCTGCTCGGCGATGAAGGCGGCCTGCACGGGATGGGGGTTTGCCGGGGTGCCGAGACCTTCGAGCGTCGTGATCTCCCGTCCCTGGACGATGCCGACGGGGATGCAGCAGGAACGCGCGGCGACACCATCGACAAGTACCGTGCAGGCGCCGCATTCGCCGAGACCGCAGCCGTATTTCGGGCCGTTGAGGCTAAGATCGTTGCGGAGAATGAAGAGCAGCACGGTTTCCGGCTGAAGCTCCAGCCGGTGGGTTTTGCCATTGACGCGCAGGCTTATCGGCCGCACGGCGGACTGCCTGCCGCCGGATTGGCGCTCGTCCCGCTCCTCAAGCCCATCGCTTCAACTCCGTGGCGCCCGCCGCCCGATCGTTTGTGTGCATACGATCATGTTTCGCCGGCAGCGGCCTGTCAACGGAGTTTGGCCCGGCCGATCAGGCCGGGCCGGACGCAATCCGTCTCAGGCAAAGCCGGCGACGGCGTGCGGCACGTAGGGCTCCTCCAGGCGCGCGATCTCCTCGGGAGAGAGCTTCACCTCTACCGCCGCAAGTGCGTCACTCAGATGGTTGAGCTTGGTCGCCCCGACGATCGGCGCCGTGATCCCGGGCTTGCTCAGCACCCAGGCCAGCGCCACCTGAGCGCGCGAGATGCCGCGCTGAGCCGCCACCTCGGCCACGCGCTCCACGACCTTCTTGTCCGCATCCGCCGTCTTGGCATAGAGGCCCTTGCCGAATTCGTCGGTCTCCGACCGGGCGCTGCTGTCATCCCAGTCGCGTGTCAGCCGGCCACGGGCGAGCGGGCTCCAGGGAATGACCCCAATGCCCTCCTGCCGGCAGAGCGGCAGCATCTCCCGCTCCTCCTCCCGGTAGAGGAGATTGACGTAGTTCTGCATGCTGACGAAACGCGTCCAGCCATGTCGCTCGGCAACGGCCAGGGACTGGGCGAACTGCCACGCATGCATGGACGAGGCGCCGATGTAGCGGGCCTTGCCGGCCTTCACCACGTCGTGCAGCGCCTCCAGCGTCTCCTCGATCGGTGTCGTGTAGTCCCAGCGGTGGATCTGGTAGAGGTCGACGTAGTCCGTGCCCAGCCGGCGCAGGCTCGCATCGATCTCGCTCATGATCGCGCGGCGGGAGAGCCCAGCTCCGTTCGGCCCCTGGCGCATGCGCCCATGAACCTTGGTGGCGATCACCACCTCGTCCCTCGTCGTGAAGTCCTTGAGCGCGCGGCCGACGATCTCCTCGCTGGTGCCGTCCGAATAGACGTTGGCGGTATCGAAGAAGTTAATGCCGCCTTCTAGCGCCTGCTTGATGAACGGCCGGCTGTCCTCCTCGCGCAGCGTCCAGAGGTGATTGCCCCGCTCGGGGATGCCGTAACTCATGCAGCCGAGGCAGATGCGCGACACATCCAGGCCCGTTTTTCCAAGCTTCACATAATCCATCATTCGCTTCCTTCGGTCATAGCCGCCGCCTTGATAGGGGGTGCGGAGGCGCAAACATCAAGGTCGGCAGCCTCGTCGGACCGTTGGACCATCGGCAGCAGGTAGTCCCCGCGCTCCATCTTCTGTCGGATGGTCTGGGCCGATTGAGGACGATCGAAGAGGTAACCCTGCACGTAGCTGCAGCCGATCGCCGTAAGCAGCCGCCACTGTTCCACGGTTTCCACCCCCTCGGCCGTCGTCGTCATACCGAGGTTCTTTGCAAGCGACACGACCGTCTCGATGATCGGAATCGCGTCGTCCTTCCGGCTCACATCCGTTATGAAGGAGCGGTCGATCTTGATCTTGTCGAAGGGCAGCTGCCGCAGATAGCTCAGGGAGGCATAGCCGGTGCCGAAGTCGTCAAGCGCGATCGTGACGCCGAGCGACCGCAGTTCCCGCAGGATCGAGGAAACCTGATCGCGGTCGCGTAGGAGGGCGCCTTCCGTCACCTCGAGTTCAAGCCGCCGCGGGTCGAGCGCGGCATCCTGCAGCGCCGACTGGACCATGCCGACGAGGCTGCGGCCGGCGAACTGCACCGGGGACAGGTTGACGGCGAGGCGGATCTGGGGCGGCCAGCGCTTGGCCTCCTCGCACGCCCGTCGGAGCACCATCTCGCCGATCGGCACGATAAGACGGCTTTCCTCGGCGATCGGGATGAAGCGGCCAGGAGCGATGCTGCCGAGGCTGTGGTGATTCCAGCGCAGCAGGCCCTCGAACTGCACAAGCTGGCCGCTGCTCGCCTGGACGACCGGCTGGTAGAAGATCTCGAACTGGTCCTCCTTGAGAGCGGTGCGGAGGTCGGCGGTGATTGTGCTCCGCGTCTGCACCTCCTGCTGCATCTCGGGCTCGAAAAAGCGCCAGGTGTTGCGTCCCGCGGCCTTCGCCCGATAAAGCGCCATATCGGCATGGCGAAACAGGTGCTCGGCGTCTCGGGTATCGTCGTCCTCGACCGCGATGCCGATGCTGACGCTTGCCGAAATGCGGCGCCCCTCGAGGTCGTAGGGTTGGTCGGTGGCATCGACCACTCGCTGCGCCAGCGTCAGGGTGCTGCTGCGCTCGCGCGGCATCATCTGCAGAATGGCGAATTCGTCGCCTCCCAGACGCGCCACCAAGTCCTCCTCCCGCACGCAGGCACGTAGACGCTGGGCGATAGTGACCAGCAGCATATCCCCCGCCAGATGACCCAGCGTGTCGTTCACATCCTTGAAATCATCAACGTCGACGATGAGGAGAGCAAAGGTCCGCCGGTCGGACCGGTTGCGCAGCAGGTGGTCAAGGCGGAGCGAGAAGGCGAGCCGGTTCGGCAGTCCGGTCAGCACGTCGTGATGCGCCAGATACTCGGTGTTCGCCTCCACCTTCCGCCGCTCGCTGATGTCCTCATAGGTGACGACCCAACCGCCCTCGGACATCGGCACATACACGACCTGGAGGGAGCTTTGGTCGGTCTCGGCGTAAAACTGCCCGCGTTCCCGGCTTGTCCAGATGGCGGCAAGCCGTTGGTGGATCTCGCTGATCACGAGCAGGGGCTGAACCTGACGCTCCATCATCAGATGCAGCAGATCGTCCAGCCGGGTGCCGGGCTCCACCTCGTCCTGACGCAGGCCGAACATCTCCCGGAAGCGCTTGTTGCTTTCGATGAGGCGCCGGTCGCCGTCTGCCATCAGGAGGCCTTGCGACATGTTGTTCAGTGCCGCATCGAACCGGGCGTTCTGAATACGCAGCGTCTCGTCCCGGCCACGCAGCGTCGCATTCTGCATGGCTAGGCTCTCGTTCGCCTCGGCGACGGCGCCATGGGCCGCGGTCAGCGCCGAACTCGTGCGCTTGAGGTCTTCGGCAAGCCGCGTCAGCTGTGCATTCACTGTCAGCATGAGCCGGTTGTCGCGCAGGAGCAGGATGATGAGCAGCACGCCGATGGCGATGAGGCCGAAGATCACCGCCGAAGTGATGAAATGGAGTTTCTTCAGGCGGTCCTGGTCGAGCGAGATTTCCGAGCTGACAAGCGTATTGGTGACGGCCCCAAGCTCCGTCATCTCGGCGTCGAGGGGCGCGAGCAATTGGACGATCTGAGCCGGGACCCCTTTCTCCGCGAGCTTCGGCATCAACGGCTTGATTTCGGCGATGCGGCCCACGAGGTCCTGGACGATACCCTTGATGTCGCCATGACCGGCAACGAAAACTCTGAACTCGGGCCGATTGAGGACTGTGGCTCGGTTCTCCAGGATCTCGAAGCGCAGGGCCACTATATCAGCCGAGGAATCCGGCGAGCCGAGAGCATAGCCGTCCACGGCATCCTGCAGCCGGAGCAGTTCCACCGCGCCCTGCCCCGCGTCGAAGGCGTCATCATAGTTTGCCAGGCTGTTGAGGGTGGTGTCCTGCTGGATCGTCAGGACCGAAGTATATGCAGCCGCTATCGCGAGCAGCAGCAAGATGGCGAAAAGCGGAAGTCTCGCCTCGCTCCGGCGCCGACCCTCGCGCGTCTGCCGCGTCGGCACTACCCTAGACAATCGCGGGCCGGCGCGGCGGGCACCAGAAGCGCAGGACGAGCCCGGACAGTGGCAGCACAGCCCCAAGGGCGGACATAGGCATATGGTTGGCGATCATCATGCGGACGGCCACCCGTGCCGAACCCGGCGCGCACGAAACGACGGGCTGTCCCGGCGCTCCGCACGGAACCGCTGGAGCCAGCACTTCGGAGGCTGAGACCGCCGCGAGCCCTTGCTCTGAAAACACGTGCCGCCACCTTCCCAGCATCCAGCCTGCTCTTTAGCGGCCGCGCCCCATTCTTAATAAACGAAATCTTCGCGCTAGTCTCGCTGACCTCCGAGGGACCGGGCGCGGTGCCAGGGCAGTTCAGGAGGCTACCCCGCCGCAGATCCACGCTCGGCTCATCACGTCTCAAATCGAGATGAAACCTGTTGGCAGCAGCGCGACATTCCGCTGCAGGATGCCGACATCCAGAAGGTGCTCCGGCCGACGGTAGGCGAGATGCCAATCCTCACTAAGGCCCTCGTAGTGCATCCCATGCATGGAACACAGCTTTTCGAGGCTCTTGCGGGAAAAGATGCTCACGTGCCCGTTACGTGGACCGAGGTACCACCAGTCACCTCTCACCGTCTCGATGTCTCGCGGCTGAAGCTTGGTGGAGAAGATCACGCAACCGCGATCCGAAAGGGACGCGGCCCAATGGTTCGCGAACACCTTTGGGAACGGCATATGCTCGACGACCTCGGAGCTGAAGATCACGTCGAATCTTCCCGGCGGAAGGGATGCGAACTCGGGGTTCACAGGATCGTAGTTCACGACGGGGAACGGGCCACCCACGAGTCTCGAAAGCAGGCCGTTGCCGGCGCCGTAGTCCATGATCCTGGGCCGAGTATCAGCCGCGAAGGAGTCGAGCAGGACAGAGCGCAGGAACCGCGCGTTGATCTCCGGGCGGATCCGGGGATAGAGGGGGTCAAAATTGATGTATTCGTCATTGTAGATCAGTTGGCGAAGATCGTCGAAGGAGTAGTCGTCGATGAAGCGTGTAAAGATCAGGCCGCATTGACGACACTGATAATAATCAACCGTTTGGCCGTCCGCGCGGGCGACCTGGGGCAGCTGGAGATTGCAGTGCTTCGCTACGCTCACCGCAGCAAACAGGTCACAGTCAGCCCCACATATTTTACATCCGGTCATAGCCATTTGGAACATAATACCCTATTAGGCCTATAGGCGATATAGGATGGCATTGCCTGCCTGTCACGCCGGATGGAGCTGGTTTGTAGCGGCGAACGACGCCGGTCGAGAAGGGAGTAGTCATGCTAGGCCGACCTTATATCGGACGCCGGGGCTTGATTGCCGGTCTGGGCATCGTCGGCGCAGGTTTCGCGGCAGGCAGTCGTCCCGCCTTGGCGACCGCCGCGTCCGTCCCGGCCCCCAAGGGCCCGGTCGTCCTCACGGTATCAGGCAAGATTGCTAGTCATAACCTGGGGGATAAGGCCGCCTTCGACATGGCCATGTTGGGGGCGCTGCCTCAGGCGGGCTTCACCACGACCAATCCTTGGACGCCTCGGTCGACCTTCACCGGGGTGTTGCTTTCGACGTTGCTGCAAACTCTCGGCTCTACCGGGAAACTCGGCTACGCTTACGCGCTGAACGACTATGTCGTCGAGATTCCGCTGACGGACCTAACGCCGGACGGACCTCTGCTGGCCACAAAGATGAACGGCCAGTATATGCCGGTCGCTCATTACGGTCCTATCTTCGTGATGTACGACTTTGCGAAGCATCCGGAATGGCTGCACAATGACATCTATGCCCGGTGCATCTGGCAACTCGACAGGATGGTCATCTCCTAAGGCCGAGAACGCAAGCGGTGCCTGTGGGAGACCACGGCCGGCAGGGCTCTGGGCCGCGCGGAGCCTGACCAATAACGATCACGACTCAGCATTGCCACTGACGCAGAGGGCAGTTACCGGACCTTGCTCAGTCCGATCCGCGAGACGCGCTCCTCGAAATAATTGAACGAGAGCCAGGCTACGCCGATGGTAATGACGTAGGTCAGGATAAACAGGAGTATGTGGCTACCGTATGTGGCGGGCCCTTCTACCTTCCTGACACCGAACGGCAACAGGCTACCGAGGATCATCAACACTGGGACGTGAAACAAGTATCCGCCATAGGATATGCGGCCAATAGCCTGAAGCCCGGGCAACCGACAGATGCGCAAGCAACCGCGCCCCCCCGCGAGGATCGACATCAAGACAGCGGCGCCTCCAACCGTCGGAACGAAGTAGGCCCACACCTCCCGACCTTGGCCGTACAGCACGCCCGACACAATGTTCCGCAACACCGAGGCCGAAAACGGCTCTCCAAGCCAGAGGTTCACGACCATATAGGACAGTACATAGACAGTCGTGAAGCTGGCCGCTGTGACGGCAGCGATCTTCGCCAACCGCCTGTTGCGCGTAATTTCCGTACGAAACATGGCGATCAAAGCGCCAATCGCAAATGCGTCGAAATGATCGGGTCCGAAAGCATAGACAATGGAAGCCGCACCGAGATCGTCATAGCCGTGAGCAGTGGCCCATCTGGCAGTGGCGAGCCTCAGTAGCGGCGCTATAACGATTACGCTGGCGAGCAGGAGGGTGCGCCACAAGCGGCTCGGCAGAAACAGCAAAAACGGCAAGATAAAGTAAAATTGCTGCTCCACGGATAATGTCCATAGATGAGCGTATCCTTGCCAGGGTTCCCCAGGCGCACCGCGTGTTACCAACATACCAATATTTTGAGTAAAACTTAGCAGCCATGGCACCTCCCGTAGCGCGCCATACTCACCGAGCCCCAGTAAAACGACCACGCTCACTACAACGTAGAAAAAGTAGAGTGGCCAGATCCGAAGCGCGCGGCGGACGTAGAATGCGGCGATCCGATGCCACTCGCTCAGCAGGCTGTGTTTTGAGAAGAGTGAAGTTGTGACTGCAAATCCGGAGATCACAAAAAATAGCCAGACCCCCATCCAGCCAGCTGGAAACAAGCCGCAATGAAATGCGATCACCGCGGTCATAGCTAGGCAACGAAGGGCGTCCACCTCAGGCACATAAGGCTTTGTGAGACCTGACGACGAAAGCGGCTTGGCCGGCCAGCCAAGAGTAACTACGCTCTCTTCATACGCGGCAGCGTTGCGGCTCCGAGCCGCCACTGCTTGATGCGAGCCCATAGCGACGTCTCCAGTAGTTCCTACCGTTCGAACGCATCAGGCCCCCCCCTGAACTAGTCATAGTACAGGCGTCGGCGGAAAATCACTCGCATTACAGCCAACTTCCGGCGAGGGGAAAACTCTCAACAGGGAGATTGTTTCTAAATCAGAATATCGCGAATATCGATCCTTTTGAAGCATTCAGCATGCGACGCAGTAGATCCCTCGCCGGATCACGGCACACCGGGACATCCTTCGGCTTCGCTACGCTCAGACGGTCGAGGCGTCATTTTCGCCAATACTGATCGGATGAAACTCCCGGATTTGGCCGGTAGAGACCTAAGCATTGGAGGCGAGCTGCAATCTTGCCGATTCTGTTAGCAAGTGAACGTAGTTGCCGCAACGCGTGTTTTTCCGCATCCTGTCAATTCTCGAAATAGTGCTCAGGCATCGCTCATTCAGAAGCGCCCGTTTGCGACCCAGCGAGGACAGCATTCGGATTCTATTTTTGCCCGAAAGATGCGCCGGGTCGAAGCACGTATGATGCAGGCTGATCACTCCACCGACTGATCCCCTCCCTTTCGTGATCAATCGCCGGCTCGCACTGGCTCGAGGTAGTATAGAAAACCCCACGTCCTGATCCGTCGCATTATCGGCGACCACCCGTAGAGGTGACACGAGACGCGACCGGGGTTTGCCGTCTCGATGCGGCACACGGACGTCAACGCCTCGCATGGCTTGCCCCTGTTCGGGACCAGCCACGCGCGCAGTGTGCGAACGGAAGTGAGTCAGACGCGAACTTCCCGCGGAATTTGAGTGTTTATAGACCGGCAGAGCGTTTTTTGGATCTCAGAT
>JABBOH010000129.1 GCA_019351895.1 Pseudomonadota bacterium
TCAGCGGGCATGTCCTTGATCCCTCCGCTAAGATGCTCGTTGAAGAACCGGTCTCGTCTCCATGGCTTGCGTGTAGTCGCCGCGGAGCGCCGCGTGGTTGCAGTCGGCGCGGTGATACAAGGCTCGCTGTGCGGCGCCGATCTGCGCGTCCTCACCGTGCCAGATGGTCAAGGCCGGCTGCTGTATGGCGCGGCCGAATGAAAACACAAGGGGCCACGGCGTTCGCCCTCTGCCGTCGCGTGCAATGAGGTTGATGGCGTCAAGCCGCGCGGAGGCCAACTCGCCGGACTGGCCGCCGGACAGGAAGGCAATTCCGGCGACCGCGGCCGGCACGCAGCGCAAAAGACATTGAACGGTCTCCTCCGCGACATCCTCCACGGTGCGCTGATTGGGACAGGTTAGCCCGGGCAGTATCATATTCGGCTTCAGGATCACCGCCTCCAGGACAATGCCCTGGATTTCGAGCTCCTCGAACAAGGCTCGCAGAACGGCTTCCGTCGCGGCCAAGCAGCGTTCGATCCCGTGGCCGCCGGTCATCAGCACCTCCGGCTCGACAATGGGCACGAGGCCGGCCTCCTGGCAGAGCGCGGCATAGCGGGCCAGCGCCTGGGCGTTGGCGACGATGCAGGCGCGGCTTGGCAGGTCATCGCCGAGCGATATCACGCCCCGCCACTTGGCGAAGCGCGCGCCCATGGTGGCATATTCCTCGAGCCGCTCGCGCAAGCCGTCGAGACCTTCGGTGACTGTCTCCCCGGCGTGGAGGGCCAGAGGCTTGGCCCCGCGGTCAACCTTGATCCCGGGGATGATGCCTGCCCGCACGAGCCGGTCCAACAGCAGCACGCCAGCGCTGTCCCGCTGGCGGATCGTCTCGTCGTACAAGATCGCGCCGCTGACGCACTGGCCCAAGAATGGCGTGGTCGCGATCAGTTCGCGATAGGCGCGCCGCATCTCGACCGTCTGCGGGATGCCCGCTGCAGCGAAGCGCTTGTTGCAGGTGCCGTTGCTCTCGTCCATCGCGAGCAGCCCGCGGCCGCCGCCCACCAGCGCTTGCGCAGTCTCCACGAGCATCGGTTCGTTCATGGCGAGTCGCCCCACATCCAATTGCGAATCTCGGGCAGGTCCTCGCCGTGCTTGTTGATGTAGTGCTTATGCTCGACCAGCTTGTCGGTCATGAGCTGCTTCAGGTAAGCGCCTTTGGTGCCCAGTCCGGGGACGCGGTCGACCACGTCCATCACGAGGTGGAAGCGGTCCAGTTCGTTCTGTACCCGCATGTCGAAGGCCGTCGTGATCGTGCCCTCTTCCTTATAGCCCCGGACGTGGAGGTTGCGGTTGGTCCGCCGATAGGTCAGCTGATGGATCAGCCCGGGATAGCCGTGGAACGCAAAGACGATGTGCTTGTCCCGCGTGAACATCTGATCGTAGTCGATCTCGCTCATGCCATGTGGATGCTCGCATTCCGGCTGCAGCCGCATCATGTCGACGACGTTGACGACCCGAATCTTCAGGTCCGGCAGGTGCTGGCGCAGAATCGAGACGGCGGCGAGGCTTTCCAGCGTCGGCGTATCGCCGCAGCTTGCCATCACCACGTCCGGCTCTTCGTTCTGGTCGTTGCTGGCCCATTGCCATATGCTCCAACGTCGGCGTATCGCCGCAGCTGGCCATCACCACGTCCGGCTCTTCGTTCTGGTCGTTGCTGGCCCATTGCCATATGCCGAGCCCTTCGGTGCAATGAACGACGGCCTGCTCCATTGTCAACCATTGCGGCAGCGCGTGCTTCCCGGCGACGACGACGTTGACGTAGTGCCGACTGCGCAGGCAGTGATCGAACACCGACAGCAGACAGTTGGCGTCGGCTGGCAGGTAGCAGCGAACGACATCGGCCTTCTTGTTCACGACGTGGTCGAGGAAGCCCGGGTCCTGGTGTGTGAAGCCGTTGTGGTCCTGCTGCCAGACGTGGGACGCGAGAAGGTAGTTGAGCGACGAGATCGGGCGCCGCCAGGGCAGCTCCGCGGTCACTTTCAGCCACTTCGCGTGCTGGCTGAACATGCTGTCCACGATACGGATGAACGCCTCGTAGCTGTTGAACAGCCCGTGCCGGCCCGTCAGGAGATAGCCCTCCAGGAAGCCCTCGCACTGATGTTCGCTCAATATGGAGTCGACGACGCGACCGTCCGGCGCCAGGAACTCATCGTCGGCCACCTCGCGGGCGTCCCATTGGCGGGCGGTGACCTCGAAGACGGCGCCGAGCAGGTTCGACAGTGTTTCGTCCGGGCCGAAGATGCGGAAATTTCGCTTCTCCTGGTTGAGTGCCGCCACGTCGCGGAGGAAATGGCCGAGCACCATGGTATCCTGTGCCGTCACGGCGCCCGGCGAAGGCACCTCAACTGCATGGTCGCGGAAGTCGGGCATGCGGAGGTCGTGCAGCAGCATGCCGCCGTTCGCGTGGGGGTTGGCGCCCATGCGCCGGTCGCCCGCGGGGGCAAGTGCCGCCAGCTCAGGCATCAGGCGGCCGTTCCCGTCGAACAATTCCTCGGCCCTGTAGCTGCGCATCCAGCTCTCGAGGTCGGCAACGTGGTCGGGATGGGCAGGGTCGACCAGGATCGGCACTTGGTGCGCGCGAAACGTGCCCTCGATCTTGAGTCCGTCGATGACCTTCGGCCCGGTCCAGCCCTTAGGCGACCGAAGCACGATCATCGGCCAGCGTGGCCGCGATGCGTCGTTTGACGAGCGGGCACCGGCCTGAATATGGCGGATATCCCCGACCGCACGCTCGACCGTCTCGGCCATAAGCCGGTGCATGACGGCCGGGTCGTCCCCCTCCACGAACATCGGGTTCCAGCCACAGCCACGCAGGAACTGCTCCAGCTCCTCGGGCTCGATGCGGGCAAGGATCGTCGGATTGCTGATCTTGAAGCCGTTCAGGTGCAGGATCGGCAGCACGGCGCCATCGGTGACAGGGTCGAGCAGCTTGTTCGACTGCCAAGCGGTGGCCAGCGGTCCGGTCTCGGCCTCGCCGTCGCCGATGATGCAGGCCACAATCAATCCAGGGTTGTCGAAGGCGGCGCCGAAGGCATGGCTTAGCGAATAGCCAAGCTCGCCGCCCTCATGGATCGAGCCCGGCGTGGTCGGCGCCACATGACTAGAGATGCCGCCGGGAAACGAGAACTGCGTGAAGAGCTTCTTCATGCCGCCTTCGTCCTGACTGATATCTGGGTAGATTTCGCTGTAGCTGCCTTCGAGATAGGTATTTGCGACGAGGGCCGGTCCGCCGTGGCCGGGTCCGGCGATGTAGAACATGTCGAGGTCGAACTTCTTGATTACCCTGTTCAGGTGCACATAGATGAAGTT
>JABBOH010000130.1 GCA_019351895.1 Pseudomonadota bacterium
TCCGCGCCGTGCTTCTTTCGGATATTCGTCATCTCTAACCCTTTGGCTCTACGCCGTTTTAGGGGCAAGACTCTCTCTTAGCTATCTGTCCAGTTTTCAGGGCCCACCTCAGGCAGCCAGACAGCGTCCCCCTCTTTTTACTCTTGATAACAGATTTTATCAAGAGTAGAATGTCGCGATGACCACCGACACCGCCGACCAGCTCCCGACCGAAGTTGCCCCCGCCAACCGGCTGCTGACCGACGCCGAGTTTCACCGGCTGGCCGACGTGCCGCCCGAGGTCGAGTGGTTCGCCAATCTCAGTAACCCGAACACTAGGCGGTCGTACGAGAACGCGATCCGCGACTTCATGCGCTTCACCGGCATCGCCAGGTCGGAGGAATTCCGCACCGTGACGCGCGCGCACATCATCGCCTGGCGCGACCAGTTGATCGGGCGCGGGCTTGGCGGCAGCACGATCCGGCACCGGCTGGCGTCGCTCGCATCGCTGTTCGAATATCTCTGCGAGAAGAACGCCGTCACCCACAACCCGGCCAAAGGCGTGGAGCGGCCGAAGACCGAAAGCGGAGAAGGCAAGACGCCGGCAATCGGCGATCACCAGGCGCGCGAACTGCTGGCAGCGCCGCATGAGGATACCATCAAGAGCAGGCGCGACCGTGCTATCCTGTCCACGCTGCTGTTCCATGCGCTGCGGCGCGAGGAGCTGTGCAAACTCAAGGTCAAGGACGCTCAGCACGCGCGCAAGGGCGTGCTGTACCTCAGGGTCTCCGGCAAGGGCGGCAAGACGCGGGATCTGCCGCTGCACCCTGGCACCAACGCGCTCATTCACGATTATCTCGCCGCGGCCGGGCACGACGCCGACGAGAATGGCGCGCTGTTCCGCCCGATCAGGAACAACCGCACCGGCCGGCCGGAACGGGCGATCACCGGAGATGGCGTCTACAAGTTGGTGCGGGCCTATTCGGCGTTGCTCGGCTTCGAGATCGGCGCCCATGCGCTGCGTGCGACCGCCGCCACCAACGCGCTTGACCACCAAGCCAATATCGCCAAGGTACAGGAATGGCTGGGCCATGCGAACATCACCACCACTCGAATCTACGATCATCGGAGCACGCGACCGGAAGATAGCCCGACGTTCAAGGTAGTCTATTAGAAATGCCTGACGAGGCAAGAACCGAGACGCCCCCGATGGCATGGCCGCCACAACCGGTGCCCGTCAACCACTTCGACGCGGCGGCGATTAACGCTCTGACGGCGAGCCTCAGGACGGTTGATTGTCGGAGTATATGCGCCGTCTTTGAGCAAGCCTTTATGACTGCACGAGCCGAGAGCCAGCCCGACCATGTGGCTGTGCTGCAGTTGTTGGCGGGTGCGACCAGTATCGTACTGCGGCCATCCGACAGGGGAGCTGAGTGGGGACCTTGGTTAAACACACTAACGCAGCGGGCGCCCATTCCTGATGATTTCAAAGGCGAACAAAACCAGGCATTCGCGCAGTTGGGACCATTGCTCACTCATCCAGGCCTCCGCGCCCGTCTCGCCGATCTTGCCTGGACTAACGACCGCAAGCTCGGTGCGTCTGCCATCCTGGCTATCGACTCATACTGTGAGTGCGCCGAGCAGCTTGCAGACGGCCGTAGTGTGCCGACTTTCAACGCGCCGGGCCTAGCCTCCACGGAGGCTCTCCAATACGTGGAGCGAGCCCTGGTGCTTGGCCACGTAACACGACGCAAGCGCGTCCAACCCGAGCGGACCGTAGCCGTCCTCAAAACGATTTACGTGCTTGCGCGTGAACGCTGCGAGATCGGCATCTTTATCAAAACTGCCGAACTCGGGATTAGGTACGCCCTGCTGGAACCGGATGAGGTCGCCGCCGATGCTGAGACGGTCGCCGACCGAATAAAACCCGGCGGCTCTGAGCTTGCGGCAACGGCGGCACTCGACCTAGCCGCCCAGTTATACGAGCAGAGCGGCGATCCCGACGGCAAGCGGCGGTGTCAGCTCAAGGCCGTCGAGTGCATACTGGCTATGCGCGGTCAGGTCTCGGGACCGGGTGCCGAGGCGCATTGGGTTCAGACTGCTTTATTTGCTCTTCGCCATGTCAGGGGAACCGACGCGCGGCGGCGCGAGCTACGCCGCGAATTGCGTGATCTTCAAGAAGACTTGTTGGGCGAGATGGGGCAATTCTCGGTCCCTATCGATGTGGGCGACGAACGCGATGCGGTGCTGCGGAGCTTCGACGATATGGACCTCCCAACCGCCCTACGTGAACTGGCCTGCTTATCGCGGTCGCGACCCATTGAAGAGTTGCGGCGCCAAGCCCTAGAAAGCCGTGAAAGTTCTCCGCTCACATCCATGATGGGAAGCAACTGGGTTGATGCCGATGGAAAAAGTGCGGTCCAGCTGAATGCCGCGCCCGCTTTGGAGCAACCTAGCGAAGAGTGGTTCAAAGCAACTATTAATAAAATGGAGAGTTTCCGCCGACACATCGTCGTCGTAGGGCGCTTTGATGCCGCGCGGCTGTCTATTACCGGGCGCTTTGCCATCGATGAGCGCCACTTGCTTCCGATCGTGCTGCACTCCCCGTTTGTGCGCGAAGATCAGGTGGGGCTGATGAGTCTTGGCTTTGTACGCCTGCTTCAAGGCGACTACCGATCAGCTGTTCACCTCCTCGTGCCGCAATTGGAACCATCTCTCCGTTATGTGCTCCGGCTAGCTGGCCACGATCCAGCCATCGAGTTCGACGACATGACCGAGGAGGATGTCAGCCTGACGGCACTGTTAGGCCGCCTCCGCCCCCAACTCGAAAAACGCATTCCCGCTGATGTGATGCTGGAAATCGAGTTGCTCTTCCACAACCGCCCAGGGTCGGCATTACGCCACTCCGTGGCTCACGGCTTGATCGGTACTGGCGGCTGCCTCAGCACAGACTCGGTCTATGCCTGCTGGCTGCTGTACCAACTCACCTGCGCGCCTCTTTTCGCTGACTGGACTAGGGTCATCGCGCCGGCGATTGAGGCTTCAAAATGACCAGTTTAGTCCACCAGTTGTAACTGCTCGACATCGGGGGCCATGCTTAGAATTCGTGCTTCCCAGGATGCCTTGTTCGGGTATACCCCAGCGGAACGGTTAGCTGAGACAGTTTTATCGCGTTAATAGGGTAGTTTTTGGTATTTTGATACGATAACGGGAAGACGTCTAGAATCGTATGAGACACTTTGTGACCATTCGTGACTATGCCGGCGTCAGGACGATCGACCATGGCCTTGCGATTCAGCAGCGGGCCTTGGACACGGCAGGCTGCCATATAGGGCCAACCAATTGAACGGCGGCTTT
>JABBOH010000131.1:0-818 GCA_019351895.1 Pseudomonadota bacterium
TAATACCCCAACACTATACGTGACATATTAGCTTGTTACGCCTATAGTCTCAGGCATGGACAAGATCGATTTTCGCAGCCGAGGCCGCGCCGCCCAGGAAGCGTTACGCACGCAGGCGGTGTATCTGGTCCGGCGGGTTGGCAAGACCCAGGCGGAGGCGGCGGAAGCGGTGGGTGTCAGCCGCCAGGTGGTGAACCGGTGGCTGAGGCGCCATGCCCAAGGCGGGGACGAAGCGCTCCTGGATGGTCGGCGGGTCTCTCCGCGCAAGGGGCGCGGCTTATTGACGGTCGCGGAGGCGAAGCGGGTGCAGGGCTGGATCAGGGACAAATGTCCAGATCAGCTCAAGCTGCCCTATGTGTTATGGACGACAGCGGTCGTGCGGGAACTGATTCGCCGGAAGCTGGGCAAGGACCTGGCCGAGACAACTGTGCGGCTTTACCTGACACGTTGGGATTTTACGCCGCAAAAGCCGCTGTCCCGGGCCAGCCAACGCTCGGATGCAGCGATCCAACGCTGGCTGGAGCGGGAATACCCGAAGATTGCCCGCCGCGCGAAGCGGGAGAAGGCCCTTATATATTGGGGTGACGAGACCGGGATCAGCAATCAAGACCAAGTGGGGCGGAGCTACGCGCCGAAAGGGCACACCCCGGTGGTGCGCCGAACGGCGCGCAAGGTCACGACCTCGATGATCGCGGCGGTGAACAATCGGGGACTGATGCGGTTCATGTGCTTCAAGGGCGCGCTGAACGCGGGATTGTTCATCGACTTCCTGCGGCGGCTGATCAAAGGGTCCTCCGGCAAGCAGTTCCTGATCGTGG
>JABBOH010000131.1:828-3259 GCA_019351895.1 Pseudomonadota bacterium
TAATCTCCGAGTGCATAAGGCGGTGAAGGTCAGCCGCTGGGTGGCGGCACACAGCGACGAGATCGAGCTGTTTTTCCTGCCGCCCTACGCACCGGAGCACAATCCCGACGAGTACCTGAACAATGACCTGAAGCAGAAGCTGCGGAACTTGCCCCGGCCGGACACGCATGAGGAACTGGTCCGAGGCACGACGTCGGTGCTGCGGTCGCTCCAGCGCCAGCCGGATCGGATCAAGGCTTACTTCAGGCACAAGGACGTTCGTTACGCCGCGTAGAGTCATGTATATTGTTGGGGTATTAGTAACGTGACGGTCCGTGGACCCGATCCCTGACTCTTGAGCCTCCTCGACGCGGTGAGTGGATCGGCCACCGTTGCTTGAGCGCCGTCGCCACCACCATAGGTAGCGGCAGCTCTCCCTCCATCGGGCGGTTTCCTTGTTCGGCTGGGGGCCGTTTCCTCGTCCCGGCCTGACCGTCCACAAGGCGACGCGCGCAGCCGCAGTCAGGGATGGCCGCAGGCCACCGCGTAGCGGCGCGAAGCGTCCTTGACGGCGGCGAGCACGGCGCCAACCTCGAGCAGGACGGGGCGGACCAGACGCGCCGCCGCGCGCATCTGTCGCGTCAGCCCCGTGCAACACTCCATCCGCGCGGATTCCACATGGCACACAGCGATGTCTTCACCCTCGGTCTCGGACTGACCCCGCCCTGGCGCGTGATCGACCAGCGCCTGGAGACCGACAGGCAGCCCAACGAACTGCACCTCGCGGTTGCCGCGGAGCCGGGCGCCCGTTTCCCCTGTCCAACGTGTGGCCGTCTCTGCAAACCGCACGACTGGAAAGAGACGACCTGGCGCCATCTCAACTTCTTCCAGCATGCCTGCTTCGTTTCTGCACGCGTCCCACGCACCGACTGCCCCGACCACGGGGTGCTGCGCATCGCCGTCCCATGGGCACGCCCGGACAGCGGCTTCACTCTGCTGTTCGAGCAGGCCGCCCTGCTGCTGATGCGCGAAATGCCGGTCGCCGCGGCCGGACGTATTATCGGCGTCACCGACAAGCGGCTCTGGCGCGTCCTGCAATTCTATATCGGCAAGGCGATCGACCACCTCGATCTCAGCGATGTCCAGGCCATCGCGCTCGATGAGACTGCCGCCAAGCGCGGCCATGAGTATGTGACCGTGTTCATCGATCTCGATGCCGCCGAGAAGCCGGTGCTCTTTGTCACGCCCGGCAAGGGTAAAGAGTGCATGACCGCCTTCCGCGCCTTCCTGGTCGAGCACGGCGGCGAACCAACCCGCATTGCCGAGGTCGTCTGCGACATGTCCGCAGCCTTCCTCGCCGCCGCCGCCCAGACCTTCCCCCAGGCTGCCGTGACCGTGGACTGGTTCCACGTCGTGCAGGTCTTCACCACCGCCGTCGAGAAAGTCCGCCGCGCCGAGGCCCATCAGCGCACCATGCCGAAAGGCGCCCGCTGGGCAGCCCTGAAGCGGCCCGAGGCGCTGACCGAAGCCCAGAAACAGGCGTTGGACAAACTCGAAACCGGCGGCTTCGCCACCGCTGAAGCCTACCGCGCCAAGGAAATGCTGCGCTGGGTCCGCGAAGCGGCCACGCCACAGGCCGCGCGCTGGCGGCTGACCCACTTCCTCAACCACATCGGCGCTCGACTGGACGATCGGGACGACACCGAAAGGTCGTACAAAGCGGGCCGCATTCTCGACCCGGTCCGCGATGCCGTCGAAACCGTCCGCCGGCACGCCAGACGAATCATCCGCCGTTGGAACTCAGGACACTCCAACGCTCGATTGGAAGCGCTCAATGGCCTGTTCCAGGCCGCCAGAGCACGCGCCAGGGGATATCGCAGCACAGCAACCTTCGCGTGCATCATCTACCTGATCGGTGCGCCAATCCCCGACTTGTTCACAGCCCACCTTTCCACTTGAGACGTCGAAGAGCCGGCGTTTTTTCAGGCTCCGGAACCCGCGTCCGGGCTGTCCTCCTCCGGCACAAGCCGCAGCATCGGCGGCGTCGCCGTGGGGTCGATCTCGACCAGCGCGCCGTCCGGAACCGCCTGCGTGATGTCCACCGCGAACCCCGACATCATCGTCGTCCCGGCCAGCGCGGCGCGACGCGCGAAGGGCGCAGTGGCCCGCAAAGCGGCGGGCCATCCTTGCCCACGGCTGCGTGCGGCGCCCTGGGGAGGTCAGGCCGGGGCGCAGAAACGGCTCCCAGCCGAACCAAGAAACACCGGAAGAAGGTATGGGCGGGTGGGGCCTACCTACCCCAAACAGCGAGGAGGCAAAATCAGCGGGAAACCGTTATGTGTCGGTTACCTCTGCGTGATTCGTTTGCAGCAGACCGGACTGTAGCGTCTGAGAGTATTTTGTTAACATCAGGATGGCAAGCTTCGGCGAAGCCCTCGTGGATCGGCCCTCT
>JABBOH010000132.1 GCA_019351895.1 Pseudomonadota bacterium
CCTCATAGGTCGGCGGAGGCTCGTCGATGTGAACCATCATCGGCAGGCCGGTTTCATCCGCGACCCGCAGCGCGATGTCGAGCGGGGCGATACCGCTTGGCCCGCTGGCGACCCGGCCGATCCGCACCTTGATCCCAATGATGAGGTCCCGGTTTGCCTCGGCAACCTCGACGGCATCGCGCGCCGCCATCAGCCGCATGTCATGGCTCTCACCCACCATAATTCGGTTGGAGAAAGCGTAGATACCAGCGAAAGAAACGTGAAGATAGGCAAGAATCCGAATGGCGCTCGGCTCGATCACATGGCGGCGGAAACCGGCGAAGTTGCCGGGTCCGGCCGAGCCCGTATCGATGCAGGTGGTAACCCCACTGGTGCGCGCGAATTCCTCAGCATCAATGCCAAGCGAAGTGCCGCCCCAGTAAACATGGGTATGCAGGTCAATCAGGCCCGGCGAAACGATGAGGCCGGACACATCACGGACCGAGTCGCCGCGGAGGCCATTCCCGATAGCGACGACGCAGCCATCGGAAAAAGCCACGTCCGTCACTCGGTCGAGATTCTGCGACGGGTCGATGACGCGCCCGTTCCGAAGCACGAGATCGATCATGGGGCCGAAGCAATCGAACCAGGGGTCGTGGCAAGCAGGGTCATCGCCTATCCGCTCCATCGACAGCAGAGAACCGGCACGGCCTGGGCGGCCGCCTGTTCATAATTCGATCATAGTGGCGGCGGCGCCAGAGAGATGCAATCAGAAATTTTGCTTTTTAGATCATTTAATGATCAGTAGCGCCGGATGTGCTCAGTCGCTGAGCGGCTGAGTGTCGTCTTCGTCCCGATGGGTCATAAACTGCTGCTTGATGCGTCGCAGCATGTGCTGGGCCGGCCGGCTGTTCCGGAGCGCCATGATATAGGCAAGGATGTCGATCGCGATCAGGAAGCCGTAGCGCATGCCGGTCGGGCTGAGGATGTCGCCTTCATCCCGAAGCGCGAGGATGAGCGGCAACTCAACCGCATCGGCCAGAGGAGCGCCCCGTGTTGTCAGCGCGATGGTGGCAGCCCCGTACTCTGCTGCGATCTTAGCGGCCTTGATGAGTTCGGCATTGCGACCGGTCAAGGAGCAGCACAGCACGACATCGACACGATCCGCGGTCGCGGCCAGCATCATCTGCATCTGGTGGTCGACACAGGGAATGACGTGGATTCCGAGACGGAACAGCCGATTCTGAACCTCCTCCACCAGCCAGCTGGAGACGCCCCCGCCGCCGAAGACGTAGAGGATGCGGCACCGACTGATAATGTCCGCCGCATGTTCCAAAGCTTTTACGTCGGCCGATTCGGCGGCGGCGGCGACCGCACGATGAGCCCGGTGAACGACGCGCTCCACGGCCTCAGCGGTGGATTCCGGGCGCGTCGGCGGCTCGATATACCGCAGCCCCACGCGCAGGCCGCCCATCAGCCGCAGCTTGAGCTCCCGCAGCCCTTCACAGCCGACGGTGCGGCAGAAGCGCGTGATGGTCGGGGCGGAGACGCCGATCCATGGCGCGAGATCCTCGATCGGGCTCTCGATGAAAAGCTTGGGCTGCGTGAGGATGGCCGCCGCCACCAGCTTGTGTGACCGCGACAAGCTATTCTGCATGCCCAGGATATGGCTGAATATGTCGTCGGGAGGCGAGGCCGCCGGTGTGGGATCCGTCCCCTTCAGACTCATGACGTTCCCGCGATCAAGGTTTGGCCCTTATAGTTCGACCTGCTAGGGAGGATATGAACTGTCGACGACGAAATAAAGAGATCAAAAAAAGGCATTGTCACGGTAAGGCCTGCATGCCGCCATCGAGCTCAATCGATCGGGCTCGACCGAGCCGAGAGGAATGGCCTTACCCAAACAACCCGAATCAGACAAGACTTCTCAGAGGGCATCGACCTCAGCGCGATTTTCCAGATGAGGGGCCAAACATATCGCGGCTGTGTCGATGTCGAGTGCCACGGCTTCCGCCACACCGTCCGCATCCTGGGCCGCGAGGCGCTCCAGAATAACGCGATGCAGATCGTTCGCCCGGGGCACATAGGCGGCATCGTCAAAGAGACGCGTGAAGAAGGGCCCAACCTGGCACCAAAGATCCTCGATCATCGATAACAGGATTGGTGAATCCGCGCATTCATAGATCCCAAAGTGAAACGCCCGGTTGAGGTGGACATAGGCATTGACGTCCTGCCGCTCCATGGCATCCGGGATGTCGCCGGTGATGTCGCGAAGCTCCCGCAGCTGGCGCAACGATATCCGCTGCGCGGCGCGTCCCGCCGCCATCCCTTCCAGGGCGCACCGGATGCGCGTCAATTCTTCGAAGCGCCTTGCCGAAAGAAAGGGCACCACGATGGAGCGGTTCGCTTGCAACACCAGCATCCGCTCGGCCACAAGGCGCTGCAGCGCTTCGCGTATCGGTGTGGGGGATATACCGTAGGCCTCCGCGACCGTGCGGATGACTAGAGCATGACCGGGCGCGAAGTCACCCGCGGTCAGCGCCCTCTTGAGAGCTGCATAAGCCCGGTCTGTCAGGGTCTCATGACTAAGCTTAAGCAAAATCGGCCTCTTCTTCCCGAACGTCACAAGCCTCTCGCATCTGGCGCGCGAAGAGGAAATCACACTAGCACATTCCGCTAGCCTCAGTCATATGGTATATCATGTATCATTAGCTGGCAGAGCTCTCGCCTTGACCCTCATGGATAGTCGTTTCACTGATCTATA
Source organism: Pseudomonadota bacterium (assembly GCA_019351895.1). Lineage (GTDB taxonomy): Bacteria > Pseudomonadota > Alphaproteobacteria > Acetobacterales > Acetobacteraceae > Acidisoma. Next base: position 2,744 of record JABBOH010000132.1, read on the forward strand.
CCCAGCCGTCGCGCCTGCGGACGCCGAGGCCTTCGTCGCCGAGCGCTTCGGCATCGCGACCGAAGCACGCCCGCTGGGCAGCGAGCGCGATGAGAACTTCCACATCCACGCAGGCGACAGCGCAGAATACCTGCTCAAGATCACGCATCCCGGCGAACCTCTGGAAAGCACGGCCTTCCAGACTCTCTGTCTTCGCCATGTCGCGGCGGTGGACCCGACACTCCCGGTCCCGCGTGTGCTCGACGACCTGACCGGCAACCCGCATGTTCGCTCGGCATGGGGCGGCGTCGAGCGAACGGCGCGCCTTCTTTCCTTCCTCTCGGGAGAGCCGCTGCACCGCGGTGAACGCGACGCGGCGCAGCGCCGGCGCATCGGTGCGACCCTCGCCGCGCTCGACGCAGCACTTGGCAGTTTCCCCGGCCCGTTCCCGCCGCTCGACATCGTCTGGGACATGGGACGTGCCTCCGCGATCCGGCCGCTGATCTCCGCCATTCCCGATGACGATCGGAAACGGA
>JABBOH010000011.1 GCA_019351895.1 Pseudomonadota bacterium
GACCGGGGGCAAGACCGGGGGCAAGACCGGGGGCAAGACCGGGGGCAAGACCGGGCCCGAGGCCGAGCGCGACCATCCAGAGATGCATCGCGGCGTAGGCGCGCCAGGGACGCCAAGCCTCGGCGCGGGCCAGCAAGGGCCGGTCCGCCAGACCCAGCGCACGCTGCAGCCCGACATCGCGGGGCGGAAATGCATCCGGCTCCCGCAGCGCGAACAGCGCGATGCAGTGCGCGGTCCAGGGCCCGATGCCGGACACCGCGCAAAGCCGCCGGAGCGAAGGTGCCAGCCCTTCCCCGCGCTCCAGCAGGGCGGGCGTCTCGATGAGCGCGCGGGCAAGGTTGACGACGGCAGCGGCCCGGGCGCGCGGCATGTTGAGCTGCAGGCTGAGCGTCTCGGCCTCCGCCAACAGCCGTTCGGGCGTCGGAAACAGGCCCGTGAGGCCGGGCAGCGCCGTTTCCACCGGTGTCCCGAACAGCGTGACCAGACGCCCCGCCAGACGGCTGCCTGCGGCGACGCTGACCTGTTGGCCGAGGATCACTCGCACCGCGAGTTCGAAGCCGTCCCAGGCGCCCGGCACGCGCAAGCCCGGACGGTGAGCGACGAGCGGCGCGAGGCCGGGGTCGCACGCCAGCACGTCGTCGATCGGTCCGGGGTCGGCCCCGAGGTCGAAGATGCGCCGCAGCCGGGCGACGATCCTGGGCACGAAGCGCAGGACCGGGAAATCGATCCGCGCCGTGAGGTGGCCGGGTCCTCCGGGCGAGACCGTGACCGTGCCGTGATGGCCGCCGAGTGTGATGAGGCGCGCATAGGCATCGTCCGTCACGACTTCGACGCCCGGAATGGCATGAGCGCGCAGCACGGCGATGACGCCCGGCCAGTCGTAAGGGGGCCTGAACGGCAGGCTGAGCGCGAGGCCGCGGTCGTCGCGGCGCCCCGTCATGCTGTCTCCTGCCGCAGTTCGGCGCATGCGGCTTGGCGGCTGGCCGTACAGCGTGCGGAAGACGTGGTTGAAGCGGCGCAGGCTGTCGAAACCCGCCGCCATCGCCACGTCGATAAGCGGGAGGGTCGTCTCCTCCACCAGTTGCCGCGCCAGCAGGTGACGGCGGGTCTGCATCACGGCCTTCGGACTGGCGCCGAGATATGCGGCGAAGAGGCGGCGCAGCTGACGGTCTCCGATGCCGAGGCGGGCCGCCAGCCCCGATCCGTCGATGGCCCCCGATCCATCCGCGTCCTGGCCGCACGGCGAGGCGCCTTCCGCGATGATGGCCATGGCGCGCTCCACCAGAGGATGCGCGGCGGCGGTCGCGGGCGCACGCTCCGGCCGGCAGCGCAGGCAGGAACGGAAGCCCGCAACCTCGGCGGCGGCGGCACTCGGGTAGAAGGTCACGTTCTCGGGCTTAGGCGTCTGGGCCGGGCAGACCGGCCGGCAGTAGATGCCGGTCGTGCGCACCGCCGTGAAGAAGCGGCCGTCGAAACGCGCGTCCCGCGCCAGCAGGGCGCGATAGCAGAGCGCGGGGTCGAGCAAGGACGTGAGCGGATGGGATGCGTCGGGCATGGCGGCATCATGCCACTGACCGGCCGCGCCCGCTCGCCGTTTTCGGACATGGACCCGCGGCGACACCCCCCGCTGGGCCCAGCAACGGGACCCCGGGCGGAGCGAGCTAGGCCAACCGCGCGACGATGGTGCCGGGCTCCACAACGGCATTGCGGTCGGCGAGGATGCACAGCACCCCGGCGCGCGGCGCCATGATTTCGTGCAACGCGCTTTCGATCCGGACCTCGGCAATGCGCTCTCCGGCGGCGACCGACGTGCCGTCATCCACGAACCAGCGCTCCAGGATGCCCTCCGGCAGCATGCTGTTCCGCCATAGCGCTTCATCGAGGTTGATGTTGGTCATCGCCGTCTCCTCCAGCAGATGCCCATGATCTCCGCTATTCCGCCGCTGTCGTCGTTGATCGAGATCAAGCCGCCGTCCCCGCGCGTGACATGTGGACTGGAACCATTGTTCGCCCTCGCGCACAGCCTGTGCCGGTTGATCCGCATTATCGACCGTGCCGGTTCGCGCTAGATTCGCAGGCATTCCAGGGAGACAGATTATGACCGACATCAGCAAGGCCGGGGCGTTCCGGCTCGGCGACCGCACGGTGAAGCGCATGGGCTACGGCGCGATGCAGCTTGCAGGCCCCGGTGTCTTCGGGCCCCCCAAGGATCATGCGGCGGCGCTCGCCGTTCTGCGCGCGGCGGTGGAGGCGGGCGTGGACCATATCGACACCAGCGATTTCTACGGTCCGCACATCACCAATCAGATCATCCGGGAGGCGCTGCATCCCTATCCGCGGGACCTCGTCATCGTCACCAAGATCAGCGCCAAACGTGGCCCGGACGGCTCATGGCTGCCTGCGTTCTCGCGCGAGGAGCTGACCCAGGCGGTGCACGACAACCTCCGCAACCTGGGGCTCGACGTGCTGGAGGTGGTCAACCTTCGCAGCATGTTCAGCGTTCACGGTCCGGCCGAAGGCTCGCTGGAAGCACCGCTGACGGTGCTGGCCGAGATGCAGCGGCAGGGTCTCGTCCGTCACATCGGGCTGAGCAACGTGACGCCGACCCAGATCGCGGAAGGTCAGCGGATCTGCGAGATCGTCTGCGTCCAGAACCTCTACAACCTCGCCAACCGAGCCGATGACGCGATGGTCGACGAGCTGAGTGGAAAAGGGATCGCCTACGTGCCCTTCTTCCCGCTCGGCGGATTTACGCCGCTGCAGTCGGACACGCTGTCGGCGGTCGCATCCCGCCTCGGCGCGACGCCCATGCAGGTGGCGCTCGCCTGGCTCCTGCGCCGCTCGCCGAACATTCTGCTGATCCCCGGCACCTCGTCGGTCGGGCATCTGCACGAGAATCTGGCGGCGGCCGACCTCGCGCTGCCGGACGACGCGGTCGCCGAACTGGAGACGATCGCGAGCGCCGGCGCCCACTGAAGCCCAGGCGCGGCCCGAGACTCAGACCTCGAGCGGCTGGACCCCCACCAGCGCGGCGAGGCTCGGGAAGACCTCCGGCGCGCCCGCGGCCAGGGCGTGGCCGCGCCACATGCCCTCGTCGGCCAGGAAGTCGCTGACGACGCCGCCTGCCGCCTCGATCATGACCAGGGCCGCGAGGCAGTCCCAGCTGTTGATGTGCTGCTCGAGGTAGCCGATCAGCCGCCCGCAGGCGACATCGCAGAGCATCAGCGCGCCGGAGCCGTTGCGAAAGAACATGCCGCCCTGCTCCAGCACCGCGCCGAGAACGGGCAGGAAATCCTGCGGCGGCACGCGCGTGGAGTAGCCCGTCCCCACCAGCCCGTCGGTCATCCGGGCCGACTTGCGGACGCTGATCGGGCTGCCGTTCAAGGTTGCCCCATGACCGCGCCTGCCGATGAAGACCTCGCCCCGGGCCGGCGCGCAGACGAAGCCGAGTTCCGCCCGCCCGTCGAGCACGAAGGCGATCGAGACGCACCAGTTGGGCATGTTGCTGACAAAGGGCTGGGTGCCGTCGATGGGATCGACGACCCAGATGCCCCGCGCGCCATCCACCGCCTCTGTCCTCCCCGTCTCCTCGCCGAGGAATGCGTCCTTGGGGAAAGCCGCCGCGAGATGGTCGCGGATGAGGATCTCGGTGTTGAGATCCGCCTCGCTCGCCATGTCCTGCAGGCCCTTGCTCTTGATGGTCAGGCTGCCGAGTTGCTGGAAATAGCTCAGGGCCAAATTAGCCGCCTCGACGACAAGGCGGGAGCCGAAGGCGAAGCGGGCGTCGAGATCGAAGTCAGGCATGGCGGCACTCTCTCAGAACGGATGGCAGGACTTACCTCAGCCGTCGCGCCAGAGCCAAGCCGCGCCGCGCACCCCGCTGCTGTCGCCGTGGGCCGCGCGCAGGATCGGCGTTTCGAAAACCGTCGAGAAGGTGTAGCGGGCGAGGGCCGGCGGCAGGTCGCGATAGAGCTCGTCCACGTTGGACATGCCGCCGCCCATGACGAAGATGTCGGGGTCGAGCGCGTTGACGACCAGCGACAGGCCCCGCGCCACGCGGTCGACGTAGCGGTGCCAGACGAGGCCTGCGAGCCGGTCGCCGGCGCGCAGCCGCGCGATGACAGCGGGCGCGGTCGTGGCGGCGGCAGCCATCTCGGGCGGCGCGTGACGCGCGTAATCCGCCTGGAAGGCGCGGCCGGACACCCAGGTCTCCAGGCAGCCATGCCTGCCGCAATAGCAGGGCGATCCCGGGATTTCAGCGAGGTCGGGCATCGGCAGCGGATTGTGTCCCCATTCCCCGGCGCTGTTGTTGGGGCCGTGATGCGCCCGGCCGCCGATCGCGATGCCCGCGCCCGCGCCGCTGCCCAGGATCACCGCGAAGACGACCCGGTATCCGGCGCCCGCGCCGTCCACGGCCTCGGAGGCCGCGAGACAATCGGCGTCATTCTCCACCCGCACCTCGCGCCCCAGGGCACGCCGCAGATCGGCCTCCACCGGGCGACCGAGGAGCCAAGTCGAACTCGCCCCCTTGCCGAGACGGGAGCGTGGCTCGAGCGACCCCGGTATGCCGACGCCGACCGTGCCGCGCGTGCCGGCTTCCGCCTCCATGCCCTCGACGAGGGACGCGATGGTCGCGAGGCATCCCTCATAGTCGTGGCGAGGCGTCTCGGCGCGCAGGCGGGAAAGCTCCCTGCCGTCGGGCGTCAGCGCGATCCCCTCGATCTTGGTGCCGCCCCAGTCGATCCCGATCAGCATGAGCAGCCTTCCTGCCTTTGGGTTGGGTCACTCCCGGCACCTATGCCGGCTCGGCGGCACCGTGTCACCGCATGACCGCGCGCGGAAGCACGTGTGCGCGCTTGAGCCGGCAAGGCCCATCGGCTAGGCACCACCCATGGCCGACATCACGCAGTTCCTGCCGCACGCCACCATCCATCTCCATCGCCACGACCTGCCGCCGGACATCGACCTCGGCCCGGTCATCGCCGTCGATACCGAAACCATGGGGCTCGATCCGCGCCGTGACCGCCTCTGCCTCGTCCAGCTCTCAGCCGGGGATGGGCAGGCCCATCTGGTGCAGCTCATCCCGCCGGCGCTCGGCGGCCACGGCTACGACTGTCCGAACCTCAAGGCGTTGCTGGGCGACCCGGGCCGCCTCAAGCTCATGCATTTCGCGCGCTTCGATGTCGCGATGCTGTTCCATGCGCTCGGCATCCGCGCGGCGCCCGTCGTCTGCACCAAGATCGCCGCGAAGCTCGTGCGCACCTTCACCGATCGCCACGGCCTGCGCGACCTGTGCCGGGAGCTTCTCGGGGTCGAGATCTCCAAGCAGCAGCAGACCAGCGACTGGGGCGCGCCCGAGCTCACGGCGGAGCAGCTGGCCTATGCGGCATCGGATGTGCTGCATCTCCATGCCCTGTGGGGGCGGCTGGAGGCTCTGCTCATCCGCGAAGACCGCCTGCCCCTGGCGCAGAGCTGCTTCGATTTCCTGCCTGCCCGTTGCGAACTCGATCTGCTGGGGTATGACGTGCCTGACATCTTCGCCCATCAAGGCTAAAGATTCGTAAGATGCGCTGGTCCTGAAGCCGCTCATAAAAAGGACGTCTTCTCGTTCTTCCTACGCAAGAGACCAAAGGGCGCTTTCTTTCCAAACAAGAAGCAAGAACTTTCTGACGCCGGGGACAGGGTTATGACCGATCTGGACTACGAGGCTTTCGAGGCCACGCCGGTGGCGAGCGACCCCTTCACCCACATCGTGGTGGAGAACTTCGTGAGGCCCGCGGTTCTGTCCGACGTTGTCCGGGGCTTGCCCAAGCTCGACCGCGGCGGGTCATTCCCCATCGGCTCGCTCCGGCTCGGCCCTGACGCTCAAGCGCTGATGAAGGAGCTGGAGGGCCCGCGCTTCCGCTCCGCCGTCTCCCGCAAGTTCGATCTCGATCTCGTCGGCGCGCCGACGATGGTGACGCTGCGCGGCGCCTCCCGCGAGAAGGACGGCCGCATCCATTGCGACAGCCACACCAAGCGGGTGACGATCCTGCTCTACCTCAACCCCGAGACCGAGGCCTGGGCGCGGCGCGAGGGCTGCCTCCGGCTGCTCCGCGGACCCGACGACATTGAGGATTACGCGGTCGAGGTGCCCCCGGTGAACGGCACCCTGCTCGTCTTTCCGAACGGCCCCACCACATGGCACGGGCACAAGCAGTTCGTCGGCACCCGCTACGTGATCCAGCTCAATTACATGACGACGGATGCGACCGCCCGCTCGGAGATGCGCCGCCACAAAGTCTCGGCCTTCGTCAAGCGTCTCACCATGGCCTCCTGACCTCCATGGCGGAGGAAGCCCCGATCCGGAACCTCAAGGAGACGGTGCTCTCCGACGAAACCTTCCTTCTCCGGCGGCTGGAGTTCGAGCAGCGCCGCCGCGACGGCAGTTGGCAGCCCCTTCGCCGCGAGCTTTACGACCACGGCAATGCCGCCGCGCTGCTCCCATACGACCCGGCGCGCGGCACGATCCTGCTCGTCCGCCAGATCCGCTTCGTCACCTATCTCAACGGCTATCCGCATCCGCTGCTGGAAGTCTGCGCGGGGATGCTGGACCAGGACGATCCACTTACCGCCATCAGGCGCGAGGCGGAGGAGGAGATCGGCACCCGGATCCGCAACCCTCGGCACGTCTTCGACGCCTTCATGAGTCCGGGCTGCTTCAGCGAGCGTCTGTCGTTCTTCGTGGCGACCTATGACGCCTCCGACCGCATTAGCCGGGGCGGCGGTCTGGCGGAGGAAGGCGAGGATATCGAGGTCGTGGAGATGCCGCTCGACGATGCCGTGGCGATGATCGGCCAGGGGCATATCGTCGACGCCAAAACCATGCTCCTGCTGCAATGGGCGAAGCTCCACGGCATCGCGGACGAGCCCGCTACTCCGGCGTGATCCGGACCAGCCGCGCGCTGCCCTCATCCGGCGCGAAGACCCTGGCGAGCGCGGCCAGCATTGGCTCGGCCGCCTCCACGAAGCCCCAGGGCGGACTGACCACGAGCAGGCCGCAGCCGTTGAGACGCTCGGGGTCCGTCGGCTCCCGCAGCAGCAGTTCGGCCGCCACCACGTCGCGGAGACCGGCCTCGGCCACCGCCGCGTGAAACCCTCGGGAGGGCGCGCGGTGCTTGATGGGATACCAGACGGCAAAGACGCCTGAGGGGAATCTGATGGTTCCCTGATGAAGCGCCTCGGTCAGGCGGGCGAATTCGTCCGTCGCCTCAAAGGGCGGATCGATCAGGACGAGGCCACGGCGCTCGCGCGGCGGCAGGAAGGCGCGCATCGCCTCGTAGCCGTCGCGAAGATGGACCGCGACCTGCGCCGATCCCCGCATGGCCGCCCGCAGCGCCGCATGATCCTCCGGGTGAAGTTCGCAGCAGATCAGCCGGTCGCCGGGCCGCAGCGCCGCCTGGATCAGGGCGGGCGAACCGGGATAGAGCCCGACCCGCTCGACAAGATCGAGGAAGGCGCCGATCCCTTCTGGCATCGCCTCGCCTGTCTCGGCCGCCGCCCGCAGCCGCCCGATGCCATCCCGCCACTCGCCCGTGCGGGAAGCCTCGGCGCCCGCGAGGTCGTAGCGACCGATGCCCGCATGGGTATCGAGCACCATGAAGCCCGCGGGCTTGCGGGCGAGGGCGCGCAGCATCCAGAGCAACAGGACATGCTTCATGCAGTCCGCGAAATTGCCGGCATGGAAGGCGTGGCGGTAGTTCATGGCCGCCTCACGCGGTCAGAGGCGCGACACCTCGGTCGCCTCTTCGATCACCGGCATGGCGGAGAGCCGATCCACGATCGCCTCGGCGCTGGTCAGGACCTCGAAGAACCGACGCGCATGGCGCGGGGCGAAGCCCTGGCCGATCAGCGCGTCGATCAGTGCCAGAAAGGGCTGCGCCCAGCCGCCTACGTCGCAGATGATCACCGGCTTGGCATGCAGGTCGAGTTGCCTCCAGGTGATGATTTCGAAGGTCTCGTCCATCGTGCCCAGGCCGCCGGGCAGGGTGACGAAGGCGTCGGACATCTCGAACATGCGACGCTTGCGGCTGTGCATGCTGTCGGTCACGATCATTTCGGAGACCTTGGTATGCGCGACCTCCCGGCGGGCGAGGAAATCGGGAATGATGCCGATGACCTGCCCGCCGGCGCCGAGCGCTCCATCGGCGACCGCGCCCATCATGCCGATGCTGCCGCCGCCCGTGATCACGGTGATGCCGGCTTCCGCCATGCCCCGGCCGAGTGCCGTTGCGGTCTCTCGGCAGATGGGGTCGTGGCCCGCCGATGCGCCGCCGAACACAGTGACCGCCTTGATCGCCGGCATCGCGAAGTCCTTTGCGAGATGAGTTTGTGCAGGAAATGGGATGTGCAGGAATTGGATTCGATAGCCGTTTGGTCCGCCGAGCCTGAAATGCCGCGTCTGCGGAGGCAATTCGGACCTTGGTGGCAGCCCGGCCGGGCTGATGCAACCTCCGGCGGGAGGGAAGCCGGTCCCGCGCTTCTAAACAGTGAGCAGGCGTCACGGACTCGTGCTAATAATTCGTTACCGGACGATGACCGATTCTCTAGAGCCAGGTGAGCAGGATAACGGCCCATGACTGAGGCGACACGGCAACCTGCCGGTGACACGGCACGGTCCGGACGGGTCTACACCGTCCTGGCGCTTGTCGCGGTGGGCGTAATCGGGGCGGGCGGCGCCTATCTCTACGAGACGAGCCATGCGCCGCTGGCCGGAACCCACACCGCGTCCGCTCCTGCGGTCCCGCCGCCTTCCGTTCAGGCGCCTTCCGTTCAGCAGGGCAGCGATCAGCGGGCCACTGCCGCGCCGGCGCCTTCGCCGCCGAAGCCGGCCGAGTTGGCTACGGTCCAAAAGGCCACGCCCGCTGATGTGAAGCCTGCGGCCCCCGGCGTCGATGTGGTGAGACTGGACAAGGACGGCTCGCTCGTCATGGCCGGCAGCGCCCAGCCGGGCGAAACGCTCACGATCCACAGCGGCATGACGCTATTGGGCTCCGCGAAGGCGGATGCTGGCGGCCAATGGGTCTTCCTGCCCGACGCACCCTTGCCCGCCGGCGTCCATGAGTTGTCGGTCGCCGATCAAGCGGCGAACCCCAAGGGCCGCACGGCGCAGACCACGGTTCTGCTCAGCCTCCCGGGTTCAGGCGGCGGGGCCGCGACGGCGAGCGTCGCTGGCTCCAAGCTCAGCTCCGGGCCGATGGTCGTGCTGTCGCAGGGCAACGCGCCGCCACGCCTGCTGCTGGCACCGCCGGGTAGCCATCCCGGTCCGGTCGGCCTCGACGTGGTGCAATACGACGATCAGGGCCGCATCCGCTTCACCGGGCATGCCAAGCCCGGCCGGGTGGTGCGTCTCTATGTCGACAACCGGGTCCTCGGGGATGCGGTGGCGGATGGCAAAGGCATCTGGTCACTGTCGCCCAAACACGACATGCCGCCGGGCATCTACCGGATGCGCACCGATGAGTTGGCGCCAAGCGGCAAGGTTGTGGCGCGCGCCGAGGTGCCATTCGCACGCGCCAGCGTGAAGCAGCTTCTGGCGCCGGGGCAGGCCGTGGTGCAGCCGGGGGACTGCCTTTGGACCATCGCCCGGCACAGCTATGGCCGCGGCGTCGAATATACCGCGATCTTCCAGGACAACCTGGACCAGATCCGCGATCCCGACCGGATCTATCCGGGGCAGGCGTTTCACATGCCGACCGCCGACGAAGCAGCACACGCGCCACCAATCTCGGCGGTGAAGACCCTGCTGCGCAATCAAAGGCAGGGTCAAAGCTGAGAGGGAGGCGAGACAAGCGAGGGCAAGACCTGATAACAGGCCGCCATCATGGCTCATGGCAGCGCTTTCCGCTTCGTCTTCTCCCCGCCACATCCAGCGGCCCGTCCGTTTCTGGTCATCGGTGCGATCCTGGTGCTGGCCGGGCTCATCTTCGCGAGCTGGCTCGCCTGGATCGGTGTCCTGTTCATCCTGTTCTGCCTGTACTTCTTTCGCGACCCGGAGCGCTTCCCGCCGCCGCGCCCGGGCGCGTTGCTGGCGCCGGCAGACGGCCATATCGTCAGCATCGCGCTGGCCACGCCGCCGCCGGAACTCGGCCTCGGCATCATGCCCCGCTGGCGCGTCGCGATCTTCCTCTCGGTGCTCGACGTTCACGTGAACCGGATGCCGGCGGACGGTACGGTGACCCGCATCGCCTATCGCCACGGCAAGTTCCTCAGCGCCAACCTCGACAAGGCGTCGGACGAGAACGAGCGCAACGCCCTCGCCATCCGCCTGCCCGACGGGCGGGAAATCGCGGTCGTGCAGATCGCCGGGCTGATCGCCCGCCGCATCCTCTGCGACGTGAAGGAGGGCGACCACGTCCAGGCGGGCGGGCGCTTCGGCATCATCCGCTTCGGCAGCCGCACCGACATCTACCTGCCGGCGGGCGTGCTGCCCCTGGTATCGGAAGGCCAGACCATGATCGGCGGCGAGAGCGTGATCGCCGAGCTGACCGATCCGCTGCCAGATCCCAGTGCCGAGGTGCCCGACGATCTCGATGAGCCGGAGATAGGGCTCGGGACGGGTCCCGAGACGGACCCCGGGGCCGCTCTGCCGTGAGCGGGGACCGCGTGCCCGGCACGCCGGATGGGCGCATCTGGCCGGCGCGGCGCAGGCGGCGGCTGAAGCGGCCGGCGCATCGCCCGCGCTTCAAGGGTCCCTCCTTCAACCGGGTTCTGCCCAACCTGCTCACCATGCTGGGGCTCTGCGCCGGGCTCACCGGCATGCGCTTCGCCCTCGACGGTCAGTTCGACGCCGCCGTGATCGCGATTGCCGTCGCCGCGGTCATCGACGGGTTGGACGGGCGGATCGCCCGGATGCTCAAGGGCACGTCGCGCTTCGGCGCGGAATTCGACAGCCTCGCGGACTTTCTCTGCTTCGGCGTCGCCCCCGCGTTTCTCCTCTACCTCTGGTCGCTCAGCCGCTACGGCGGCGTAGGCTTCATCCCGTCGCTCATGTTCGCCGTCTGCATGGCGCTCCGTCTCGCGCGCTTCAACGCGGCACTCGATGCCGCCGTGGTGCCGACCTACACCGCCGGCTTCTTCACCGGCGTGCCGGCGCCAGCCGGAGCATTGCTCGCCCTGTTCCCGATTTTCGTCGGGCTGGAGGCGCGTGCGATCGACGTGCCCTGGCTCCTGGCGCTCTCGCATTCGCCGCTGATCGTGGCCCTCATCCTGATCGGCACGGCGGTTCTGCTCGTCTCGACGGTGCCGGTCTGGAGCTTCAAGAACTTCAAGGTTCCCGCCGAGGTCGTGCTTCCGCTGCTGCTCGGCACCGGGGTCTTCGCGGCGATTCTGCTGGCTGAACCCTGGGCGGCCATGGCGACGGCCGGGCTGATCTATGCCGGCATGCTCCCCTTCAGCATGCGGAGCTTCCGCCGGCTGCGGCGGGAGGCGGAGGACATGCGCGGGGACGAAGCGAACGACGCCGCCGCCTGAGGCTATCGGCGGCCGTAGCGGCCGCCGCCTGAGGCTATCGGCGGCCGTAGCGCCTCAGGCGAGAAGGCCGGCCGGCATGTTGAACGGCGTGATGACCTGAACCGCGGAAAGCGTGGCCGCGACATCGCGGAGCGCGCCATGAGCCTGCATGATGAGACGGCAGGCGGTCCGCATGTCCTGCCCGAGGTCGTGGTGCAGCACCGCATTGATCCGCCGGTCCCGCAACAGCCGCGCGTTGTCCTCGTCGAGGTCGTGGGCGACGAAGACCGAGCAATGCCGCCCCGCTTCGGCGAAGGCCGCGAGCACCGCGGTGTTGCCGCCGCCGATGGAATAGGCGCCCGCGATCGAGCGGTCGTCGGTCAGCGCCCGCCGCACCAGCGCCACCGTCTCGCGGTTGATGCCGTGGCCCTCGCTGACCTCGACGAGGCCCAAATTCGGGTGGTGCGCCCGCAGCGCGTGGCGGAAGCCGGCTTCCCGCTCCTCCTCACCGCGAAACCGGTTGCTGCTGAGCGTCACCAGGACGCGAGCGCGCCAGGTGCCGAGCCAGGCGCCGATGAGATAGGCGGCGGTTTCGCCTGCGGCCCGGTTGTCGATCCCGACATAGGCGCGGCGGCGCGACAGCGGCAGATCAGTCGCAACAGTGATCACCGGAATCCCCGCCTGCACCAGACGATCGACGGCCGCCACCACCTCGGGCAGGTCCGGCGCCTTGAGGATGACGCCATGGCTTCCGGTCTCGCGGATGCGGTCGAGCGCCTGGATCAGATCGGCGGCGGCCACGACCTCCCATAGATGGAAGCGCGCGCGGAAGACAGCGGGCTCCAGCGTCGGCAGTTCGGCCTCGAGCGCCGCGCGCACCTCGCGCGTGAAGCGGCCGGGCGCCTCCATCACAAGGTCGATGATGAACTTCCGCCCGGTCAGCGCGCGCTGACTTCGCTGCGCCTCCAGTTCCTGAATGGCCGCCGCCACGCGCTGCCGGTTCAGCATCCGCACGCCCGGGCGGTCGTTGAGCACACGGTCGACCGTGGCGACGCTCAGCCCGGCCTGGACCGCGATCTCCTTGATGAGAAACTCTCGGGACATGGCGGTTCGTTACGCCGCTCTACAGAGTTTGGCGAGAGGCTCTTGATGGATTTCTGAGGGGTTTCTGATCTTTCGATCGCCGCAGCGGGCCGTATGCTCCGCGCCATGAACGCTTTCGGGAGAAACACCATGAAGACCGACAACATCTCGCAGCAGCGCTCCGGGCGCGTGTTCCTGACGCCGGAGCGCGTCTGGCTCGACGATCTCGCCGCCCTCGCCCATAGCGAGACCAGGTTGGAGGATTATCCCTTCGCCGCTGAGGTCGTGACCCGCGTGCTGATCTACGACTGCAACGCGATCCGGCGCGCGATCGCAACGCCCGCGGGCCGCGTCGACGTACTCGCGGAATGGGCGGAGGCCCTCATGACGGGGCCCGGCATCATCGTGCTTCGCCACGCCTTCGCCGATCTCGCGCCGGTCGATGCCGCGACCGCCGTCTTCCAGACGATCATCGGCGAGCAGCATGCGAGCAACACCGGTGGCGGCGACCATTTCGCCAAACCCGGCGCGAATGACCGCATCTGGAACGCGCTCGAGAAGCTATGCCTGTGCGCGCCCGAGGTGTTCGCCGGCTATTACGGCAACGAGATCCTCGCCCTCGTCAGCGAGGCATGGCTCGGACCGGCCTACCAGGTCACCTCCCAGGTGAATGTCGTCAATCCCGGCGGCGAGGCGCAATCCGCCCATCGCGACTACCATCTCGGCTTCATGACCCCGGCTCAGATGGCGCGCTACCCAGCGCATGTGCATCGCCTGTCCCCGGTGCTGACGCTGCAGGGCGCCGTCGCCCATTGCGACATGCCGGTGGACACCGGGCCGACGCTCTATCTGCCCTATTCCCAGGCCTACGAGCCCGGCTACCTCGCCATCACCACGCCGGAGTTCCGCGACTTCTTCCAGGAGCATCACGTGCAGCTGCCGCTGGCGAAGGGCGACGCCGCATTCTTCAACCCGGCGCTGTTTCACGCGGCCGGCACCAACCGCTCCGCCGATGTGCGCCGGATGGCGAATCTCCTGCAGGTCTCGTCGGGCTTCGGACGCGCGATGGAAAGTATGGACCGCACGCGGATGAGTGCCGTCCTCTACCCGGCGCTCCGCGCGATGCTGGCGGATGGCCGTATATCGCGCGCCGAGGCCGCCGACGCCGTCGCCGCCTGTGCCGAGGGCTATCCCTTCCCGACCAACCTCGATCGCGATCCGCCGATCGGAGGGCTCGCGCCGCCGAGCCAGCAAGCGCTGATGCTGAAGGCGTTGCAGGAGGAGCAGCCCGTGGCGGCCTTCCTGGCCGCGCTTGAGGCGCAGCAGGAGCGCCGGCTCACCTGACCCGATCCGTCGCCCGCGTGGCACAAGCGCCGCGCGGGCGACGAGGCCCGCGTCAGGCCAGAGTTTCGGAGAACATCTGCTGCAGCGCCGCCCAGGACCGCGCGTCGGCCTCGGGGCTGTAGCGGATGGCATCCGGCATGTTGCGCTTCGCGGCGCCCTGGTTGGTGAAGCTGTGCACGGTCTTGCCATAGAGATGCATCTGCCAGTCGACCCCGGCGTCGCGCATCTCCGCCTCGAATTCGGCGCGCTGCTCGGCCGGGATCATCGGGTCGTCCGCGCCGATGCAGACCAGAACGCGCCCCTTGATGGCCTTCGCATCCGTCTTGGGCGCGGCCGTGCCGAGGCCGCTGTGGAAGCCGACGATCGCCGCGACCTCGGCCCCCGAGCGCGCGAGTTCCAGCGCCATCGTGCCGCCGAAACAGAAGCCGATCGCGCCCACGCGGTTGCGGTCGACCTCGGAACGCGCCGTCAGTGCCTTAAGGGCGCCCGAAGCCCGAGCCCGCGTCTTGGAGGGATCCGCGAACAACGGCTGCAGCGCGCCGATTGCCTCCTGCAGGTCGTCGATCAAGCGGCCATTGCCGTGCAGATCGCAAGCGAGCGCCACATAGCCCAGGGCCGCCAGACGCTCGGCGCGCGAGATGGCATGCTCGCCGAGACCGAAGGCCTCGGGAAACACCAGAACGCCGGCGCGCGGACCGGCGGCGGGCTCGAAGAAGAGTTCGCTCTTCATGGTAAGGCCGTCGGCCTCGAAGGTCAGCGTTTCGTGCTGCATGGCATTCTCCCTGGGGTTGTCGACCGGTGCCTTTGGATCATCCGGCGCCGCACAGGGCAAGCGCGCGCCGGTGACGAATACGTCAGCCGAGCGCCCCGTGATCCTGCATCACTCCATCGTCGTCGCCGCGAGGCAGGCGAAGACCACGAGGTCGGACACCTTGCTGTCCATCGGCACCACCTGCACCGGATGATCGAGGCCGGTAAGCACCGGGCCGATGACCCGCGCCTCCCCCAGCCTTGCCACCATCTGCGTCGCGATCTGGGCGGCATCCAGGCTCGGCATCACCAGCACATTGGCGTTTCCGGTCAGCCGGCAGAACGGGTACCGCTTGCGGAGGCTTTCATCGAGCGCAACCTCCGGGCTGAGTTCCCCCTCGAACTCGAAGTTCACGCCCCGGCTCTCCAGCAGGCGCACGGCCTCCGCGATTCGCGCCGAACCCTCGGTCTGCGGCTGCCCGAAGCTCGCATGCGAGCACAGGGCGACCCGAGGGCTCTGGCCCAAAGCGCGCATGCGGTTGGCCGTCGCGATGGCGATCGCGGCCAGTTGCTCGGCGCTGGGCTCGGTGTTGATGAGCGTGTCGGCGACCAGCAGCGTCGCATGCGGGGTCACGACCATGGAGAGGCCAAAGGGCACGCTGCCGGGCTTCGGATCGATCGCGAGACGGATTGCTTCCAGCGCCTGGCTCGGCGCGCGGGTAAGCCCGGTGACCATGCCGTCCGCATCGCCAAGCGCCACCGCGCAGGCGGCGAAGATGTTGCGGTCCTGGTTGACCATGCGCTGCACGTCCCGCAGCAGATAGCCCCGGCGCTGCAGGCGGGCGTACAGAAAATCCGTGTAGCGGACGTTGTTGTTGTGATCGTCCATCGCCGACAGGCGGGCGTTGCGGATCTCGATCCCGTCATGCAACTCCAGTTCGAGCCGCTCGAACGCCGCGCGCACACGGGTTTCGTTGCCGATGAGGATGGGGGTCCCGAAGCCCTCCTTGTGATACTGCGCCGCGGCGCGGACCATGGTTTCGTTCTCGCCTTCCGCGAAGACCATGCGCTTGGGTTGACCGCGCACCCCCTCGGTGATGAGGTCGAGAATGTTGACGGCCGTGTCGAGCCGCGCGGCAAGCTCGCGCTGATAGCGGCGCGTCTCGGTGATCTCCCGCCGGGCGACCCCGCTTGCGACCGCCGCACGGGCGACGGCAAGCGGCACTCGCGTGATGAGGCGCGGATCGAAGGCATTGGGGATGATGTATTCCGGCCCGAAGCGCAGTTGCCGGGCGGCCGCGCGATGCACCTCGTCCGGCACATCCTCCCGCGCGAGGACCGCGAGCGCCTCGGCGGCGGCGGCCTTCATTGCTTCGTTGATGGTGCTGGCCCGCACGTCGAGGGCACCGCGAAAGATATAAGGAAAACCGAGAACATTATTGACCTGATTGGGATAGTCGGAACGGCCGGTCGCGACGATCGCATCGGGCGACGCCGCACGCGCCTCCTCCGGCGTGATCTCGGGGTCCGGGTTGGCGAGGGCGAGGATGATCGGCCGCGGCGCCATGCTCCGCACCATGTCCTGCGTCAAAGCACCCTTGACCGAGAGGCCCAGGAAAACATCGACGCCCTGCATCGCCTCGGTCAGCGTGCGGAGCTTGGTTTCGACCGCGTGGGCGGATTTCCACTGATTGAGATCCGTGCGGCCGCGATGGATGACGCCCTTGGTGTCGCAGGCAATGATGTTCTCGCGCTTCATGCCAAGCGTCAGCAGCAGGTCGATGCAGGCGATGCCCGCCGCCCCCGCGCCGTTGACCACGAGCGTCGTCGTCGCGAGGTCGCGCCCCGTGAGGTGACAGGCGTTGATGAGCGCCGCCGCCGTCACGATCGCCGTGCCGTGCTGATCGTCATGGAAGACGGGAATGTCCATGAGTTCGCGCAGGCGGCTCTCGATGATGAAGCATTCCGGGGCTTTGATGTCTTCGAGATTGATGCCGCCGAAGGACGGCCCGAGCAGACGGACGCAGTTGACAAATTCGTCGACATCCTCGGTGGAGACTTCAAGATCGATGCCGTCGACATCGGCGAAGCGCTTGAAGAGCGCGACCTTGCCCTCCATGACCGGCTTCGAGGCGAGCGCGCCGATATTGCCGAGGCCGAGTACCGCGGTGCCGTTGGAGATGACCGCGACCATGTTGCCCCGCGTGGTGTAGGTATAGGCCAAGGAAGGGTCTTCATGGATGCGCAGGCAAGGGACCGCGACGCCGGGCGAATAGGCAAGCGACAGATCGCGCGCCGTCGTCAATGGCTTCGATATACGGGTCTCAAGCTTCCCCGGCCGTCCGGATGCATGCAGTTCGAGCGCGCTTTCCGCGAGGAAGGCCTGCGCCGCTGTGGGCTCATGATCGGGCATGTCGGTCTCCAACCCTCTGGCGATGCGGCTGCTGTGGTCGCACCTTGGAAGCAGAGCTTAACGCGAACACCGACTGTGGCGCCAAACGCTAAATCCGGGAAGCTGATGCCAACACGCGGCTCCGACATTGAGGACTTGCAATGCTCCTGGCGGTCGATACCGGCGAGCGGCCCGGGATGGGCCGGGGCG
Source organism: Pseudomonadota bacterium (assembly GCA_019351895.1). Classification (GTDB taxonomy): domain Bacteria; phylum Pseudomonadota; class Alphaproteobacteria; order Acetobacterales; family Acetobacteraceae; genus Acidisoma. Next base: position 17,270 of record JABBOH010000011.1, read on the forward strand.
TCCGGCCCAGTGACCGCCGCGTCTGCGCGCCGCCGCCGGCCGACAATGCAGGCCGGCCAATGCGCGAAGCGGACGACGCGATCCCCGGCCCCTTATGCCGAGCCAGACCGATGAGGTCGGCACGAAACCGTGATCGCCTTCGCCGCTAACGTGTGGCGGCAGGCCAATGAAGGAGATGCGGAGGCTGCGACCCGCCAGCCGCTTTTCGTCACTTGGGGATATTCGCTTCCACCGATATCTGGCGGACCTTGTCCTGCTTGCTCTTCTCCAACTTCGCCTGACGAAGATCAGCGGCGACATCGGCATTCGACGGGGCAAGCTGCTGGGCCGTCGTGAGATCCTGGATCGCCGCCGCATACTGGCCGCTGCTCATATAGGCCTTGCCGCGGCCGATGAGCGCGCTTGCATGGCCGGGCTTAAGGCTGAAGGCCTGCGAATAATCATGAATGGCCTGATCGTATTCGCCCATCTGGTCATAGAGCCGCGCGCGATGCTCGTAGGCCGCCGCCATGTGCGGATCGCGCGCGATGGCTTCGCTGTAGTCCTGCAGAGCCTTGTCATTCTGGCTTTCGCGCATATGGGCATTGCCGCGCGCATCGAACGCCGCGGCGAAGCGGTGATTGATCTTCACGGCGCGGTCGAAATCGGCGATCGCGGCGGCGTAATCCTGCTGGTCGAAATGGATGCCGCCACGCTGATAGAGTGCCTCGCTGTTTTTAGGTTGCTCCTGCAGGGCGATGTCATAATCACGCATCGCCAGATCGCCATGTCCTTGCGAGCGATACAGGCGCGCTCGCGCCAGATAGGTCGCGGCGCGCGGCCTCAAAGCGATGGCGGCGGTGAAATCCGTGATGGCGTTATCCGCGTCTCCGGTCTCCGCGTAGGCATTGCCGCGCTCCACATAAAGTTCCGCGTTGCGCGGCTCCAACGCGATCGCCCTGGTATAATCCGCGATCGCGTCCTGATCGTTCCCGACACAAACATAGGCGTTCGCGCGAGCGCCGACAGCCCTCTCGTATTTGGGGTCGAGCCGCACGGCCCGATCGTAGTCCGGGATAGCCGCGGCGCATTGGCCGATCCCGCGCAACACGTCGCCGAGGGCGATCAGCGATATGCCGTCGCGCGGATCGTCCCGAACCACATGCTTGTAGTCCGATATCGCCCTCTCGTGCTGCCCATCAAGCTCATAGAGTCCGGCGCGCTGCTTCAAAGCTTCGATGCGTTCGCTGCGCGACAGATTACCGGAGTTGATGGCCGTTCCACAGTCCGTGATCATGGCCGCACGGCCTTCGGCATCCCGGCTGCCATTCAGACAGGCCTGAAGGGCTGCGGCATCCCTCATGGCGGCCGTCGGCACTGGCGGCGGCAGGGGCAACACCTTGCTGGTACAGGCGGTCAGGATGGCGACCGCCAAGATGGCGATGATCCGCGGGACCGGCTTCATGTCCCGCGGCTTCCGGTCGGCTTGCGCCGGCTCATGCGTCCGCACTCTGCCTTCGTGACTCCCGAGTTGTTTCGGCAAGCGCCAGAAACGGTGCGATTTCCTCCGGCAGCAGCGGGGTGCCGAGCAGGAAGCCCTGAACCTGACCGCATCCGGCGGCGCGCAGCCACTCCAGCTGCGCCTCGGTTTCCACGCCCTCGGCGATGACCTTCAGCCCCAGACGCCGGGCCAAGGTCAGGATCGTCTGCACGATCGCCTGCGCCCCGTCGTCATCGGCGAGAGACCGGATGAAAGACTTGTCGATCTTGATGGTGTCGAGCGGATATTGCCGCAGATAGCTCAAGCCTGAATACCCCGTGCCGAAGTCGTCGAGCGATATCTGGACGCCATGCTGCTTCAGGGCCTGAACGATGGTGCGCGCGCGTTCCCGGTTGTCGATCAGCACACCCTCGGTGATCTCGACGCTCAACCGATGCGGTGGCAGGCCAGCACGTTCCAGGGCGGACAAAATCTGCAGCGAGAGATCCGCCATCAGGAACTGCTTCGGCGACAGGTTGACGGAAACGCGAAGCGGCTCGGGCCAGCCTGACGCATCCTCGGCCGCCCTCTCCATGACCCATTGGCCGAGGGGGACGATCAGCCCAGATTCCTCCGCGATCAGAATGAAGACATCCGGCGGCACGACGCCCCGCGTCGGATGCTCCCAGCGGACCAAAGCCTCGAACGCCACCGCCCTGCAGGTCATGCTGTCGAAGATCGGCTGGTAGCAGACCTTCAACTCCTGGCCCTCCACCGCGTCGCGCAGATCCTGTTCCAACAGGCGCCGTTGCGTCGTTCTGATATCCATCTTCTGATCGTAGAGTCGGCACATGTCGCGCCCGGCTGCCTTCGCATCGTAGAGAGCCGTGTCGGCGTTTGTCAGCAGCTGATCCGCCGATGCGCCGTCGGATGGGAACAGCGCGATGCCGATGCTCGCGCTCAGCAGCACGTCCTGTCCGACGACGCGGTAGGGCTGGCGCAGGGCGGCCATGACCCTGGCGGCCATGCTCGCCGCCGCCGCCGGCTGACGGGCGTCGGCTTGCAGGATGCAGAACGTATCGCCCTCGAGCCGGGCAGCGGTATCCGCCGCACCGGCAAGGCCCGCGATGCGCCGCGCGGCCTGACGCAGCACCTCGTCGCCGAACACGTGCCCGTGCAGGTCGTTCACGCGCGCGAACCCGTCGAGGTCGATGCATAGCATCGCGCAGGCCGCATCCTCGTTCGGCGTGGAGCGCGTCGCGGTGTGCAGGCGTTCGATCAATAGGCGCCTGTTCGCGAGGCCGGTCAGCCCGTCGTGATGCGCCAGATGGTCGATGGCCGCCGCCGCCTTCTCCCGCTCCGTGATGTCGGCATAGGTCCGGACGGTGCCCCCATCGGGCAAGGCATGCGTGCGCACCTCCAGGATGAGATCGTCTTTGCCCGTCGGCTGGCGGATGATGCCCTTGCTCGGCTGCTCGGCGGATGTCCGCCACGCCACGATGTTCTCGATCACCGGGTCGCGCCGGGTGACTTGGGCCGGCAGTCGGAGCAATTCGCCGGCACGCCGGTTGATAACAGGAATGCGGCCCCGCCGATCGACCATGATGATGCCCTGGCTGACGGCGTTCATCGTGTTGCGCAGCAGTTGGCGCGACAGGAGAAGGCGTCTGGTGTTGCTGACCAGCAGTCCTCCGGCCAGAAAGATCAGCGCCGTCAGGCAGAGGCCGAAGATCTCGTACTGGCGCACATCCTGGTGGTAGGGCGCGAGGACCTCCGCTTCATTCAGGCCCACGGCCACGATCATCGGGTACTGGTCCAGGCGCCGAAACGAGACGATCTGCCTTGTTTGGTCTACCGGACTCGTCCAGATGACATGGCCCTCGCTGGCATGGACCACGGCGCGCAGAATGGGTGACTGGGCGATGTTCCGGCCGACGCCGGGCCCGAAGGCGGAGGTGCCACCGATCGATAGCGCACGTACCACGCCGTCGGTCCCGGTCAGCATGAGGGAGCCGTGCCCGATTTCGAGCGTCTGATGAAGGCGGGTCAGCCAGGATGCGTCCGCCGATGCCGCGATGACGCCGGAAAACCATCCGTCGGCGGTCGCGATCCTGCGGGTGAACAGGACCGTCCAGCGGCCGGAGGCCTGCCCGCGGATAGGCTGGCTGATGAACAGTTTGTCGTCCGAGCCACTCCGCTGGGCCTGAAAGAAAGGCTGGCCGGAGAAATCGGCAGGCGGTGTGCCGACAGGGCCCAGGCTGCTGGCCGTGAGCAGGCCGTCCCGGTTGATGGTCACGAATTCGAGAGAGACGTTGTGCCTCCGGTTCGCGAGGCTGGCCCAGGCACCGATGTCAAAATGCTGCGGATCGCTTGCATAGACGGCACGCATGAACCGGAGGGTATCGTCAACGTTGGTGATCGTCTGATCGATGCTCTCCGCGGCAGCGCGTGCGAGGTTGCCGCTGTCGCGCACGGCCCCCGCCGTAGCGTCGCGATGAAGTTGCCCCAGATGCCACCAGATCCCGCCCCACAGGATCGCGATCATTATGCCGACCAAAAGGAAGTTGCCTGCACCCTCCCGGGTCAGCAGCCAACGGCCACGGCCCTCACCTGCAGCGCGCTGGGGCGCCGAGGACCGGCTGTCCTCCAGAAGCGGGGGCGAGTAGCCTCGTCGACCAGGCGGCATGCTGCAACAACACCTTTGGCCCTAAGCGCGGGGGGACACAGCCGACGTCTGAACGGCGATCCCTCTACCAAAAAAGGCGACCACCGCGTCCGCTGGGCACATACCGCCGAAGCATGCTCAGTTTATTGGCCGATGTCTAACTTTTTCAGGTCCGTAATTTCCTCCCCACCAGCGCCGCGTAGCGCGCCGAGGTCTCGACGCGGCAGGCGCCGACGCCTCATTCGCCGCGCCGCAAAAGCATCTTCTCGAGTATCAGATTGTCGACGTTGACCGCTGTCCGGCTGGCAAGATCAGCCCCCGTCGCAATCAGGGCCCCCTTCTCCTCGAGGAAGATGCGGCCACCGACGAGCACCATGATCCCCGGGTTCAGCGATGCCCGCCGTGCGAGCCGGATAGTTTTCCGAACCCGCGGCAACCAGTGCTCTCTCCGGAACGCCGTGCTCAGCGAGAGATCCAGAACATCGAACCAGCTTCCCGAGACGAGGTCCTGCAACGCCTTGTCGTCGGCCGGCATTTCCACCTGCGGCCGCCATCCCGCGGTCGAGAGCGCATCCGAGTCGATGACGGCGCCGAGCCGATGCAACTCGCCAGGCTCCGGAGCGATGAGAACGACGGGATGCAGCCCGTCGAACGGGATTGGGTGCTCGTCCTCGGCCGCGAGGAGCCTCACCGCGGTCTGCAGACGGGCGAGCCCGAGCGTCACGTCGAATTCGGTGCAAAAATCCTCGCTCCAGAGATCGCCGAGCCGACGCGCCGCCGGTTCTATTATTGTCCCGACAAGCGGCATTCGCCAATGGCCACCGCGATGCAACTCCCTGATCAGGTCGAAGGCGGCGGCCTGATCCGGCTCGACCAGGAGGTCGGCGAGTTCGGAGGTTCGCGGATGGGCGTCCGACATGGCATGACGAGAGCCGAGCCTGCGGTGTTGCCGCAGAAGCTCGGGAATGACCGTAGAAATGATGACCCCCTTCAGAAGGGTCGCCGTCCGGTGCTTGAGCGGCGTCTGATTGGCGGCCTCGTGCAGCACCCGCTCGGCGACGGGGTCGTTGGTCTGGAACGGCACCATCTTGAGCAATATTGCCGGCGCGGTGTCCGGATGGCGGCGAAGCTCGTCCACAATTCTTGGCGATGGCGACAGAATGCCGCTCCGCCATGGCACGGAATCTCGCGCCGGTAGCGCAAGCTTCATGCTCCAGTCCGCGAAACATCTCTGATCGACGAGGTGGCTATCCAGGATCTCGATATCGGTGTGACGCGCATCATTCCTGATGGAATGCATGACCCGGTCGACGCTGTCCGAAGGCCCCTCAAGCCATTGGAAGAAGCAGTTGTCGGTGTAGACCATCAGGCCAGTGATCGACTCGCACCGGTTTCTTGCCTGGGCCGCCAGCGTCAACTCGTCGAGTTGGGCAGGCGATAGGCTGCCGACGGCGTGGCTGCGGTATACGACTGCAGATAGCGAGGCGTCAGCGCTCGTAACGCTGTCGCCGCGGTTTCTGGTCAAGGTCGACGGCTCCGGATGAACCATTATCGTTCCCCACCGGTCATCCCCCCGCCCTTGGCATCCAGCGGGATTCTTTTGCTAATCGCAATTTCTTTAAACGGACTTGACAGTCAGAAGCCACGGCCTGCGAAAATTGAGCATGGCCACCAGAAAAGCCGAGTGACGCCCTCTACCCAAACCGCAATCCTATCTTTTCCGTCACCTTCTGCTTATGTCAAGAAAAACTGACACCCTCACTGGTCACAGTTTCATCCCTGCCCTTCCGAGGCGAAGATGAGGTTGCTGGCCCGGCCATCAACGAGATGGCCCCCGATTGCAGCCGGCGCGTCCGCGCCTTAGACGTGGCCCCAGGGGTGCCACCGCTTCAGCGGCCGGAACCCTGCACATACAGACGGCCTGTTCAGGCCCGGGATGCCGGTTCATGACTGAAGACGACCTGCTCCGGCAGATGTTCGCGGCCGCCGTTGACGCGGCTGCGCCCCGGATTTGCGTGCCGGCGCATCTTCCCGGGCCGCCCAGCGGCCGAACGGTCGTCGTCGGCGCGGGCAAGGCGGCGGCCGCCATGGCCGCGGCGGTCGAAGCGCATTGGCCGGCCAACCGTCCGCTCTCGGGACTCGTCATCACCCGCTACGGCCACGGCGTCGGCCCGCTGCCGCGCATCGAGGTCGTGGAGGCGAGCCATCCGGTGCCCGACGCCGCCGGCGAGCAGGCGGCCGCGCGCATTCTGCAGTTGGTGCAGGGGCTGACCGAGGACGATCTTGTGCTCTGCCTGATTTCGGGCGGGGGGTCCGCCCTGCTTGCCCTGCCGGCACCCGGCATCACTCTCGCCGACAAGCAGGCGATCAACCGTGCGCTGCTGCGCAGCGGCGCGCATATCCACGACATGAATTGCGTGCGCAAGCACCTCTCGGCAATCAAGGGCGGCAGGCTCGCCGCGGCCGCGGCCCCTGCCCGGGTGGTGACGCTGGTGATCTCCGACGTGCCGGGCGACGACCCCTCCGTCATAGCCTCCGGCCCCACCGTGCCCGACACGACGACGCTCGACGATGCCCGCTCGGTGCTGAAGCGTTTCGGCATTGTCGCCCCGCCTGCGGTGCAGGCGCATCTCCTCGACCCCGCAGCGGAAACGCCGAAACCGGGCGACGCGGCCTTTCGCGCGTGCGAGACGCAAGTCATCGCGAGCCCGCAGGCATCGCTGGAGGCGGCGGCGGAGGTCGCGCGCGCGGCGGGTTTCCTGCCGGTGATCCTCGGCGACGCGATCGAGGGCGAGGCGGCGGAGGTTGCCCGCGTCATGGCGGGGATCGCGAAGCATTGTGCGCAGCACGCGCAGCCGGCGCCGCCGCCCTGCGTGCTGATCTCCGGCGGCGAGACCACGGTTACCGTGCGCGGCCAGGGTCGCGGCGGCCGCAACGCCGAGTTCCTCCTGGGCCTTGCGGTCGCGCTCGAGGGCCATCCCGCCATTCACGCCATCGCCTGTGACACCGACGGCATCGACGGGACCGAGGACAATGCCGGCGCGCTGCTCATGCCGGACACGCTCGCCCGCGCCCTGACGCTCGGGTTGCGGGCGCGCGACCGGCTTGGCGACAATGACGGCTACGGCTTCTTCAAGACCATCGGGGATCTCGTCGTCACCGGGCCGACGCTCACCAATGTCAACGACTTCCGCGCGATCCTCGTCGCTCGCCCGGGCTGACCGTTTTCAGTCGCCATTTGCCGGTCAGGGGATGACCTTGCGCTCGCGGAGTTCCGCGAAGAGATCCTGGAAGGAATCCTCCGTCGGCTGATAGTCGAGGAAACCGAGCCGGCGGCTTTTCGACATATCCGTCAGCACCTCGATCGGCCGCCCGAGATCGGCATCCGTGTGCCAGGGCGAGGCGAGAACCGCGAGGTCGGGCTCCGACAGGCCGTGCTTGGCCACGATCTCCGCCCAGAGCGGGCCTGCATCCGCCATCTGCTTTTCCAGCGGCAGGCCGCCGGGCGGCGGCGGCACGGGCTCGACGCCGAAATAGGCGGCAAGCCTCTCCCACATCCAGCTCCAGCGGAAGACATCGCCGTTGACGACGTTGAACGCCTGATTGCGAGCGGTGGGCGTGGTCGACGCCCATTGCAGATGCCGCGCCAGAAGCCGCGCGTCGGTCATGTCGGTGATGCTGTTCCACTGCACATCCGAACCGGGAAACACGAAGGGACGGCCCGTCTCGCGGCAGATGGTGCCATAGACCGCGAGCGTCATGCCCATGTTCATGGCATTGCCGAGCGCATAACCGATGACGGTATGCGGCCGATGGACGGTCCAGCCGAAGCCGTCCCGCTCGGCGGCGGCGAAGACCTCGTCCTCCTGCGCGTAGTAGAAGTTGTCGATGTCGAGGCGCGGCTGTTCCTCTCGGAACGGTGTCGCCGGCAGCTTGCCTTTGCCGTAGGCCTCGAACGGCCCGAGATAATGCTTCAGACCAGTCACGAGTGACACGCATTCGACGCTGCTGCCGGGAGAGACGGCGGCAAGGAGATTGCGCACCATCCCGCTGTTCACACGAATATTCTCGGCCTCGGTCGGCTGGCGCATCCATGTCGTGATGAAGACGTGGCTCGGCCGCAGGTCGCCGACAGCCGACTTGAGCGACGCCGGGTCGAGCAGATCGCCCGCGATGCCCCGCACGCCGGGGATGTCGCCCGGGCGACGGGCAAGGCCCGAGACCTCCCAGCCATCAGCCACCAGCCGGCGCGCAAGGTTGTTGCCGACGATGCCGCTGACACCGGCGATCAATGCTGACTTCGTCATACTTTGGGTTCCCGCACTCTGTTCGTCATACCAGCACCATGCCGCCATCGCACATGATGATCTGCCCCGTCATGTAGTCCGAATCCGCCGATGCGAGAAATGTCGCGATCCCGGCGAGGTCGGCCGGGGTCGCCGGACGTCCCATCAGAATCCCGGCCGAAAAGGAGTTGATGAACTCTCCCATCTCGCGGATCACGCCCTTCTCGATCATGTCCCGCTCCAGCCCGTCCCAAAGCGGCGTTACGACCACCCCGGGCGCGATGCCGTTCACCGTGATCTTATGCGGCGCGAACTCGCGTGCCGCCGCCTGGGTCAGCGAGATCACCGCGGCCTTGCTCGCACAATAGGGCGCGAATTCCGCGTATCCCTGACGGCCGGCGATGGACGCGGTGTTGATGATCTTGCCGCCGCGGCCACGCTCCTTCATGTGCCGGCCGACCTCCTGCATGCCGACCAGCACACCGAAGGCGTTGACGCGCATGATGCCGTTGAAGTTGGTCTCATCGACATCCATGAACGGCACCGGCTTGTTGAAGCCCGCGTTGTTGAACAACACGTCGACCCCGCCGAACCGCCCCGTCACCGCCTCGACCATCGCGATGACCTGCGCACGTTCGGCGACATCGACGGCAACGCCCATCGCCTCCTGCCCTTCAGCCCGCAGGTCCGCCGCCAGCGCCTCCGCCTTCTCGCCGTGAAGATCGGCAATGATGACGCGACCGCCCTCCGACGCCGCGCGCCGCACGATGCCCTCGCCGAGACCGGAGGCGCCCCCGGTGACGATGATGACGCGATCCGACAAGCGTCCCATTGCGCGTGCTCCCACCTCTAGCTGTTGAGAAGCGTCACCTTGATGCATTTGTCCGCCTGCGCGCCGAGCGCGAAAGCCTCTACGCTCTGCGTGAGAGGGAACTCATGCGTACGGATGGGTGACAGATCGAGCTTGGTGCGCTCTAGAAAGCGGATCGCGTCGGGCCAGACGCCCGGCGAGCCGATGCAGCCGCGAACCGTCAGGTTGCGCATCTGGATATTCCCGAGGTGCGACGACACCTGACGGCCGATGTTGATGCCGACCATGGATATGCGGCCCTCCTCGCGCACGATGTCGAAGACGATGCCGAGCGATGCGTCGTGACCCGATGCCTCCACAACAAGATCGGCGCCCTTGCCCCCGGTCATCTGCATCACTGTCTCCACCGTGCCGCCATCACGCGGATCGATCACCGCGGCGGCGCCGAGCTTCAGCGCGGCGTCGCGCCGATGCGAGATCGGGTCGATGACGATGACGCGAGCGCCCATGCCGATGGCCGCCGCCGCCGAGACGAGACCGATCGTGCCGCCGCCCGAGACCACCACGGTTTCGCTCGCATCCGTGCCACCCGATCGGCGGACGGCATAGAAGCCGCAGGTGAAGGGCTCGATGAGCGAGGCGGTGCCGTCATCGATCGCATCCGGCAGCTTGTGCAGCCATTCGGGCCGCACGACGAAATACTCGCGGTCGGCGCCATCGAGCGAGAAGCCGAAGTGATGGATGCGGTCCGGCAGCCGCACCACGCATTCGCCCACCACGCGCTCGCCGGGCGCGAAGTTCCGCACGTTGCGGCCGATCTCGACGATCTCGCCGCACCATTCATGGCCCGGCGTCACAGGGTAGCTGATCGGAATGATATAGCGGCCGCCGAGGAGCTCGTAATCCGAGTGGCAGATGCCTACGGACCGCAGCCGCACCAGGATTTCGTTCTCCGTGATGCGCGGCATTTCGACATCGCGCACCACAGGTTGCTCGGGCTTTTCGAAGATGAGGGCTTTCATGCCGCGCTCCTGTCCATGGATTGGATGGTTTCCATCCTGCCCGAAGCGGCGCCGCGCACGATCGCCTCCAGCAGGGCGATGTTGTTCACCATGTCCTCGCCGGTGATCGGGTAGGGCGCGACGCCGCGCACGGCACGCGCGAAGGCCTCGAAGTTGGCGACGACGGGCTCCGCCTTGCCGACCTCCTCGACCACGATCGGCTCGCCCTTCATGCCCTTTGTGACGACCCAGCCATCCGGGGCTTCGACATGGGCGCGGTCGCGAACGTCGATCCAGCCCTCGGTGCCGAACAACGCGAAGCGCGAGAAGAAGGGCGTGGCGAGTGTTGCCGAGACATAGGCCGTGCCCCCCGCGGCGAAGCGGATATAGGCACTCATGGTGTCGCCGGAGGGCAGATCCGACGCCAGCCGCTCGCAACTGACCGTCACGTCGCGCGCCGGACCCATGAGCTTCACGGCAAGGTCGGTGAGGTGGATGCCGGTGGCCGTCATGCCGCCCGCCGGTGCCTGCTCAGGCTTCAGGCGCCAATTGGCGCGGTCGAGTGTGAGGAACTTGTCATGGCTGAAATTCGCCTCGATCTGCAGAAGCCGCCCGAGACGGCCTTCGGCGGCCGCCGAAAGCATCTCCGCGATTGGGGGCTCGAAGCGCCGCTCATGCCCCATGCCGAGGATGAGCCCGGCCTTCCGGCAAAGGGCAACCGCGCGCTCGGCACCGGCCCGTGTCAGCGCTAGCGGCTTCTCGCAGAACACATGCTTGCCGGCGCCGACGACAGCCGCGATCTGCTCCTCGTGCAGCGAGTGCGGCGTCACCAGCAGAACGGCATCGACCGACGGATCCGCCAATGCAGCCCCAAGGTCGTCATCAACGGGAATGCCATGCGCGGCCTTGAAGCTTGCCGCCGCTGCGGGGTTGACCTCCACCGCACGTGTGATGCGGATGGACGCGTTGCCTTTGAGCGTGGTGCCGATCTTCTGACCCCACCACCCGAGCCCCACGAGGGCCACATTCACCTGTTCCATCAAATCTCCCGTTCTTTTCTTTGTCACTCTGCCGTTATCGCGTCAGCCTTCACGCGACCCGCATTGTGGTCCGTTCACGAAAAAGGGCATCGATCCGCCGCTGAGCCGCCGTCAGCGCCGCGCGGTCCGTGCTCCGCCCGGTCAAGGCGTCATGGATCTCGTCGCCGAGGACCGCTTCCACCGCGACATATTCGGGAATGGGCGGACGCTGCCAGCTATCGAGAAGATCGCGCCGCGCGACGCGCTCGACGAAGTTGACGATCGGTGAGCTGCGCATGACCTCGGGATCGGAGATCACGCTGAAGCGCGGCCGCACCGGCAGTCCGCTTTTGAGATGATCCCGCACCGCATCGGGCGAGGTTATCCAGGCGATGGCGTCGACCGCCAGACGCATCCGCTCCTCGGGCAGGTTCGCGGGCACGCAGAGCACGAAGCCCCCGATGGGCGCCGTCACCCGTCCATGCGGGCCGGCGGGGTGCGGCAGATACTCGACCTTGCGGCTGACCTTGGAGCGCGTATCGTATTCGAAGCGCGCGGCCCGCATGCTCCAGCAATAAGTCATCGCCGCGTGACCCGTCAGGAAGGTGTCGAGGCTCGTCTCCCAGTCGAACTCCGTGACGCCGGGCGGGGAGATCTCGATGAGCTGATGCATGTAGTCGAGAACGCGCAGGCCCGCCGTCATGTCGATGACGGGCCGCATCTCGCCCTTCCCGCAAGCGGCCGAACGCTCGAGGAGGAAGCTGCCGCAATCGCCGAGCAGAAACAGGAAGCTCGCGGCGACCGGCATGCCGCGTGCCGCATTCCAGGTGATGCCGTAGCGCCCATGGGCGGGCGCGTGCAGCGACCGGCCGACCGAGAGCACCTGTTCGAAGGTGCCCGGGAAGGAGAGCCCCGCCTCCTGAAAAAGGTCGCGCCGCACGGCGAGGGTTTCGATCGTGCAGTAGATCGGCACGCCGTATTGCTTGCCTCGCCATTGCCCGGTCGCCCAAAAGTCGGCGTGAAACTCGGCGGGCTCCAGCCCCGCGGCGCGCACCACATCGCCCACCGGACGGATGTAGCCCTTGCTGGCGAATTCGCCCATCCAGGGGATGTTGATGGCGACGACATCATATTGCGACGCGGGCCGCTGCGCGTTCTCCTTCGCCAACTGATAGAGCTGCGGCAGGCGCGCAAGCGTGAAATCGCGCCGCGATCCGAAGTTGGTTCGCAGATCCGCCCACATATTCTGCATGGCGACGAAATAATTGTCCTCGGCGAGCAGAAAACGGAGATCGAAGCGCTTCGCCGCCGTCTGCCGGCGCATGAGCGGCGGCCAGCCAAGATTGCCGGCGGCAGATGCGCCGAAATAGTAGTCGTCGCTCGCCTCACCAGGTGCGCGGCTGCCGAGTGTCTGTGCCACGACCCGCTTCACTTCGAGCAGATAGGCCTCGAAATCCGTGGTGAGTTGCGCGCTCGGCTGCAGAGCGAAGGACTTTCCGGTCCGGCTCCGGGGCACGCGGATGATCAGACCGTTCGCGACCAGCTCCTCGATCTTGCGCAGCGATGTCGTGTAGGGCGCGTAACCGGCCTGGGCCAAGGTCGAGGCCGTTACGATCTCGCCCTTGGTGTGGCTCGCCACGAGATGGTGCAAGAGGTGCCAGACGAGATCGTTATCGGCCTTGGGAAAGGCCTGCGCCCAGGGCGTGCGAAGCTGCTGCAGGAAATCCAGGATGCGGAGGAATTCCAGATCTTTCATGCGCCAGCCGCCATTTGCCCTATTCCGCCTTCACGCCGGGTTCCATCCCCGCCATGGCCTCATACTGCTCCAGCAGCACGAAAAAGTCCTTCTCGCCACGCCCCTGCGCGCGGGCAGACTCATACTGTTGGCGGATGAGACTGACGAGGAAGACAGGAACCTGCTCGTCCCGTGCCGTATCGATCACGAGGTCGAAATCCTTGATCATCTGCTCGACCGTGAAGGCCGGCGAGAAATCGCGCTTCGACAGCATCTCCCGCTTGTAGGCGATCAAGGGTGACGCCACCGCGCTTTCGCAGATGACTTCCAGCATCTGCCCGATCGAGAGGCTCCCCTTCTGGCCAAAGGTCAAGGCCTCAGCCAGCAAGGCCGACGTCGCCCCCACCAGCATGTTGATGGCGAGCTTGAGATAACGCGCCTCCTCGCCGGGTCCGAGGTAAAACTGCCGATTGGAGAAGGCCGCGAAGAGCGGCTCCACGGTTCGGTAGGCACTTTCGTCACCCGATGCCAGCACGGTGAGCTTTCCGGCTTCCGCGGTCGCGGTGCTGCCCGAGAGCGGTGCACGCACGTAAAGCACGCCGCCGTCGCGGAGTGCCGCCGCCACCGCCGCCGAGGCGCGTGGAGAGACGGTGCTGGTTTCCACCAGAATGGAGCCCGGCTGCATGGCGGTGGCCAACCCATCGGGTCCGAGCACCAGCGACGCCAGCACGGCATCGTTCGGGATCGAGAGAAACACGATGGGGGCGGCAGCCGCGACGGCGCGCGCGTCGGGTTCGACCCGCGCCCCCGCGCCCTCGGCCAGCGCGCGCGCCTCCTGTGCTGTGTCGAAAACATGAAGGCTGTGCCCGGCGGCCGCGAGATGGCGGCTCATCGGCGCGCCCATCTTGCCGAGGCCGATCCAGCCGACGGTCATCGAATTCTTCATGGGCGCGCTCCTGAATCCTGGGCCGCCTCAGGCGCGCCAGCGAGATGGGTCATGGCTTCGGGTTGCAGACGGAAATCGATGGACAGCGCCTTGCAGCCTTCGGGCAGGCCATGGCCGGCCCGCTCCTCCGGGGTTGCGTCCACCAGGGGGACGATCAGGCTGTCCTTCACGCCGAAGACCGCGTCGCTGTCCAGGTAGGGGTCGCCGTCGATGAAAATATGCGTGGTCAGCGTATCATAGCCCGGCGCACGCAGGATAAAGTGGATGTGCGCGGGGCGCATCGGATGACGACGCAAGGCGGAGAGCATGTCGCCCACCGGACCGTCGCTCGGGATCGGATAGGATGCGGGCACGATGCTGCGGAACCAGAAGCGTCCGTCCGCGCCCGTGTGGAACACGCCGCGCAGGTTCATATCCGGCTGCGTCTCGTCCTGGGTATCGTAGAATCCGTCCTCCGAGGTCTGCCAGACATCGAGTTCGGCGCCCGCGATCGGCTGCCCCGCCTCGTCGCACAGCCGGCCGCTGACAAACAGCGGTTCGCCACGACCGTGGAGCGCGATGGTGTCGCCCATCTGCATGGCTGGCGCGCCGCGCACATAGAACGGGCCGAGGACGGTCGAGGGCGTCACGTCGTCAATCTTGCGGTTGTTGATGGCATCCACCAGCATCGAAACGCCCAGCGTGTCGGACAGAAGAATGAACTCCTGCCTGCGGTCGCTCGAGAGCTGGCCTGTCCGGGTCAGGAAGCTGATCGCGGCGAGCCACTCCTCGGGCGTCAGCCGCAACTCCCGCACGACCGCGTGCAGATGCGGCACGAGCACCGCCATGATCTCCCTGAGACGCGCGTCCGAGCAGCCTTCATTGCGCTGAAGCACCGCCTCGGTCGCCGTCTCCTCGGTGAAATTTCGGGTGATCGCAGCCATCACGCCCCTCCCGCCTCAGGCCGAATTCCAAAATATGCATTGTGGAGCAAGCGTCGCAGGGGATCGGCCGCGACCGGCCGTGGGTTGGGATAGGGCTTCGCGGCGGCGAGCGTCACGGCGCGGTCGAGGTCCGCCTCTTTCATGCCGATGGCGCTCAGCGCCACGGGCGCACCCAACCGCTTCGCCAGATCATAGAGCCCGCCAGCGGCATCCTTGGCCCCGAGGGCCGACGCGACGCGCGCCATGGCCTCCGGCGCGCCCGGCGTGTTGTAGGCGACGGCGTGGGGCAGCACCACCGTATGCGTCGGGGCGTGCGGAAGGTCGAAGCTGCCCCCGAGCACATGGCAAAGCTTGTGATGCAGCGCCATGCCGACGGAGCCGAGGGCGACGCCGCAGAGCCATGCTCCGTACAACGCCTCGCGACGCGCGGAGCGATCCTGAGCATCGTCGATGATGGCAGGCAGCGCGCGTGCCAGTGCGGCGATGGCGGCCTCCGCCATCAACGAAATGATCGGGTTGCGCTCCTCGGCATAGAGCGCCTCCACGGCATGCGCGATCGCGTTCATGCCGCTGGTCGCGCTGATCGCGGGCGGCAGGGTCAGCGTCAGCGCCACATCGTAGACCGTGGTCTCCGGGAGGACGCGACGCGTTCTCTGCGTCGTCTTCTCGCCGTCCTTCGTCTCGCCGATGATCGGCGTCATCTCCGAGCCCGCATAGGTCGTCGGCACCGCCACCTGCGGCAGATCGGTCCGCAGCGCGATCGCCTTGCCGAGCCCAATCGTGGAGCCGCCGCCGACGGAGACCACGCCGTCGACTTTGCCGTCCCGCACGACCGCGAGCGCCGCCTCGGTGACGCTCACCGGAGTATGCATCGTCGCCTGGTCGAAGATGCCGACGCTCAACCCGCCCAACAACGCTGCCACCTGCGACGCCTGCTCGCGCTGCTCCGGCGTGCAGAGGACTAGAACGCGTTTCGGCCCGAGGCGCTCGACCTCCTCAGGAAGACGCGCGAGCGTCCCGTCGCCGAAGATGACGCGCATCGGCAGGCCGTCAAATACAAAGTTTTCCAGCACGCAACCTCCCTGACCCACGCTTCTTTTTGCATTGCACAATGCCTCTGCCGCGCAGCCTTGCTTGACGTCAGGATAGGTCCGGCGAGACACCGCGGGCGAGCCTCAAAATGTTCATTTTGAACAAAATCAGGCTGGCTAAAGCGGCGAGGGTCCGTAGGTTGAAGGGCGTCCGGGCACCGAGCGGACTCGAGATGAAAATAATGATTTAACGGTCGCAAAGATCGGGACGGGGAAACTATGGGAAGAACCTCTTTGTATAATTCAGGATGCCGGATGGCCATGACGGGCGCTTTGACGCCTGCAGCACATCTGCGCGCCTGAACAGCAAAAGCCGCCAGCCACTCGATCAACTGGCAGAACCCTTACTCCACAAACTAGAGGCCGCCCAATGCACTTCATTATTCATTGCCTCGACAAGCAAGGGGCCGTACAGGATCGGCTTGCCAACTACGAAGCGCACAAGGGTTATCTCGGGAAGGCACCCGTGCGCATCCTGGTTTCCGGTCCGCTCCTCGCACCCGATCATGAAACGATGATCGGCAGCTTCTTTTTGGTGGAAGCCGAGACGCAGCAGGAGGTGCAGACATTCCACGACGCCGATCCCTTCAAGAAGGCTGGCATCTGGGAGCAGGTTTCCATCCACCCCTTCCTCAAGCGGATGGACAATCGCAGCTGAGACAAAAGGGGCAACGGCCCCGCCGCCCACCAGGAGCCCCCGCGAAGGAGGTTGATCGATGCGTGCAGTCCGCTTCTACACAAAACGCGATATCCGGGTCGAAGACGTGCCGGAACCGTCGGGCCGGCTCGGCGACACCCAAGTTCTGGTGGCCCCCGCCATCTGCGGCATCTGCGGCACCGACCTGCACGAGTTCATCGCCGGCCCCATCGTGACGCCCAAGGAGCCGAACGCACTCACCGGCGCAACCTTGCCGCAGATCCTGGGGCACGAATTCTCGGCCCGCGTGGTCGGGACAGGTTCGGCCGTGCACCACGTGAAGGCCGGCGATCTCGTCTCGATCCAGCCGCTCATGGCGCCGGCCGATGACTACTACGCCCGCCGCGGATTGCTGCATCTCAGCGAGAAGCTCGGCGTCATCGGCCTCTCCCATCCCTGGGGTGGCATGGGTGCGCGCGCGGTGCTCGACGCGGGCAACGTCATTCATGTGCCGGCGGGGCTGACGGAGGTGCAGGCGGCGCTGATCGAGCCCGCCGCCGTCGCGGTCTACGCGGTTGACAGAGGCCGCGTGCACGCAGGTTCATCCGTGCTGGTATCGGGCGCGGGTCCCATCGGCGCACTGACGCTGCTCGCCGCGCGGGCGGCGGGTGCCAGCACCCTCTTCGTCTCCGAACCCAATCCGAACCGCCTCCGCAAAGCGCAGGAGATCGTGCCGGGTGTGATCCCGATCGATCCGCGCCATGACGATCTGCCGGGCATCATCCGCAAGAATACCGAAAGCGGCGTCGGCGTGGATACGGCGCTCGAATGCGTCGGTCATGAGGGATCGCTCAACGCATGCGTGCAGGCGGTGCGTCGTCAGGGTGTCGTCGTGCAGGCGGGTCTGCATGTTCGCGCCGCGTCCGTCGAGCCGATGTTGTGGGCGCTGAAGGACATCACGATCGAGGCGACGTGGTGCTACCCGGTCCAGATCTGGCCTCGCATCGCGAGCATGATCGCGGCCGGGATCTTTCCGGTGGAGCGCGTCGTGACCGCAACCATCGATGCCGCCGATGTGGTGCGCGAAGGGTTCGAGGCGCTCCTGAACCCGTCCGGCGAGCATCTGAAGATCATGGTGGCCACGTGACCGGGACGACATCATCCCGCGCGCGACAGGGTCTCCGCGCGGCTTTGGCTCATGGAGCGAGAGCCGATGAGCGGCACTCGTCTTCGCTGGCCCGGACCAGAGCCTTGAAAGTCGCGCTGGAAATCGCATGACCGATCAGGCAGGCGGACCCCGCGCGGGACGGCTGGGAAGGAACCGCCCTGTCCCCAGGGGCTTCTCGACGATGGTCTGCGCAACGGCGGTGCTTTTCGTCGTATGTTTCGTGTTCGCCCCCTCCAGCGTGGCGACCGGCGCGCTCGCAGGCAGCCTTCCCTTCGCGGCGATCCTCGCGATCGTCGGCCTCGGCCAGATGCTTGTGGTACAGCAGGGCGGTTTCGATCTTTCGGTCGCCGGTGGAGTGTCGCTGGCGGTTGTCATCGCGACGCACCTGCCGGCGGGTCATGACAGCGCGCTGCTCCCCGCGGTTGTCGCGGCCTTCGTATGCACCGCTCTGGCAGGCGCATGCAACGGCCTGATGGTCGGCTTTCTGCGGCTGAACGCCATCGTGGCGACGATTGGAACGAACGCGCTTCTGTATGGCGCGATCTTCGCGATCTCGGGCGGCGTTCCAGAGGCGACGACCAACCTTCTCGCGGCGATCGCCACGGATAGCGTTTTCGGCCTTGAGAATACCGTTTGGTTCGCGCTGTTGATCCTGCTGTTGGTGCTGTTCGTTGTGAAGAAGACCGTGATCGGACGGCGCTTCGAGTTGATCGGCGCCAATCCGCTGGCCGCCCGGGCCATGGGGCTGAAGGTACGGCGGCATCAGGCCATGGCCTATGTGTTTGCCCAACTGCTCTATTGCGTTGCCGGGATCTTGTTGGCCGGAATTACGGCGCAGCCGACCGCGTATCAAGGCGACTCGCTGCTGCTGCCTTCGGTCGCGGTCGTCGTGCTAGCCGGCACATCGTTGCTCGGCGGCCGGGGCTATCCAGTATCGACCGTGATCGCGGCGCTTTTTCTCAATCAGCTGAGCCAGTTCGCGCTCGCCGTCGGCGTGCCCTATTCGGCCCAGACCATCATTCAGGCCCTCGCGCTTGGATTTGGCATCGCAGTCTACTCTCTGCGCTGGCCAGCGAGACCGCTCCAAATCAACAAATCCAAAGATCCGGAGGAAAGAGATGAACTTGTCGCTTCCTAAGCTGCCGCTCGCGCTCGCCGCAGCGGCTACGGTCATCGCGCTGACCGCCGCTCATGCCCAGGCGGCCACGCCCTCCTGGTGCGGACCCAAGAAGACGCAGCTTGCGCTCCTCGATGGGTTTGGTGGAAACAGCTGGCGCGAAATCACGCGTGCCTCGGCAGCGGAGGAAGCCGCGAAATGCCCGAGCGTCACGAGCTTCGACTACTCGAACGCGCAGGGCAATACCGCCAAGGCGATCTCCGACATCAAAAGCATGGCGGCACGTGGTGTGAAAGCGCTCGTCGTGTTCGGTGACTCCGGACCCGCCATCCTACCCGCGCTCACCAGCGTCTATCATGCCGGGGATGTGGTGGTGCCCTACCGCGTCAATGTCGGCGGCAAGGCCGGCGTCAACTATACCCAGTTCGTCGGCTCCTCGTTTGAAAATGACGGCAAGAACTGGGGCGATTGGATCAAGAAAAATTTCCCCAACGGCGCGAAGATGCTGTTCCTGAGCGGGCCCGCCGGCAATAGCCAGGGCGAGGAAGAACTCGCGGGCCTGAAGTCGGTTCTAGGATCGAATTACACATTCCTCAATCCCGCGCCCTACGACGTGACCAACTGGGATCCCGCGTTGACGCAGCAGGTCCTCACCTCCGAGATTTCAAAGCACCCCGATATCAACGTGATCATTTCCGACTTCGGTCCGTCGCTCGTCGGCGCGCTTCCGGTGTTTCAGAAGTTCCATCGGTCGATCCCCGCTATTGTCACGAGCGACGGCAATTCGCTGGGCTGCTTCTGGGAGCAGCACCATAAGAGTAACCCGGACTTCAAGCTGTTCACCGTCGCCACCGGTAACGACAACGTCCGTCTCGCTGTCCAGTGGGCGGTCGCCGAGGCAACCGGCGGAAAGGTGCCGGACACCAACATGTTCCGTGCGCCCGTCTTCGAGAATTCGGTGACCGGCAAGCCCAATCCCGTCGAGTGCCGCTCGGATCTGCCCGGCAATATCTATCTGTCGGCTCAGATGTCGGCGAATGCACAGGCGAAAGCGATCAATCAGTGATCATGGCCAGGCTCCCGCCACAACACCGGCGGGAGCCTATCTCGAAAGAGCACCTGCACCATTGGGCATGAAATGCGGAATGAAGTCGTGTCGATAGCTCAGCCGAGTGTCGAGAAGATACCTGTGTGCGCCGGCAGTGACGCGCAGGTCAGGCTTCGGCTCTCGGACATATCCAAGGACTTCGCTGGCGTGTCCGCACTGTCGCAGGTGAGCGTCACCTTCTTCGCGGGCGAAGTGCATGCGGTTCTCGGCGAGAACGGCGCCGGCAAGTCGACGTTGATGAATATCATCGCCGGCGCCCTGCGCCCGGATCAGGGAACCATCACGTTCGAGGGCGAGACGGTTGGGCAGATGTCGCCGGAGGTGGCGGCGTCGCTCGGCATCGCAATCTGCTACCAGCATCCAAATCTGCTGGACGATTTATCCGTGCTGGAAAATCTGCAGGTCGCGCTGCCGCGCCGCCTGTTCGCCGGGAAACCCGCGGAAGCCACTGCCCGCAGCATCCTCGCCAACGTCGGCCTCGACATCCCGCTGTCGGAACGAGGCGACAAGCTGACGATCGCGCAAAAGCAACTGCTGGAGGTCGCCAAGGCGCTTGCGGTTCGGCCGAAGGTTCTGATCCTCGACGAGCCGACGGCGTCACTGGACCAGGAC
Source organism: Pseudomonadota bacterium (assembly GCA_019351895.1). GTDB lineage: Bacteria > Pseudomonadota > Alphaproteobacteria > Acetobacterales > Acetobacteraceae > Acidisoma. The sequence continues at coordinate 37,848 of JABBOH010000011.1, forward strand.
GCGACCGAACTGCTGTTCCGTCGCGTTCACGAAGCAGTCGAGGCGGGAACTTCCATCATCTACATCACGCATCGGATGGCCGAGGTTCGTCAGATCGCCCATCGCGTGACGGTTCTGCGCGACGGTCGCGTGCGCGGCGGCGGCACGGTGGACGAGGTGAGCGACGCGGACCTGCTGGCGATGATCGTCGGCCGGACGCTCGGGTCGACGTTTCCGCCGAAGTCGGCCCGTGCCGCGGGTGCCGTGTGCCTTGATGTCCGCGCGCTGCGCGGAACGCGATTTCGCGACGTGAGCTTCGAAGCCGCATCCGGGACGATCCTGGGGGTCGCCGGCGTGAGCGGCAACGGCCAGTCGGAACTCATGCGGGCACTGGCGGGGCTTGAGCCGTTCGATGGTGAGATCGCTCTCAACGGACGCAAGGTGGGGCGGCAGGAGCTTCTGCGCCGGGCTGCGTTCATGCCCGCCGACCGGCATGCGGAGGGCATCGCCGGCAGCCTGTCGGTGCGGGAGAACGCCGCCGCCGGCGCGCTCGGGCGGATGGGAACGCTCGGCGTCATGTCACGCCGGCGCGAGCTCGGGATGATCGACGAGATCTTCGACGTTCTCGCCGTCAAGGCGCCGGGCCTGGAGTCCACGATCGTCGCGCTCTCCGGCGGGAACCAGCAGAAGGTCGTGATGGCGCGGGCCCTGTTGTCGGGCCCGGAGTTGATCATCGCGGACGAGCCCACGCAGGGTGTCGATGTCGGAGCGCGCTCCGAGATTTACCGCATCCTCCGCAAGGCGGCGGACGACGGGACCGCGGTCATCGTCAACTCGTCCGATGCCGCCGAACTCGAGGGATTGTGCGACAAGGTCATCGTGCTCTCGCGTGGCCGTGTCGTCGAGACGCTGGCGGGCGACGACATCACCGAGACACGGATCGTGGGCGCGGCTGTCGGCGCGCTGACACATTTTCACGAGACCGACCAAGCCGCATGGAAGCTGTCTGGCGGCTCGCGGTGGCGGCGGATGTTGGAAGCCGACAATGCGCCCGCGATACCACTCATTCTCGTGACTATCCTGCTGGCGCTTCTCGGGGTCAGCTATAACCCGCACTATCTTTCGGCCTTCAACGTCAGCAATGTCCTCCAGTTGACCACCACACTGGGGTTCATCGCCCTCGGGCAGACGGTGGCGATGCTACTCGGCGGGATCGATCTCTCGGTTGGACCGTTATCGGGATTTCTCGTCGTCGTCGCATCGTTCTTCATCAACACAGGCCACCCGGCCGGCATGTTCGCGGCGGGCTTCCTGCTGATTGTGGTGGGGGCCGCGACGGTCGGCCTCGTGAACGGCGGCCTGATCCGCTTCGCCAATTTCACGCCGATCGCGGCCACGCTCGCGATGTATATCGGGCTGCAAGGCGCGAGCTTCCTCCTGCGCGGCGGCCCTGGCGGGTATATCGATGCCGGGGTCGTCAGCGCGCTTTCGGTGCAGATCGGCCCTATCCCAATCGCCTTCCTGGTCATGTGCGTGTTTGCGGTGGGCAGTGAATATCTGCTGCGACGCTCAAGGCTCGGATGGCGGTTGCGAGCCGTCGGGTCCGACGAATTCGCGTCCCGCCGGATCGGCCTGAGGGTCGACCGGATCTTCATTTTGGGCTACCTCGCCAGCGCGCTGTTCACGGCGCTCGGGGCGATCATGCTCATGGCACAGATCGGCGTCGGCGATCCGCAGCAGGGGGTGTCCTACACGCTGGAAAGCATCACCGCGGTGGTCCTCGGCGGCACCAGCTTACGCGGCGGACGCGGGACATTCATCGGCACCGCCATCGGCGCCCTGCTGCTGATGGAGGTGCTGAACGTCGTATCCTTCCTGGGCATGTCGCAGACGTGGCAATACGTCTTCCAGGGAATGCTCGTGCTGTCCTCAGCCCTCATCTACGCGACTGCGCGCGGACGCGGCGGCCGGGGGAGCAAGCTGGCGTAACGCTACCGCGCCAACAGCCGGGCCGCGGCATGATCCAGGAACAGGCCGCAATCCGGGTGCCGCTGCAGAGTCGAGGCCGGGCAGAGGTTCGTCACCGGCCCCTCCACGGCGCCACGGACCGCGGCGGCCTTCCTATCGCCCGAGATCGACAGGACGAGCCGCCGCCCGCGCATGATCTGCCGGACCGTCATCGTGATCGCGCGCGCCGGCACCAAATCCAATGAGGGAAACCAGCCCTCGTTGAGCTGCTGCCTGCGGCAAGCCTCATCCAGCGTCACGATCTTGAAGCCTTCTTCCGCGGCGAAATCCGCCGGAGGATCGTTGAAGGCGAGATGGCCGTTCTCACCGATCCCGGCGAAGACGACATCGATCGCGAGGGGTGCGATGAGGGCGTTCAGGCGAGCCAGTTCGCCCGGCAGATCGGGCGTGTTGCCGTCGATCAAATGCAGAGCGCCGATCTGCGGCACATGGGCGAGGAATCGCTCCCGCAGGTAGCGGCGGAAACTTGCCGGATGCGCCTCCGGCAAATCGATGTATTCGTCGAGATGGAAGGCCGTCACGCGCCGCCAGTCGATTTCCGTGTTGCGGCAGAGCGCGGCCAGCATCTCGAACTGGCTGGCGCCCGTGGCAAGCACGATCGTCGCATGCCCGCGCGCGGCGATGGCCTCACCTATGACGGCGGCACCGCTTGCAGCGGCCGCGCGCCCCAATGCCTCAGCGTCCTCATGCAAAGACAGATGCATGATCGTGGCCTCCTCGGTCGTTGGACGGCCTACTTGCCGATGCCGGCTGTCATGCCCCGGATGAAGAACCTCTGGCTCGCGAGGTAGAGCACGAGAAGCGGCAGGATGGAGAGGAAAGCCCCCGCCATCATCAGCGGCTCATTGGTGGCGAACCGCCCCTGAAACAGGGTCAGCCCCGCCATCACGGTGCGCTGGTCGTTGTTCTGCAGGAAGACGAGCGCGAACAGCAGCTCGTTCCAGACCCAGATCGTATTGACGATCACCAGCGTGAACGTCGTGGCGACGGACAGCGGCATGACGATGCGCAGCAGTATCCGGGTATGCGAAGCGCCGTCGATGGTCGCGGCCTCGATCAGCTCGCTGGGCAACTCACGAAAGAAGTTGACCAGAAAAAAGACCGAGAACGGGATCAGCAGGCCCGTATAGACCAGCATCACCGACGGCAGGGTGTTGATCAGCCCCGCCTGCACCATCACCGTGAACAACGGCACCACGAGCGCCACCGGCGGCAGGGCCATGAGCGCGATGTTGACGTTGAAGAAGGCGCGCTGGCCCACGAAGCGGCCGAAGGCGACGGCGTAGGCGGCGAAGATCGAGATCACCGTCGCGGCGCCGACCGAGACCACGGCGACCAGCAGGCTGTTGAGCGTCCAACGGCCGAAGGGCATCACCCTGAAGACATCGAAGAAATTCGCCAGCGTGGGCGCGATGGGCAGGCCGGTCGGGTCTGTCACATAGGACTGCGTCGTCTTCAACGCCGTCTGGACGATGAACCACAGCGGATAGAGCGAGACGAGGCTGAGCAGGATCAGCAGAGCCTGCTGGCCCGTGGCACGCGAAAGCGCCTTCATCGGCCGGCATCCGCGGAGCGGGCACGCAGCCTGAGATATGTCACGATGAGAACGCTCGCGAGCAGCAGCAGAACGTCGACGGCGGCCGACGCAAGCCCGATCGCGCCGTTATCGAAGCCGTTGTTGAAGATGTAGTATTCCATGACGCTGGAGGAATCCGCCGGTCCGCCCTTGGTCAGCACATAGACGTAGGTGAAGATCGCCGACAGAACCGTAATCGCCTCGACGATCATGAAGAACTCGATCACGCGCCGGATCTGCGGCAGCAAAATCGACCATTGGATTTGCCAGCCGGTGGCGCCGTCGATCCGTGCCGCCTCCACAAGCTCCTGCGGCACGGCGAGCAGGGCCGCGGCAAAGACGACGACGCCGAACCCCAACTGCTGCCAGATGATGACGCTGCCGATGGTCGGCACCACGTGGGTCGCCGAGCCGAGCCAGTCCTGCGCCAGGAAGCCGAGATGCCAGTCGCGCAGCTGCGTGTTGAGAACTCCGTTCTCGGCGAGCAGAAAGCTGAAGGTGAGGCCGATGGCGGTCGCCGGCAGGATATAGGGGAGAAAGACGATGGCCCGATATTGCCGCCAGCCGCGGATCTGGGCGTTCAGCACCAGCGCGATGATCAGCGCCAGGATCGTCATGATCGGAACCGTGGCCAGCAGCTTGATGTTGTTGAGCAGGGAGCCGACGAAGACTGGATCCTGCCAAAGCCCGTCGTAATTCGCGGTGCCCACGTAGATGAGGTTGCCGAGCGAGCCTGAGTAGAAGCTGAAGCGGATGACCTCGATCAGCGGATAGACGAAGGCCGCGGCGAGCGCCACGATCGCCGGCAGCACGAAGCCGTACGGCCAGAGGCGGCGGCGCTCCCGCATCGTGCGACGGGGACGCGCCGATGGCGCACCCCCGCCTCGTCCGCCGCGCGATGCATCCGGACCAAGAGCCGGATGGGTAGCCTCAGCCATTCGAGGCCCACTTCTTGAACTGCATGTATTCGGGGATCTGCTGCACGCGCCACTGCTTGATCACCCGGTTCCAGATCTTGACCGCGTCCTCCGGGCCGCCGGATTTGGAGGTGATGACCTGTCCCGCGGGAATATCGGCGTTGTTGTCGACCTCGGGCGGGATGTAGTTCTCCAGCCAAATGGACGTGTTCTTCGTATCCATCTCGAACATCTGCTTGGCCAGCGGGTCCTTGATGGTGGAGACGTCGAACCGCTTATCCGCCGGGAAGGCCCCGGTCGCCTGATAGAGCGAGGCGAGGTTGTCGGGGATGTGCAGCCAGGTGAGGAAAGCCGCATCCGCCGCCTTGTCCTTAGACCAGGTGGTGATGAACTCATCGGAGGACTGGGTCACGTCATAGGTCGGCGCGAGCTTGCCCGAGCCCCAGATCGGCGGCATGGCAACGCCGATGTTGTCCGCGCCCACCGCCTTCTCCCAGGTCAGCACATTGCCGTCCGTGGTGAAGGACATGGCGACCTTCTTCTGCGGAAACAGCTCCCAACCCTGGTTGAGGTTCAGCGATGCCACGTCCGTGTTGACGTAGCCCTTCGCCATCAGATTCTGCATCATGCCGTACATGTTCTGCAGCAGCGTATCGAGTTGGGCCAGCTTGAAGCTGCCGGTGTTGCCGACGGCGTCCTTCAGCTCGCCCAGGGAGTTCAGCTCCTGCTTCAGGTAGATCGCGAACATCCAGGCGCCGAAATAGCCGTCGCTGTTGCCCATCCCCAAGGGCGTTATGCCGTGCGACTTGAGCGCCGCGCAGTCGGCCAGGAAGTCGCTCCAGGTCTTCGGCGGCGTGTTGGGATCGAGCCCCGCTTGCTTGAACAGCGCCTTGTTCCACACCAGAGGCACACCGATCAGGTAGATCGGCATGGCAATGATCTTGCCGCCGACCGTGTTCTCGTTCGTGTCGACCCAGTTGGCCGTCTCGCTGCTCGGGACGTAGTCGGAGATCGGCACCGCGGCCCCGTTCCAGTATGGCGTCAGCGTCGGCAGCGTTGCCCATTGCGAATCAATATCCGGTCCCGACTTGCTTTGCGCGGCAAGCCGGAAGGCGCCGATGAGGGTATCGGTCGACTGCGGAACGACATTGATCTTCACGTCCGGATGCAGCTTCTCGTACGCTGCCACACGGCCGGTCATCCACTTGTCGATGCCCGGAATGTCGCTCTCACCCCAGAACCAGTAGGTGATGTTGCCGGCGTATGCGCCGTTGTCCGCGGCGCGTGCCGGGTGGCTCGTCATGCCGAGCAAGCCCGCGGCCCCCATGGCGGCACCGAGCAGCATACCACGCAGACGCCTGTGCGACGTGCGCTTGGCCTTCGTGAGCTTCAGCATGGTGTCGATCCTTCTGGTTGGGTGGATGCGAGAGAAGCGTGTCCGTTCAGTCGGCGGCTGTCGCGGCACGGGGTGATTGCTTCGGCGATACCACCTCACCGAGACGCCGAGCCTCAGGCACGTCCAGACGTCCCGCGAGATCCTCATAGGGCATCAGCACAAGACGGAAAGCTACATCCTCCGCCCAAGCGGCGTCACGGGCCGAGATGGCCTCCGCGAGTTCCTTGTGCAGGGGAAGCCCGCGCTCGAAAGCGCCGGGGTAATCCGTCGTCGTCAGAACCTGCTTGCGCATCAGCGTACCGAGGCGCCACCCGATGCTCGCCAGCAACGCATTGTGCGACGCCGTATGGATCGCTTGGTGGAAGACGAAGTCACGGTCGAAAATCAGCTCAGGATGCGTCAGACACTCCGAGTACGCATCGAACGCGGCCCGGATATGCTGACGCTCGGCGTCCGTCGCGCGCAAGGCCGCGAGATGCGCCGCGCGTGGTTCGACGATGAGCCGGAACTCCACCAGATCGAAGGAGTGCGTCATCGCGCCTTCAGACTCGCTGAGCCACAGCAAGACGTCCGGGTCCAGCAGGTTCCATTCGGAGCGCGGAAGTACCCTCGTGCCGATCTTGGGGCCGACCACGACGAGGTTCTTGCTCGCCAGCACCTTCACCGCTTCCCGCAGCAGGTTGCGGCCGACGCCGAAAGAGGCCGCGAGTTCGGCCTCCACCGGCAGCGGGCCTTCATCGTAGTCGCCGCGCAGGATCGCGCTGCCGAGCCCGTCGACGACCTGGCGGAACACCGTTCGCGGCGCCTCAGCTCTTGCCACGATCGAACACCTCGACCACGTCGAGCTTGCCCTTGAAGGCGCTGTAGCCGCCGTCGCAGGCATAGATGCCGCCCGTCTGATAGCGCCCACGGTCGGACATCAGGAAGATCGCCATCTCGGCCACATCTTCGGCGGTCATGATCGGCATGAGATGCATCCCCTCGATCCGGGCGCGCATCTCAGGCACGTCCAGAAACTCCCGCTGATGCGGGGTGTCGACGAAGCCCGGACAGATGGAGTTGACGCGCACGCCCTCGGGCGACAGGCCCGCCGCCATAGACCGCGTCATGGACACCACGCCGCCCTTCGCGGCGGTGTATGCGTCGAGGCCCGCCTGACCGAGCAACGCGTCCGAAGTCGCCGTCAGCACGATGCTGCCATGACGTTGCTTCAGCATCTGCTGGCCGACGTATTTGCAGACGTGGAAGGTGCCGGTGAGCACCAGAGAGATGATGGACTCCCAGACGGACTCGGGAAGCTCGGTCACTCGCCGGTCGCTTTTATTGACCAGCGGCACGGACATCGCGGTATGGAACAGCCCGTCGATGCGGCCGTGTCGCGCGATGACGGCCGCGACCATCGCCTGGACCGAGGCGCTGTCCCGCACATCCACCGGCAGAGCCTGCCCGCCGCATTCCGCGGCCACACCCTCGGCGGCATCAAGCGCGAGATCGGCGACGACGACCCGCGCCCCATCCCGCGCCGCGAGCCGGGCACCGGCGGCGCCGATACCGGAACCGCCGCCTGTTATGACAACAATTTTCTCCGCAAGCAGATTGGTCATCGTCGCTCTCTCGACCATTGACGAACTTGATCCTATCATAGGACGATTAGTCAAGCGCGGCTATCGGCCTGAATAGGATCTTCCTCCACGTGACGAAAACCGCCGACGCCATCGTTATCGGCTCCGGTGCGCTCGGCGGCAGCGCGGCCTTGCACCTCGCCCGCGCCGGCTACCGCACGTTCCTGCTCGACCGCCACGCGATCGCAAGCCAAACCTCCCCTCGCGCCGCCGGCCTCAGCGCCATGCTTCGGCCGAGCGCCCTGATGACACGGCTCGCCGTCCGCGGCGTGGCGCTGCTCGATCGCTTCGAGGACGAGACCGGCATTCCGGTGGGGCTGACGCATAGCGGCAGCCTCAAGCTTGCGCGCAGCCCGGCGCTCGCCGCGCAGCTTGCCAGCGAGATGGAGCTTTCCGCCTCGCGCGGCGTCACGGCGCGGCTGATCGGCGCGCGGGAGGCGAGCGCGATGATGCCGCTGCTGCGGGCGCGCGATGCCGCGGCAATCGCTCATTACCCCGACGATGTCTATCTCGACGCCGCCCTCTTCACGCGCGGCGTGGCGCAGGCGGCCGCCGATTGCGGCGCCACGCTGATGCCGGACACGATGGTCACCGAGGTCCTGGTCGGCGGGAGCCGCGTTCGTGGGGTGAAGACCGACCAGGGGGAGATCGCGGCCCCGATCGTGGTCGACGCGGCGGGCGCGTGGGCGCGCAGCCTCGCGCGGTATGCCGTGTTGCCGATGGTCGCGGTGCGGCACCAGCTGCTGGTCACGCGACCCCTTGCCGGAGTGCGGCCCGAGCAGCCGGTCACGCGCATCCTGGACGCCAACGTCTATGTCCGCCCCTGCGACGGCGGCCTCATGCTCGGCGGCTACGAAAGCAAGCCGCTTCTGCTAGACGCAGTACCCGCCGACGTCGCCGACATGCCGATCGATCACGCGGTGCTGCGCGACCTCGCGGAGGCGGTCGCCGCCGAATTCCCGAGCTTCGCGGATCTCTCGGGCGCAAGCCTGCGCGGCGGGATGCCCACCATGACGCTGGATGACGAACATCTCATCGGCCCGGTGCCGGGCACGGCGGGCTTTTTCGTCATCGGCGGCTGCAATGTGGGCGGTCTCTCCACTGCTCTCGCCTTCGCCGAGGAACTCTGCCGCATCATCGCCGATCCGGGCGCGGCGGACACGCTCGCCCCGCTCCTGCCGGCGCGCTTCACCGGCCAGGACGTTTCGGAGGACGCTTTGCGGAAGGCCTGCCGCCTGCATTACGGCCAGCACTACTGGTCGGCCGCCGCGCGCGCGGCCGGCGGATAGCCACCATGGACGAACGCTTGCAACGGACGGTCGAGGCGCTGCGGGAAAGCGGTGCCGATTGGGCCGTGCTCAGCGGCGTTGACAGCATCGCCTATGCGCTCGGCTATGTGCCGGCGATCGAAACCGGGGTCTCGTCCTTCTCGGCGGGCCCGACGCTCGCCATCATCGGCAGGGACGGGGCGGCCGGCCTGCTCGGCGTGCCGAGCGAAACGGCGATGCCGCGCGAGGGCACCATCATCCTATACAACGACTACGGCGCAAGCCATGCGCAGCCGGCCTCCGCCTGCTACCGCCGATCGCTCGCCGACCTGCGGCGCGTCCTGGGCGTCGGTGATGGCCGCATCGCCTTCGAACCGGCAACGCATCCCGCCATCGCGGATGCGGAACTCGGCGCCGCGACAATCGACCTCACGCCCGCCTTCCGGCGTCAGCGCATGACCAAGACAGCGGCCGAGATCACAGCCCTCCGCCGTTCGGCCGGGGTCGCCGCCATCGGCCAGACGCGCATGATGGAGGCAATCCAGCCCGGGCTCACCGAACTCGAACTCTTCGCCAAGATCCGCGGCGCGATGGAAGGTGCTGCAGGCGCGCGCATCGCGGTCGGGGGCGATCTCCTCTCGGGCGTTGCGCGAACCGCCGGGATGAGCGGCTGGCCCACCGACCGGATCATCGAGACGGGGGACGCCGTCATATCCGACCTCGCCCCGAGGATCGACGGCTACTGGGGAGATTCCTGCACGACCATCGTGCTCGGCACGCCGACCCTGCCGCAGGCGCGGCTGTTCGCGGCCGCCCGCCATGCGCTGGACCATGCCATCGCTGAAATCCGTCCCGGCATGACCGCGTCTGCCGTCCACCGCATGATCCGCGGCGTCGTGCAGAGCGCCGGCTTCGATTACCCTCACCATACCGGCCACAGCATCGGAACCGCTCCGCACGAGCATCCGCGCCTCTGCGACGGCGAGCAGACGGTCCTGCGTCCCGGCATGGTGCTGATGGTGGAGCCGGGCGCTTACGATCCGGCGATCGGCGGCGCGCGCACCGAGTGGATGCTCCACCTGACGGAAACGGGCTGCGTGCCCCTGGCACCCTTCCCCTTGCGGGTCGCGGTCAGCGCTTAGGCAGCCATCCGGCAGCCCGAACGATCTTCAGGCGATCCCGTCCTCCATCGCCGCGACATGGCAGGCGGCGAGCCGGCCGTCGCTCAACGGCGCCAGTACCGGACGCACAACGCGACAACGCTCGATGGCGGCGGGGCAGCGCGGGTGGAAGGCGCAGCCCGGCGGCGGATTGACCGGGCTCGGCAACTCGCCTTTGAGCGCGGCCTCCGTGCTGCCGCGCCGCGTGGGGTCCAACTCGGGCGCCGCTTCCAGCAGCGCGCGCGTGTAGGGGTGGCGGGGGCGCGCGAACAGCGCCTCGGTCTCGGCCAATTCCACGACGCGGCCCAGATACATGACGGCGACGCGATGCGAGAGATGCCGCACCAGCCGAAGATCATGAGCGATGAAAAGGACGGTGAGGTGCAGACGCTCCTGCAACTCAAGCAGCAGGTTCACCATCTGCGCCTGCACCGAAACATCGAGCGCCGAGACCAGTTCATCCGCGATCAGGCAGTCGGGTTCGAGCGCGAGCGCACGGGCGATGCCGATGCGCTGGCGCTGGCCGCCGCTGAACTCATGGGGCCTGCGCCCGGCGGCGCTCTGCGGCAGATGCACCATGTCCATCAACGCCGCGATGCGCGCCGGCATATCGCGCCGCGCGCACATCCGGTGGACCGAGAGCGCCTCCGCGATGGTGGCGCGGACGGTCATGCGCGGGTTGAGCGAGCCATAGGGGTCCTGGAACACCATCTGCACACGGCGGTTGAAGCGCCGGAGCGCTGTCCCGCTGAGCCCCCCGACATCGAGCCCGTCATAGGTTACGCGGCCGCTATCCATCCGGTGCAGACGCACGAGGCAACGCGCGAGCGTGGATTTGCCGCAGCCGCTCTCGCCGACGATGCCAAGCGTCTCCCCCCGCCGCACCGTGAGGTTGACCTCGGTCAGGGCATGAACGCGGCGCGGCGGCTGCCCGCTCACGAGGTCGGCGAAGCTGCGGGGACGCCTGAAGGTCTTCGTGAGTTTCTCCACGACCAGCACAGGTTCGCCGGGGGCCGAGCGGGTCAGAGGCTCGGTCGCCTGGGCCGGCGCGGCCAGGTCCACGGTGGACAATTCCATGGTCATGCCGCCCATTCGGTCGCCTCCAGCCGGTCCCCATGAATGCAGGCGGAAAGCCGGCCTTCCGCAGCTGGGACCAGCGGCGGGCGCCCGGCCGCGCAGGCGGCGGTGGCGAAGCCGCAGCGCGGCATGAAGGCGCAAGTAGCGCCGACGGTATCGGGCGGCGGCGGCGCGCCCGCGATCGGCCGAAGCGGCTGGCGTGCATGCCGCGCATCGGGAACCGAGCGGAGCAGGCCGAGCGTGTAGGCGTGACGCGGCGTGGCGAAGACCGGGCCGACCGCGCCATATTCCGCCACGCGGCCCGCATAGAGCACGGCAACGCGGTCGCAGCTTTGCGCCACCACGCCGAGGTCGTGCGTGACCAGGATCACCGCCATCCCGAGCGTCTCGCGCAGATGTTGCAGCAGCTTGAGGATCTGGTCCTGGATGGTCACGTCCAGCGCCGTTGTCGGCTCATCGGCGAGCAGCAGTGTCGGATTGGAGGCCAGCGCGATCGCGATCATCGCGCGCTGCCGCATGCCGCCCGAGAATTGGTGCGGAAAATCGTGGACGCGTTGCGCGGGGGCCGGGATGCCCACGAGGTTGAGAAGCTCCACCGCCCGAGCGCGACGGGCGGCACGGCCAAGATCGGTGTGGGCCGCGAGGTTCTCGAGAATCTGCGCGCCGACGCTCAGCACCGGGTTGAGCGCCGTCATCGGCTCCTGGAAGATCATGCCGATCTCGCGGCCGCGAATGGCGCGCATCTCGGCCTCGCGGAGCGGCACGAGGTCGCGCCCGCGCCAAAGCACTTGGCCGGTGACCTGCCCCGGCGGGCGGATGAGCCGCAGGATGGAACGCAGCGTCATGCTCTTGCCGGAGCCGGACTCTCCGACCAGCCCCAGGATCTCGCCAGGTTGCACATCGAGATCGACGCCGTCGACCACAGTGACACGCCCGCCTTCGGTCGCGAGGGTCGTCCGCAACGCGCGGATGGAGAGCAGCGGCCCGCCGTTGTCATGCATCATCGCTTCACCGCCAGCAGATCGGCGACGCCGTCACCGAGCAGGCTGAGCCCGGTGCCGCAGAGCACGATGGCCATGCCGGGGAACACGGACATCCACCAGGCGGTGTCCATGAAGTTCTTGCCGTCGGAGACGAGCACGCCCCATTCGGCGGTCGGCGGCTGCGCGCCGAGGCCGAGATAGCCGAGGCTCGATCCCAGCAGGATATCCAGTGCCATGTCGGTCATCCAGTAGACGACGACGGCGATCATCGCGTTCGGCAGAAGGTGGCGGAAGATGATGCGCATGTCGCTGTAGCCCATGACCCGCCCTGCGGCGGCGAAATCCGCCTGCCGCAGCACCATCACTTCCGAGCGCACGAGGCGCGCGTAGAAGACCCAGCTGACGGCGGTGACCGCAATGTAGACGTTGTTCAACCCCGGCCCGAGCACGGCGACGATAGCGATGACCAGCACCATGAAGGGGAAGGTGATGACGAGGTCGACGAGGCGCCCGAAGATCGCGTCGGTGATGCCGCCGTAATAGCCGACGAGAGCGCCGATGACGGTGCCGATGATCAACGACGGGACGGTGCAGAAGAGCGCGATCTGGATATCGACCTGCGCCGCCCAGATGATGCGCGACAGCACGTCGCGGCCAAAGTTGTCGGTGCCCAAAAGGTGGGTCCATCGTGGCCCGACCTGGAGGTTATTGTAGTCGAATGCGAGCGGGTCGTAGGGCGCGATCAACCCCGGGGCCACCGCGCAGACGAGGAAGAACAGCGTGATGACGATGCCGAGGGCGAGCGGGACGGAGATTTTGACCCGTCTGCGGCGCGGCACGACCTCCTCGTCCGGGACCTCCGAGAGCGTGGGCGCGGCGCCGCTCATCCGTGCACCCTCATGAGTTCAGCCTGGGATCGAGCCAGCTTTCGGCGATGTCGGTGAGCAGAAAGACGATCGACACCATGACGGCGAGCACCAGCGTGACGCCCTGCACGACCGGGTAGTCGCGCCCGAAGATCGCTTCCACAAGCAATCCGCCGATCCCGGGGACCGCGAAGACGTTCTCGACGATCACGGTGTTGCCGAGCAGCGTGCCGATGTTGAGCCCGAACAGCGCGAGCGTCGTGATCAGAGAATTGCGCAGCACATGGCCGGTCAGCACCCGCCAGGGCGCGATGCCCTTGGCGCGCGCGAACTCCACATATTCGGCTCGCAGCACGCCGATGACGGTGCTCCGCAGGCTGCGCATCAGGATCGCGGCGAGGCCGACGCCGAGGGTCAGCGCCGGCAGGATCAGGTGGTAGAGCCCGCTCCAGAAGCCGCTGCCGATCCCACCCACCGGGAACCAGTGCAGTTGGGCGCCCAGGAACCCCAGCATGAGCAGCCCGATGTAGAACACGGGCGTTGACAGCCCCACCTGGAAGACACCGCGCAGCGCCACATCGCTCGCGCGGTTCTGACGCAAGGCGGCGACGAAGGCGAGCGGCAGCGCCAGGATCAACGCGAACGCCGCCGCCATCACGACCAGGGCGAGCGTTACCGGCAGGCGGCGCGCGATGACCTCGGTCACCGGAATGCGCTCGCTGACCGAGATACCGAGGTCGCCATGCAGCAGGCGCCCGACGAACAGCAGGAATTGCACCCAGATCGGCCGGTTGAAGCCGAGTTGGGCGTTGATGCGGGCGAGCGCTTCCGGCGTAGCATGAATGCCGAGCAAAGCTGCCGCCGGATTACCGGGCAGCAGCCGGATCAGCACGAAGACGACGACCCCGATCAGAATGAAGGTCGGGATCATCTGCAGCAGGCGGCCGGGAAGTCTCGCCAGCATGATACCGCCTCCTACTTCTGGATATAGGCCTCGTCGAAGATGTCGTTGCCGAGCGGGCTTTGCTTGAAACCGATGACGGTCTTGCGCGTGGCCGCGGCGAACGGCGTCTCGTAAAGGAAGAACTCGGGAGCGTTGGCGACGTAGATCTGCTGGATCTTCTTGTACTCCGCGGTGCGCTTCGCAGGATCCAGTTCAGTCTGGCTCTGCTCGAACAGCTTGTCGACCTCGTCGTTCTTCCAGCCGCTGTACTGGCTCTTGATGTTCGGATAATAGGCCGCGTAGTCGGTGAGCTCGTTCGGGTCCGCAATATCGTTCGTCCAGTAGGCGGAGAGGATCTGGAAGTCGCTGCTGTTGCGGTGGTTGTCGAGCGTCGTTTCGTCCATCTGCTGGATCTTGAGCTTGACGCCGAGCGCCGCCCACATCTGCTGGATCATCGTCAGCGTCGTCGTGTCATTGGCTTTCCCGGCCTGGGCAAGCGCCGTCAGCGTAAAGCCCTTGTCATAACCGGCCTCCTTCAGAAGCTGCTTGGCCTTGGCCATGTCGAAGGGATAGGCGGGGCCGTCGCCGCCATAGTAGTCCGGCGTCGCGGACGACAAATACGAGTGCATCGGCGTGCCGAGGCCGTGCGTCACGACCTGGATGATGGCCTTCTTGCTGATGGCGTAGTTGAGCGCCTGCCGCACCTTGACGTTGCTGAGCGGGTTCGGCGTGCCGTCCTTTAATGTCGGCATCGCGTTCAGCTGCAGGTAGGTCACCTGGGTCGAGGGGAATAGATCCATCGTGATGTTCGGATCGGACTGCAACTCCTTGACGCGCTCGTAGGGGATGAACTCTGTGGCGTCGATCTGGCCTGCCTGCAACTGCAGGATGCGCGTCGCGTCGTCGGGGACGATGGTGAGATCGACCTCATCGAGATAGGGCAGATGCCGCCCCGCGGAATCCGTGCCGAAATAATACGGGTTGCGCTTCAGCACCATCTTGCTGCCACGCTGCCAGGAACTCAGCACGAAGGGGCCGCTGCCGATCGGATGCAGGGCGAAATTGTTCGCCTTCTCCGTGTCCGTCGTGCCCTTCGCAGCCTCGAACAGCTTGTGCGGCATGATGGCGGAGTTGAAGGTCGCGAGCGCCGCCGGGATGCTGGGGTCGGGGTTCTTCAGCGTGATGACGATGGTGTGGTCGTCGGGCGCGGCGACATTGGCGATGGAGACGAGCAGGAAGTTCCAGATGCCGTTGTTCGGGTTGCGCGCGCGGTTCAGAGACCAGATGACGTCGTCGGTCGTGACCGGGCTGCCATCGGCGAACTTCGCACCCTGACGGAGCGTCAGCGTATAGGTCTTGCCGTCGGGGGAGGCGCTCCACTTTGTCGCCAAGCCGGGGACGAGGCTTTGTCCATCCGGCCCCGGCAGGATCAGCGTGCTGTAGAGGTTGGTCAGGATCCAAATGTCGGCGTTGGCGTTGTTCAGCACGGGGTCGAGAATCTCGGAGTCCGTATTGCGCGCGAAGCGCAATGTCCCGCCCATGACGGGGTCGGCATAGGCGGCAGCATTCAGCGCGAAGAGCGTGCCCAGCGCGAATGCGGTTCGTAACAACAACGACTTCATGAATTCCTGCCCCGATTGATACTACCGAGCCCAAGCCCGAGTTATCACAAAGCCTAGAGGGGCCGCATAAAGTGAGTCAAATACAATGCGCAGGAATTCGGTGAAGATCGGGCGAAATCCCGCATAGCTCTGAACAAACTCCATGCACCCGTACACAAAACAGGCAAAGCCCAAAGATTTCGTCGCGCGTGAATGATCGTCGCTTCAGGCCCGCCGAAAACGCACCAAGCCATTCGCTGTTCCCATCCCGGCAGCCTAGGCTGCCTTCGGCGGTCCATTTTGTTGACCGAGCAACTCGATATAGCGGATCCAGGCCTGGACGCCGTCGCGCAGGCGGCCAAGCCGAAAGAACTCGTTGGGCGCGTGGTAATCTTCGTCCGAAGTCGCGAAGGAGAAGAACACGGTTTCGATGCCGAGCCGGTGCCTAAAGATGCCGCCGATGGGAACCGTCGCGCCCATGCGCACGGGGAGGGTGGGACGCCCGAAGGCTTCCTCCAGAACCTGCATCGCGAGGCGCAGGCCGGCATGGTCGGGCGGCACCGCGACGGCCAAAGCGCCGCCCGGTTCCCGCACCACGCTCACCCTGACCCCCGGAGGACAATATCGATGGAGATGCCGCTCGATGCAGGCGAGGATGTCGTCAGGCCGCTGATCGGGCACCAGACGGCAGGTGATCTTGGCGTGCGCCTCAGACGGAATGACGGTCTTGGAGCCGGGACCGCTGTAGCCGCCCCAAAGCCCGTTAAGCTCCAGCGTCGGACGCAGCCAGTTGCGCTCCAGCATCGTCCAGCCGGTCTCGCCCGCTGCCTCGGGCGCGCCGACCGAGCGCAGATACTCGGCCTCGTCGAAGGGAATTTCGGTCAGCAGCCGCCGCTCCTCGGCCGTCGGCGGATGCACCGCGCCGTAGAACCCCTCCACGGTGACCGCGCCCTTATCGTCATGCAGGCTGGCAAGCAGCCGGCTCATCGCCTGGAGAGGGTTCGCGACGGAACCGCCATGACGCCCGGAATGCAGGTCCTTCTCGGCGCCCGTCACCGTCAGTTCCAGCGCGCAGATGCCGCGGCTCGCGACCGCGATGGTCGGCAGATCGGCCCGCCACGTCGCGCCATCGGCCGAGAGCACGAAATCGGCCGCCAGGTCTCCGGCGTGTTCGGCCACGAAAGCATCGAGATGGGCGCTGCCGATTTCCTCCTCGCCCTCGATCAGCAGCTTGACGTTCACGGGCAGCGAGCCGGTCGTCTGCAGGAAGGCGGCAAGCGCCGAGAGCGCCACGACGACCGGCCCCTTATCATCCG
This sequence comes from Pseudomonadota bacterium, assembly GCA_019351895.1. Classification (GTDB taxonomy): domain Bacteria; phylum Pseudomonadota; class Alphaproteobacteria; order Acetobacterales; family Acetobacteraceae; genus Acidisoma. The sequence goes on from JABBOH010000011.1 coordinate 54,580, forward strand.
AGACGCCTCGCCCGTAGAGCCGGTCATCGGCTACCTTTGGCTCGAAGGGCGGCGTGCGCCATTTCTCCAGGGGATCAGGCGGCTGCACATCGTAATGACCGTAGATGAGGATCGTGGGCTTCCCCGGCGCGTGCAGCCAATCGGCCGACACGACCGGATGACCGGCGGTCGGCTGCACCGCCACATGCTCAAGCCCGCAACGCTCCATCTCACTGGCCAGGAAAGCCGCGCCCCGCGCCATGTCCGCCGCATAGGCAGGGTCCGTGCTCACGCTCGGGATCGCCGCGAAGCGGCGCAGCGTGTCGAGGATCGCGTCCTGCTGCGCCTCCGCCCATCTCTGTTGTTCCGTGCGGCTCATTTGCCGCCATCCACACTCAGCGTCTGCCCGCTGATCCAGCCCGCCTGTCCGCTCGCGAAGAACAGCACGGCGTGGGTAATATCCTCGACTGTGCCCGTGCGACGCAGGGCGATGGCTTCGACCAGCCGCCTTTGCCCGTCGGCGCCGTACGCCTCCCACTGCCGCTCGGTCGTCGGGTTGGATCGCACGAAGCCGGGCGCCACGCTGTTCACGGTGATGCCGAACGGCCCCAACTCATGTGCCAGTTGCCGTGTCAACCCGATCTCCCCCGCCTTTGCCGCCGCATAGGCCTGGATGCCAGTGAGGCTCACACCGATTCCGGCACCGCTCGAGATGGTGACGATGCGGCCATAGCCCTTGTCCTTCATGCCCGGCACGACCGCCTGCGCCATCAGGAAGGCGCCGGTGAGATTGACCGCGAGGATCGCCTGCCACTCCGGCAGCGTCACCTCCTCCACCGGTTTGCCCGCCTGCCCGCAGACGCCGCCTGCGCTATGCACCAGAATATCGACGGGCCCGAAGCCGCGCACGATAGCCGTCACGGCGTCGGCGTCCGTCACGTCCAGTTGTGCGGTTTCAAGATGCTCCTGCCCAGCGGCGGTCTCCGCCAGACCGGCGGCGTTGATGTCGCAGCCGAGCACGGTTGCACCCAATCCCGCGAAGGCGTGCGCGATCCCGCGACCGATGCCGTGCCCGGCGCCGGTGACGATGACGCGCCGCCCTTCAAAGCCGATCCGCATCACGCACCCTCCGCCACGGCAGTCGCCAAGGCCGTCAGATTGTCGCACGTCAGCGCGCGATCCCCGTCCTCGACCTCGTGGATCATGGCGATGAGGCGCGCGGTCACGGGGGTCGCGATGCCCAAGCCCGCGCCCTCGGTCACGATCGGGCCGAGTTGCGCATCCACCTCTGTCTTGCGCTTCCGCACAGCGAGATCGCGCCAGATGCCGCTATGGGATTTGGCCGAGCGGCGGTTGAAGGCGACCATCTCCTCCATCGAGGCATCGACCGCTTGCGCCGCGCCGCCCGGCGCGAAGGCCGCCGGATCGAAGCCGTTGAAGCCGCGCGGCCGAATGTTCTTGGCCGCCGCGACCGCCATTGCCTCCCGCGCCGTTGCGGCCAGCACGACCCGATGCTCCCGCATGGCGAGCACATCGGCGATCGAATCGTCCGTGACGGCGGTCGCGAACAGCAGCGCGCCATAGCCGAGCTTGCCCCAGAGGTAGCCAAGAATATCGTCGGTCACGATTGCGCCCGGCTCGAACAGGGTCAGCAGGCGATGCAACGCCTCCGCGCGGGCCGTCACGCGGCCATCGACCTCACCAAGGACGCAAGCGCCGCGGCCGCCGTACAGGATGCGCCCCGGACCCATGTAGTCGGCACCGAAGTTGATGAAGGCGCCAACGACGTTCTCGATTCCCAAAACGCTGCCGATGACGAATTCGTTGAGGCCGTTCTGGAAAGAGGCGACATAGCCGTCCTCCGCCAGATGCGGCCGCAGCGCGCGCGACGCGGCTTCCGTATGATGCGCCTTCACGCAGAGCAGGATCCGCGAGAAATGCCCGGTTACATCCTGCGGCAAGGCGGCCCGCACGGGCACGGTGAATTCCTCGATCGGCCCTTCGATCGAGAGCCCGCCTTCGTTCATGGCGGCGACGTGGTCCGCCGCATTGTCGACGAACAGAACATCCTGCCCGGCCCGCACGAGATAAGCGCCGATCGTGCCCCCGATGGCCCCGGCGCCCCAGATTAGGACCGTCTCGCTCACGCCCACGGTCCCTCGATCAGAGCGCGCGTCTCCTCGACCGCCGCCGCCCAGATGGCGAGCATGTCCTCGTCGCTGCGCTGATAGAGGCCGCCATAATTGCCGTCCTGCAGCATCAACCGTACACCCGCCGGGTCATGCAGGCGCAGCCGCTCCAGATCGATCATCGGCTTCTGCGTGTCCGGGCCTCGGATATTCGCGAGCCGCGTCCAGGGGAAGTTCTCCATCCAGGAGGCGTGGGAGGCGACGGGATCGGTCTTCTGCACCATCTCCCAGGTTCGCGGCGCATTCCACCAGCTATGGAAACGCACCGTGGTGCCGGGATGATCGGCCATCCACTCGATCGCGAAGGCACCGGCGGGCGCGTTGCCGCCATGGCCGTTGCAGAGCAGAATCCGCCGGAAGCCGCTGCGATGAAGCCCGTCGAGAATGTCGCGGATGACGCGGATATAGGTTTCCATCCGCAGCGACACGGTGCCGGGAAAATCCTGGAAATAGGGTGTGAGACCGTAGGCCAGCACCGGAAAGACCGGCACACCGAGCGGCTCGGCCGCTTCCAGCGCCACGCGCTCGCTCAGGATGCTGTCGACCGACAGGCTGAGATAGGCGTGCTGTTCGGTGCTGCCCAAGGGGACGACGCAACGATCGTCGTTCCGCAGGTAGGTCTCGACCTGCATCCAGTTCATATCGCTCAGCCGCATGGAACCTCCTGTGTCATGGCGGGGACCGGCCTATGCCTCAGCGCATGCAGCATCGGCAGGACGTTGCGTTCGACATCGCTCGGGTCAGGGGAATGCCGGTATTCGAGGGCCGGGAAGCCTTTGGGAAGGCGGTCCAGCAGCGCCTCGGCTCCGGTCGAGTAGACAACGATATCAGCGCTCGCCAGCACCGCGCCGAGGTCCGGGGAATCGAGAACGGCTGCCGCTACCTGCGAGACATGCGGGGCGAAGCGCTCGATGCCCGTCATCATCATCACGAGCCATTCCGGGAACAAGGAAACGACCGCGACCTGGGCGAAGGGGTCAAGCGCCGCCAGCGCCGCGCGCACCGGCTCGGCCGGCAGAAACCGTATCGCGACGAGCGGCGGCGCCTGTTGGCCGAGCAGTGCCGCGACCTCGGGCCTCCGGTCGGGGATCGTCAGGACAAGGTCGGCGCTTGCGGCATCCAGCCATGAAGTCGGGTCCGCCCGCAGCGCGTCGAGCGTCACCGGCCACACCTGATCGCCCGGCGGCAGACGCGCCTCCACCGCCGCGGCGTAGTCCTGGGTCGCCGCCGGAAAGACGCCGACGAAGATCAGGCGCAAGCCTTCGGCCGGCCGCGCCTGCAGCCGCGTGTGAACCAGAGCCAGGATATCCGGCGTATTGAGGCCCAGCGCCTCCGCGTCGCGCAGCAGCGCATCGATCCGCGACCGCAGCCGCTGGAGCGCCGTCCGCCGGGCCTGATCCTCGGTGTGGCTCGACGCGACGAAGGTGCCGGAGCCGCCCCGCCCCTCCAGCAGCTCCGCCTCCTGCAACTCGCGGTAGACGGTCGCGACAGTCATGGGCGCGATGCCGATCCGGGCCGCGAGTTCCCGGACCGACGGCAGCCGCTCGCCCGGCCGCAGCTCGCCGCAGGCGATGCCGTATCTGATGCGCCCGCGCAGCTGCACGCCCAGCGGGACGGAGAGCGAACGGTCGAGCGTGAAACTCATCATCACGGAGGTGGCACCGAAGCGATCTCTCCCAGGGAGCCCGAACCGGCCCCCGTATCAACCAACTAGAACAGAATCCGCCTCATCCCGCAAAACGCAACGACGGACGGGGCGACAGGCTCAGTTCGAAGCAAGGACCATGCCTTCCACCGCTCCCGCTGGTGCGCCGCTTGCATGCGATCGTGCTAATAGGGTGGAACAGTGGAGGGTCACCACATGACGACTGAGCCTGCCGATAAAAGCGTCAGCCTGCCGCCCGAATGGGTCTACCCGCCCCTCGATGCCGCTCAGATCGCGACGACCAACGCACAGCTGGTCGCGGTGGCCGCGCTCCGTCATGGGGACCGGCTGACGCCCAGCCAACGCGCCGATCTGACGGCGGCCATCGAGACGCAGACGCGCCACGCCGAGGCGCTGCATCGCGTGCCGCTGCGGAACTCCGACGAGCCCGCCTTCATCCGTGCGACCCTCGGGGACGGCCGATGATCGCCGCGGATCTGGCTTTCGCGACCATCCCCGAACTCGGCGCCGCGCTCCGCAGCAACACCGTCTCCTCGGTGGAACTCGCCCGGCTCTTCCTTGAGCGGCTCGAGCGGGACGGCCGCCGCCTCAATGCCGTCGTGACGCTCACGCCCGAGATCGCGCTGCGCGAGGCCGCGCTCGCGGATGCCGAGCGGCAAGGCGGCCTCGATCGCGGGCCGCTGCACGGCATTCCCTATGGGATGAAAGATATCGTGGCGGCCGCCGGTGCGCCGACCACCTGGGGCGCGGCACCGTTCCGCGATCAGGTTTTTGCGCAGGAGGCGACCGCGACACGGAAACTGCGCGACGCCGGCGCGGTGCTGGTGGCCAAGCTCGCGACGGTCGAGATCGCCGGCGGCATGGCCTACAAGAACCCTAACGCCGCCTTCACCGGTCCCACCGCCAACCCGTGGGACGAGGGACGCTGGACCAGCGGCTCCTCCAGCGGTCCCGGCGCCGCGGTCGCCGCCGGGGCAGTGCCGTTCGCCATCGGCAGCGACACCAGCGGCTCGATCCTCTACCCAGCCGCCTTCACCGGCATCTCCGGCCTCCGCGCGACCTATGGCCGTGTCAGCCGCGCCGGGGCCATGACCCTGTGCTGGACGCTGGATCGCCTGGGCCCGATGGCCCGCACCGCCGAGGATTGCGGCCTCGTGCTGGAGGCAATCGCGGGTCCTGACCCCGCCGATCACGCAAGCCTGCGCGAGCCCTATCGCTACGCCGTGGGTCGCACCCGGCGCGAGGGCGGCTTTCGCTTCGCCGTCATCGACGGCTGCTGCGAGGGCGTCGAGCCGGAGGTGCAGCGCAATTTCGAGGCGTCGCTCGCGCTGCTGGAACAGATCGGGACGCTCGACACCGTGGAGCTTCCGGATTTCCCCTATGGCGCGCTGATCAGCACGATCGTCGCGGCCGAGGCCTATGCCGCGCACGACGAGTTCATCGCCGCCGGTGGTTTGGCGTCGCTCACCTCACCGCTTTCTGCGGGCGCGCGCCTCGCCGCCTCGGTGCTGCCCGCGCATGACTACATCCGCGCCCAGCGCATCCGCCACAGACTGGCGCAGGCTTTCACGAGCCTCGCTGGCGGCTACGACGCGCTGCTGGCGCCGAGCCTCGGCGTGGTGGCAACCGGCCTGCATGACGATTTCGAGCTTGGCCTGCCCCGCGCGATGGGCCGGCGTCCGCTCAACCTCGCGGGCGTGCTGACGGGATCGCCGACCATCTCGATCATCAACGGCTTCGGCGAAGGCGGCCTACCCACGGGCATCCAATTCGCGGGCGCGCCCTTCGCGGAGAACGCAATCCTCGATGCCGCCACGGCGCTGCAGGGCATGACCGACTGGCACCGACGCCGCCCTGCTGGACTGGTTCCCGGCTGAGGCTCAGCGGGAGGCGGCTAGGATCATCGCGCTCGCCTTCTCGGCGATCATGATCGTCGGCGAATTCGTGTTGCCGGAGGTGATGCGCGGCATCACCGAGGCGTCGACCACGCGCAGGCCGGAGACGCCTCGCACCCGCAGCTCGCCGTCCACCACCGCCATGGGATCGGTGTCGATGCCCATCTTGGCGGTCCCGACCGGGTGGAAGATCGTCGTGCCGACCGCGCGCGCCGCCTCCACCAATTCGGCGTCGCTCTCGAGTTCCGGCCCCGGCTTGATCTCGACCGGGCGGTAGCGCGCCAGCGCCGGCTGGCCGACGATGTGCCGCACCAGCCGCAGCGCATCGACGGCGACGCGCTGATCCTCGTCCGTATGCAGGTAGTTCGGCTGGATGCGCGGCTGGACGACGCCCTCGCCACCGGTTCTTGCCGCATGAACCGACCCACGGCTGCTCGGCCGCAGATTGCAGACGCTCGCGGTGAAGGCCGGGAATCGGTGCAACTCGTCGCCGAACTTGTCGAGCGAGAGGGGCTGGACGTGAAACTCCAGATTGGCGGTGGCGTAGTCGTTCGAGGACCGGGCGAAGGCGCCGAGCTGCGAGGGCGCCATGGTCATCGGACCCCGGCGCTGCAGCAGATACTGCAGCCCCATCAGCCCGCGCCGCCACAGCTTCATGTAGTCCTCGTTGAGCGTGCGGATGCCGGAGACGCTGAAAACCGGGCGCAGCTGCAGATGGTCCTGCAGGTTCTCCCCGACCCCCGGCAGATCGGAAACGACGGGAATGCCGAGCGACTGCAGATGCTCGCCCTGGCCGATGCCCGAAAGTTCGAGCAAGACGGGCGAGCCCACGGCACCGGCGGCGAGGATGACTTCGGCGCTCGCCTCGGCGGTGAAGCGCGCCCCCCCGCGGGTCAGCGCCACGCCCGTCGCGCGGCCACGCTCGAACAGGATGCGCTCGGCCTGGATGCCGGTTTCCAGCCGCAGGTTCCGCCGGTGCAATGCGGGGCGCAGAAAGCCCCGCGCCGTGCTCCAGCGGCGGCCGCGCCGCTGGTTCACCTGGAAATAGGAGGAGCCGAAATTGTCGCCGCCGTTGAAGTCGTCGATCTTCGGGATTCCCGCGCTGCCCATTGCCTCCTGGATCACGTCGAGGATCGGCCAATGGATGCGCGGATGCTCGACCCGCCATTCCCCGCCTGCGCGATGCAGGTCGCTCGGCGGCGCCATGTGGTCCTCATGCTTGAGGAAATAGGGCAGCACGTCGTCCCAGCCCCAGCCGCCCAGTCCCAGCTGGCGCCAGCCGTCGTAATCCGCCGCCTGCCCGCGCATGTAGATCATGGCGTTGATCGCGGATGAACCGCCGATGACCTTGCCGCGCGGATAGGCGAGCACGCGCCCGGCGAGCCCCGGCACCGGCTCCGTGCGGAACATCCAGTCGGCGCGCGGGTTGTTGATGGCGAAAAGATAGCCGACCGGGATGTGGAACCAGATCCAGTTGTCGCGGCCACCGGCCTCCAGCAACAGCACCCTTCGGCGTGGATCGGCGGACAGGCGGTTGGCCAGCACGCAGCCCGCCGAACCGGCACCGATGACGATGTAGTCGAACCGCCCTAGGGAGGTTGCCGCGCCGCCGCTGGGACTGTCGCCGCTCACCGGTCTCCGGCGGCTCCTGCCGCCTGCTCCGCCCTCACCGCGTCGGCCAGACGCTCGAGGTCCGGGTCGGGAATGCCGGCACGGCGCAAGCCGTCGCAGGTGCGGAACAGGTAATCGGCGGCGCTGCCGAGGGAACCGCTGGCGGTCGCCAGCCGGCGCACGATCTCGGCCTCCGGCAGGTGACCGTCATAGTGATCGCCCGCGTGGTTGACCGTGAAGGCGAGCCCCGCGCCGAACCGATCGCCATGCTCGTCGTGCAGATCGACCCAGTGGGGCACGTAGGCGCCGGTCAGCATTTCGCGCCGCCACAGCAGGGTAAGCTCGGTGAATGCGCTTGCCTCGGTAATGCGCAGGGCAACGCCGAGGCAGCTGCCGCCGGGCTCGAGACCCAGCACGAGTCCGGGATGCTCCGGCGAACCGCGACCGGCGCGCGTCGAGAGGCAGAAGGCACGGTGCCACCCGTCGATCCGCGCGGTGCGCTGCTCGACACTGTGGATGGTCGGGTTCCAGATCAGCGAGCCGTAGCCGAACAGCCAGACATCGCCGGGCGGGCGGCACTGCATCATGGCGCAGAGGGAGTCCGCGCGTTCGGCCGCGGACCAGCACTGCAGGTCGGGCGCATCCTGAGCCACGAGGGCGTCGATGCCCCCGGCCTCGATGAAGGCGCGCGTCAACAGGAAGTCATCGGCCATTGCGCTTCGCATCCGAAGGTGATGTCGCTACCCTCTCTCCATCCCCGGCATGGCCATCAGCGTCAAGGCCAGGACTATGCACCCCACACAATCCGGGGCGGCAGGTCGAAGACCGGAAGGCGGGCAGAGGAGCGACAGCATGGCGGGGACACAGGCGCGGCAGATCGGCCGGCTTCAAGGCAAGGTGGCGATCATCACCGGCGCCGCAAACGGCATTGGCCGGGCAACGGCGCTCCGTTTTGCCGCCGAGGGCGCGCGGCTCATGCTCAACGATGTGAATGCGGCGGCGCTAGACACGGTGCTGCGCGAGGTGACGGAGGCCGGCGGCGCGGTCTGCGGCATTGTCGGCGACGTGGCGAAGGCCGCCGAGGTCGAGCGGCTGGTGGCCGAGGCCGTGGCATCCTACGGGTGCGTCGATATCCTCATCGCCAATGCCGGCATCATCCCCGAGGCCGATCTGCCGGCCGCGAGTGCCGACCTCTGGGACCGGACCATGGCAATCGACGCGCGGGGCATGTTCCTGTGCTGCAAACACGCGGCGGCGGCGATGCTGAAGACCGGCGGAGGTGCCATGGTGCTGCTCTCCTCCGTCTCGGGCTTCGTCGGCCAGAAGGGCCAGGTCGTCTATGGCCCGGCGAAATTCGCGGCCTCGGGCCTCACGAAGCATCTGGCGGTCGAGCTTGCGGCGCAGGGCATCCGCGTCAACGCGGTGGCGCCCGGCACGATCGCCACGGCGGCCGTCGCGCGGATGGACCCGGCGGGCATCCGCGCCGGCATCGCGAAGCACCCGATGGGCCGGATCGGCCAGCCCGAAGAGGTGGCGAACGCGATCCTGTTCCTCGCCTCCGACGAGGCGTCGTTCATCACCGGGGCGATCCTCCCGGTCGATGGCGGGTTCCTCGCGCAATAGGGCTACTCCGCCGCCGCCTAACTGTTCTTGGACAGGAACAAGCCACGGCTGCGCTGCAGGTGGACGCGCATGGCCTCCACCGCACCCGCCTCGTCATGGGCGATGATCGCGTCCAGGATCATCCGGTGCTCCTCGAGCGTCAGGTGCTCATGGCCCTTCCAGAGCAGGAGGCTCGCATGGAACATGCTCAGCCAATGCAGCATCGCGCGGCTCACCGCCTCCAGCACCGCATTGCGGGTGATCGCCGCGATCGCGGTGTGGAACGCCATATCGGCCGCCACGAACCCGCCGGAGTCGCGCTTGAGGAAGGAGGCCTGCCGCGCCAGCGCCGCCTCCAGCCGCTCGATATCGGCGGGCTCCGCCAGCCGCGCCGCATCGCGCACGATGCCGATCTCGAAGAAGCTGCGCGCATCCTGCAGCTGGCCCAGCGATTGCGGCTGCGTCGCCAGGATGTGCCGCGCCGTGTGCTCGATCTGCCCAATCACGTCCGCGACTGTCGGCTGCGACACGCGCGCCCGCTCGCCATGCGTGATGACGATGAGGCCGAGCTTCTCCAACCGCTGCATCGCCTCGCGGATGGCGGGCCTGCCGACGCCGTAGGCCGCCATCAGCTCCCGCTCGGACGGGATCTGCGTGTTCGGAGGATAGCCGCCGGTTTCAATCTCCTTCAGCAGGCGGTCGAAGACCTCGTCCGAAAGCTTGCGCCGGCTGATCTTGCGGACGGCGATCGGCGGGCGGCGGCGATCGGGCCCCGGCGTGGGCATCACGGCACCGGGGCGGCCGGCACGACCGCGCCGCCGCGCTCCGCCGAGGCATAGGCCGCCATGACAAGCCCGTAGGTGCGCAGGTTGTCGACGCCCGATGTTTCAGGGTCGGTGCCGTTCATCCAGGCGCTGATCCAGTGGCGCTGGAGGTTGAGCACGCTCTCCTGCACCACGTGCCACGGCTTCTCGGTCCAGCCGGGCGTCACCGGCTCCGCGTCCCGCTCCTCCACGGCGCCGTTCGAGGTGACGCGCAGGCGATAACCTTCCAGCAACTCGATGGTGCCGGCACTGCCCTCGATGCGCAGGATCGTCTGCGGAAACAGCTCCGGCAGGCGCCGGCTGGAATAGCTGCAATCGACGATGCTGACGCCGCCGCCCGCGTGGCGGATGAGGGTTGTCGCCACATCCTCCCCGGCGATCTCGGGATTGACCTGCTGCGTCAGGCAATAGAGCGTCTGCGCCTCGCCCATGATCGCGCGGCAGACGTCGAGGATGTGGATGCCGAGGTCGATCAGGATGAAGCGCTTCTCGGTCGCGAGATAGGGCTGGCCGGAATAGACGTCGTAGCCGCTGCGGAAGGAAAGCTGCGCGAAATGCGGGGTTCCGATGCGGCCCTCGGCGACCGCCTTGCGGACCGCGAGAATGGGGCTTTGGAAGCGGAAGTTCTCATGCACCATCAGCCTGACATTCGCCGCCCGGCAGGACTCGACGATGGCGGCGCAATCCTCCCAGCTTGGGGCCAGAGGCTTCTGCACGATGACATGAACGCCGTGCGCTGCCGCAAGTCCCACCAGCGCCCTGTGCGTCTCCATCGTCGTGGCGATATCGACGAAATCCAGCCGCTCCGCGCGCAGCATGGCCTCGACATCCGTATAGGCGGCGGGCGCGCCGAAACGCTGCCGAGCCGCCTCCGCCCGCGCCGGATCGCGGTCGCAGACGGCGATAAGCTCGACCTCGGGGATCTCACTCCAGGCGTGCAGATGGTTCTGGGCGAAGAAGCCGCAGCCGATAACGGCCAAGCGCAGCTTTTGTTGTGTGCTCATTATCCCGCCTCAGGCGTTGCAGATTTCCTTGACGGACTTCAGGACCGCCTCCTTGTTGAACACGCGCTCCAGCCAGCCGTCACGGAAGATCTCGGGCTTGGCTTTCTCGATGGCGTAGAGCGCGCCGTCCGAGAACTTGCCTTCCGGAAAAGCCTCGAACGCGATGGAGAGGCCGATGTTGATATGACCCAGCATGAAATCCATCGCCGCCTGCCGGGGCACGCCACGCCGCACCACATCGTCGACCGCCTCCCGCATGGCGAGGCAGAGAGTGATGCCGACCGTCTCGGACAGCGCGGGCTCCAGCGTCGCGATGTTTTCCACCGTGCAGCGATGCGCGCGCATCACCGGCTTGTAGATCGTGCGCGCGATCTCCTCGCAGAGCGCGTAATGCTCCTCGGGTCCCTGCATGAGCGCGCAGACGATGTGCTGCTTGGCGTGGATGCCGCCGAAGAAATCAGCCTTCGCCACGGGGTCCGTCTCGTCGTTGAAGATGGGCGGGTGGCATGGATGGGTCACGAAGTAGGTCACATCCGCCCGCTCCGGCATCTCGCCCGCATAGGGGGCGGCGGCGTCGAGCACGATGAGCGCCGCGTTCGGCCGCACCTTGCCGATGATCTCGTGGGCGATCTTGCCGATCAGCCGGTCCGGCACCGCCATCAGCACGACATCGGCTTCGGCAAGCGCGCGGTCCATCTCGACGCAATCCGCGCCGATCGCGGCCTTCAGGCGCTCGCGTCCGGCGCCCGAAACTTCGACGTGATCCACGTCGAAGCGCGAGCCCTGAAGATTGGTCGAAAGACGCACGCCCATCTTGCCGCCGGCACCGAGGAGAGCGATCTTCGTCATTGGATGATCCTTCAAATCAAGCTGTTGCGGAAATCGCGCGGCCACCGGCCTTGATCCCCCCGAAATAGTCGGCCCTACCCATCTGGCCGCCCTTCAGGGCGAGTTCCAGGCGGCGATGGGCGGGATCGTCGGAATGCGCGCGGCAGAGCGCCGCACCCGGCACCGTCGCGGCGAGCGCCGTCAGCGCATAGACGCCGAGCGCCAAGGCCGCGTGGCTTGACGTGTCACCGCCCGCGATGATGCCGCGGTCGATGCCGGCGGTCCGCATCACGCGGTCGAGGATGCGGCCGAGGCCGTCGCCGATGCGCTCGTTCACCGCATCGGCGGAAACGCCCGCCGCCTGCACGGCCGTGCGCAGCGCAGGCACGGAGGCATCGTCCGGGCCGCGCGCCGTGAAGACGACGGGGTCGTGACCCTCCGACAAAACCCGCAGCGCCCGCGTGACGCCCCGCTCCATCTCATCCTGCCAGCGCCGCTCATCGACCGCGGCCGTGGGGTCCAGCCGGATGCCGCCAAAGCCATGCGCCTCGGCCCAGGCGATCTGCTCGTCCGTCACCGGCGAGCACGAGCCCGAGACCGCCACCACATGCGCCGCGCGCGGCGCCACGGGCGGGGTCTCCACGACGGGGATCAGCCCCCGCGCCTGCCAATGGGCGATCAGCGCGTAGTCGATGCCCTGCGAACCGACCACGAACTGGCGCGGCTCGCGATGCTCCCAGACCAGCCGGCCGGCTTCGGCCAGCGTCTCCTGATCGACGATGTCGAGCGACACGATACGCGCGCCCTCGCCGCGACGCCGGGCCAGCGCCGCGTCCCCCTCGCCGCGCTTCATCGCGACGAAATCGACGACGCCGCTCGGCACATCGGTCTGCGGGGCGAGATGGCGGCCGAGATCGGCCTCATGCATCGGCGTCACCGGATGGCGGCTCATCGTCGGGTGGCGGTCCAGCCGGTAGCCGGTGCCACCCACGGTCGCGAAGAGGTTGCCGAAGGCCTGATAGCGGTGGATCGCCGGCGCCGCCGTGATCAGCGGCACCCAGCCATTGCCGAAGGCCGCAAGGCCGACCTCGATCGCCGTGCCGATCGAGCCGGTGGACGGCGAGGAATCGAAGGTCGAGCAGATCTTGTAGTGGATCAGCGGCGCGCCCGTCGCCCCAAGCGCCGCGAAGATGGGCGGCAGGTGGTCGCGCATCCATCCGGGCGGCTTCGAGCGGGCGATGCCGGCGATGCCGATGCCACGCAGACCCGGAAACCGCGCCAGCTGCTCGGGCTTCGGCACGTCGAAGAACAGAGCCGCCGGCAGTCCTGCGAAGCTCAGCGCCTCCATGGTCGCCGCCGACCCCGTGAAGTCGTCGCCATACCAGGCGATGAGCGGCCCCTGGGGTAGCGCGTTCATGACACGCCTGTCTTGCCGAAGGCTGCGATAGACTGCGCCAGTTCGGGGTGCTCCCGCGCATAGGTCTCCAGCGGAACGCCGGAGACCGCCGCTTCCCAGGACTGGCGGATGGCGCGCACGCCGGCCCCGGGGCCTCCGGGATGGCCCATGATCCCGCCGCCGCCGAGATAGAGCAGGTCGATCGAGCCGCCGTTGCGCGCGTAGGTCTCGGGCGCCTGACCGCCCCACTGCCCGGAGCCCACCACGGGCAGCGCGCGGTCGGCCTCGTCCAGCATCGGCGTCATGCAGGCGTGGAAGGAGGCCAGGAAGGACTGGTCCGGCTCCCAGTATTTCGCGCCGATGCCGTTCACCTGGAACTGGTCGACGCCGAGCAGGCGCCAGATCTGCTGGTAGACGCTGAAGTCGAAACCCAGATCGGGATGGCGCGTCAGCACGTCCCAGCCGCTGCGATGCGCGTGCAGAACGAGGCGGGATCGTTTCCGCAGAAACGCCATCCCGCCATGACCCACGGCGTTGATCGGGATGACCGCCGCATTGCCGCCAGCCTCGGCGACGATGTCGTGGTGGCGCATCATCGTGTCGGGATCGGCGCTCGCGATGCCGAAGGCGTACATGACCTTCCGGCCGGTCTTCTGCTCGTGGTCCAGGATGACCGGCATCACCGCCCGCACACGGTCCGCGAGCGGCGCGTAGCCGGGGTTCATCATCTTCTCGTCGTCCTTGATGAAGTCGACGCCAGCCTCCACGAGTTCGCGGGTGACGGCGCCGACATCCTGGGCACTCAGGCCGAGGTTGGGCTTGATGATGCTGCCGATCAGCGGCCGACCATAGACGCCTGTCAGCCGCCGGCTGCCGGCGATGCCGAAGGCTGGACCGGGATGAGCGCGGATGAATTCCGGCGGCAGGGCGAGGCCGACGATCCGCACGCCCGAGAGCCCACGCACCGAGAAGACCCCGCCGAAGGCGATGGTCATCAGCGCCGCGATGTCGGTGCCGATGACCTCCAGCGGGAAGTCGATATCGACATCGGCGCGGCTGTAGGTGCCGCCCGGCACCGCATCCTGTGGGAAGGCCGGCCGCTCGTGCGGGTCCAGCATGCGGATGCCGGAGACTCGGGCGGCGCAGCGCGCCTTGAGATCGGGCGTCTCGCCCGGCACAGGCACGAAGGTCCCGGTCGACTGGTCGCTCGCGATCTTCTCCGCCATGCGGCCGATGTCGCCCGCGGTCTCGATGCGATAGGTGACGCGGGCAACCGCCATCTACAACGCTCCCATGGCGCCCGCGGCACCGTCGTCATGTCATTATACCAGTTTGCTGCCCCAGTGAAGTTGCGCCGCCATGATTGCCGGATGTTGGCCGCAACTGGGCCGCTACATCGGCGCGGCCGGCGCGGGCCCCGCATCGTAGCCGCCCCAGACCGACTGGTCGTATTCGATGACCGATCCCGTCATGAGCCCGGACTCCCCGGTCGCCAGAAACGCGACGGCGCGCGCGACCTCGGCCGGGTCGATGAGCCGCCCGTTCGGCTGCCCGAGCGCCGCCTTCTCCAGCCAGTCCGCATCGGCACCGTGAAACTCGCGCTGTATGCGGTCCTCGCCGTCCGACGCCATCCAGCCGATGTGTAGAGCGTTGACCCGGATGCGGTTGCGCAGCAGGGCATAGGCGGTGTTGCGGGTGAGGGTCGCGAGCGCCCCCTTGGACGCGCAATAGGCGGCGATGAACGGCTGACCCGCCAGGGCCGACATCGAGCCGATATTGACGATTGTGCCTTCCACGCCCTCCCGCTTCATCAGGGCGATGGTCTCCTGCATCAGGAAGAACGGCGCGCGGACGTTGATCGCGAAGATCTGGTCGAACAACTCGGGCGTGGTGTCGAGGATGGTGCCTCGATCCGTGCTGCCGGCCGAGTTCACCAGCGTGTCGACGCGGCCGAACGCCCGGTCCGCCGCCGCCACGATGGACCGGCAGCTCTCGACATCCTGCAGGTCCGCCCGGGCGAAAACCGTGCGCGTGCCGGTCTCCGCCTCGATCCTGGAGGCGACGGCCGCGCCTCGCGCTTCGTGACGACCGCTGATGACGAGGCCAGCGGCTTTGCGGGCCGCGAGTTCACGCGCGATTGCGGCGCCAAGTCCCTGGGTCGCCCCGGTGACGATGGCGACCTTTCCAGACATGTCGAACATTCCATTCCCCCAGTTTTTTCGAACGCACGTTCCTGTTAGCAGGATTATCGTGCCGGGGGCAGACCGTCAGGCGGGCGGCGTCGGATTTATCTCCTCGGCCTTCGCATAGGCGCGCTGCACAGCCGGACGCGCCTTGATGGTCTCGAACCAGCGTTTGACGTGAGGGAAGTCGTCGAGGTTCTGGCTCTGCCGCTGATAGGGCACGATCCAGGGGTAGCTCGCCATATCGGCGATCGAATAGTCGCCCGCGAGGAATTCCCGATCCGCCAGCCGCCGGTCCAGCACGCCGTAAAGCCGGGCGGTCTCCTTGATGTAACGGTTCATGGCGTAAGGCAGCTTCTCGGGCGCGAAGGCGTTGAAGTGGTGGTTCTGCCCGGCCATGGGGCCAAGGCCGCCCACCTGCCAGAACAGCCATTCCAGCGTCGTCACCCGCTGCCGAAGATCGCTCGCGATGAACCGGCCCGTCTTCTCGGCGAGGTAGAGCAGGATCGCGCCGGATTCGAAGACCGAGATCGGCTCGCCGCCCCCGGCGGGGTCACGGTCGACGATGGCGGGAATCCGGTTGTTCGGCGCGATCTTGAGGAAGTCTGGCTGGAACTGCTCGTCGCGGCCGATGTTGATGGGATGGATGCGGTACGGCAGCCCCGCCTCCTCCAGAAAGATTGGCACCTTATGGCCGTTCGGCGTCGTCCAGTAATAGAGATCGATCATGCGCTTCTCCTGTGGGTTCAACCGGGCTTATTCGGCAGGCGTCGGTAGGGGACCCGCCGGCACGGTTATATGGCCCTGGGAGACGACCACCCGGCGGTCATGCAGCCGCGCCACCGTCTCGCGGTGCGCGACCGAGATCAGCGTGGTGTTCGCCAGCCGCTCCCGCAGCAGGGTGTAGAGCGCCAGTTCGCTCTCCGCGTCGAGGCTCGCCGTCGCCTCGTCGAGAAACAGCCAGTCGGGTTTGATGAGCAATGCCCGGACGATCGCGAGCCGCTGCTGCTCGCCGCCCGAAAGCGCCTGGGTCCAGTTCCGCCGCTCCTCCATCTGCGGCAGCAGATGTCCGAGCCCGCAATCCGTCATCGCCGCGCGAAGCTCGTCGTCCGAGATCGTCGCCGGGTCCTTGGGGTAGGTGGCGGCCCGGTGCAGCGTGCCGAGCGGCAGGTAGGGCCGTTGAGGCAGGAACAGGCAGGTGGCGGCGGGCAGGGTGATGGAGCCGCTCGCATAGGGCCAGATGCCGGCCAGCGTCCGGAACAGCGTCGACTTGCCGGAGCCGGAGGAGCCGGTGATCACGATGGACTCGCCCGGACGGAAGCGCAGGCGGGCGTTCTCCATCAGAGGCTTCCCGTTCGGCAGGAAGAGGCTGACATCCTCGAGCACGACGTCCTGTCCCTGCGTCACGGTGTTCGGCCCCTGGCCCGCATGTGCGCGCGCCTCGTCGATCGACCGCTTGAAGGTGCCAAGACGTTCGACCGTCGCGCTCCAGGCCGCGAGGTTCGCGTAATTGTTGACGAACCAGGACATCGCCGACTGGACCTGCCCGAAGCCGTCGCTGATGCGGGTGAGCACGCCGAGGGCGATCGCGCCCGAGAAATACCGCGGCGCCGCGACCACGATCGGGAAGATGCTGGCGACCTGACCGTAGCCCGTCGTCAGCATGTTGAGCGCCTTGGTCCGGCGCATGATCGCCCACCAGTTCTCGACGACGCCGACGAACCGCGTCCGCAACTCGCCGCGCTCCTCGGCCTCGCCGTTGAAGAGCGCCACGCCCTCCGTATTCTCCCGCAGGCGCATCAGTGCGAAACGGAAATCGGCTTCGACGCGCTGCTGGTTGAAGGTCAGCCGCGCCAGCGGCCGGCCGATGAGGTGGGTGAACCAGGTTCCGACGAGGGCGTAGATGAGCGCGACCCAGACCATGTACCCTGGGATGGTGACGCCGAGCAGCGTGAGCGACCCTGACAGCGTCCAGAGAATGCCGAGGAAGCTGCACAGGGTCACGACGTTCGACATGAGGTCGAGGCCGAGGCTCAAGGTGCTCGTGACGAAACTCGCGATGTCCTGGCTGATACGCTGATCCGGGTTGTCGGTGCCCTCGCCATCGGGCCGCGACTCGAGGCTCATGCGGTAATAGGTGCGGTCGCCCATCCAATCGTCGAGATACTGGCGGGTGAGCCAGCGGCGCCAGCGGATCTGCAACCACTGGCTGAGGAAGGTCGCATAGACGGCCACCAGGATATAGACGACGGCGATGCTGCAGAAGCCGGGCAGAAACCCGTGCGGCGTCCGCTTGTAGAGGAAGATCAGTTGGATGAAGGAGTGCCAGTCGTGCGTCTGGATCGAATCGAAGAAGGCGCCGTTCCAGAAGTTCAGCACGACCGTCATCCCGACCAGGGAGAGGTTCAGGAGGATGGTCGAGATCAATAGCGTGAGCGCGCTCCATTTCTCCTCGGAGCGGAAGTAGGGAGCGGAGAGAAACCAGGCGTCCTTGAGGACCGGCCCGAACCGGCGCATCGCACGGCGCATTCGCGTTCCTATCGGCTATCGTTGTGCTGCGGCATGAGCATCAGGCTTGCCTCAGACGAAGCCGGATGACGCCCTTGATCGCGGCCGGCGCGATCGGCTTGCCATGGCGCAGAATATCGATGAGTCCGGCCTCGGCCAAGCGGCCCGCGGCGGCGCGAACGGGGCCGAGCAGCGGGCGCCAGTCATCCGAGAGAGCGCGCGCGACCTCGGACGGGCAGAAGGACTTCTCGGGGCCGCGCTCGGCGGCGAGCCGCAGGATGGTCGCGTCGAACCTGCCCGCAGGCGCGGGCGCCTCGGCCACCCCAAGCTCCGGCTCAAGCCCCGATTCAGGCCCCGTTTCAAGCTCAGGCTCGGGTAGCGGTTCGGGTGTATTCATGGTCCCGGCACAATCACGTCCCTGAAAAGTGCGGGACCTAACCACGCCAGCGTCACGCCGTCACGGTCCCCCGGATGTCTTTTCTGTTAGGGCGGTCACGGAACGGTCATGCGCCCGCACCGTGACCGTCAGGCTCCGCTCGGGGAGGCCGGTCTGAGCGCCGCGTCGCCCAGGCGTGGTCATGCAGCAGCCCGTCGTCCCAGAAATCGTCCGTCGGATGCACGATCGGCGCAGGCGTTTCGTCATGCCCGGGCCGCGCCGCCCAAGCCATTGTAGTTTACCGGGCGGTAAGGCCCACGCACTAGCTTCTGCGGCAGTCATTTACGCCAGCATCGAGGACGATCCGGCTGCCATCTCCTCACCTCCCCTCGGGACAAAGCGTGTCGACGAGCGCCGCAGACCGGCGCTCGCAAGCCGAACTGCGGCGAGCGGTCGCGCGCGACACGCTCCTGCTTGATTTTCAGCCGCGCCATAACATCGAAACCGGGACCATCTCCGCGGTGGAGGCCATCCTGCCGTGGCCGCACCGCCGGCTCGGCACGCCGACCATGGCGGCCGTCCCGGGCATTGCCTGGGAGCCCGGTCTCGCGAGCATGCTCGGCAACTGGATCTTCCGTGCCGCATGCGCCGAGGCGGCCTCCTGGGAGCGGCAGGACCTGCGCCTTTCGGTAAAGCTCGTGGCGCCGCAACTCCGGGGCGAGGAACTCTGCCTGCAGATCGCCGCCGCCCTTGAGGCGACCGGGCTGGCGCCCGAACGGCTGGAACTGTCCATACCGGAACACCTCGCCTTCAATCTGGAGGATGACGCCGACATTGCCTTCGCGAGCCTGCGAGACATCGGCGTCAACCTGCTGCTGGACGAGTTCGGCCATCTCTATGCGAGCCTCGTCGCGATGCGCGAGATTCCTCTGACGGGGCTCAAGGTCGACCGCGTGATGCTGCGCAACCTGCCGCTCGACGAGGACAACCTCACGGTCGTTCGCGCGGTGATCGAGACATCGCATGCGATGGGGCTGCGGGTCTGCGCGGACGGCGTGGATACCGATGCGCAGCGGGCGATGCTGCGGACGCTGACGGTGGACGAGGGCCAGGGCGGCATCTTCAGCCCGGCGCTGTCGCCCGTGGAACTCAGGGCCTATCTACGCGGATGACCGCGCGCCCGTGACCCTCCTGCCGCGCCCTTGGGCGGTGATCAGGCCTGGGCCGGACGGCGGGAACGGCGGCGCAGGGCCTTGGTGAAACGGCGCAGCCCGGCCGCCTGCTGTTCCAGATAGTTGCCGGTATGCATCGCCTCCTCAGCCGAGGGATCGCCGGTCCGGATGTATTCGCGTCCGAAATCGGCCGTGCCGAAGATCATGTCCCACCACGGCAGCGTCGCCCCGTAGTTGCAGCTGCGCTGCCCGGCGGCCTTGACGCTGTGATGGGCGCGGTGGAAGCGCGGCGAGATCAGAAGACGCTCGCCCAACCATCCGAAATGGATGCGCGTATTGGCATGGCTGAAACTCTCGAGCACCCGCACCGTCAGCACCAGCATGGGGAACTGCAGCGGTGGCACGCCGATCGCGAGCGCCACGATCCCGAACCAGACACCCGACATGACATCGTCGAGCAGGTGGTTGCGGTCATCCGACCAGAAGGTCATCTGCCGCTGCGCATGATGCAGGGAATGCAGGGAATACCACCAGTAGAAGCGGTGCGAGAGCCGATGGCGCCAATACTCGGCGAAATCGAGGACCACGAGATAGATCATCAGCGTAACGATCGGATGGCCGAGCAGAGCGGGTATCACGCGCTCGATCGTCGGCGGCACGATGCCGTGGTCGGTCAGGAAGCCGTTCATCCAGGTCTGCACGGCGTAGAACAGCACGAAGCTGACCAGCGGCAGCACGCCGATACGCTGCAGGAGCGTGTAGAAGATATCCGTGCCGACGCTTTCGCTCCGCGTCCAGCGCTCGAGCGGGAAGAAGCGCTCCGCGGGCATCGAAAGCGCGAGGGTGAGACCGACCTGCGCCACGCCATAGAGCGCGATCAGCGCCCAGCCGTAAGACACGTCCTCCCAGGCGCTGAGGCCGAGATGCCAGAGCATGGGCAGCAGCAGGTGCCCCTGCAGCCAGCCCGCCATGGCATCAAACGGATCGAGGATGAAGTCGTGGAATGTCATTTCGAGCTTGCAACCGCAGTCTGCCAGATCTTCGGATCGTGGGTGTTCAGCCAGATGCCGTGCGGCGAGCGACCGACGCGGATGGCCGTGTGGGCGAAGGTATCGGGGTTGATCAGGGCAATGCTGTGCTCCCAACGCAGCGTCGCCCAGATCGTGCCGTCGGGAGCGAAGTCCATGTCGTCAGGGCCACCTGGCATCTGGACGCTCTTGAGCACCGCCAAGGTCTTCGCGTCGAGCACGCTGATGTAGCCGCTTTCGCGGTCGGTGACGTAGATCAGTTTACCGTCGTGCGTGACGAACATGACATGCGTGCCCGGCTTCAGCGGGATGGTGCCGGTCACGTCGCCTGTGGCGGGATCGACCTCGGCGATATGTCCCTCGCCCATGATGCCGACGAGCAGCTTGCCGTCGTGCCACAGGACGCCCGCGGGCGTGTTGCCGACGCGCTTCTTCCATTCGACCTGACCGGTCGCCGTATCGATGGCGAGCAGCTGCCCGGACACCTGGAGGCTGACGTAGACGTTCCGCGAGTCCGGCGAGTAGTTGAGGTGGCTCGGCATCGTATCCGCGCGTATGCGATGCAGGAGCTTGAAGGTCTGCGCGTCGTAGATATCGACCTGATTGCGGGCGAGGCCCGCGACCGTCAGATATTTCCCGTTCGGGCTGAACACGAGCTGATAGGGATCGCTCATCGTGATGTAGCGCTGCAGCACCCCGGTGCGCGGGTCGAGGAAGAACAGCGCGTTGCCGACGGTGTCGCCGACGATCAGCGAGTGCCCGTCCGGCGTCAGCGCCATGTGATGCGGCTCGCGGAAGACCGGAACCTCGCGGATGAGATGATGCGTGTCGACATTGATCTCGTCGATCGAGGCGCTGCGCGAATTGATGACGAAGGCGATCTTGAGATGCGCCGCGGACGCGCGTGAGGGGAGCGCCAATGCGGCCAGCGCGCTGAGGGCCAAAGCGGGTAGCAGGCGGCGCCAGGCACGCATCAATGGCTCTCCGTGAGATCAAGATCCGCGTGAAGAAGCCGTAGCAGCCACCTGAAAGTCAAATGAACTCTGGGGCGCCGGGCGCATGATGGACGCGCCCGGCAAGCGTTGCTTCGGCCCGGCCTGCCGACGCTTCAGATCGTCTCGCTGACGCGGATCGCTGCCTTGCAGCCGAACTTGATCACGGCCGACAGCAGCCGATAGGCGGGAGCCAGCTCCGCCTCGTTCTCGAGCCCGATGTCACGGTGCTCCACCTCCTCCGCGCGGAAGGTCTCGATCATGTCGCGAAGCGGCGCTTCCTCCTCCCCGAGGTCGGCGGCCTGGGCGGCGTAATGGGCGTCGATCGCCTCCTCGACGGCGACCGTGCAGGCCATGGCGGCGCGCGTCCCCATCGCGGCCGTCGCCGCGCCGAGCGCGAAGCCAGCGACGCGCCACAGCGGCAGCAGCGCCGTCGGGCGGACACGGCGGTCGACGATCAGCTTGCCGAAGCTGTCGAGATGGACCTGCTCCTGGGCCGCCATGTGGCGCAGGAGATCGCCTTTGGGGCCGCGTCCGAGCACGGCGAGCTGGCCCGCATAGATCTGCTTCGCACCGAATTCGCCGGCGTGATCGACGCGGATGATCCGCTCGATCACTGCGCGCGGCGTCGCGTCGCCCGGCAAGCGTCCCGTACTCACGTTATCGGCCATGGTGTCGGCCACGCCGTCACCCGAACCGTCGCCCAAGCTGCTGCTCATGCCTCTGTCATCCCGCTCTGCTGCGGACAAGATAGGCCCCAAGAGCCGCCGCGCCCACTGCCGCCAGGATAAAATCCATCGTGGCGAAGGAGACCGGCAGACCGGGGATCAGGAAGTTCGGCGCGTCGCAGGGTTTGGCGGGCGTCGCGGGAAGGCTCGCGACGAGAGCCCGGATGTTGCCCGTGACGAGGTTCGAGGCGCTGCACTCCGGCAAAGGGCTGGGCCACCAGCCCTGTTCGACGCCGACGTGAACGAAAGCGATGGCCGCGCCGCATAGAAACACGAGGGCGCAGGCCCATAGTAACACGCGGCGCAATACCGGCGAGACGAACAGCGCCAGCGCGGCCAGGACGACCAGAACCCGATACGGCCACCGCTCCCACAGGCAGAGTTCACAGGGCGCCATGCCCAGGACATGCTGGGAACCGAGGGCGACGCCAAGCGCGAGCGCGGCCAGAACAAGGACGTAGACTGCGATGCGGCGATCCGGTGGGCTCATGACAGCCTCTTATTCCCTGCGACATCGGCGGAGCCACCGGCAGCAGAACAGCAGAGCTCTCGATAAACCGCTTGGTTTCGCCCGTCTTTCGGGTGATACGCTTCCATGATCCGCGCGTGGCCGCTCCCCGTCCTCTGAGAGATGTCCTCCATCTTCCTCTTCCTGACGGCGGCATTGCGGCATCCGATCGTTCAGGTCCTCTCCGTGATCGGCGCGACCTTCATCCTGGAAGACGCCGCGACCGTCGTGACCGCGATGCAGGTGCAGGCGGGATCGATGTCGCTCGAGATCGGCCTCGGGTCGCTCTATGCCGGCATCATCCTCGGCGATCTCGGCCTTTACGGGCTGGGGCGGCTCGCCGCCCATCTGCCTTGGCTGGAGCGGTTCATTCCCGCCCGGCGCCGCGATATCGGCCGCGATTGGCTGAATAGCCGCCTTGCACGCGTTATTCTCGTCAGCCGCTTCTTGCCGGGCCTGCGTCTCCCCACTTATACGACCTGTGGATTTCTCCGCACGTCGTTCCTCGTCTTCGCGGGAACGGCGATCTTTGCGACTTTGATATGGACCAGCCTGCTCTTCACCGTCTCGATGAAGCTCGGGCATTACATCATGGGCTATCTCGGCGCATGGCGCTGGGTCGGAATCGGCGTTTTCTGCATCGTGCTTGTGGTCGCCAGCCGGTTCTTCGCTAGGCAGCTGAGAGGAAAAGAGACGACGTGAGCGATATTCCGGCGCCTTCGACGGCTTTTTCCCGCCTCAGGCGCGCCGCGAAGCCTCGCCCCGAACGTCTGACCTCCTTCTTCGAGTTCTGGCCCGGCTGGATCGCCTACGCCCCGATCGCGCTGCAATGGATCGGCCTCGGCATCCGCTATGGCAACCCGATCCTCGCGACCGCCGCGAACCCCCGGATCGAAGCCGGCGGACTGTGCGGCGAATCGAAGCAGTCGATCCTCGACCAGATCGCCGGACCGGCACGGGACTGGATCGCGCCCTATACCGTCGCCGCGACCGGCGCCTTCGCGGAGTCGGATGATCTGAGCATCGCAGAAGCCGCGATGGCCGCCTCGGGCCTCTCCTTCCCACTCGTGGTCAAGCCCGATATCGGCTGCAACGGCACGGGCGTCTGTCTCGTCGACAACCGCGCCGACCTCGCGCGCTATCTCGCAGCCTTCCCGCGCCTCACCCGCTTCATGCTCCAGGCGCTCATCCCGCATGAGGCCGAAGCCGGGATCTTCTACATCCGCCGGCCCGGCGAGAAGACCGGCACCATCACCTCGGTAACGTTGAAATCCTCGCCGGTCGTGGTCGGGGACGGCCGGTCGAACTTGCGGCAGCTCATCATGGCCGAGCCCCGCTGCGCCCAGGTGCCGCATCTCTATCTGCCGCGGCTCGCGGCGCGGCTGCATGAGGTGCCGGCGACCGGCGAGCGCGTGAAGCTCGTCTTCGTCGGCAACCACTGCAAGGGCTCGACCTTCCGGAACGGCGCCAAGCTCGTGACGCCCGAGCTTTCGGCCCGCATCGAGATGATCGCCCGCGCGATCCCGGACTTCCATTTCGGGCGGTTCGACATCCGCTATGAATCCCCCGGGGCGCTGCGGGCCGGAGAGGGCTTCAGCATCATCGAGATCAACGGCGTGGGCTCGGAGGCAACCCACATCTGGGACCCGCAGACGACGCTCACCGAGGCCTACCGCGCGCAATTCTTCCACTACCGCGCCGCGTTCCAGATCGCCGCCGCCAACCGCGCGCTTGGTCACCGGCCCACCGACTTCTTCACGCTGTTCCGCATGTGGCGGCAGCAGAAGCGGTTGCTGGCCGCCTATCCCGTCAACGACTGACGCCCGCCGGGTCCGCATCGCAGTGGCCGCGTCGCCTAAATCGCGCCGCGTCCGCGCCGACCGGCTGTTGCTGGATCGGGGCCTCGTCGACAGCCCCGAGCGCGCCCGCGCCGTCATCATGGCGGGGCAGGCCTTCCACGACACCCGCCGCATCGACAAGGCGGGCGACCTGCTCCCCGACGATGCGGCCGTCACGCTCAAGGGTCAGGACCACCCTTGGGTTTCGCGCGGCGGGCTGAAGCTCGCACACGGTCTTGCACATTTCGGCGTGTCGGCCGAGGGCCGCGTCTGCCTCGACATCGGCGCTTCGACCGGCGGCTTCACGGATGTCCTGCTCGGGCACGGCGCGGCGCGCGTCTATGCGGTGGATGTCGGCCACGGGCAGCTTGCCTGGAAGCTCCGCAACGACAGTCGTGTGGCGGTGCGGGAGCGGACGAATGCCAGGCTGTTGACGGCGTCACGGGTGCCGGAGCCGGTGGAGGCGCTTGTCTGCGATGCGAGCTTCATCGGATTGCGGGCGGTGCTGCCCGCGCCGCTTGGCCTCTGCGCGCCGGGGGCCTGGGCGATCGCGCTCATCAAGCCCCAGTTCGAGGCGGCGTTCCAGGATATCGGGCCGCGCGGCGTGGTGACCGACGCCGGTCTTCGCGCGGCGATCTGCGCGGACATCAGTGCGTGGTGGTCAGGCCTGCCCGGCTGGGAGGTGCTGGGCGTCACCGAGAGCCCGATAACAGGGCCCGAGGGTAACCACGAGTATCTGATCGGAGCCGTGCGCGCGCCCTAGGGCCCTCAGGGCGCGCTGTTGCAGTTCTCCCCGGAGCCACCGAAAGGGATGTCGTCGGCACCGCCGACCGCCGATACATCGTCCAGAAGCGACCAGACGCGATGCGCTTCCAACGGCGCTGTCGGGTCGTTCAGAATCCGGTCCAACTCCTCAAGCTTCCACCCAATCGTCCGCTGTATCATCACAATCCACCGCTGCTATCCGTCTGCGGAAGCAGGTAAGTGCTTCAATCGCAGAACACATGGTGAATATTGGGATTAGTCCGAGCTTCTTCCAGAGGTTCAGCCTCAGGATCCTGTCACATATCCTACACAGATGAGAGGATGGCAGGCGCCAGCGCGGGGTCCTTGGCCGCCGGATGGGCGGGATTGCGGAAACGCAGCTCGCCCTCCGCCACGGCATCGGGTCCGGTGAGGCCGAACATCTCCATCCGGCTGTAGCAGGTGACAGCGACCACAGCGGAAGCCCCGCCGCAGGTCATGAAGTGGCGCGCCGCGCCCTCCAGCTCCAGGCTCTCGCGCAGGACGCGCCACTCCCCGCGGTCGATATCCTCGAGAAAGAGCGACAGCACCGCCGGCCGGGTGCCCGAAACACGGTCAGGGGCCAGCCGGTCGAGATGGGCACGGATGACGCCGGCCACCTCGTTCCGCCGCCCCGCCCGCGCCGCCATGGCCCAGACGCCGTCGGCGCAGGCCGACACCGATAGATGCGCCTCGGGGCCGAATTCGCGGCGCAGCCGCGTCATCAGGCCGTCGACCGTGGGGCTCGACCCGGACATCGCGAGCGGCTCCACCCGGAGCACCGCGATCTCGTCCTGGTCCAGGCGCGTCCCCGTCTCCAGCATCGCCAGCACGCGCCGCTGCAGCGTCTCGAGCAGATCGTCGCGGCCGTCGCGCAGGCCGCGCGCCAAGGTCATCTTGAGCAGGTAGCGGCCCGGACGCGCGCCGAGCCATCGCTTCATCTGGCCTTCGATACGGTCGCAGAACTGCGCCCAGGCGCGGCGATGGATGTCACGGCCCGCCTCCGCCGAGATCGTTTCGCAGACGCATTCCATCTCGACGCCGTCCCGTACGAGCACGAAATCATGCAGCGTGCCCTGCTCCAGGCCAGTGAAGGACACGCCGAACCCGCGCGCCTGATTGAGCGCCGCGGTGCGGAACAGGTGGAAGATATCGACGAGACTGCCTTCGCCGCGCAGCGCTGCCTGCAGGCGCTCGCGCAGCCGTGCCGCGCCCGCCGCCGTGAGGGTCTGGATTGTGGCGACGATCTCCTCGACGATCGCATGCAGCTTCTGCTCGGCGACGGATGGTGGCGTGGGTCTTTTCGGCCGCATCCGCTCAAGCGCCAGTTCCAGCGCATGACGCTGCTTGAGCACCCCGCCGAGCCGATTGGTTGCCGCCGACCGCGCCGCGATGTCAGCCAGCCGCGCCGCCCAGAGATCCTGGCCGACGAACACGATGAACTGCTCGATGGGCGAGAGCGCTGTGACAGGAAACTCCCGGCCCGTCTGCTTCAGATTTTCCGGGGATAGGGTGCGTGTCATAAATCACGAATACGCGATGGCACACCCGCTCTCAATCGCGTCATGCGTCACAGAATTGTGATGGCGGGCTGAGGCTGGACCGGAACCGACGCCTCAGGGGTTCTGCGCGCGGTGCCGCAGGAGATGGTCCGCCAGAGCGCACGCCACCATCGCCTCGCCGACCGGCACGGCGCGGATGCCGACGCAGGGGTCATGGCGCCCCTGGGTCGACACCTCCGTTTCGTGGCCGGCGTCGTTGATCGAACGGCGGGGCGTGAGGATGGAGCTTGTCGGCTTCACCGCGAAGCGCGCGACGATGGGCTGGCCGGAGGAGATGCCGCCAAGCACGCCGCCCGCGTGGTTCGAGAGGAAGACAGGCTCACCATCCGGCCCGATGCGCATCTCGTCCGCGTTGGCCTCGCCGCGAAGCCGGGCGGCGGCGAACCCGTCGCCGATCTCGACGCCCTTGACGGCGTTGATGCTCATGAGCGCCGCGGCGATTTCGGCGTCGAGCTTGGCGTAGATCGGCGCGCCGAGGCCGGGCGGCACGCCCTCCGCCACGATTTCGATCACGGCGCCGATGGAGGAGCCCTCCTTCCGGA
Organism: Pseudomonadota bacterium; assembly: GCA_019351895.1. GTDB lineage: Bacteria > Pseudomonadota > Alphaproteobacteria > Acetobacterales > Acetobacteraceae > Acidisoma. The sequence continues at coordinate 81,794 of JABBOH010000011.1, forward strand.
TGGCGGTGAGTTCCGTCTCCCAAGCGGCGGCGGTGACGGGATCGGGGCAGAAGAATGCGTTCGCCTCGACCGCCGCCCAGTCCCACCGCTCGGGGGCGACCGCATGCTCCCCCATCGCCACCATGGCGCCGCGAATGACGACGCCGTTACCCAGCACCTTGCGGGCGACAGCGCCGGCGGCGACCCGCATCGCTGTCTCGCGCGCCGAGGACCGGCCGCCTCCCCGGTAGTCCCGGATGCCGTATTTCAGCTGGTAAGTCAGATCGGCATGGCCGGGGCGGTAGCTGCGGGCGATGTTGCTGTAATCCTTCGACCGCTGATCGACATTGTCGATCACCAGTGCGATGGGCGTGCCGGTGGTCTGCCCCTCGAAGACGCCGGAGAGGATGCGGACCTGATCGGGCTCCTGCCGCTGCGTCGTGAAGCGCGATTGCCCGGGCCTGCGGCGGTCGAGATAGGGCTGGATATCCGCCTCGGTGAGCGGGATGCGCGGCGGGCACCCGTCGATCACGCAGCCGATAGCGGGCCCGTGGCTCTCGCCCCAGGTGGTGACGCGGAACAGATGGCCGAAGGTGTTGTGCGACACGCGCGGCGCTCCGCCGGGGCTCGGCCCCCGCTTTCCCAGTTATCCGATGACGGTCGCGATATCGGGCGCGGCCGGGTTCTTCATGCCGACGACGTGGTAGCCGCAGTCGACGTGATGGATCTCGCCGGTGACGCCGGCGCCGAGTTGCGACAACAGATAGAGACCGGACCCGCCGACCTCCTCCGTCGTCACGTTGCGGCCGAGCGGCGCGTTAAGCTCGTTCCACTTCAGGATGTAGCGGAAATCGCCGATGCCGCTCGCGGCCAGCGTCTTGATCGGACCTGCGCTGATCGCATTCACCCGGATGTTGCGCTCGCCAAGATCGGCCGCGAGATAGCGCACCGAGGCTTCCAGCGCCGCCTTGGCCACACCCATCACGTTATAGTGAGGCATCACGCGCTCGGCCCCCAGATAGGTGAGCGTCAGCATCGAGCCGCCGTCATTCATGATGCGCTCGGCACGCTGGCAGACGGCGACGAAGCTGTAGCAGGAGATGTCGAGCGCCTGCAGGAAGGCGGCGCGCGGGGTGTCGAGATAGCGGCCGCGCAGATAGGCCTTGTCGGCCCAGCCGATGGCATGGACCAGGAAGTCGATCTTGCCCCAGCGCTTCTCGACCTCGGCGAAAGCCGCGTCGATGCTTGCCTCGTCGCCGACGTCGCAGGGCAGAACAAGATCCGATCCGACGCTCTGGGCCAGCGGCCGCACCCGCTTCTCCAGCGCCTCGCCCTGATAGGTGAAGGCGATCTCGGCCCCCTGCGCCGCACAGGCAGCCGCGATGCCCCAGGCGATCGACCGGTCGTTGGCGACACCCATGACGACGCCGCGCTTCCCGGACATGAGCGCGCCCCGGGCGGGTTGGGGGGCTGGCCGGGCGGCTGAGGCATCAGAAGACATGCTGGACCTCTTCGGGCTAGACGGTTCGAGACAGGGCAAGCAATGCACGGCGGCAGAGCCAGGTCCGGGCGGAGAGGCCTCCTGACACAAGCGCCCCCCGACCGACAAGGGGCCGCAAGGACGAAGCCGGTTCCCCGCCCGCGCGGGCCACCTTGGCCGCAGGGGCCGCGCGGGCCACAATGGCCGCTCAGCCCAAGGACCCCGAGGCCCATGACCCTTTCGCCGCTGCCCAGCACCGACCCCTTCGCGCTCCTCACATCCTGGCTCGCGGACGCCCGGCGCACCGAGATCAACGATTCAAACGCGATGACGCTGGCGACCATCGGATCGGATGGCGCGCCGGATGCCAGGATCGTGCTGCTAAAGGGCCATGATGAGCGCGGCCTCGTTTTCTACACGAATTACGAGAGCCGTAAGGGGGAAGAACTCGCAGTCGACCCACGGGCGACGTTGGTTTTTCACTGGAAGTCGCTGCAGCGGCAGGTCCGCGTGGAAGGCCGGACCGAGCGCGTGTCGCCCGAGGAGGCGGACGCCTACTTCGCCTCCCGCCCCCGCCTCTCCAAGATCGGCGCCTGGGCCTCCGACCAATCCCGCCCGCTGGCCGAGCGGGCGGAGCTTGAGCGCCGGCTGGCAGAGGCCGAGGCCCGCTTCCCGGGGGATGACGTGCCGCGCCCTCCGCACTGGTCGGGCTACCGTCTGGTGCCGCAGCGTTTCGAATTCTGGCGCGAGATGCCCTATCGGCTGCATGACCGGCTGGTCTTCAGCCGCAGCGGCGCCGGAGCGCCCTGGTCGACCAGCCGCCTCTTTCCCTGAGCGCGGCCATGCTACAATAGGCGGGATAGTTTAGCCGGAACGACGACGAGCTAGCTACAGTAGAGGCCGGAATGACGGGGACGGACGAAACGAGCATGGCGATCCGCAAGCTGATCCTGCTTCTGAACGAAACCGCGGCCGGCAAGGCGGCGCTCGACGCCGCGCTCGACGCCGCGCGAATCTGGAACGCGCATCTCACCGTGCTGCATGTTCGCGTCGATGCGCGGGACGTGGCGCCCCTGGCGGGCGAAGGCCTCTCGGGCGCCATGATCGAGGACATGATGGTCGCGACCGAGAAGGAGAGCGCGGTCCGCGCCCATGACGTGCGGGTCCTGTTCGAGCATGCTGTCGCGATGCATGGGGTGACGGTCGGCGAGCCGCGCACCGGCAACGGCGGTCCGACCGCCAACTTCGTCTCGGTCGCCGGGCGCGAGGAGGAGATCCTGGCGCAGCAATCCCGCCTCGCCGATCTGGCGGTCATTCCCCACCCCGAGGCCGGGCAGGACGTCTCCTCCTCCGACGCGCTGCATGCGGTGCTGTTCGATTCCGGGCGGCCTGTCCTGCTATCGCCGGCGGTGGCACCCCGCAGCATCGGCCAGCGGATCTGCGTCGGCTGGAATGGCACAGCCGAATCCTCGGCCGCCGTACAGGCAGCGATCCCCTGGATGAAGCGCGCGGAGATCGTCCGCATCCTCACCTCGGAGGATTACCAGCGGCGCGGACCCGACGCGGCCGACCTGCAGGCCTATCTCGCCCTGCACGACATCCACACGGAAATCGCGACGTTCCGGCCGATCGACAAATCCGTGGGCGCTGGGCTGCTGGGCGCGGCGCGGGAATTCGGCGCCGACCTGCTCTCGATGGGCGCCTATTCGCATTCCCGCCTGCGTCAGCTGATCCTCGGCGGGGTCACCCGGCACATCCTGGAAAACGCCGACCTGCCGGTGCTGATGAGCCGTTAGGGCGGGACCAGCCGGTAGACCGTCACCGGGCGCGTCTCGGCGTCCTCCAGCTCCAGCGTCGTCGGCACCGTCATTCGCGCCACGACCTCCATGCCCTCGCGCGGCAGGTAGGCGCGGCCCGGATCGGCGATCCACACCTCGGCCCCGCCAGCGGCCATCGCCCGCAGCCAGGGCAGGATGTGGCCGGTCATCGGCGCCTCGTAGCAGACGTCTCCGCAAAGGATGACATCCCAGCGGCAGGCGTCGCCCACCACGTCGCGTGTCTCGGCGTGGATGCTCACGCCATTGGTCCGGGCATTCAGCAGCGCCGAGGCCGTCGCGAGCGGGTCGATCTCGGCGGCTTCCACCAGCGCCGCGCCCGCCTTCGCGCAGGCGATGGCCGCAAGCCCGCAACCGGCCGCGAAGTCGAGCACGCGCCGTCCCCGGACGTGCTCCGGACTGTCGAGCACGATCCGCGCCAGCGCCTGGCTGCCGGGCCAGGCGAAGGCCCAGAACGGCGGCTCGATCCCGCGCTCGGCGAGCCACGCCTCGGTCGCCTGCCAGATGGGCGTGATCTCGGTCGCGAGGTGCAGCAGGATTTCCGGCACGATCGCGGCGCGCGACAGCTTGGTGTGACGGCGCAGAAACGCCTCCCGGGTGTCGGCGGTCAAAGCCGCCCGGCCACCAGCGCCAGCCCGACCGCCAGCCCGACCCACTTGTTGCTCTTGAACAGCGCGAGACAGAGCCCCGGGTCGTTCACGTCGAGCGCCCGGATTTGGCGCGCGAGCAGCGCCGCCGGCAGGATCAGCACGACGAGGAACCACATCGACAGCCCGGCGAGCAGCCCGGCCGCCACGAGGAGCGCGACCGTCAGCGCGAAGCAGACCGCGAGAAACGGACCCGAGGTCTCGGCGAATAACCGCGCGGTGGAGCGGACGCCCACCAGCGCGTCGTCCTCGCGGTCCTGATGCGCGTAGATCGTGTCGTAGCCCAGGATCCAGAAGAAGACCGCGGCGTAGAGCAGCAGCGCGGCGGTGTCGAACTGACGGGTGGCGGCGACGTAGCCCAGCGGCGCGCCGAAGCCGAAGGTGATGCCGAGCATCGCTTGCGGCCACCAGGTCACGCGTTTGGCCGCCGGATAGAGCGCCATCAGTATCAGCGACGACGCCCCCAGGATCTGCGCCTGCCAGTTGAGGCTCAGCAGGATCGCGAGGCCGATGCAAAGCAGCCCCGCCAGAAACGCCAGAGCCTGACGGACGGAGAGCGCGCCCGAGGCCAGCGGCCGCCCCGCGGTGCGCTCCACCAGCCGGTCGATCTTGCGGTCCCAGATGTCGTTCACGACGCAGCCGGCGCTGCGCATCACAACGGAGCCGATGCCGAACAACACGATCAGCCGGACCGTCTCGGGCCAGGGTGCGCGGCCCAGCAGGATGCTCCACGATCCGGGCAGAAACAGCAGCCACGCGCCGATCGGCCGGTCGAGCCGTGCCAGGATCGCATAGGGCGCGACCGCCGCGGGCAGCTTGCCGACCCAGCCTTCACGTTGGATATCTGTGTGCGCCGTCATGACATCTCCATCCCCCTTGGCCGATCATGGGTCAATCCGCCTTCATGTCACGGCGCCGCTGGCTCCGGGCGCTTCCGTCCTGTTGGATGAGGGGCAGGCGCGCTATCTCGGCGCCGTCATGCGCCAGGGGCCGGGCAACCGGCTGCGCCTGTTCAACGGCCGCGACGGAGAATGGCACGCGCGCATCGAGACGCTGGGCAAAAAGGGCGTCCTCCTCGCGGTCGATGAGCGGCTCCGGCCCCAGACCCCGGAGCCCGACCTTTGGCTGTTGCTGGCGATCATCAAGCGCCCGGCGCTGGAATGGGCGATTGAGAAAGCGACGGAACTCGGAGCCGCGGAAATCCTCCCCGTCATCACAGCGCGCAGCCAGCCGGCCCGCCCTGCCCCCGAGCGGCTACGGGCGATCTCGGTCGAGGCCGCCGAGCAGTGCGAGCGGCTGACGGTGCCGCTGATCCACCCGCCGCGCCCTCTGGACGCCGTGTTGCGGGACTGGCCGGAGGGACGCCGGGTGGTGGCGGCCATTGAACGCGACGCAGCCCCGCCGCCGCCCGCCGAGACCGGCCCCGCGGCCCTCCTGATCGGACCGGAGGGCGGCTTCGACGCCAGGGAGCTTGACGCGATGCGCCGCCTTCCCTTTCTTACGCCGGCGTCGCTCGGGCCCCGTATCCTCCGGGCAGAGACCGCTGCCGTCGTGGGTCTCGCCTTGCTGCAGCGCCCATCGCCTTCTTGAACATAGACGCTTGAGCGGAACAGCCGATGTCCAACCCCGGCGAGGGCGACCTCACCCCCATTGCCAGTACGAGCCAGCTTGCCGCCTATCTGGCGACAGGCTGCAAAACGCCGGACCGGTTCCGCATCGGCACCGAGCACGAGAAGTTCGGCTTCCGGCTGACAGATCTCTCGCCGCCGCCCTATGAGCCGAAGGGCATCCGCGCCATGCTGGAGGGCATCGCCACCGACGGGTGGCAGCCGATCCTCGACCACGACCAGCCGATCGGCCTCACCAAAGGCGGCGCCTCGATCTCGCTGGAACCCGCCGGGCAGTTCGAACTCTCGGGCGGCCTCTGTCGCAGCCTGCATGAGACGCAGGCCGAGCTCGACGCGCATCTGGCCGAGGTGCGGCCGGTGGCCGAGCGCCTGGGCCTCGGCTTCGCGCCGCTCGGCTTCCATCCGCTGGCGCGCCAGGACGAGATGCCCTGGATGCCGAAAGGCCGCTACGGCATCATGGGACGCTACATGCCCAAGGTCGGCAGTCGCGGCCTCGACATGATGACGCGCACCTGCACGGTGCAGGTGAACCTCGATTTCGCCTCCGAGGCCGACATGGTGCGCAAGCTGCGCGTAGGTCTCGCGCTGCAGCCCTTCGCGACGGCGCTCTTTGCCAATTCGCCCTTCTACGAGGGCGCGCCCAACGGGCTGATGTCGAACCGCGCCGAGGTCTGGACGGATACCGACAACGCGCGCGCGGGCATTCCGGCGGCGGTTTTCGAGCCGGGCTTCGGCTTCGAGCGGTTCGCCGAATACGCCCTCGATGTGCCGATGTACTTCGTCTATCGCGACGGCCGCTACATCGATGTCGCCGGCGCATCGTTCCGCGACTTCATGGCCGGACGCCTGAAGGGGCTGGAGGGTCAGGTGCCGAACATGGGTGATTTCGCCGATCACCTCACGACGATCTTCACCGATGTCCGGCTCAAGCGTTTCCTCGAGATGCGCGGCGCGGACGCGGGCTCTCCCGCCATGATGACGGCGCTTCCGGCGTTTTGGGTCGGTCTCCTGTATGACGACGCGGCGCTCACCGCCGCCGAGGCGCTGGTCGCCGATCTGGGCGCGGAGGCGCTGATGGCGGTGCGCGCCGAGGTGCCGCGCGCGGGCCTCGATGCGTCCTGGCGGCGCGGGACGTTGCGCGACATCGTCGGTCCGCTGGTCGCCATCGCCGAGGACGGGCTCGCCGCGCGCGCCCTCGTCAATGCCGAGGGCGAGGATGAGCGCATCCATCTGGAGCCCTTGCGGGAAATCGCGGCGGGCGGCCCGACGCAGGCCGAGCATTGGCTGGCGCGCTGGCATGGCGCGTGGGGCGGCGACACGCGGCGGATTTTCCCGGAAGCCGCGATCTGAATGAAGGTTTTTTTGTTCTTTTTCGCAGAAAAGAACGGCGCTTCCTTTTGTAGGAAGCGTGAATGAGCGATCAGGCCGATATCTTCGACCGCGGCGCCGTCCGCCGCCATCGCGAGCGCGCCGCCTCGACCGTCGGCGGTGTGGTCCCCATCCTCGAGGATGTGGCCGACCGCCTGCTCGACCGACTGGCCGACACCACCCGCAGATTTTCCGCGGCACTCGACCTCGGCGGCCGCGGCGTCATCGCGTCGCGGCTGCGCGCGGCCGGCATCCCGACCGTCGCCATGGACCTGTCGTTGGGCATGGCGGCGCTCAGCGGCGCCCCCTCCCTCGTCGCCGACGAGGAGATGCTGCCCTTCGGCCCGGATAGCTTCGACCTCGTGGTCGCCAACCTCTCGCTGCACTGGGTCAACGATCTGCCAGGCGCGCTGATCCAGCTGCGCCGCGCGATGAAGCCCGAAGGGCTGCTGCTCGCGAGCCTGCCGCTGCTCGGCACGCTCGACGAACTGCGGCGCGCGGTGACAGAGACCGAGACCGAGTTGCGCGGCGGGATCAGCCCGCGCATCTCGCCCTTCCCGGACCTCCGCGATTGCGCCGGGCTTCTGCAGCGCGCCGGCTTCACCCTGCCCGTCGCGGATGCCGAGGACATCGACCTGCTCTACGCGAACCCCCTCGCCTTGCTCCGCGACCTGCAGGCGGCGGGCGAGCGTAACGCCATCCGCGAGCGCAGCCTGTTCGTGCCCCCGCGCGCGCTGTTCCCGGCGGCGCTGATGAGCTTGCCCGTGACGGCCGAGGGACGCGTCATCATCCGGCTGCGGCTCGGCATCATGACCGGCTGGGCGCCGCCGGCGGCCTGATCCGCTGTCGGCGCATCGCTTGCAGGGTCAGAACGCGAGCGATATGCACGAGCGACCGGGTTGCGAGATCTGCTCCTGCGGGTCGCGCGATCATCCGTCCGCCACAGGGTTCCTTTGTTGCGCATGACCGCTCATCGCGAGCCCGCTTCCTCTGTGTCCGGGGATGCAGAGGATTTGCAACCTAGAAGACGAGCCGGGAGATCCCATGAGCCGCGTATATGACGTGAACGTCGACGAGATCCGGCGGTTGTCGGATCAGGCCACTCAACAGCTGCTCAACCGGCCGGGCACCGCGTCGAGCGCGCGGGGCGGCTGGATGATGATCGCGACGATCCTTATCGAGGCCTGGGACCTCTATGCGATCGCCTTCGTTCTCATCTTCATCAAGACCGATCTGAACCCCACGGCCGCCGAGGTGGGCCTCGCGATGGCGGCCGTTCAGGGCGGTGCCCTCATCGGCGCGCTGCTCGGCGGCGTGCTCGCCGACCGCCTCGGGCGCAAGCGTGTTTTCATCGGCACGATGGTGCTGTTCATCGTGCTCGCGATCGCGCAGGCCTTCGTGCAGACGATATGGGAGTTGATCGCCGTCCGGATATTGATCGGCATCCCGCTCGGCAGCGATATCTCCAACGGCTACGCCTACATCATGGAGTCGATGTCGAAGGGCAAGCGCGAGGAGATGGGCAGCCGGTGGCAGTTCATGTTCGGCGTCGGCGAAGTGATCTCGATCATCGTCGTCACGGCGATGTATGTAGCGGGCGTCGATCATGCGATTCTCTGGCGCGTGGCGCTCGCGCTCGGGGCGCTGCCCGCGGTGGCGCTGCTGCTGGGACGGCTCAACCTGCCGGAGACGCCGCTGTCCCTGCTGCAGCGCGGCAAGTTTGTCGAGGCAAAGCAGGTTTCGCAGCAGCTGTTCAACGATCCGCTGGACATGTTGCCCAATCATGACGTGAAGCTGCCGCGCGCCAAGCTCGGTGACTTTCTGCAGGTCATCTGGGCAGACCCGATCAAGCGCCGCGCCACCATCTTCGCGTGGATTTCGAATGCCTGCCAGGGCGCCGAGTTCACGGCCTGGGGCTTCTATCTCCCGGTGATCCTGGTACTGAGCGGCGTCGGCGTCTCGCAGAACGGCAGCATCACCGGGACGAACATCGTCACCGCGCTGATCTTCTGTCTCGCCACGGTGTCAGGCTATGTCGCTCCGCTGATGTTGCCGAGGATCGGCCACCGGGGCCTCTCGATGTGGGGCTTCGGGCTCGCCTTCGTCGGCCTCATCCTCGGCGGGATCGCCATTCATTTCGATTGGAAGATCGTCATCGTCATCGGCGCCTGCATCCTGATGTGGGGTCACTACTGGGATGCCTCGAACGGCATGACCATCGCCTCCATGGTCGCCCCCACCCGCTTCCGCGCCACGGCATCCGGCTTCGGCTATGTCTTCGTGAAGGCCGCGTCGTTCTTCGGCGCCTTCGTCTTCCCTCTCGTCAGCGCCCATTTCGGCAAGGCCGGCGCCACCTTCACCGTGGCCATCCTGTCGCTCATCGGCTTTCTGGCGGCGAAATTCATCCTGCCGGAGATCTATGGCTACGTCGAAGCCGAGGATGTCTCGGCCAGCGGCAGCCGCGGCGGCGGCGTCCGCGGCACCGGCATCTAGCCCGAGGGCGGAGGGTGCGCGGTGCTCAGGCCTCCTCCGCCTCCTCTGGCGGCGGCCGTCCGGCGAGTTCCCGCCACGCGGCCTCGTCCAGCACCGTCAGACCCAGCGCCGCGGCCTTCTTCGCCTTCGAACCGGCATCCGCGCCGGCAACCACGTAATCCGTGTTCTTCGACACGCTGTCCGTCACCCGCGCGCCCAGCGCCTCCGCGCGGGCCTTCGCCTCCGGGCGGGTCATGGTCGCCATGCCGCCGGTGAAGACGATCGTCTTGCCGGCGAGCGGGCTCTCCGCCCCGGCCGCCGCTGCGTCCTCGATCGTCAGCACCGCCGCCAGCGCATCGAGCGCCGCCACGTTCCGCGCCTCGGCGAAGAACTCCATCAGCTCCTCGGCGACCGCCGGGCCGATGCCGATGATGCTGCCCAAGGCCAGCCGCTCGTCGGAGCCGATCACCCGCGCCGCCAGCATCTGCTCCCGCCAATGGGCGAAGCTGCCGTAGTGCCGGGCGAGCAGCTTGGCGTTGGTCTCGCCGATGCGGCGGATGCCGAGCGCATAGATGAAGCGCGCGAGGGGGATCACCCGCCGCGCCTCGATCGAGCGGGAGAGGTTGCGCGCGGACAAGGCGCCCCAGCCTTCCCGTTTCGCGATCTCCGCCTCGTGCTCGGGCAGGGTGAAGATGTCGACCGGCGTCTTGAGCAGGCCGTCGGTGTAGAATTCGGCGACTGTGCGGTCGCCCAGCCCCTCGATGTCGAAGGCGCCGCGCGAGACGAAATGGATCAGCCGCTCGACCTGCTGGGCCGGGCAGATCAGCCCGCCCGTGCAGCGCCGCACCACCTCGCCCGGCGGCCGCAGCGCGAGCGAGCCGCATTCCGGGCAGGTTTCCGGTGGCACCCAGGGAACAGCGCCCTTGGGCCGCTTGTCCGGCAGCACGCCGAGGATCTGCGGGATCACGTCGCCCGCGCGCTGCAGCATGACGGTGTCGCCGATCCGCACGTCGCGCCGGGCGATCTCGTCCTCGTTGTGGAGGGTTGCGCGCGTCACCAGCACGCCGCCGACATTGACCGGCTCCAACTCGGCGACCGGCGTCAACGCGCCCGTGCGTCCCACCTGGATGCGGATGTCGCGCAGCACCGTCACCGCCTGCTCGGCCGGGAACTTCCAGGCGATCGCCCAGCGCGGCGCGCGGCCGACGAAGCCCAGCCGCCGCTGCAGCCCGATATCGTCGAGCTTGTACACGACGCCGTCGATGTCATAGGGCAGCGCCGCGCGCCCCTCGCCGATCTCGCGCTGGAAGGCCTCGGCCTCGGCGCCGCCCGACACGCGCCTGCGCAGCGGGTTGACGGTGAACCCCCAGCCTTCCAGCGCCTCCAGATAGGCCCAATGGGTCGCCGCCACCTCGGCGCTCGCCTCGCCCATGGCATAGGCGAAGAACTGCAGCGCCCGCCCGGCCGTGATCCGCGCATCGAGCTGGCGCAGGCTGCCGGCGGCCGCGTTGCGCGGATTGGCGAACAGCCGCTCGCCCGCCGCCGCCTGGCTCTCGTTCAGCGCGAGGAAATCGGCCTTGGTCATCAAGACCTCGCCGCGGACCTCGATCCGCGCCGGAGGATCGCCCTGCAGCTTCTCCGGCACATTCGCGAGCGTCCGGATGTTGGCGGTGACCTCCTCGCCCTCGAAGCCGTCGCCGCGCGTGGCCGCCGCGACAAGCGCGCCGTTCTCGTAAGTGATCGAAATCGACAGCCCGTCGAGCTTGGGTTCGGCCACGAAATGGAGCCCGCTATCCGCCTTGAGGCCGAGGAAGCGCCGGATGCGCGCCTCGAACTCGACGAAGTCGGCGGCCTCGAAGGCGTTGTCGAGCGAGAGCATCGGCACGCCGTGCCTGAACTTCCGGAAGCCGCTCGCGGGCGCGCTGCCGACCTTGCCGACGGCCGATTCCGGATCGGCGAGATCCGGATGGGCCGCGAGGATCTCGGCATGCCGCCGCCGCCAGCCGTCATAGACGGCGTCCGTCACCTCCGGCGCATCCTGGCCGTGATAGGCGACATCCGCCGCCGCGATGCGCTCCGCGAGGCCTGCGAGTTCGGCGCGCGCGGCCTCCAAACCCTCGGCAGGGGCCGCTTTCGGCTTGCGGCTCATGCGGCGTTCCCCAGAAGGCTGTCCGCCGCCGCCCGCGCGGCCTCCGTCACCTGTTCGCCCGCCAGCATCCGCGCCACCTCCTCCCGCCGCGCCATCCCCGTCAGCGGCTCCACGCGCGTCACGCCACGGCCGCCATCGACTGCCTTGGCGACACGGAAATGCGCCTGCCCCCGCGCCGCGACCTGCGGGCTATGCGTCACCGTCAGCAGTTGAATGTCCTGCGCGAGACGTGAAAGCCGCTCGCCCACCGCCGCCGCCGTAGCACCGCCGATGCCGGAATCGACCTCGTCGAAGATCAGCGTGCCGACGGAGGAGCCACGGCTCAACACCAGCTTCAACGCCAGCATCAACCGCGACAATTCGCCGCCCGAGGCGATCTTGTCGATCGGCCCCGGGGTCTGGCCTGGATTGGTCGCGATCAGGAAGCGGATCGCCTCGCCCCCCCGCGCGCTCCAGCCCGCCTCGGCCAGCGGCGTGATCTCGACGACGAAGCGCGTCTTCTCCAGCCGCAGGGGCGGCAGCTCGGCCATGATGGCGCGCTCCAGTTGCTTCGCCGCCGTGCCGCGCGCCTCGCTCAGCCGGGCGGCCGCGTCGATGAACGCTTGCCGCGCCGCCACGACCGCGCCTTCAAGCTCCACGAGCCCCGCCGTCCCGGTATCGAGTGCGGTCAGACGTGCCGAGAGCTGATCGCGCAGCGCCGGCAGTTCGGCGACCGCCACACCATGCTTGCGGGCCGCGGCGCGCAGCGCGAACAGACGCTCCTCCGCGCGCTCCAGCTCGCGCGGGTCCGCCTCTGCCTCCTGCGCGAGACGGGAGAGCAGAGTCTCGGCCTCGGCGAGCGCTTCCTCCGCGCGTTCGATGGCGGCCATGGCGGGGGCGAGCGGACTGTCGGCCTCCGCCTCGGGAGAGGTGCCGGAGGGAATGAGCCGCTGCAGGCTGCGGGCGGCAGCCCTCAGGGCGGCGCCGGGTCCGGGGTTGCGGCGCTCACGCGGCGCGAGTTCGGCAAGCGCCGCGGCAATACCCTCCGCGCGGCGCGCCCCCTGCTGCATGGCGTGCCGGGCCTGCGCCAGCTGCTCCTCCTCGCCCGGCTCGGGACGAAGCTCGGTGAGTTCACCGACAGCATGGCGCAGCCAGTCCTCGTCGCGCTGCGCCTCGGCCATGGCACGGCGCGCGGCGTCCAGCGCCGCACGCCGATCCTGCCACTGCCCCCAGGCGCTGGCGACGCTGCGGGTGAGCGCGGGCGGCACGCCGAACCCGTCGAGCAAGGGAGCATGGGCGCCCGCATCCGCCAGCCCGATCTGGTCGTGCTGGCCCTGTACCTCGACCAGCAGCGCCGCGAGACGCCGCAGCAGCCCCGCACTTACCGGCTGATCGTTGACGAAAGCGCGCGAGCGGCCGTCACGCGCGACCTGCCGGCGGATGACGATCTCCTCCTCGGCCTCCAGCCCCTGCTCGGTCAGCAGCGCAAAGGCGGGATGAGAGAGCGGCGGATTGAAGAAGGCCGTCACGACCGCCTGCTCCTGGCCGGCGCGGACAAGGCCGCTATCGGCGCGATCGCCGAGCGCCAGTCCCAAACTGTCGAGCAGGATCGACTTGCCCGCCCCGGTCTCTCCGGTCAGGACCGTCAGCCCTTCGCCGAAGCTCAGATCGAGCCGGTCGATCAGCACCACGTCCCGGATGGAAAGCGCGCTGAGCATGGCGCCCCTCCAAGGGTTCAGGCCGGCGTCAGAAGAGCCAGCCCAAGAAGCCGCCCGAGGATTTCGGCGGCGGGGTCGCCGGGCCTCGCGGCGCCACGGTTCCGGTGTCGGTCGTGGTGTCGCGGTCCGACGCCAGCACGTTCGCGTCTCCGGTCCGGCGGTTGATCACGTCGGCGCTGGCGAGCTTGGCGTAGGCGTCGCGGTACCAGCTGCTGCCGGGGTAGTTGTAGGCCAGGACCGCAGCCGTGCGGCGCGCCTCGTCAGTCAGGCCGAGCTTGAGATAAACCTCCACCAGCCGCTCCAGCGCCTCGGCGGTGTGGTTGGTCGTCTGGAAGTTGTTGATGACAGCCTGATAGCGGCCGATCGCCGCCGCATACAGATGCTGCTCCTCATAGTACTTGCCGATGACCATCTCGTGCCCGGCGATCTGATCCTGGCAAAGGGCGATCTTGAGCTGTGCGTCGCGGGCGTAGGCGCTGTCGGGGAAGCGGTTCACGACCTCCTGCAGCGCCGTGATCGCATCCTGCGTCGTCAGCTGCTCGCGCTGCACATCCGAGATCTGCTCATAATAGCAGAGGGCACGGAGGTAATAGGCGTAGGCGATGTCGCGGTCGGCAGGATGCAGGTCGATGTAGCGGTTCAGCGCGCTCACCGCGTCGGTGTAGTGGCTGCGCAGATATTCGGTGTAGCCGTGCATCAGCTGGGCGTTCGTCGCCCAGGGTGAATAGGGCGTGTTCTGCTCGATGTCGTTGAAGTCGTTGACGGCCTGCTGATAGTCCTGATGCTGGATGGCGTTGATGCCGTTGTTGTAGACGACCTCGGGCGGCAGCCGTGCGTTCAGCGCCGAAATCTGCGTGGACGACGGCGCCGAATGGAAAATTCCGCACCCGGACAGCGTCGGCGCGAGGAGCAGGGCGATCGGGAGAATCCGGCGGTGCTTGGACATTTTCGGCGACTTATACCATTCCGGGCCGCGCGCGAAGACCCTCGGCGGTGAAGATCTCCTCGGCGAAAGACTGAGCCACGGCGTCTTGCGTCGTCACCGCGCGCCGCCGGGAACCCACAGCACCTCCTGCCCGGACCCCGCGTTGAGCGCGCGGCTCAGCACGAAGAGATGGTCCGAGAGGCGGTTGAGCAGCTTGAGCGCCAGCGGGTTCACGGGCTCCTCTGCCGCGAGCGCGACCGCCAGTCGCTCCGCCCTACGGACCACGGTGCGGGCGAGATGGGCATAGGCCGCCGCCGGGGTGCCGCCCGGCAGGATGAAGCTCCCGAGCGGCGGCAGCGCCGCGTTCATCGCCTCGACCTCCGCCTCCAGCCGGAGCACGGGCGCCTCGGCGACCCGCAGCCGGGGCCGCGGCCCGTCATCGGCCGATTGCGGCGCGCAAAGGTCGGCACCGAGGTCGAACAGGTCGTTCTGGATGCGCGCGAGCATCGCATCCTCCACCGGCCGGTCCCGCGTGTGGAGACGCAGCATGCCGATGGCGGCATTCGCCTCGTCGACGGTTCCGAAGGTCTCGACCCGCAGCGCGTTCTTGGCGACCCGCTCGCCGGTACCGAGCGAGGTCGTGCCGCTGTCGCCGCCGCGCGTCACGACCCGGTCGATCCTGACCGTCGGGGTCTCGTTCCTCGTCTCCGGCATGATCTCTGGTACTGCCTCTTATGCGGACTGATCCGCGTCCACACACGGATAGCCCGCGAGCGGCGGCAAGTCACGAGTGCCGCCACCACTGCCCGTCCGACAGGCTCTTTCGCCATCAGAAAGAACCATTGTGTGGCGGTGAGAGCGCCATTATGTGCGGTGCAGCATGGATATGTCGTCTCCCGTCGACTCGGTCTTCAGCGGCGCCCCCACCGGGTCCGGGCCGCTGGCTGTCTATCGTCATGCGGTGTCGAGCCGTCGCCTGATCTCGGACCCGGCCCAGGCCGCGGCGGCGGAGCGGCTGCAGGCCCTGTGGCAGAGGGCGCTTCCTGCGGCGGAAGCCCGTCGACGAGGCGCCCGCCACCCATCTGCACGGGCTCTACCTCGTGGGCGAGGTCGGGCGCGGCAAGTCCATGCTGATGGACATGTTCTTCGAGACCGCCGAGGTGCCGCGCCGCCGCCGCATCCACTTCCACGCCTTCATGCAGGAGACCCACCAGCGGATTTTCGCCTGGAAGCAGGAGCATCCCGAGGGCCACGATCCCATCCCGCCGCTCGCCGAACAGATCGCGGACGAGGCCATCCTGCTCTGCTTCGACGAATTCCAGATCAACGACATCGCCGACGCGATGATCCTCGGCCGCCTGTTCGAGGCGCTGTTCGAGCGTGGCGTCATCGTCGTCGCCACGTCCAACACCGTCCCCGACGACCTGTTTCGCGGCCAGCCCGGGCGCGATGCCTTCCTGCCCTTCATCGCCATCCTGAAGGAGCATCTCGACGTGCTGGTGCTGGATGCGGCGCGGGATTACCGCCGCGACCATCCCGACACCGAGGATAGCTGGCACGTCCCGGCTGGCCCCGCCGCGCGGGCCGCGCTCGACCGCGCTTTCCGCCAGTTGACCGAGGGCGCGCCGGTGGCCCCGGTATCGCTTCACGTCATGGGCCGCGTCCTGCCGGTGCCGCTCGCCGCGAACGGCGTGGCGCGGTTCGGCTTCGGAGACCTGTGCAGCCGCAATCTCGGCGCCGGTGACTATCTGGCCATCGCCACCCACTTCCACGCCGTCGTGCTGGACGACGTGCCGGTGCTGACGCCCGACAACCACAACGAGGCCCGGCGATTCATCAACCTGATCGACAATCTCTACGAGCACCGCGTGAAGCTCGTGGCTTCGGCGGCTGCGATGCCGGATGAGCTTTACGCCGAGGGCGATGGCGCGCGCGCCTTCGAACGCACCGCGTCACGCCTCATGGAGATGCGGACGGAAGGCTATTTCGAGTTGCCGCACCTGACGTAGTCCGTCGCGGCGACGGCGCGCAGGATCGGATCAGGCACGCAGCCCCGAGGGGATGCGGGCGTTCCGATAGTTCCGCCGTGTCGCGATGCCGCGCCGCCCCGCCATCGGCACCAGATTGCCGAGAAACATCTTGGTCGCCGCCGACCAGGAGAAGCCTTCGGCAAAACGCCGGCAGAGAGAGCGGTCGACCTGTAGCGCCGCCAGCGCCGCCGCCTGCAGATCCTCGTCGAGACCGCCGACCGGCGGCGACGCGGCGCCCAGTATGTCGCGCGGGCCCATGACGGGGTAAGCCGCGACGGGAGTCCCGCAGGCCAGCGCCTCCAGCATCACGAGGCCGAACGTGTCGGTGCGGCTCGGAAACACGAGCACGTCCGCGGAGGCGTAGGCGCGCGTCAGCGCCTCCCCCGACAGCATCCCGGCGAAGCGCACCTGCGGAAAGCGCCGCTCCAACCCCGCGCGGTCGGGACCATCACCCACCACCAGCTTCGAGCCGGGCAGATCGAGTTCGAGGAAGGCCTCGATGTTCTTCTCGACCGCGAGGCGCCCCGCATAGAGAAAGACCGGCCGCGCCGTGCCGCCAGGCTCGCCGCGTAAGCCGGGGTGGAAGCCCTTCGTGTCCACGCCGCGCGTCCAGAGACAGACATTGGCGAAGCCGCGCCCCCGCAACTCGCCGATCAGGCTCGGTGTCGCCGCCATGACGGCGGAGGCGGCGCCATGGAAGCCGCGCATCCAGCGATAGACGACACGCTCCGTCAGCGCGCGCGGCAGGGGCAGGCGGGCCGCGAGATACTCCGGGAACCGGGTGTGGAAGGAGGTCGTGAAGGCGTAGCGCTGACGCATCGCCCAACGCCGCGCGGAGAGGCCGAGCGGCCCTTCGGTCGCGATATGCAGGGCGTCCGGCTTGAACTCGCGCAGCATGCGGTGGAGCCGCCGCTTGGGCCAGAGCGCCAGCCTGATCTCGGGGTAGAAGGGGCAGGGCAGCGTCGCGAAACGGTCGGGGCCGAACAGTTCGACCTCGATGCCCTGTCCGCGCATCTCGCGCACCAGCTGACCCAGGCTGCGGACGACGCCGTTCACCTGCGGATGCCACGCGTCCGAGACGATGGCGACGCGGCGCGGCCAGTTCGTCATGCGGGGACCGGCGCGCTGTCCGCGACGGGCGCAGAGGCCGCCCGCGGCGCGGGGGCGGCGCGCGGCGCGGGCGCCGTCACGAGGCTCATCCGCGTGACCGTCGGCCAGTCGATCAACTCGAACCGCCCGTCGTGGTGCTCGACCAACGCCGAGCAGCTTTCGACCCAGTCGCCGGTATTGAAGTAGCGGGTGGCGCCGATCATGCGCATCTCGGCGTGGTGGATGTGGCCGCAGACGACGCCGTCCATGTCGCGCGACTTCGCTTCCTGGGCCAAAGCCACTTCGAAGCTGTCGATGAACTTCACCGCTTCCTTGACCTGGCGCTTCAGCCAGGCCGAGAGGGACCAGTAGGGATAGCCGAGATGCCGCCGCCCCCAGTTGAACCAGCGGTTGAGCGCCAGCGCCGCCGTGTAGGCGTGATCGCCGAGATGGGCGAGGAACTTCGCGTAGCGCACGACGCTGTCGAAGGCATCGCCGTGGATCACCAGCAGCTTCTGGCCGTCCGCCGTGACGTGCACCGCCTCCTCGGCCAGACGGACCCCGGCGATCTCGAGACCGATCGGCAGCCAGTCGCGCAGCATTTCGTCGTGGTTGCCCGGAATATAGATGATTTCGGTGCCGTGCCGGGCGTGACGCAGGAGGGTGCGCAGCACCGCGTCATGATGGCGGTCCCAGAACCAGGACCGTTTCAGACGCCACCCGTCGATGATGTCCCCCACGAGATACATCGTCTCGCAGCTTGCATCGGCGAGGAACTCCGCCAACATCTCGGCCTTCGCGCCCTTGGTGCCGAGATGCGCGTCCGAGACGAACACGGCCCGGTAGCGGGCGGATTTCGGCGGCTGGGACCGGAGGCCCTCGGCGCGCTCGAGAAAGGCGTGCGGCGTTTCGTTCATGCTTCGCGACTCGCGTCTGGATGAGCGTGATCGCGCATCGGACTAGTCGTGGCGGACGGCGGATCCCAGTGACACTTGAATGAATCGAGGGTCTTGGAGCAGTGCAGCCATGCGTCCGACGCGACCGCGCCTCTGGCCATCCTGCCAGGGCGCATTTCCGCTTGGCCGCACCAGATGTTAGCTGTGGATGTTAACCAAGCCTCGCCTGCCCGCGTAGACTTCAAGATACCCGTTGACCGAGGATGAGCGTCCGATCATGGCGGCCCAGCACTTCCTGTTCATCGAACCCGGCGCCCGCGTCCGCAATCCGGCCTGCCCGGATTGGGGTACGGGCCAGGTGCAGTCGGTGATCGGCGACCGGATCACGGTCAATTTCGAGGATGCCGGCAAGGTGCTGGTGAACGCCCGGGTCGTATCCCTGGAACTGGTGGACGATTGATCGCCGACATGTCTCAGCTGACGCCCAACCCGTCGCCTCGCCCGCTGATCGACCCGTTCGGCCGCGCGATCTCCTATCTGCGCGTGTCCGTCACGGACCGCTGCGACCTCCGCTGCGTCTATTGCATGCAGGAGAACATGGTCTTCCTGCCGCGCGAGGAGCTTCTGACCTTCGAGGAGCTGGAGCGCCTCGGCCGCATCTTCATCCGGCTCGGCACGCGCAAGCTGCGGATCACCGGCGGCGAGCCTCTGGTGCGCCGTGACGTGATGCGGCTCATCGCCAGTCTCGGCCAGGACCTCGCGCCGGGACGTTTGGAGGAGCTGACGCTCACCACCAACGGCAGCCAGCTCGCGAAACACGCGGCGGGTCTGGCGGCGGCGGGCGTTCGCCGGATCAATGTCAGCCTCGACACACTCGACCCCGAGCGCTTCCGCGCCGTCACCCGTGGTGGCCGCCTGCCGCAGACGCTCGACGGGTTGCAGGCCGCGCGCGACGCGGGGCTCGCCGTCAAGATCAACACGGTGGCGCTTCGTGATGTGAACGAGGACGAGTTCGACACGCTCATCGCGTGGTGCGGCACGCAGGGCTTTGACCTCTGCCTGATCGAGACGATGCCGCTGGGCGAAACCGGCGAGGACCGCGTGGAGCAGTATCTGCCCCTCTCCACGGTGCGCCCGCGGCTGCAGCGTCACTGGACCCTGCAACGCGACGATACGCCCGGGCTGGCAGGCGTGGCTCCCGGACCCGCGCGATACTGGCGGATCGCCGAAACCGGCCAGCGCATCGGCTTCATCACGCCGCTCACCGAGCATTTCTGTGACAGCTGCAACCGTGTGCGGCTGACCTGCACGGGCACGCTGTTCCTCTGCCTCGGGCAGGAGGATCACGCCGATCTGCGCACCCCGCTGCGGGACGGCGCATCGGACGAGGAGATGGAGGCGATCATCCGCGCGGCGGTGGCCCGTAAGCCGAAGGCGCACGACTTCATCATCGACCGCGACCACCCGCAAACGCAGATCGCCCGTCACATGAGCATGACGGGCGGCTGATCAGGACGTATCTGCGGGAGTTCCGCCGGGCGGGCCGGCGGAGGTCGCTGCGGCGTCAGGCTGCCGGGGTCGCGAGGGCCTTCTTCGCGGCGGCGCGCTGGATGCGGCGCTTCATCACCTTCGCCTCGGGCGGCAGCTGGCTTGCCGGCGTGTTCAGCAGGAAGCTGTCGATGCCGCCATTGTGCTCGATCGTGCGAAGGCCCCGTGTGGTCACCCGCAGGGTGATGGGCGCACCGAGAATATCGGACATCACCGAGGCATCCTGCATATTGGGCAGGAAGCGGCGGCGGGTCTTGTTATTGGCGTGGCTGACGTTGTTGCCAGACAGCACGCCCTTGCCGGTGATCTCGCAGCGACGGGACATGGGTGAAACCTCGAAAACATCAAACGCACGATACCGCGGAAAATCCTGTCGCGCGGCACCTGACGGAGGCGGGCTTATGGCCAATGCGAGGCCGAGCGTCAAGCATGGGGGCCGCGCATCTCCCGACTAGGGAAGGCGGGGCTCGCGCCCCGTCTCGCGTTCCCCTTGGCGCTCAGGCGTTACCCTGAGCCGGAGGATCGGACAGCGCCGCCATCTCCCCGGACTCGACGCTCGCCCGGGCCTGATCGAGCACGGCCAGGACCGCGTCGGTCGTGAGGTGCATCGTCAGCATCCCCATCGCGCCGCCGAGCAGCGCCGAGGCGATCGCCACCGGATCGATGTTCTGCTTCGTCATGTAGTCGATGGCCTGATCGACAACCGCGCCCGCGTGGCGAAGATCGGGCGACGCGCCTTCCAGACCGGGCATGCCGGGCGGATCCTGTTCGCTCATTCTTTCGTATCCCTCTATCCGGCCGGCATCCGCACTAGGCTGCCGGAACGCCGCGCGGTTTGGTGGCGACTGCTTGCTCGGCGCGAGCGCCTTCGTCCTGCTCCGCCTGCGCCGCCCACATCCCCGCATAGATGCCGCCGCGCGCGAGCAAATTCCAGTGGCTGCCGCGCTCGACGACCTGCCCGTCATTGAGGACGAGGATTTCGTCGGCGTCGACGACGGTCGAGAGGCGGTGCGCGATGGTGAGCGTGGTGCGGTTGCGCGCGACCGCCCGGAGGGCCGCCTGAATCTCCTGCTCGGTATTGGTGTCAAGCGCGCTGGTCGCCTCGTCCAGCACCAGGATGCGGGGGTTCTTGAGCAGCGTCCGCGCGATCGCGACCCGCTGCTTCTCGCCGCCCGACAGCTTCAACCCGCGCTCGCCGACCTTCGTCTCATAGCCCTGCGGCAGCGTCTGGATGAAATCATGGAGCTGCGCCAGCCGCGCGGCGTTTTCCACCTCCGCGGGCGAGGCGCTCGGGCGGCCATAGGCGATGTTGTAGCGGATCGTGTCGTTGAACAGCACGGTGTCCTGGGGCACGACGCCGATCACGGCGCGCAGGCTGTCCTGCGTGATGCCGCGTATATCCTCGCCGCCGATGCGGATGCTGCCGCCGCCGACATCGTAGAAGCGGAACAGCAGGCGGGTGAGGGTCGACTTCCCGGCGCCCGTCGGCCCGACGACGGCGAGGTTGCCGCCGGGCGGGATCACGAAGCTGACGCCCTTCAGGATCTCCCGCTGCGGGCCGTAGCCGAAGCGGACATCGGTGAATTCGAGCCCGGCCGCGCCCTCATCCGGGACGAGATCCTGCGCGCCTGGCCGGTCGCTGACCTCGGCGCCGACCTGCATGAGGCGGAACATCTGCTCGGTGTCGACGAGCCCCTGCTTCACCTCGCGATAGACGAAGCCGAGGAACGTCAGCGGCGTGTAGAGCTGCATCAGGTAGGTATTGGCCAGCACGAAGCGCCCGACAGTCATGTGGCCGGAGGCGACGCCCTTCGCGGAGAGCAGCATGATGGCCGCGAGCCCCAGCGCGATGATGACCGACTGGCCGATATTGAGCAGGTTGAGCGACACCTGGGAGCGCACGGCGGCGCGCTCGTATTTGGCGAGCGCCGTATCGAAACGCGCGGCCTCGTGGCGCTCGTTGCCGAAGTATTTGACCGTCTCGTAGTTCAGCAGGCTGTCGACCGCCTTGGTCTGTGCGTCGGCATCTGAATCGTTCATCAGCCGCCGGAACCGGACGCGGTAGTTGGTGAAGGTGAGCGTGAAGGCGATATAGGCGCCGACGGCGCCGAGCGTCGTCGCGGCGTAGCGCCAGTCGAACAGCCGCCACAGGATGACGGTGACCATCGTCAGCTCGAACAGCGTCGGGATGATGTTGAACACGGCGAAGCGCAGCACCTGTTCGATGCCGTTGGTGCCGCGGTCGATGGCGCGGGAGAGGCCGCCGGTATGGCGGTCGAGATGAAAACGGAGCGAGAGCCGGTGCAGGTGCTCGAAGGTCTGCAGCGCGATGCGCCGCACGGCCCGCTGCTGCACGGCCGAAAACACGGCGTCGCGCATTTCGGCAAATCCGCCGGAGGCGATCCGCAGCAGGCAGTACCCGATGATGAGCGCCACCGGCACGGTGATGACGGCGGCGGCCGTGGCGTCCGTCCCTATCCTGTGAGCGGCCTTCGGCGCCAGATGGTCGACCGCGCGGCTATAGAGGATCGGGATGCAGACGGTCGCGACTTTGGCGAGGATCAGGCAGAGGACCGCCGCGACCACGCGGACCTGGGCCACCCTGTCGCCGGGCGGCCATAGATAGGGCAGCAGCATCCGCACGGTGCTTGCCCCCGTATCTTTCGTCGTAGCCGCCGCCGTGGTGCTATCCAGTGGATTTGATGCGGGGCCGGTCGCCATGCTCGGCATGTTGCACGGCGTCCCGAGCTTGCAAAGGTCTCCCTCGCATGGCTGACGCCGTTATCGAACCGTTCATGCGGCACATCCGGCTGTGCCGGAACCTGGAATTGCCAGGCGGCCGGCTGCCCTTTCGCATCGGCGACGCGCCCGTCGGCTGGCTGCGGCCGGATTTCGCCCGGGCGCTCGCGCTCGCGGCGGGGCTCGCACAGGACGCGGATGGCGCGGTGACGCTGCCGGCCAGTCGCGCGGAGAGCTTGCCGGCCATCGCCGAAACGCTTGGCCGCGCCGGCTGGTTTCATCTGCGTGGCGAGGCCTTCGACGTGCGGGCAGACGACGACGCGCCCGCTCTCACGACGCTCGACCGTGGCGCGGTGCCCTCCTTCGGCGTTACCTCGCGCGGGGTTCATTGCAACGGTCTCGTCCGACGGGCCGATGGGCTCCACCTCTGGGTGGCGCGCCGCGCGGCGGACAAGCTGCTCGATCCCGGCAAGCTCGATCATATCGTGGCAGGCGGCATCTCGGCGGGCATGGGCCCCTTCGACACGCTGGTGAAAGAGGCGCAGGAGGAAGCGGCCGTGCCCGCGGTCCTCATCACCAGGGCACGGCCCGTCGCCACCATCCGCTACACGATGGAGCGCTCGGAGGGCCTGCGGCGTGATCTGCTCTATTGCTACGACCTTGATCTTCCAGAAGATTTCATGCCCCGCCCAAGCGATGGCGAGGTCGAGGCCTTCGAGCTCTGGCCGGTCGAGCGCGCGGTCGCGGCAGTCAGGGCGGGCGACAGCTTCAAGTTCAACGTCAATCTCGTCCTGATCGACCTCTTTCTCAGGGAGGGGCTGCTCGGGTCCGGTGCCGATGCTGTAATGCTGCGCCGCACCCTGGATTGCGATGTTTCAGGGTGAAACAAATAAAAACCGCAAAATCAAAGTCTTCTGCGGTAACATGGAGCAACAATCATTGACTGGCGGTTACCGTTACAGAATGCTTTCTTCCCCCCAGATTAAAGATGCGACGAGGTCGTCGCGCGCTTGATCGTGTGATGTGAGGGTTGACTCTGTGATGGACGGATTGCCGGGATATTACACTGAGACGGCGATCCCGGTGGCATCGCGGACCCTGCGCAACACCATCGACTGCCGCGGCACCGGCCTGCATAGCGGGCGGGAGACGCATCTCATCCTGCGCCCGGCTCCGGCCGGCACGGGCATCGTCTTCCGGCGTAGCGATCTCGGTATCGACATTCCGGCCCAATTTGACCTCGTCACCGACACGCGGCTGTGCACGAAGCTCTCCGCGCCCGGGCAGCCGGAAGCCTCGGTCGGCACGGTCGAACACATCATGGCGGCGCTGGCAGGGGCTGCCATCGACAACGTGATCATCGAGGTCGACGGTCCCGAAATCCCCATCTTCGACGGCTCGGCCGCGCCCCTCGTCTTCCTGATCGACTGCGCGGGCGTTGCGGACATCCCCGTGGCCCGGGAGATGATCGAGGTTGTGCGGACGGTGACGGTCGTGGACGGCGGGGCCTCGGCCAGTTTCGAGCCGCTTCCGACCGGCCGAAGCTGGGTCGGGCTCGACATCTCGATGTCGATCGATTTTTCCGCGACAGCGATCGGCCGGCAGTCGTTCGATCTCCGGTTTTCCGAGGCGCGCTTCCGCAGTGAGATCGCGGGCGCCCGCACCTTCGTCCAGGCGGAGGAGGTAGCGCAGCTACGGGCCGTGGGTCTCGCGCTCGGCGGCAGCCTCGACAATGCCGTGGTCGTCGATGGCGATCAGGTTCTCAATCCGGCGGGCCTCAGGGTCCGCGACGAATTCGTCCGCCACAAGGTGCTGGACGCGGTGGGCGACCTCGCCCTCGCCGGGGCCTCAATCATCGGCCGCTTCACCGGCCACCGTTCCGGCCACCGCACCAACAACCTCCTGTTGCGCGCGCTGCTCGCCGATCCTGCCGCCTTCCGCCGCGTGACGGCCAGCGGCCTGATCAGCCGTGGCTTCACCGGCGCGGTGCAGATGCCGCTGGGGCTGACCGCCGCCGCTGCCTGAGCGCTCGCCGCACGTCCGACCTTTCGGTAACCCCGGCGCCACCCAATCCACCTTCTCAAGTGGCCCATGCGGTGCCACATCGGGCGCCATGAACCGTCGATCTTTCCTGGCACTCACGCCGCTCGCGGCCTTGCCGCTCGTGGCCATTCCCCTGGCGGGCGCGGAGGCGCAGCTTGCCGCCTCGCCGCCTCGCACTCCGCAGGATCAGGCGGACATCGCCAAGGTCGAGGCGTATCTCAACGGCATCCATACGATGAAGGCGCGATTCCTTCAGGTGGATGCGAACGGCCGCTCCATCGGCGGCAACGTCTGGATGGAACGTCCTGGCCGCATGCGGTTCGAATACGACCCGCCGGACCGGATGCTGCTCGTCGCCGGCCATGGGCTGCTTGTCTACTACGATCCGGCGGTGCAGCAGACGACCAACATATTCCTCTCCAGCACGCCGCTTGGCTTGTTGCTTCAGGACAACCTGCGGCTCGCCGGGGCTGTCACCGTCACCGGCATTGCGCGGGCACGCGGGCAGCTCCAGGTCAGCCTCGTGCGGACGGCGCGTCCGAAGGAGGGCACGATCACCCTCATTTTCGCGACCGACCCGATGACGCTGCGCAGCTGGGTCATCACCGACGCGCAGGGCCGCCGCACCCAGATCAGCCTCTATGACATGACCTTCGGCGGCCACTATCCGGAGAGCATGTTCACCTTCGTCGGCCCTCAGTTCGAGCACAACCAGTAGCGGCGGAGGCGCTCCGTTCCGCAAAATTGGTGCGGTGCGGCAAAAGCCTGTAGGAGGGCGCCTCGCCCTCACCCTATCGTCCGGCACCTTCCACATGATCCAGATCGACGGCCTCGTCTTCAACGCCTGGGGACGCCGCTTCTTCGACCGCGCCTCCGTCACCCTGCCGGTCAACTCCAAGGTCGGGCTCGTCGGCCGCAACGGCGTCGGCAAGTCGACGCTGTTCAAGCTCATCCTCGGCTCGCTGCAGCCCGACAGCGGCGAGATCAACGTGCCGCGCGCGGCCCGCATCGCGGCGGTCGACCAGGAGCATGCGGCGACCCCCATATCCCTGCTCGACACCATTCTCGCCGCCGACACAGAGCGCGACGCGCTCTACGCCGAGTTGGAAACCGCCGAGCCCGAGCGCATGGGCGACATATACGGGCGCCTCAGCGAGATCGACGCCGATCGCGCGCCCGCCCGCGCCGCCGAAATCCTCAGCGGCCTCGGCTTCTCAACCGAGGATCTGGAACGCCCGATGGCCGAGTTCTCGGGCGGCTGGCGGATGCGCGTGGCGCTCGCCTCCGCGCTGTTCGCCCAGCCCGACCTGCTGTTGCTGGACGAGCCCACGAACTATCTCGATCTCGAAGGCGCGCTGTGGCTCGAAGCGCGGCTGCAGAAATACCCGCATTCCGCGCTCATCATCAGCCATGACCGCGAGCTTCTGAACAACTCGGTGCAGCACATCCTGCATGTGAGCGAGGGCAAGCTCGACCTCTATACCGGCGGCTACGACGATTTCGAGCGGCGGCGCGCCGAGAAGCTGCGCCTGCAATCGGCTTCGCGGGCCAAGCAGGAAGCCGAGCGGGCGCATCTGCAGAGCTTCGTCGACCGCTTCCGCGCCAAGGCGAGCAAGGCAGCCCAGGCGCAGTCCCGCATGAAGCGCCTCGCCAAGCTGGAACCGATCGGCGAGACGATCGAGGAGCGGGTGTCGCCCTTCCTGCTGCCGTCGCCCGCTCGCCCTCTGGCGCCGCCGCTCATGCGGCTCGAGAACGTCGATGTCGGCTACGGCGACGATCCGCCGGTTCTGAGCCACCTCGACCTCAGGCTCGACATCGACGACCGCATCGGGCTGCTCGGCGTCAACGGCGCGGGCAAGTCGACCTTCGCCAAGATGGCGGCGGGCGCCTTGGCCATCCGCTCGGGCCGGATGCAGCGAGAGGGCCGCATCAAGGTCGGCTGGTTCCACCAGCATCAGATCGAGGCGCTGGACCCCGACGACACTCCGCTCGAGATCGTGCGGCGCGCCCTGCCCAAGATCAGCGAATCCGCCCGGCGGTCGCGGCTCGCGCAGTGGGGACTCGGCTTCTCCAAGCAGGAGACGACGGTCTTCGACCTCTCGGGCGGCGAGCGCGCGCGGCTTCTGCTGAACCTCGTGGCGCAGGCGGCCCCGCATCTGCTGATCCTCGACGAGCCGACGAACCACCTCGACATCGACAGCCGCCGCGCGCTGCTGGACGCGCTCAACGACTACGAGGGCGCGGTCATCCTCATCACCCATGACCGTTCGCTGATGGAGCTGGTGGCCGACCGGCTTTGGCTGGCGGCGGACGGGACGGTGGCGCCCTTCGACGGCGACATGGACGACTACGCGAAATTCGTGCTCGAGCGGGCCCGCGGCGGCGCGCCCGCGCCGACGCAAATAGCGCGCGAGGGCAAGAAGAAGAAAAAGAAGACGGCCTGACCGGTCGCCCTACTGCGGATGCACCGGCGGATGCTCCGCCGTGACGCGCGGCTGGCGCACCTTCTCCCGGGCGAAGGTGAACAGACCCGCGCCGATGATGACGATGGCGCCGAGGATCATCACCCCGTCCAGCCGGTCGCCGAAGACGCCGTAGCCGAGGCCGATGCCCCATAGCATCTGGCTGTATTGGGTCGGCGCCACGATGCTCGCCGGGGCCATGCGGCCCGTCACCATCATGAGGACGTTTCCGGCGGCGCCCATCAGCCCGTAGGAAAGGATGAAGATGAGGTCATGGGCCGTCGGCAGGACGAAGTGCGGCAGGCTGAGGACGAGCCCGGCGACCAAGGGTCCGATCAGCCCCGCGCCATAGAGCGAGGTGCGCTTCTCCGAGTTCCCCAGATGCCGCAGCAGCACGACGGTGACGGCACCGGCGAAGCCGCCGCAGAGCGCGGCGACATGGCCGAGCCTGAGGACATGGAACCCCGGCCGCAGCACGATCAGGACGCCGATGAAGCCCACGACCACGGCTGACCAGCGCCGCCAGCCCACCGGCTCCTTGAGGAAGATCACGGACAGGATGGTGACAAAGCCGGGCAGCAGGAACAGCAGCGCGAAGGCTTCCGCCATCGGCAGTTCCGTGAAGGCGACGACGGAACAGACAGCGCCGGCGGCGGCCGCGCCCGCGCGGAGGCTCCACATCCGACGGTCGCGGCAGCGCACCAGATCGCGCCAGCGGTCCCCTTTTCCGCGCACGAACGGCACCGCGAGCAAGCCCAGCAGGGAGCCGAAGAACACGAGTTCGAAGGGCGGCAACGCGCCGTGCAGCGCCCGCACGGAGGCATCGCTCAGGGCATAGACGGCGTAACCCAGGAAGGAGACGCCGACGCCCTGAACCGTCCTCCGCCTGACCTCGTCGATCGTTGCTGGCTGCACGGCTGTTCCGATCCGACCTTCGAAGCCGGTCAGCCGCCGCCGTAAAGCGCGTCGGGAGAGACGACCGGCTCCGCTATCTCGACCAGCCCCTCGGGCCGCGCGGCGCGGTAGAAGCAGCTCAGCCGGCCGGTGTGACAGGCGACGCCCGTCTGATCGACCAGCAGCAGCAGCGTGTCGCCGTCGCAATCCACCCGCAGCTCGACCAGCCGTTGAACCTGCCCGGAGGTTTCGCCCTTGCGCCAGAGCCGTCCCCGGCTGCGGCTGAAATAGCAGGCGCGGCCGGTCGCCAAGGTCTCGGCGACCGCCTCCCGGTTCATCCAGGCCATCATCAGAACCGCGCCCGTGTCGTGCTGCTGCGCAATGGCGGGCACCAGCCCCTCCGCGCTGAAGGCCAGCGCCGCCAGCACCGAATCCAGCGGTTCAGCCACCGGCCGCACCGGCGAGGCAGGCGAAGCCGCGCTCGAGATCCGCCATGATGTCGGCGGGGTCTTCGAGGCCGATATGCAGCCGCATGATCTCACCGCCGAACCGCCCCGACCCCGCGGTGCGATGGATCGAGCCGGTCGACGGCAGCACGAGGCTTTCGAAGCCGCCCCAGGACGCGCCGATGCCGAACAGCGTCATGCCGTCGATCATGGCGGCCACGGCCTCGACCGTGAACTCGGGCTTCAGCACCACGCCGAACAGACTGGAAGCGCCGGTGAAATCCCGCTGCCAGAGTTCATGGCCGGGCGACCCCGGCAGCGCCGGATGCAGCACCCGCAGCACCTCGGGCCGCTCGGCGAGCCACCGCGCCACCACCAGCCCGTGCTCCATCTGCGTCGCCAGCCGCACGCCGAGGGTGCGGACGCCGCGCAGCGCCAGCCAGCAATCGTCCGGGCTCGCGTACTGGCCGAGCGCCATCGAGGCGTCCCGCAGACGGACCCAGTCCTCGTCGGTCGCGACCGTCACCGCGCCCAGGATGATGTCGGAGTGGCCGCCGATATACTTGGTCGCCGCCTGGATCGAGATGTCCACGCCGTGGCTGAAGGGCTGGAAGAAGTGGATGCCCCAGGTGTTGTCGATCATGACGCGGGCGCCGTGCGCGTGGGCCACCGCCGAGAGCGCCGGCACGTCCTGCACCTCGAAGGTGTGGCTGCCCGGGCTTTCCAGGAACAGCACGGCGGTCTCGGGGCGCATGAGCGCTTCGAGGCCATCGGCCGAGATCATCGGGTCGTAATAGGTCGTGGCGATGCCGAGACCGGCCAGCATCCCGTCGCAGAAGCGGCGCGTCGGACCATAGACGTTGTCGGGCACCAGCACATGCTGTCCGGTCTTGAGGAAGGCGAGCAGCGGCGTGGTGATCGCGGAGAGCCCCGAGGAGACGATCTGGCAGCGCGTCCCGCCCTCGATCTCCGCGATGGCGTTCTCCAGGGCGAAATGGGTCGGCGTCCCGTGCGTGCCATAAACCAGCGCCTGCTCGTGGCGAAGCGCGCTCTGGCTCCGCTGATGGGCGAGGTTCGGATGCAGCACCGTCGAGCCGCGGACGAGCGGCTGGTTGACGAAGCCATGCGCGCGCGGGCCGGGACGCCCGAGCTGCGTCAGCCGGGTGGCAAAGCCTTGGCTCCTCGCGCCGTTCCGCGCGTCGTTCTGGTCATCCGGCATCGTTCTGGGATTCCACAGCTGTGTCGGGGCGGCCGCCCCATTCGGACCAAGACCCATCATATAGGGTGCCCGTCGGCAAGCCCGCGACCGCAAGCCCGAGCGTCAGCACCGCCCCCGTGACCCCGGTGCCGCAGCTGGTGACGACGGGACGCGCGCCGTCCGCGCCCTCCGCCGCGAAGCGGGCCCGAAGCTGGTCGGGCGGCAGCATCGTGCCGTCCGCCGCGAGCAGCTGGTTGAACGGAATGTTGCGCGCGCCGGGCATGTGGCCGCCACGCAGGCCGGGCCTCGGCTCCGGCGCGGTGCCCGCAAACCGTCCGGCGGGCCGGGCATCCAGGATCAGCGCCGAGGCGTCCGCGACCGTCGCCTGCATCTCCGCGAGGTCGCGGACGAGCGTGGGGTTCGGCGCGGCGCGGAAGGTCGCGGGGCTTGGCAGGACCGGCTCGGCGGTTTCCAGCGGCCGGTTCTCGGCGCGCCATTTCGGCAGCCCGCCATCCAGCACCGCCGCCTCGTCATGGCCGAAGACGCGCATCATCCACCAGCCGCGCGCCGCCGAGAACAGGCCGATCTGGTCGTAGAACACGACCTTCGACCGGTTCGAGATGCCGAGGGCGCCCGCCATCTCGGCGAAGGCGTCGGCGCTCGGCAGCATGTGCGGCAGGTCGGTGGCGGCGTCCCTGATCACATCGATGTCGAAGAACCGCGCGCCTGGGATCCGGGCCTCCCTGAACAACGCCGCCGCGTTGCGCGGGTCGTTCGGCAGGTAGAAGGAGCAGTCGCAGACCACGAGATCCGGGTCCTCCAGCCTCTCGGCCAGCCAGTGGGTGCTCACGAGCGGCGTCATGCTGTTCTCCTTGCGCAGTGCCTGCGGCAGTGTCCTCCCGCGCAGGAGGACGGGCAAGACGCGATGCCGTAGGCCGGGGCGGCGTAGTCTCTGCCCCACGGCAACGAGATGCGGTAACAGAACGGGATGCGAAGATCGCCCGCCACAAGGATTGCGCACCCGTGACCGAACGCTTTCTGATCTGGGTGCTTCTCGGAACCCTCATCGCCGGATGTCTGGCGGTGCTGCAGCCCTTCATCGCGGCCATCGCCTGGGCCGCAATCCTCACCTTCACCACTTGGCCCATCTACTGCTGGCTGCGGACGCAGCTGCGCATGCCCAAGGCCGCCGCGGCCCTGCTGATGGTCGTGATGACCGCGCTGTTGATCCTGCTGCCGCTGACGCTGATCGCGGAGAACGGCCTGCAGAATGCCGCCAACCTCCGCCGGATGATCAACGAGGTGCTGATCTTCGGCCTGCCTGCGGCGCCGCCCTGGGTCGCCACGCTTCCCGTGTTCGGCTCGACGGTCAGCGATGTCTGGAACCACTGGTCGGCGGATCTCGAAAGCCTGCTGGCGGCGATCCACCCCTATCTCGGCATCGTCGCCAAGGAGGGCCTGCAACTCCTCATCGCCATCACCGACGGCGTGGTGCGCATGGGCCTCGCGCTGTTCATCGCCTTCTTCCTGTTCATGTACGGCGAGCCGCTGGCCCGCAACATCAGGGGTTTCCTCTCCCGGATCATCGGCGGACAGGCCGAGCGGCTGCTGACGATCGTCGGCGCCACCGTGCGCGGGGCGGTCTATGGCATTCTGGGCACGGCGCTGGTGCAGGGCATCATGCTGAGCCTCGGCCTCTGGATCAGCGGCGTCCCGAATGCCGCGGCACTCGCGCTTGCCGGGACCTTCTTCTCGCTTGTCCCCGGCGGCGGCGCGCTGATCTGGGTGCCCGCGGCGATCTGGCTGCTGAGTTCGGGCGATGACGTGGCCGGGCTCGGCCTCGCCGCGTGGTGCGGCATCGGCATCTCGATGGCCGATAGTTTCGTGCGGCCCTGGTTCATCGCGCGCGGCGCGCACCTGCCGTTCATCCTGACGCTTCTGGGGGTGCTCGGCGGGGCGCTCGCCTTCGGCATCCTCGGCGTCTTTCTCGGGCCCGTGCTCCTCGGCGTGGGTTTCATCCTCGCCGAGGAGTTCGCGCGCGGCGCACCGCTGGCGGCGGCGGCCGAGATCCACGCCGTGCGGCTGGAGGAGTCTCGCAAGGCCGCCGAGACGATCGCGGCGCTCCGCCGCAGCCGGGAAGGCTGACAGTCGGCCCGGCTGGGCCCGGCCGGCGCGCCGCTAGTAGGTCACGACCGTCCGGATCGATTCGCCGCGCTTCATCAGCTCGAAGCCCTCGTTGATCTGCTCGAAGGGCAGGACATGGGTGATGAGGTCGTCGATGTTAATCTTGCCGTCCATGTACCAGTCGACGATGCGCGGCACGTCCGTCCGCCCGCGCGCCCCGCCGAATGCGGTGCCGAGCCACTGTCGCCCGGTCACCAGCTGGAACGGCCGGGTGCTGATCTCGGCCCCGGCCGGTGCCACGCCGATGATGATCGACTTGCCCCAGCCGCGATGCGCGCACTCCAATGCCTGCCGCATCACCTTCACGTTGCCGATGCACTCGAAGCTGTAGTCAGCGCCACCTTTGGTCAGGTTCACGAGGTAGGGCACCAGATCGCCCTCGACCTCGGAGGGATTGACGTAATGGGTCATGCCGAACTTGGTCGCCATCGGAACCCGCCCGGGGTTGAGGTCGACGCCCACGATCATCTCCGCGCCCGCCAGCCGCGCGCCCTGCACGACGTTGAGCCCGATGCCGCCCAGGCCGAACACCACGACCTTCGCGCCGGGCTCGACCTTCGCCGTGTTGATGACGGCGCCGATGCCGGTGGTGACGCCGCAGCCGATGTAGCAAACCTTGTCGAAGGGCGCGTCCTCGCGGATTTTGGCGAGCGCGATCTCGGGCAGGACCGTGAAGTTCGAGAAGGTCGAGGTGCCCATGTAGTGGTGGATGGTCTCGCCCTCGCAGGAAAAGCGGGAGGTGCCGTCCGGCATCAGCCCCTGCCCCTGGGTCGAGCGGATCGCCACGCAGAGGTTCGTCTTGCGGCTGAGGCAGTATTCGCACTGGCGGCATTCCGGCGTG
>JABBOH010000133.1 GCA_019351895.1 Pseudomonadota bacterium
ATCATCGATAGATCGTTGGCTGCCGCAAGGAAACCTTCTGAGGACCAACATCTTACTCGAGGTTCGCGGAATCGCTTGAATCCGATCCCTCCCCTCGGCAGAATCGACAGCCAACCAAAAAGGAAGCCCATCTTGTCCAAAGCTTTTCTTGCCTCTGTTCTGCAAGAGTCGACCGGAGTGACCGGTGTGGCTGCCAATCGCGCCGCCACCGATCTGGTGGGAGCGATCGTCAAGGAGCTGAAAAGCTCCGGCGGCTTTACCCTTCCCGGCTTCGGCACCTTTCGTGTCGCGAAGACCAAAGCCCGCAGGGCCCTCAACCCGCGCACCGGCGAGCCGGTGAAAGTGAAGGCCGGTAAGACGGTTCGGTTCAAGGTCTCGCCAACGCTGAAAAAGTCCGTCTAGCGACTCAGGTCTGCAGGCCGATCATGATCGGCCTGCAAATCATAGGCCCATAAGCCGTCTTTCACTGCCGGCCCATGGTCCTGACCTCGACTTGCCCAGCATTACCGACGGCCTCCCGAAAACGTTGAGCGGCGACGGCCGGAACATCACGGATGATGAAAATCGACCCGTTGGGGACGGTGGTCATCCAAGAGTTTGACGACAAGAGGCAGCGCGGTTTACCCACCAGAAACTTGACGCCCCTGCCCGGCCGCGCGCCACGCCGATTTTTGAGAGCGGCGGCAATCTCCCGGCCGACCAGGAAGATTGGGCTTTGATAGGCGACAAAGACAGAGCGAACGGGAGCACGCTCATCGACCGCGATGTGCAGGTCCACCGTCTCGGCCAGAGCGGCCGGCGAACCATCGACGGCCCAGATATCGAGGCATACCTTGCGAAGGGCTTGTTCCTCTTCGAGAGGAAAGACCCAGCCGATGTCAGCGCCGAGCCACTTCCCGCCGATCTGCTTCGAACGAAATGGGAGGACCGGGTTATACGGCGCACGGAGCTCGAGCCGTCCTTCAGCAACTCTTATCGTGACCATGCTGCGGTTCCTCTAGGATCCACGGAATCCTAGACGAACGTGACCCGGCGGCCAAATCCTAAGCCGTCCAAAGCTTATGAATAATTTGAATCAGTTCCTGCAGATGGATCAGTCGCACGAATCCGCTCGATGGCCGCGCAGCGGCGCCATCATCATAGAAACCCAGCACTGTCGGCCGCCATTCATCACAATCATCGGCAGGCCGCTCTACGGCCAAACGTCGCACGTCACACCATCCCGAAATGACGCAGGGCGGCCTCGATCGCCGCGCGCCGCGTCGTCGGACACGGGTTGACACGGGTTGGGTGATCGAAGCGATTGGCAGCGGTGCGGCCGCTCAATCCACGGTCCGATTTGACGTGCGCGATCCACGAGGTCTTCGGAACGAAGCCGCTCGCGGCGCGAACCCAAGTCTGTATTTCTCGGTAGGTCGCCATGATTGAAGGGGCTCGAATCTCTGTGCTGGTCGCGTGGCCGGACAAACACGCCAAGTATATGCGGCGCAGGCGATTATCAAGACATTTAAATAGCTTGGCCGATGTAGGGGTCATCTCTCGAACCCGGCTCAAGTCACGCGCGCGTCTGATTTCTCGCCTCGGGCGTTGTCGCACGTCATGCCACTGCGCACACAACCTAAGAAGGCGAGTTCGATAGCCGCGTCACCGCATACGATCAGACCGACGAGGGGGTGGGGTCGCCCTCGACCTCAAGGCCTAGCTCACGCCGAACATGGGCATAACGGACCGCGTCCAGGTACCGGCGGCTCGCGGCTAACTCTCTCAACTTCGTCAAACCAGCCGCGGTAAAATAGGCGCGAACCCACCGCTCTTCGCGGCGAAGTTCCAGCAAGCCCCGCTCGATCATCGTCTTGACGGGTGGTGGCAGCTTCGGCTCGCCCGCCTGCGGGCCGCCTCGCCAGGTGCGCAGCAAAATACCGTCAGCGACGAGGGGATAGCTCCCGAAGTGCTGGCAGAATTCACGACGGATGAGTTCGCGCTCGGGTGCCGTGAAACCGGCGGCGGGGAACGTATGAAGATCGTGCATGGTCCCAACTTATCACAAACCGCTGTCGGTCCGCATTGGAGAATCCTGACGATACCGCCGCTGCAAACGCGGCCCGCTCAGACGGCACGAATTAATCCAGCGCGCGGTTGAGCCAAGCCGACCGCGGCCCATCCGACAGCCATGGGGTGCCAAGCCGTCACAAGGTCAGGCTCACCGCGGACGAATTGGATGTTCTTCGAGAATCCGGTGACCGGCAGATGAACGAGTTGGCGCCGTCACCACCGACGAACAGGAACTGGTAGGAGTATGCGTCGCGGACAATTTCAATTGCTGGCGGGCGACTCTCAATTCCCGGGCGAAGTCAGCCCCATCTGTGGGCTTGCCGGGCTACGGGCAGATTGCACGAGCCACTCACCCAGCTTCGACCAGCGCCGGCGGTTGCCCCCGTTCTGGATGGCGACTGCAAGGGCCTTCCGTTGTCCGACGAGGATCACAAGCCGTTTGCCGCGGGTCACGCCGGTGTAGACCAGGTTGCGCGCTAGCATCGTGTAATGCTGCGTTGTCATCGGAATGACGACGACAGGGTATTCCGACCCCTGCGCCTTGTGGATCGTCGTGGCATAGGCGAGCACGAGCTCGTCCAGCTCGCCGAAGCTGTATTCGACAGATCTCCCGTCGAAGCTGACCGTCAGCGCGCCCTCTTCCGGGTCGATGGCGCTGATGATGCCGAGGTCGCCGTTGAACACGTCGCGCTCGTAGTCGTTGGTGACCTGCATGACCTTGTCGCCCGGGCCAAAAGTCCAGCCGAACCGCTGCACCTGCACGGCTCCCGGCGGGTTCAGCGCCGCCTGCAGGGCGATGTTGAGGCTGCGGGCGCCAAGGCTGCCGCGGTTCATCGGACAGAGCACCTGGATGTCGCGCACGGGGTCCAGTCCGAAGCGTTTGGGGATGCGGTTGCTCACCATGGTCAGCAGCTTGCGGAGCGCGTCCTCCGGTTCGGCTGCATCAACGAAGTAGAAGTCCGAGCCCTCCGGCGCCGTCAGCTCCGGCATCAGTCCCTGGTTGATGCGGTGCGCGTTGGTGATGATCCGGCTCGTCGCCGCCTGCCGGAACACCTCCGTCAGCCTGATCACCGGCACAGCGTCGGAGGCGATGATGTCCGCCAGCACCTGGCCAGGACCCACGCTCGGCAGCTGGTCGACATCGCCCACGAGCAGGAGGGCCGCCTGATC
>JABBOH010000012.1:0-1026 GCA_019351895.1 Pseudomonadota bacterium
GGTTCCGTCCTATGCGGCGGTGTTTTCCGCAAGGCACGGCGTCCTTATCACGCCGCTGCTGATCTTCGCGGCATTGTTGCTTGCGGCTTGGGTCAGCCGGTCCGGGTCCGGCGGTAGCAATTATGCTTTTTTTAGCAGGAACAGCCCCTGTTCGCCGAACAGATTGGCGAGCGCGGGAAAGCGCCTCCAGGGCGCGCGGGCGCCGTCTTCATCGGCGGCGAGCCAATCCTCCACTACATAACCCTCGGCCTCGCACAGACGAAAAAAATCCTGGATCGTGCAGGGGTGGATGTTGGGTGTCTCGTACCACATCCGGCTCCAGGTTTTGGTCATCGGCATTCTGCCGTTCAGCAATAATTGCAGGCGCAGAGTCCAATGGCCGAAATTAGGGAAGCTGACGATGGCATGGGTGCCGATGCGCAGCATCTGGCGCAGCACCTCGCGCGGGCGCTCCACCGCCTGCAGCGTGCGCGACAGCACGACGTAATCGAACGCACCGTCCGGGTAGGTCGCAAGATCGGTATCGGCATCGCCCTGCATCACCGGCAGACCGTGTGAGACAGCCTGCGTCACGGCATCCATCTCTAGCTCCAGCCCGCGCGCATCGCAGCCGAGATTGCGGAACAGATGCTCGATGAGCGTGCCGTCGGAGCAGCCAATATCCAGCACGCGGGCGCGCGGCTTGATCATGCCGGCGATCAGAGCGAGGTCGACGCGCATTGATTTGGTCATAGCCCGGCATGCTCCGCGCAGCCGGTGATGAAGCCGCGCAGCGTGCGGTGGAAATCCGGCTCGTCCAGCAAAAACGCATCATGGCCTTTGTCGGATTTGACTTCGACAAAGGAGACATTGGCGGCGACCGAGTTCAGCGCCCAGGCGATGGCGCGCGATTGCGCGGTGGGGAACAGCCAGTCGGAGGAGAACGAGACCAGCAGGAAGCGGGTTTTGCTGCCGGCGAAGGCGGCGGCGAGCCTGCCGTCATGCGGGGCGGCAAGGTCGAACAGATCCATTGCGCGGGTGATGGTG
>JABBOH010000012.1:1036-2272 GCA_019351895.1 Pseudomonadota bacterium
CCTGATATTGCAGGTAGCTTTCAACCTCGAACCGGTCGCCGAGTTCCGACAGGGTCGCTGCGTCCTGTAGCTTGCGGCCGAATTTACGGGTGAGAGCGGCCTCGGATACGTAAGTGATATGCGCGGTCATGCGCGCCACCGCGAGGCCGCGTTCCGGGGTCACCCCGGCTTCCCAATAGCGGCCATTATGAAAGGCCGGGTCGGCGGCGATGGCCTGCCGGCCGATTTCATGGAAGGCGATATTCTGCGCCGAGTGATAGGCGGCAGCGGCAACCGGGACGGCGGCGAAGACCTGGTCCGGGTACATCGCCGCCCAGGCCAGTGTCTGCATCCCGCCCATCGAGCCGCCAATGACCGCGAAGAGACGGGCGATGCCGAGATGGTCGATCAGGCGTTTCTGGGCGCGCACCATGTCATTGATGGTGACTGGCGGGAATTCGGTACCCCAGGGCTGGTCCGGGTGGTCGTCATGCGGGCTGCGCGGCCCTGTGGTGCCCATGCAGCCGCCCAGGACATTCGTGCAGATGACAAAGAATTTGTCGGTATCGACGGCTCGTCCGGGGCCGACGACGCGGTCCCACCAGCCAGGTTTACCGGTCTCGGGGTTGGTCTCGGCGACATATTGGTCGCCGGTCAAGGCATGGCAGATCAGGATGGCGTTGGATTTGGTGGCGTTCAGCCGGCCATAGGCGCGATAGGCAATGGTGAGCCCGGTCAGGCGGCGGCCACAATCCAGGCGCAGGCCGCCGGGAAAATTGATGCTCTCATGCAGCGTTTCGGGCAAAGGCTGATCCATCGCAAGGCGGCATATGCGGCTTTGCCGGAAGCGGTGCAATCCCTTCTGGCCTTCTGGTTGTCATCTGGCCGTGCTTGGCGGCGCCAATGCAATTGGGTAACAATGATGCCGATGAATGATTCGCCCGCTCCCGTTAGCAATCTCGGCCAGTTGCGGGCGCAGATCGACGCCATCGACGAGCAGATTCACGACCTGTTGATGCGCCGCGCCGCGGTGGTGGAGGGTGTGGCGCATGATAGCGGCAAGGGCGGGACCAAGATCCGGCCCGGGCGGGAAGCCAGCATATTGCGCCGTTTGCTCGGGCGCCATGCTGGGTCGCTCCCGGCGCAGGCGATCACGCGGTTCTGGCGGGAGATGTTCGCGGCGGCGCTGATCATCGAGGGCGGACAGATCATCGCGGTATGCGATGGCGAGGGCGGAGCGGACCGTTTGGCGCTGGC
>JABBOH010000012.1:2282-2662 GCA_019351895.1 Pseudomonadota bacterium
CGAGCATTTCGGGCCGCTGACACCGATGCGCCGGCATCATAATCCGGCGCAGACGATGGCCGATGTGGCGCGGGAGACCGCGCAGCTGGCGGTGCTGCCGGCCCCCAGCGAGGAAGATGAGAGCCAGGGCGGATGGTGGACGGCGCTGACCGCCACCGGGCCGCAGCGCCTGCATGTGATTGCGAAAATCCCGTTCTGGACAAAGCGCGCCGAGGGTTCGCCGGTGGGCGAGGCGTTTGTGGTGGCCGGGATCCGGCCCGATCCGAGCGGGGTGGATAAAAGCCTCGTGGTGCTGGAGTTTGAGGGCGATACCTCGCGCACGCGGGTGAACACCTTGTTGAAAGATGCCGGCTTCGCGCCGGGGCAGATATGGATGCGGC
>JABBOH010000012.1:2672-112224 GCA_019351895.1 Pseudomonadota bacterium
GCGGGTGCCGGGCGATACGGCGATCCGTGCGCTGGCGGAGCTGGATGGGTTTCTCGAAGAGGATGATGCCCGGCTGGGCGCCATTGCCGGGCAGGGCGGGCGGCCAATGGTGATCGGCAGCTTCGCGGTTCCGCTGGGCGAGGGGCAGTGAGCGGGCCGGTCGCGCGGCCGGAGGTGTTCTCGGTCTCATCCTATGTCGGTGGCGAGTCATCGCTGCCGGGCGCAACACGGGTGATCAAGCTCTCCTCCAACGAGGGCGCATTCGGGCCGCCGCCGGCGGCGCTGGCCGCCATGGCGCAGGCCGCAGCACAGATCCATCGTTATCCGGATGGCGGGATGGCGCGGTTGCGCGCGGCGATCGGTGCGGCGTTCGGGCTCGATCCGGCGCGGATTGTCTGCGGCAACGGCTCTGATGAGCTGATATCGCTGCTGATCCAGGCCTATGGCGGGCCAGGAACCGAGTTGATCATGAGCGCGCATGGTTTCGCGATCTATGAGATCGCTGGCAAGCTCGCCGGCTGCGTGGTGCGCAAGGCGCCGGAGCCGGATTTGGTCGCGGATGTGGACGGGGTTCTGGCGCTGGTGACTCCTGCGACGCGGATGGTTTTCATCGCCAACCCGAATAATCCCACCGGTTCGTTGCTGGGGGAAGATGAGATGGCGCGGTTGCGGGCCGGATTGCCGGACGATGTACTGCTGGTGGTGGATGCGGCCTATGCCGAATATGTCGAGCGGGCGGATTACGATGCCGGGATTGGTTTGGTGGATGCGGCAGATAATACCGTTATGACGCGCACCTTCTCGAAGATTTTCGGACTGGGTGGGGCGCGGCTGGGCTGGGCCTATGCGCCGCCGGGCGTGGTGGATGTGTTGAACCGGATGCGCCCGCCCTTCAACGTGAATGCCACCGCGGCGGCGGCGGCCATGGCGGCGTTGGCGGACCCGGATTGGATCGTGCGGGGCCGGGCGCATAACACGCAAGCGCGCGGGCGGCTGGCGGCGCGGCCGGTGGTGCTGGCGCTGACGCTGCTGACGCGGCGGTTGCGCGAGGAAACGGACGAGCCCGCGCCGCACCTGACGGCGGGCGATCGCCCTGCCCGGGGTTCCGCGACGGGCCACCTCGCCCTGCACCATCTGGTGCCGTGGTTCATCATCGGCTTCCTGGCGCTCGCCGGGCTGCGCTCGGTGGGTTTCATTCCCCACATGGCGCTGGCGCCGGCGGGCATCGCCGCCAACTGGCTGACGGTGATCTCGATGGCGGCGCTCGGCCTCAGCACCGACCTGCGGAGCGTCGCCGCCGCCGGATTGCGGGTGACCGCCGCTGTCACCCTCTCGCTTCTCGTGCTGGGCGCGATCAGCTTCGCGCTGATCCGCGCGCTCGGGATCGCCTAACGCTCCAACCCAGCCGGAAGGTCCGCGCGCGTGTGTGTCAGAGCACTCGGTTGATCGGGTGGGCCGAGCCAGACATAGGCTGAAGTGCCCTTTGGCACCGGCCTCCTAGATGTCGCGGCGCAACCGCCCGAGAAACCGGCCGAAAGCCGCGAGCGTCGCTTCGGACGCGTAGTGCTCCATGCCCTCGGCATCGGCTTCCGCCGCCTCGGCCGGGACGCCGAGCGCCAGCAGAAACTCCACCATCAACCGATGCCGGGCGCGGACGCGCTGAGCCAGCTCCTGGCCCGCTTCGGTGAGGAAGATGCCGCGATAGGGCCGCGACGTGACGAGGCCCTCGCGCTTGAGCCGCGTGATGCTTTTGAGCGCCGTCGGGTGGGTGACGCCCATGCGCTTGGCGATATCGGTCGCCCGCGCCTCGCCATGCGCGGCCATCAGGTCGGCGATCAGCTCGACATAATCCTCCTGCAGCGCGCTCGACCGTGCCGTGCGCGCGCGTCCGAACCGCAGCGCCTGCGTCGGCTCCTCCGGCATGTCGGTCGTCGCGTCCACCCGCGTTTCTGACAAGTTCCCCGTCATCCCTGTCGCCAGGCTTCCTTGTAGCAGGTCGCGGCCCCGTCGCGTCAATGTGAGCCTTTGGCTGTAGAGGCATCCAGGAACATCATCTCAAAGCCCGTTGACTGAATTGTACCCTTGGCTACATTAGTCTCCGCGATGACCATTGGCGCGACGAAGGAGACGGACGACCTTGAACTGCGAGGTGCGCCAAGACGCGCGTGAGCTGGCGCCGATGACAGAGGGCTCGCCTGCCCTTTCGCTCGACGAGAGGCTGCGGCAACGCGACCAGCAGAGGGTGCTGGCCACGCGCGCCGCCGGCCGCTCGTTCCGCCTGCTCTGGCTGCTAGCGGGCCCTGGCGTGCTCGTCATGCTCGGCGAGAACGATGGGCCGAGCATGGTCTCCTACGCGACCACCGGCGCGACCTACGGCATCGGCTTCTTCATCCCGTTCATTCTGCTGACCTTCCTCATGGCCTATGTCGTGCAGGAAATGACGGTGCGCCTCGGCATCGCGACGCGGCGCGGGCATGCGGAGCTGATCTTCCAGCGTTTCGGCCCCTTCTGGGGCTATTTCGCGATGGGCGATCTCGTCGTCGGCAATATCCTGACGCTCGTCACCGAATTTATCGCGATCCAGGCGGGCGGCCTCTATTTCGGCATCCCGAGTTGGCTCGCCGTGGTGGCCGGGCTCGTCATGATCATCGGCTCCCTGCTGCTCCGCCGCTACGCGACCTGGGAGCGGCTGCTGATGGGCCTCGCGGTCTTCAACCTGCTGTTCATCCCGGCCGCCCTGATGGCGCATCCCGACGGACACGCGCTGGTCCATGCCATCGGCACCTGGGGGCCGCTGCCCGGCGGCCTCAACACCGCCTTCATCACGCTCATCCTCGCCAATGTCGGCGCCACCGTCACGCCCTGGATGATCTTCTTCCAGCAGAGCGCGGTGGTCGATAAGGGCCTTCAACGGGCCGATCTGCCGCAGGGCCGGATGGACACCGCCTTGGGAGCACTGATCGCCGCCATCGCCGCCATCGCGACGGTGGTCGCCGCCGCGCCGCTTTTCGCCCATCACATCGATGTTTCGAGCTTCCAGAGCGGCGCCGACTTCGCCTCCGCGCTCCGGCCGTATATCGGCACCACGGGGGCCACGCTCTTCGCGCTCGGCATCATCGAGGCCGGGCTCATCGCCGCGATGACCATTTCCACGAGCTCGTCCTACGCGATCGCCGAGACGCTCGCGGCCAAACACAGCCTCAACCTCGACTTCACCAACGGGCGGCTGTTCTATGGCGCGGCCATCGGCTCGGCACTCGTGGCGGGCGGGACCGTGCTGATCCCGGGCGCGCCGCTGCTCGCGATGACGCTGACGGTCAACGTGATCGCGACGCTGCTGATGGCGCCCGCGCTGCTGTTCCTGCTGCTGCTGGTGAACGACCGGGAGATCATGCGCGACCTCGCCAACGGCTGGCGCGCGAACATCGCCGGCGGCACGATCATCATCGCCATCTCGCTGGTCGGCGCGCTCTACGGGGTCATCACCGTGTTCCCCGGCGTGCTCGGCTAGGCAGAGAGAACCGCGCATGAGCCAGAGCCAGGTAGCGACCCAGGACCGGATGGACATTGCTGCCCAACCGACGGGCGGCGGCCTGCCGCCCCTGCCCCGCCGCAAGCTAAGCCGCGGCGTGCTGGCGCTGCTCATTCTGCTGCGGATTTATGTGATCGCCGCCATTCCGATCGTCGGCTACGCCTTCGTCCGGGCTTTGCTCGCCACCCATCATTAGACTTATCATCCGACGCATCATTGGCGTGGGCAGTATTGGGTTTGACCGACGTTCACCCATATTCCCGCGAACGGACGCATCGACCGGCGGAGAGCGAAGATTGACGGAAGCGGCGGACGATGACGACAGGGTCGACCACGACGAGCCTTTCGACCGCGACGAGTGGGCGAACGCCGTCGGCGACGATGCCGAACTGGAGCGGCTCTGGGCCGGGCTGATGGAGGCGACGGCGGACGCTGAGCCGAAGGCCATGGAGCAGCGCATCGCCGAATACTTCGCAACGCTTGGCGCGCGGTCCCGCCGCACGACCGAGGGCCTCGTGCTGGCCGTGACAGCGGCGACGGCGACGGAAGGCCCCGGTTGGGAGGATTGGCGCGTCGTGCTGCACCGGCATTTCGCGCGGGACGAACGCATGGAGG
The DNA here is from genome assembly GCA_019351895.1 of Pseudomonadota bacterium. Lineage (GTDB taxonomy): Bacteria > Pseudomonadota > Alphaproteobacteria > Acetobacterales > Acetobacteraceae > Acidisoma. Next base: position 6,820 of record JABBOH010000012.1, read on the forward strand.
TGGCGGTCGCCGCCGCCATCCTGCTGGCCCTCCGCGAGAGCGGCGATACCCCCGACTGGCACGCCACCCCCGAGCGGGCGATGACGCGCGTCATCCGCTCCTTCGTCCGCGACATGCGGCTGGAGATGGACGCGATCGAAAGCGACGCGGAGGCGGCGCCGGCCTCCGCCACGCTGGTGACGCTCGCGAGCGAGCTTTTCGACGTGGCGATCGCGCTCCGCCAGGAGCAGCTCGACGAGTTGCAGAACTCCGCCGAGATCGCGGGGCTGCTCGCCGACCTCAGCCGCCAGCTCGGAGCGCCGGCGGATGGACACGCGAAACCGGTGGCCGACAACATGGCGAAGGCGCGTGCGCTGGTCGAGGTGACGATCAGGCAGCTTGAGCTTGGCGCCGCCGACGTGCATTAGCCGGGTCGACGAACCCGGCTCTCGCAACCCCTAAGGATCTCCATGGCTCTGCTCCGCCGCGTGGCGACCGTCGGCGGCTACACCATGGTCAGCCGCGTGCTTGGCTTCATGCGCGAGATCATGACGGCTTCGGCCCTCGGCGCCGGCTACACCAGCGACGCTTTCTTCGTGGCCTTGCGGCTGCCGAACCTGTTCCGCACCCTGTTCGCCGAAGGAGCCTTCAGCGCGGCCTTCGTGCCGCTGTTCTCCGGCATGGTGGCGAAGGAGGGACGGACGACCGCCATGCGCTTCGCCCAGGACACCTTCTCCGCGCTGCTGCTGGCGCTGATCGTCTTCCTGATCCTGGGCGAGGTTTTCACGCCCGCCATTCTTCACGTCGTGGCGCCCGGCTTCGACGCGGATCCCGCGCATTTCCGGCTGACGGTGGAGCTCACCCGGATCACATTTCCCTACCTCGTCTTCATCTCCCTCGCCTCCTTTCAGGGCGGCCTGCTGAACGCCGTCGACAAGTTCGCCGCGACTGCCGCGACCTCCATCCTGCTCAACCTGTTCATCATCGCCGCGCTGCTGCACCACCCGGTGACCGGCCAGACGCTCTGCTGGGCGGTGACGGCTGCCGGTGTCGCGCAATGCCTATGGCTCGCGTGGGCCTGCCGGCGGGAGGGGCTGCGGCTCGGCCTGCCGCGCCTGCACGTCACGCCGGAACTGCGCCGGCTGCTGCGCATCATGCTGCCGGGTGTCTTCGGCGCGGGCGCCACCCAGATCAATCTCGCCGTCTCCACCGCCATCGCCTCCCTGGCGCCGGTGGGTTCGGTCTCCTACCTCGCCTATGCCGACCGGCTGAACCAGCTGCCGCTCGGCGTTGTCGGCGTCGCGGTCGCGACCGCCATCCTGCCCACCCTGTCGCGCCATATTCGCAAAGGCGAGGACAGCGCCGCGCTGCATACCCAGAATCGGGGGCTGGAGCTGGCGCTGCTGCTGACCCTGCCGGCGGCCGTGGCGTTGCTGTTGGAGAGCCACGCGATCCTGCACGTGCTGTTCCAGCGCGGGCACTTCGGGCCGCATCAGGTGGCCGAGGTGGCGCCGACGCTCTCCGCCTATGCCTTTGGGCTGCCCGCCTTCGTGCTGATCAAGGTCGTCGTCACCGGCTTCCTCGCGCGGCAGGACACGCTGACGCCGGTCAAGGTTGCGGTCGCCACGATGGTCGCCAATCTCGTGCTGACGGTGAGCCTCGGCCTCTATTCCGGGCTTGCCCATGTCGGCATCGCGCTCGCGACCTCGACCGCCGGCTGGATCAACGCGCTGAGCCTGATCGCGATCTCCGCCCGTCGCGGGCACTTCACGCTGGACGCGCGCTGCCGGCGCAGCCTGCCGCGCATTCTGCTCGCCGCCGTCGGCATGGGGGGCGCGCTGATCGGGTTCCAGAGCCTGCTGCAGCCGATGCTCGACGCGCCGCACCTCGTGGTGAGGCTGGTGGCGCTCGGCTGCCTCGTCGGCGGCGGCATGGCCGTGTTCGCCGTGCTCTGCATCGTGTTCGGCGTCGCCCATCCACGGGAGTTGAAGCGGATGCTCGCCCGCCGGGGCGGGGCCCAGGTGTCGCCTGCGGCGACACCCTGAGACCATCATGTCGCCTGCGGCGACACCCTGAGACCATCATGTCGCCTGCGGCGACACCCTGAAGCTGGTGCCAAGACTGGTGCCAAGGCTGGCGCCACATGACTGGCGCCACATTCGGAGTTTCGGTAGCAAGGGACAACGAACAATAGCAGGCGACGATGTCCCAGGCACAAACGTCTCCCTCCGTCTCGCAATACCTCAACGCCGCCTATTGGGCCTATGCGCAGGCAGGAACGCCCTATCCGGACGGCAACACCGCCCTCCCGACCGGCTTCAGCTATCTGCTGGTGAACGGCGCGCCGCTGATCGACTACACCCCCGGGACCGGCTTCTACGCCGCGGCGCTGCTGACCGGCACCGGTCAGGTCATGATCGCCTTCGAAGGCACCAACCTCTACACGGGCAACGATACCTTCACCTCCGCCCAGACCATCGACGACGCCGCGATCACCGCCGGGATCGTCGCGCCCTCCTATCAGACGGCGCTGTCCTTCACCCAGACCGTGCTGACGGACGCCGCGGCCGCGGGCTACGCCCGGAGCGATGTCTATCTCGCCGGCCATTCGCTCGGCGGCGCGGACGCGCAGTTCGTCGCGGCGCAGACGGGCCTCGCCGGCGCCACCTTCGGCGGACCCGGAATTCCCTCGGGCTCCATTCCCTCGGGTCAGACCGCCAGCGTCACCGACTACGTCGAGCGCGGCGATCCCGTCGGCAACTACGCGCAAGGCGGCAACGAATCGGCCCTGTTGAAGGCGAACAACGTCGTCCATTACGGAACCGCCGATTTCATCGGCTCCTACCTCGGGACCGCGGCCCTCGCCGCGGCCTCCTTCGCCTATGAGCAGGGCCAGTACAGCCTGTCGGCCAGCCTCGTCGCGGCGGCGGCGGCCGAATACCACCCGCTCGAGACCTATGCGGCGGACCTCAACGTGCCCATCGCCAGCCCAGGGCTGAGCGCGACCAATGGCGGGGCAATCCTCGACACGGGCGCGCTCGGCCTCAGCCTTGGGCGGAACGGCGGCATCGACATCGCCGGGCTATCGCTCACCACGCCCGGCGCGATCAAGGTCGGGAGCCAGGGCGTCACCGTGAGCGCAGAGGGGCAGAGCTACACCCTGCCGCTGACCGGCACCGGCACGACCTTCTCGCTTCAGAGCGACGGCCAGGGTGGCGCGCTGCTGACGCCGGGCGCCGCGAACAGCGGCTTTGTCTTTGCCGGCAGCGATGGCGCCACTGTCCACGGCGGCGCAAGCCCGCTGGTGTTTATCGGCGGCAGCGGTCCGGTCTCGGTCACTGGCGGCAGCGGCAGCACGACGATGTTCGGCGGCAGCGGCATGGCTGTGTTCCAGGGCGGGTCAGGCGCCAACCTGCTGACCGGCGGCACGGGCGCGAGCACGCTGATCGGCGGCATGGGCGCCTCGACGCTCATTGGCGGCGCGGGCCACACGGTTGAACTGGCGGCGGGGTCCGCCCCCGAGATGCTGATCGCGGGATCGGGCGCCACCACCATCGACGGCGCCACGGGAAGCGGGCCGGAGTTGCTGTTCACAGGCCACGGCTCGGCCCTCGTCGCGCTGAACTCGGCGGCCGACACGCTAGTCGGCGGGTCCGGCGCATCCTCTATTCTCGGCGGCAGCGCCCCAGATGTATACGGCTTCATCAACGGCCACGCCGGCGGCAGCGAGGTCATCTTCGGCCTCAAGCCGACGGACATCCTGGCGTTCGGCGGCTATGGCGCGAGCCCGATCACCTCCGAAGGCGTGCTCGGAGGTTCGGATTTGCTCACGTTGAGCGATGGCACGACCATCCTCCTCCAGTCGATCGACCATAAAGTGTTCGACGGCGTGGCCTGACAGCACTTTTCTGCACGCCCCCACCGCAAGGCTGGTCGGCGGAAGCGATCTGTCCTTGCAGGTTTTGCTGCGGTGCACCATGTCTGCTTCGTTGTAACGAACAACGCTGGCGCTGGACGCCTCCGCTCACCCACTGCAAAGGGCTTTCCCGCATGGCCTCGTTCCAAAGCACGGATGGCATTCTCGGCCACCTGATGAACCTCAAGCCTCAATCGTTTGGCCGGAACATGCCGGGCATGGGCTCCGGTGAGGCGAGTTCGCTCGCCGAGACGGAGGCCTTCGGCCCGAATCCCGGCAATCTCCGCATGCTGTCCAACGTCCCGGAGGGGCTCGGAGGGGACGCGCCGCTCGTTGTCGTGCTGCATGGCTGCGGCCAGACCGCCGCCGAATACGATTCAGGCGCCGGCTGGTCGACGCTTGCCGACCGCTTCGGCTTCGCCCTGCTGCTGCCCGAGCAGCGGCGCGCCAACAACAGCCAGGGCTGCTTCGACTGGTTCCAGTCGGAGGACATCACCCGCGGCGCGGGCGAGGTCGCGTCCATCGCGGCCATGATCGGCACCATGATCGAAAAGCACGGGCTGGACCGCCGCCGCGTCTTCGTGACCGGGCTCTCGGCCGGCGGCGCGATGACCGCGGCGCTGCTCGCGACATATCCCGATCTTTTTGCAGGTGGCGCCATCATCGCCGGGCTGCCCTTCGGCAGCGCGAGCACTGTGCCTGAAGCTTTCGGCGTGATGGGCCAGGGCCGCATCCGCTCGCCGCGCGAACTCGGCGACCGGGTGCGCGGCGCATCCGCCTATCGCGGGGACTGGCCGACCGTCTCCATCTGGCAGGGCTCGGCGGATACCACCGTCAACCCGGTGAACGCCGAGGAGTTGCGCAAGCAATGGGCCGATGTGCACGGCGTGACGGATGCCCGCGCCGAGGAAAGCGTCGTCGATGGCGCGCGCCATCGGGCATGGCGCTCTCCCGGGGGGCGCGTCGTTCTCGAGACCTATGTGATCAACGGCCTCGGCCACGCGACGCCGATCGACCCTGAGGCGGCCGAAGAGGACGCGCAGTGCGGCACCGGGTCGGCGAGCCGCTTCATCGTGCCCGCCGGGATTTCGTCCTCCTACCGGATCGCCGAAAGCTGGGGCCTGATCGGACACCGCCGCGCTACGGCGCGACCGGCAGAACAGCCTGCCAAGGCGGCACCCCGGGATGATGGGCCGTTACTCGGCAAGGGTGCGCCGCGCCGGGACGCGCCGCCTCCGCACATGCCGATCTGGCAGGACCTGCTGCCGGGCGGCAAGGGCGGCATGCAGGATGTCATGGGGCGTCTGGGCGAACCGGCGGCTCTGGTGGGTAAGGTTCTGCGCTCAGCCGGTCTGATGGGCGGCGGCAAAAAGCCCTGAGGCTCCTCGCCTCGTCATCATTCGTGTCGAGATGCGCGGCTGCTCGCCGCGCATCGGAACCTGCCTTAGAAGCCCCAGGCGACTTCCCGCGAATTGCCCTGCCGCAGATTGCGGAACCGGGACATCGCCATGAGCGGGAAGAACAGGCGGTAGCCGTGATAGCGAAGGTAGAACACGCGCGGGAAACCGACCGCGTTGTACGGCATCTCCTCCCACTCGCCGTCGGGCTTCTGCTGCGAGGCGAGCCAGCCGATGCCGCGCATCACCGCCTCATGATCCGCCTCGCCCGCCGCCATCAGTCCCCAGGAGGCGCGCCCTCGTAGCTTGCGCAATCCTCGCCCCATCCGCCCTCGGGCCGCTGCTTCTCGATCAGCCACGCGACCGCCCGCCGCACCATCGCGTCGTCATGCGACACGCCAGCGGCATTGAGCGCGCAAAGAACCGACCATGTGCCGTAGATGTAGTTCGTGCCCCAGCGTCCGAACCAGCAGCCCTCGGGCAGTTGATCGCTCCGCAAATAGGCGATGCCGCGGGCAATCACCGGTGCGTCCTCGGCATTTCCAAGCTGGGCCAGGAACGAGACGCACCGCGCCGTCACATCCGCGGTTGGCGGGTCAAGCAGCGCGCCGTGATCGGCGAAGGGGATGTGGTTGAGGTAGCCATGCGTGTTGTCGGCGTCGAACGCGCCCCAGCCGCCGTTGCGGCTTTGCATGCCGATAATCCAGTGGCGCGCCTTCTCGACCGCGTCGGCATGGGCCGGATCGCCGTTCCGATGCAGCAGCATGCCGACGACGGCCGTGTCGTCCACATCCGGATAGTGGTCGTTGTTGAACTGAAATGCCCAGCCGCCGGGCGGCACGTCCGGCTTGATCTCGGCCCAGTCGCCGCGCACCTCGGTGATCTGCTTCGTGACGAGCCAGGCCGCCGCACGCTCGACCTCCTCAGCACCAAGCCCCGCGCCTGGACCCTGGGCCTCGGCCATGGCGTGGGCGGCGAGACCGGTATCCCAGATCGGAGAGAAACACGGCTGGCAATAGGCTTCCTCGTCCTTGACCGTGACGAGGTTGCGCACCGATTGCCAGGCGATCGCGGCCTGCGGATGCTCCGGCGGATAGCCGAGCACGTCGTACATCATCACCGAATTGGCCATCGCCGGGTAGATCGCGCCCAGCCCATCCTCGCCGTTGAGGCGCTCGCCGACCCAGCGCACCGCCTCCTCGATATGTTTCTGCCGGCGATCCTTCGAGAAACGCGGCTCGGCCTTCTGCATCACGGCGTCGACCGTCTTGAAGAAGCGGCCCCAGCCGCTGCGGTATGGGCCGCGAATCCAGTCGGTGACGAGTTCGGGCGGCGTCGCGAACAGTTCCTGGACCCTGATCCCTCGCGGATTGCGGGCCTGGGGCTTGAGCGCCATCAGCACGAGCAGGGGCACGACGACGGTGCGCGACCAGTAGCTGATCTTGAGCAGGTGGAAGGGGAACCATTTCGGAAGGCCCATGATCTCGACCGGCATCACCGGAACCGCGCGCCACGGCACCTCGCCGAATAGCGCGAGCTGGATGCGGGTGAAGACGTTGGTGCGTTCCGCGCCGCCGGCGGCCAGGATCGCCTTCCGGGCGCGCGCCATGTGCGGGGCGGCCGGATCGTCTCCCAGCGCCTTCAGAGCGAAATAGGCCTTCACGCTCGCGGAAATGTTGAACGCGCCACCGTGGTAGAGCGGCCAACCGCCATGCTCGCCCTGGATGCGGCGGAGATAGACGCCGATCTTGGCCTGCAGTTCGTTGTCGATGCGGTCGAGGTAATGCTCGAGCAAAACGTATTCGGCGGGAATTGTGGCATCCGCCTCCAGTTCGAACACCCAATGCCCGTCGGACCTCTGGTGGCCGCGCAGAGCGCGCTCAGCCCGCTCGATGGCGGTCTCCAGATCGTCCGTTTCGATGGCGGTGTCAAAGCTGATATCGTGCGGCATTGTTGCCTTATACATGCCTCAGGAGGAAGCGCGCTGCGGTCTCACCCGATCTAATGGTGCCCTCGATGGTCGCTGGCAACCCGGTGGCCGTCCAGTCGCCCGCGAGCGCGAGGTTAGCAAGTCCCGCCCCATCCACCGCAGGTCTGCGTTTTTGCTGCATTGCAGTAGCGGCGAAGGTCGCGCGCTTTTCCCGAACCACACGGCATTGTGGCATCTCGGGGGCGAGTGTCGGGCAAGCGGCACGCACGTCGGCCCACACGCGCTCCGACAGAGACTCCGGCGGCTCCGCGAGGAAACGGTTCGCGGCGCTGATGGTGACCGACACGATTCCGGGCTTGATGAACACCCATTCCGCCACTCCGCCGACGATTCCAACGAACGGCGCTTCCCCGGGGGGCGCCTCGGCGCGGTAGTGAAGGTTCAGGATCGCCTCGAACGCGTCCGGCACCGTCAGCCCCGGCACGAGGTCCGCCGCCACGGGTGCCGGCACCGCCAGCACCACAGCCTCGTCAGGGCCCAACACCACCGCGCCATCCGCACAGTGTATCACGGATATTTGATCGTCATTTCGCTCCAAACCCTGCATCCGGCGGCCCAGGCGGATGTCGGCGCCTCGCGCCCGTAGCCAGGCGAGCGCGGGGTCGATGAAACTTTCCGAGAGGCCCTCGCGCGGCACGAGGGGCCGGCAGGCGGCGCCCCCCGCACCCAGCGTCTGGGCGACGACCGCCTGCATCAGCGAGGCAAGCGCCTCGTCCGGCGCGGTGTTGAGAGCGGCGACGGCCAAAGGCTCGAGCAGCCGGCGATAGATGGGGCCAGCCCCGCCGAGCGCCTCGGCCACGGTGCCTTGCGCGCCCCGCAGGCGGAGCAAGGCAAGATAGTCGCGCCAGCCGGTCCCGGGGACGCGCCGGTTCCGATCGAATATCCAGAACGGCATGCGCCCCCGATCGAGCCGGAGCACCCAGCGGGTCCCATCGGCGCGGTCGATGAACGGAAAGACAGGCTCCGGCGGGCCGACCATGCTGTCGGTTGCGCCGATGCGGGCCAGATAGGCCATCGCGGCACTGTTGCCGGACAGCAGCAGGTGGTTTCCATTGTCGAGGCGGCAGCCAAGCTCGCGGTCGAAATAAATAGGAGCGGCAACGGCCTCCAGCGGCGGGTGCGGCCTCGTAGATCGAGACCGGGCGTCCCGCCTCGGCCAGCACCATAGCGGCCGAAAGCCCCGCGAGACCCGCGCCGATGACGTGCACGCGGCCGCCGTGGACACGGCCGCCGGTCGAGCGTCCCGCGCCTGCGCTCAAGCGGTCATCATCCGGAAGCCGAACCATGCCTTCTGCCAGGCCGGCAGCCGCACCCGCTGCTCGGGATGGCGGAAGCCGGACTTCTCCATGCGCGTGAGCAACGCGCGGTAGGGCGCCGCCATCATCCGCGCGGGTTTCATGGCGCGCTGGTCGCAGAGCCGCATCGCCTCTTCCGCGCCCCGATAGTGGTCACGCGCCAAGGCTGCGAGACGCCCGCAAAGACGCGGCAAGCCCGGCGACGTGAGGGCCGCCCGAGGATTGGGCGGCACGCCCTCCTCCGCCAGCCACTCGCGCGGCAGGTAGAGGCGGGACCGTTCGGCATCCTCGCCGATGTCGCGCAGGATGTTGGTGAGCTGCAGCGCCCGCCCGAGGCAGTAGGCAACCCGGTCGGCGGGGGGCGAAGCGTCACCGAAGGCCCGCACCGAAAGCCGGCCCACAGCGCTCGCCACGCGGTCGCAGTAGAGGTCGAGCGTCGCCATGGGCGGCGCCACGATCTCGCGCTCCGCATCCATCTGCATGCCGTCGATGATGGCGAGGAAGTCCTGCCCGCGCAGGTCGAATTTGCGGGTCGAAAGCAGCAGCATACGGGTCAGCCCGTCATCGGCCCGGCCCTCGGCGAGCGCGCCGATGCGCTCGCGCCAGCCGTCCAGCGCCTCGCGCTTCGAGACGAGCGAGCCCGGTTCGTCGGCGATGTCGTCGACCACGCGGCAGAAGGCGTAGATGGCATAGACGGCCGCGCGCCGGTCCGGCGGCAGCATGCGCATGCCGTAGTAGAACGAGGAGCCCGAGCGCCGCACCAGGCTCTCGATGAATTCGAGGTCGGCGGGGTCGGCGCCGAGCGGCGGCTGCGGGAGCTTGGCGAGGCTCATAGGGCGTAGCCGAGGCTGGCGAGCAGCGCGCCCACGGCATCGCTCTTGGTGAGCTTGACGCGCCCCGCGAGCGGATCGCCCGCGCGCAGCCGCTTCGTGAGACGGCGGGAGAGGTTGAGGATGATGCCGGTCTCCAGCCGCAGCCGGCGATCCTTGCAGAGACGCGGCAGCGGCGCGGCCTCGGCGTTGAGCGCGTCGCAGCGGTCGAGCAGCGTATTTAACACCCGGCGCAGCCCGGGGGTTTCGACCCGCGCGGGCAGGTCGGTCGCAGCCGTCCCGGACGCGCTCATGAGGTCCTCGGGCAGGTAGCAGCGGTCGAGGTCATGCAGGTCCTTCTGGCAATCCTGAAGATGGTTGAGCACCTGGAGCGCCGCGCAGAGCGCATCCGAGGGCGGGTGGGTGTCGGCGGCTTCGCCATGGACGTCAAGCACATACCGGCCCACCGGCATGGCCGAGAAGCGGCAGTAGTCGAACAGCTCGTCCCAGTTCGCATAGCGCCGCTTGGTCGCGTCCTGGCGGAAGGCCACGAGGAGGTCGGTCGCATGACGCGGATCGACCCGCGTTTCGGCGAGGCTCAGGCGGAGCGCGGCGGCGCTGGGCGATCCGCCCTCCCGCTGGCCGAGCAGCACCGCCTCCATGTGGTCGAGGCGCGCGATCTTCTCCTCGGGCGGCAACACGGGGCTGTCGCCGATGTCGTCGGCGTTGCGGGCGAAGCTGTAATAGGCGTGGACGTGGCGACGGAGATCGGGGCGGATGATGGCGCCGACCGGGAAATTCTCGTCGCCGCGATCCTTGCCGGACCAGCTCTCGACGTTCGCGACCTCGTGGGGATCGGCGGCGGCGGCGTCAGGGCTCACGATTCACCATTGGAATAGACCCGGTTCTTCCACATGACGCTCCGCCCCCGCATGTGATTGACGGCGGAACCCACCGTCGCCGCCATGTAGAATAGCGCGATGAGCGGGAGGAAGATGGCCCAGAGCGGCGACAGGCGATAGCGCCGCAGGCTGGGCAGGAAGCTCGCCGCCATCAGCGCCCATGCCGCGAGGCCGAACCAGCGCGCCCATCCGTGCCCGAAGATGGCCGCGGCCGGCGGCAGCAGCCAGACGAGCAGCATGCCGAGCACGGTGCCGGCGAGCTTCAGCGGGGAGAAGCCAAGCTGCACATAGGCGGTGCGGGCGATCATCGCCCAGATATCCGCGAATTCCGGGTATAGCCTGATCGAGCGCGCCCGCGTCGTATGGCCGAGCCAGATCCGGCCGCCGCTGTGCTTCACCGCGCGGCCGAGTGCCACGTCGTCGATCAGCGCGCCCTGCACGGCGGCGATACCGCCGATACGGTCGAGCGCGCGACGGCGGATCAGCACCGTGCCGCCCGCCGCCCCGGCCATGCGTCGGCGGGGGTCCGCGACCTCTGCGAAGGGATAGAGAAGCTGGAAGAAATAGACGAAGGCCGGCACCAGCGCGCGCTCGGCGAAGCTTTCGCAATGGAGCAACACCATCTCGGAGACGAGGTCGAGGTCCTCGGCCTCCGCTTTCGCGACAAGGCGGGCGAGATGATCCGGCTCATGGGTGATGTCGGCGTCCGTCAGCAGCACGAGATCGGCGGTCGTGGCCGCGATGCCCTGGTGTACCGCCCAGAGCTTGCCGCTCCAGCCCGGCGGTTTCGGCGCGCCCTGCAGGATGGTCAGCGGATGCGGCGCGCCTTGGGCGGCGGCCTCCGCCAAGGCGGCGGTGCCGTCGCTACTGCCGTCATCGACCAGGAAGACGCGCACCGCAGCACCGCCCGGCAGCACCTGGCGCGTCAGCGAGCCGATGGCGGCGGCGATCGACGGTGCCTCATCCCGCGCCGGCACGACAATGTCGGCGGCGGGCAACGAATGATTCTCGTAAGGCGGCGGCAGGATGGGGCCCGCCTGCCAATAGCGGCCATGGAACAGGATCATGCCGACCCAGACGAGCAGCGCCAGAAGCGTGAGGCTCGCAAGCACGGTCATGCCGTGAGGTATCCGTGGGCCGAGAACCAGCCGATGGCGTCCCGCACCGCGTCGCGCGCCGGACGGAAGGTGTAGCCGAGTTCGCGCTCCGCCTTGGCGGACGAGAAATACATCGTCTTGCGCGCCATCTTGAGGTGGTCGCGCGTCAGCCGCGGCTCGCCACCCGTCACCCGCGCCATCTGCTCGGCGATGATGGCTGCGGGCACCAGCGGCCCGATCGGCAGCCTGACCCGGCGCGTGGCCTTCCCCGTCACGTCGTCCACGAGCTTCAGGACCTCGCCGAGCGAAACGTTCTCGCCGCCGAGGATATAGCGCTCGCCGACCCGGCCGCGTTCGAGCGCGAGCACATGACCGGCGGCGCAATCATCCACATGCACGACGCAGAGGCCGGTATCGACGAAAGCGGGCATCCGGCCCGTGGCCGCATCCCGGATCATCACGCCCGTCGGCGTCGGCTTCACGTCTCCAGGCCCGATCGGCGCCGCCGGGTTCACGATGACCACGGGAACGCCTTCATCTGAGAGCTTCAGCGCCACCTGCTCCGCGAGGAACTTGGACTTTTTATAGGTGCCGACGACCTTGTCATAGGTGATGGGCGTGTCCTCATCGGCCGGAGGCGCGCCACGCGGCGTGAGGCCGAGCGCCGCCACGCTGCTGGTATAGACGATGCGTTCCACGCCCGCGCTATGCGCCAGACGCAGCAGCGTCTCGGTGGCGTGGACGTTGGTGGCGATCATCGCATCGGGCTCCGGTACCCAGATACGATAATCGGCCGCCACATGAAAGAGATAGCGGCAATCCTTAACTCCGTCTCTGAGACTGTCGGGATCATTGAGATCGCCCTCGACGAGTTCGGCGTCGAGACCCGCGAGGTGCTTCCGCTCGCTGGCGCGGCGGACGAGCAGACGCAAACCGAAGCCGCGAGCCGCGAGCGCGCGGGCAACGGCGGCGCCGACGAAGCCTGTGGCGCCCGTCACGAAGGCGAGATTATCGCGAGCCAAGGGCCTCTCCTGCGGCAGTTGCAAAGCGGTCGGAATTGGCGAGCCGGTTCGGCGCCGGTATAGAAGGCTTCGCCCCTCGGGGCGCAAGCTCCGATCCGGGACGAAGACACGTGGGCAAACCCATAGCCGCCGCTGCGCGACCCCCTTGCCTCGCGCCATGAAGCGCCTTTCGCTGCTCGTCATGCTGGCGGGAATTCTGCTCGGCATCGTGATGGTGTTCGCCTTCGGCGCGCATCACGTCGTGGAGGCGTTGCTCTCCATAGGCTGGCGCGGCTTCGCCCTGCTGATCGTGGGGCAGCTCGTCATCACGCTGCCGCTGTCCCTGGCCTGGTTCGCGATTCTGCCCCGCGCGAAGCCGCGAACCTTCCCCGTTCTCTTCTGGGGCCGGCTTGTACGCGAGGGTGGCGGCCGGTTCCTGCCTTTCCTGCCCGTAGGCGGCTTTGTCATGGGCGCGCGGGCCGTATCGCTCGCAGGCGTGCCGATGCCCCTCGCCGCCGCCTCGACGCTTGTCGATGTCGCGGCCGAGTTCAGTGCCGAAGTCCTGTTCGCCGCCGTCGGGCTCGGCGTGTTGCTGATCTGGCAGCCGCACTCCAACCTCATCATCCCGTTGAGCTGCGGCATCGGCGTGGCCGCACTGGCAGCGACCATCGTCATCGCCTTCCCCGGGCGCGGCACGCGGCTGCTGCAGAGGCTCGTGACGCGCATCGGCAAGGGCGAGAGCCAGACGCTCGGCCCACTCGACCGCATGGCGGAGCAGTTCGACCGCATCTATGACCGCAAGCTCGCCGTTGCCGCCGCCGTGCTGTGCCACTTCGGGGGCTGGCTCGGTTCCGCCGGCATGACGTGGCTCGCCTATAATTTGCTCGGCGCTCATATCAGCGGGGCGCAGGCGTTGGGGATCGAGGCGCTGCTCCGCGTGGCGATGAGCCTGACCTTCTTCGTGCCCGGCGCGGCGGGCGTTCAGGAGGCGGCCTATGCCGGCCTGGGCGCGATCTTCGGGGTGGCGGCAGGTATCTCGGTCGCTGTCTCGCTGCTGATGCGCGCACGCGACCTCGTGATCGGACTGCCGGCGCTGCTGCTGTGGCAATGGCTGGAGTTCCGCGGCCTTCGGCAGCACCGTCAGCGCGTTGCGCCTGGCCACGGGGCATCCTCGCCATCCGGCGCAGGAGAGTAGGAAAGGCGGCAGACTTCCGTTCACCAATACGACACTTGCGTTGCGTCTCGTCTTAGCCGCCAAGTGTGATCGCATGTCCCTATCCAACACCGCGTATCTCAACCGGATTGCTACCGCTGTCCCGGCGCATGATGTCCACGACACTTTCGTGCGCTTCGCCGACAGTCTCCTGGAAGACCCCCGCACCCGGAAGCTGTTTCGCCGCATGGCGGACCGCGCGGAGATCCAGCACCGCTATTCCACCCTGACGCCCGCGGACGATCCGACGGGCCCGGCCATCGACGCCGATGGCGCGTTTAGCCGTGGCCGATTTCCCTCATCCGGCACGCGCATGGGCCTCTATGAGCGGGCGGCCTTGCCTCTGGCTCTCGAAGCGGTCGGGCGCCTGGGCATCGGCGGGCGGCGCGACGCCATCAGCCACCTGATCGTGACAACCTGCACCGGCTTCTACGCGCCGGGCCTCGACATGCAGATCGCGGCGGCCCTCGGCCTGCGCTCCTCGGTCGAGCGCAGCATGGTGGCCTTCATGGGATGCTACGCCGCCTTCAACGCGCTGAAGCTCGCCCGCCACATCGTGCGGTCCGAACCGGAGGCGCAGGTCCTTCTGATAAATCTCGAGCTCTGCACCCTCCATCTGCAGGAGACGCAGGATCTGGAGACGGTGCTCTCGTTCCTCGTCTTCGCGGATGGCTGCGCCGCCTCGCTGGTAACGGCGGAGCCGGAGGGCATGGCGCTCGACCGCTTCCACGCGGCGCTGATCCCGGCGAGCGAGGGGCTCATCACCTGGCGCGTCGGCGACCAGGGTTTCGACATGTACCTCTCGGGACGTGTGCCGGCGACGATCGCCGAGGGCCTGTCCGCGGCGGCGCCCTTGATCCTGGACGGCGTGGAGCCCGACGCGATCGACCTGTGGGCCGTGCATCCCGGCGGCCGCTCGGTGCTCGACGCGGTTGCGGGCGCGCTCCGCCTCGGACGCGACGCGCTGGCGGATTCGCGGGCGGTCCTCAGCGCCTACGGCAACATGTCCTCGGCCACGATCATGTTCGTGCTCGACCGCATGTTGCGGGCGGGCCGACCCGGCGCGCGAGGCTGCGCCATGGGTTTCGGCCCCGGCCTCGTCGCCGAGACGATGCTGTTCACGACCGTCTAGCCGTCATGATGAGCGCCGAGGTCGCGGTCATCGGCGGCGGCCTCGCAGGTGCGAGCTTCGCCGCGCGCCTCGCCGCCGCCGGGCGCGACGTGCTGGTGATCGAGCGGAGCGAGGGTCCGCACGACAAGGTCTGCGGCGAGTTCCTGAGCCGCGAGGCGCTGATCTATCTCGGCGGCATCGGTATAAATCCGGCCGCCCTGGGAGCGGTCCCTATCGGCCGGCTAGGCCTCGCCGCGGGGCGGCAGACGACAACCAGCCGCCTGCCCTTTCCGGCCATGAGCCTGTCGCGCCGCGTGCTCGACGAGGCGGTACTGGCGCGGGCGCAGACGAGCGGCGCGCGGATCGGGCGCGGCCAGAGGGTCGTGACGGCCGACCGCCGGGATGGCGGCTTTCGCCTGCGCCTCGCCGATGGCGAGGTGGTGACGGCGGAGACGGTCGTTTTGGCGACCGGCAAGCACGACCTGCGAGGCCACGCCCGCCCGGCCGGGCAACAGAACGATCTCATCGGCTTCAAGATGATGTTCACCCTCGCGCCCCGGCAGGCGGCGGCCTTGTCCGGCCGGGTCGAACTCATGCTGTTCGCCGGCGGCTATGCCGGGCTGCAGCCGGTGGAGGGCGGCCGCGCCAATCTCTGCCTGCTTGTGCGGAGCGGGCGTTTCGCCGCGCTGGGGCAGCGCTGGGCTGACCTCATCGCGGCGATCGGGGCGGAAACGCCTCTGCTGGCGGAGCGCCTGGAGGGTGCGACGGCAGCCTGGCCCAAGCCTCTGAGCATTGCGGGGCTGCCGTACGGGCTGGTGGTCCGCCGCCCACCGCCGGACGGGGTGTGGCGGCTCGGCGATCAGGCGGCCGTCATCCCGTCCTTCTCGGGGGACGGCATGTCGATCGCGTTGCATAGTGCGCAGTTGGCGGCGACGGCCTATCTGGCGGGCGAGGACGCGGCGGCGTTTCTGGCGCGGCTGGCGGGCGGCATCGGCGCGCAGGTAGGTCGCGCGACGTGGCTCTCCCGCATTTTCGTGTATCGGCGTCCGCAGCGCGGCCTGCTCGCGGCCGCGCGAATACTGCCGCCGGCGCTGAAGCTCGGGGCCGTCTTCACCCGCATTCCGGAACGCAGCCTCAACCCCGGGTGACGCCCCTGGCGGCAGCCGGTCCGACGATCGAGAGGCCGATTAGTTCAGGCTGCTTCTCAGCCGGCGCATCGCCGCCCGCGCCCGGTCGGCATCCTCGCCGGGCGGTATCAACGCCACGACGCGGCCCATGCAGCGCACGGCGGCCGCCATCTGGTCGAGCTTCTGGTTGAGCACGACGGCATCCTGCCAGAGATCGATATCGCCGGGCGCGATCCGCAACATATCCTCGGTGCAGCGGAGCGCGCCGGCCAGATCGCCGCCGGTCTGGCGGCGGAAAGCAATGTTGCGCTGCAGCCGCAGCAGCACGTCGCGCTTGCTCATGCGGCCTTTCACGCGGGCCATCCGTTCCCCACGCCGCTGCGGCCGGCCAACATGGTTCTCGTCGACGCGGGCCATCATCCCGTCCAGATCCTCGGGGTCGAGGATCTTACCCCCCGAGAACACATCGAGCACGGTCTGGCCGTCGTCGCCGTCGATGCCGAGGATGAAGTGGCTGGGGAAATTGATGCCGTAGCACTCCCAGCCTGCGACCTCGGCACAATGCAGCCAGATGATGCCGAGCCCGATGGGCATGCCCCGCCTGCGCTCGGTCACGCGGATCAGATTGACGTTCCGGAGGTCGTCATAGGTCTCGTAGTCGCCGCTGTAGTCATGCCGGCAGCCGAGCATGGCGCCCAGGACCTCGGCCTGCTCCTGGGCGCTGCTGCCGGTCGAAGGGCTGAGTTCGGCCGCCTCGCGCGCCAGCACGCTGAGGTGGGCACGCGCACCGCGCCAGTCGGCCTCGGGCGCATCGAGGCGCGCGAACAGCAGCGCCGTCTCGGCGAGGGCGATTTCGTCATCCGGCAGGGTGCCCACCGCATCCAGAGCGGCGCGGATGGCATCTTCCGCGATATTGCCGTTATCCTCCGGCTCGCCGGTCGGTTCGGGTTGGTCTGGCAGTGTCGTTCTCCTCGAAGGGGCAGCGCCCCGTCGCTTGTTGGCTCAGATCGGCAGCGGCGCGTTCTTGATGCGCTCCATCGCGAAACGGCTCGTGACATTGCGTAGTGGCAGGGCCGCGATCAACCGCCGGTAGAAGGCGTCGTACGCGCTGATATCCGCGACCACGACGTGGAGAAGGTAATCCACATCGCCGCCCATCCGCCATGCATCCACGATTTCGGGAGTTTGGTCCACCACGGCCGCGAACCGGGTGAGCCACTCCGCCGAATGATCCGCTGTCTCGACGGAGACGAAGACGGACACCGGCAGGCCGAGCGCCTGCTGGTCAAGGACCGCCACACGGGAGCGGATAACGCCGTCTTTTTCAAGACGCCGGATCCGCTTCCAGCACGGTGTCGGGGTCAAATGCACGTGCGATGCGATTTCGGCCAGCGAGAGGGAGGCATCACGGGCGATCAGGCGGAGGATCGCCCGATCCGTATCATCCATCGGCACGGCTGCTGACATGACGCCTGACACACCCCGGTTGCAGGAATGAGGCACGGAAGCCACGCCTCATGCAAATCATTCCATCAGGGTATCCGGCATCCGCGACCGGTAATTGTCCGGCTGCGATAACGACGGGCAAGGCTTCGCGGACCGGTGTCGCCCATGGAGGCCGCCCGGCGGCGGCTGCGTCAGGCTGGTGCGGCGGCGGCAGCGGCGGCGAGTTCAGACGGCGCCCGCAGGGTCAGCGACAGCGCGTGCAGGCCCCCCGCGAACTCCGCCGCCAGCGCCTCGTTCACGGCGCGCTGACGGGCCACGCGGCTCATTCCTTCGAATGAAGCAGCCGCCATACGCACGTTGAAATGGGTCTCCCCCCCCGCCCCGGCCCCGGCATGGCCCGCGTGGCGGGCGCTGTCGTCCTCGACCTCCAAATGCTGGGGCGAGAAGGCCCGCGTCAGGGTATCGGCGATGCGTGACTGCCTGCTCATGGCTCCAATTCTGGACGGAAAGCCGCCGCCAATTCAAGCACTGCCGGCGTGGTCCTGCTGTGCGCGGGCGGGATTGCCAAGCGAGCCGGCGGACGACCATATAGCGCTCATGACAACACGACGCGTCCCCCGTGCCCGGGCCTACGCGCCCGACCCGGACGCGCCGGGCCGGCTGTGCGACATGCCCTCCTGCGGAGAGTTGGGCTGCTACCGCGCCCCTCGCTCGCGCAGCTCGCTCCATGACTA
Organism: Pseudomonadota bacterium; assembly: GCA_019351895.1. GTDB lineage: Bacteria > Pseudomonadota > Alphaproteobacteria > Acetobacterales > Acetobacteraceae > Acidisoma. The sequence continues at coordinate 24,837 of JABBOH010000012.1, forward strand.
CCTCTGGCTCTGTCTCGACCATGTCCGCGCCTACAATGCGAGCTGGGATTTCTACAAAGGTATGACGCCGGGCCAGATCGAGCAGGAGTTGCGGGCCGATGCCTCGTGGCAGCGGCCGACCTGGCGTCTCGGCTCCAACGGCGGGCCTCGGATCAACGACGAGGCCATCCTGCGCGACCCCTTGCTCAACCTCGCGGGCGGACGGCGCCCTCCAGGGGGGGAGAGCGAGAAGGCACCGCCGGAGCTGCGCCAGCCGCTCGACGTGCTCGGCCTCAGCTGGCCGGTCAGCATGGATACGGTCAAGGCGCGCTACAAGGCGCTCGCCAAGCAGCACCATCCGGACATCAACGGCGGCGGCGAGGCGGCCGATGCCCGCATCAAGGCGATCAACATCGCCTATTCCACGCTCAAGACGCTGTGGCCCGCCGAGGAGCGGCAGATGGCGCGGTCTTGAACTCGGGACGCAGATCTTGATCTTAAGCTCGGCGCGCCGATCGTGCCTTGGCTCTCGCAGCCGCAGCATGCCCGGCCTATACAGGTAAGCCGGCGTCATTCAAGGCAGAGTGTCGCCCGGGGCGGCTTGCGATGAAGCGTCTGCCCGCTAATCTGACAGCAGCATGACAGGACGTTCTTTTCGATGATGAATGGCGCCAATTCCGGGATCGAAACCAGCCGCAGCATCGGCATTATCGGCTCGCCGGATACGACGGTCAGCGTGCGGGAGGTCTTCGGCCTCAAGTCGGACCTAGTCGTGCCGGCCTTCAGCGCCCCCTCGGACCATGTGCCGGAGATCGACCCGACATACCAGTTCGACCACGACACCACGCTCGCGATCCTCGCCGGCTTCGCGTTCAACCGGCGCGTGATGATCCAGGGCTATCACGGCACGGGCAAGTCGACCCATATCGAGCAGGTTGCCGCCCGCCTCAACTGGCCCTGTTTGCGCATCAATCTCGACAGCCACATCAGCCGCATCGACCTGATCGGCAAGGATGCCATCGTCCTCAGGGACGGCCAGCAGGTGACCGAGTTCCGCGAGGGCATCCTGCCCTGGGCGCTGCAGCACGCCTGCGCGCTGGTCTTCGACGAGTACGACGCCGGCAGGCCAGACGTGATGTTCGTCATTCAGCGCGTGCTGGAGGTGGAGGGCCGCCTCACCCTGCTCGACCAGAACCGCGTGATCCATCCGCATCCGGCCTTCCGCCTGTTCTCGACCGCCAACACCGTGGGCCTCGGCGACACGACCGGCCTCTACCACGGCACCCAGCAGATCAATCAGGGTCAGATGGACCGCTGGAACATCGTCGCCACGCTCAATTACCTGCCGCATGGCCAGGAGACCGCCATCGTCATGGCGAAACTCGGCATCGACCCCAAGGACGGGGCCGCCCGGCGGCGCGTGGAAAGCATGGTGGCGCTCGCCGACCTCACCCGCGCGGGCTTCATCGCCGGGGATATCTCGACCGTCATGTCCCCGCGCACCGTCATCACCTGGGCCGAGAACGAGCGCATCTTCGGCGATCTCAACTTCGCCTTCCGCCTCACCTTCCTCAATAAGTGCGACGAGGCCGAGCGCTCGACCGTCGCCGAATACTACCAGCGCTGCTTCAACGAGGAGTTGGCGACCGGCGCCCTTCGCCGGGCCAGCTGAGGGCAGAGGCCCAGCCGGGGGACGAGACTTTGAGCGGCTCGAAGGACGGAACCGAACGGAGCGAGGCGTTCAAGCGGGCGACCGCCGGCGCAATCCGCGCGCTTGCTGGACAGCCCGAGGTGGAGGTCGCCTTCCAGGCCGGCCCCGCGAGCCTCGCGGGTGTGCGGGCCCGCCTGCCCTCGCCCACGCGCGGGCTGCCCCCGGCCGAGATCGCGCGCCTGCGGGGTGCTGCGGACGCCGTGGCGCTCCGCCTCCGCCATCACGACAACGCCGTGCACTCCGCCCGCTCGCCCGCCAGTCGCGAGGCGCGCGAGGTGTACGACGCGCTGGAACAGGCGCGTGTCGAGACGGTGGGCAGCCGCCACATGGCGGGCGTCGCCGCTAATCTGCAGCAGAAACTCGTCGAGCAATGCGAGGCCGACGGCTACGACCGGATGACGCGCAAGGAGCAGCTTCCGCTCGGCGCGGCGCTGTCGCTGCTCGCGCGCGAGCGCATGTCGGGCCTCGCCGCGCCGGCTTCGACCGGTCGCGTGCTGGCACTCTGGCGGGAGAGCATCGGCCCTGAGGCCGAGGCGGCGCTGGCCGACATGGCGCGAGCGACCGACGATCAGGTGGCCTTCACCCGCGCCGCGCGGAAGCTGCTGTCGGCCTACGACCTCGCCGAGGCGGAGGCGGAAGCCGAGCCCGATCAGGAGCCCGAGGGCGGCGACGAAGCGCCCGAGCAGAGCCCGCAGCAGGATACGGCCTCCGAAGGCGAGAGCCAGTCTCAGAGCGAAGCCGAAGCCAGTCTCAGCGCCGAGCCTGATGACTTGCAGGGCGACGCGGCGGAAGAGGACGCGGACGAGGGCGACGAGGAGGAAGCCGCGCAGGCCGAGGGTGACGAGCGTCCCGGCGGTCAGCAGCAGGCACGGGATCGGGCGGGCGACGAGGCGTTGTACCGCGCCTATACCCGCGCATTCGACGAGGAGATCGCCGCTGAGGAGCTGTGCGACCCGGAGGAGCTGAGCCGGCTGCGCCAGCAGCTCGATCATCAGCTGCAGCACCTGCAGGGCGTTGTCTCGAAGCTCGCCAACCGGCTGCAGCGACGGCTGATGGCGCAGCAGACGCGCGCGTGGGATTTCGACCTGGAGGACGGCCTGCTCGACGTGAGCCGCCTCGCCCGGGTGGTCACGACCCCTACCGCCTCCCTGTCCTACAAGCGCGAGCGGGAAACCGACTTCCGCGACACGGTCGTGACCCTGCTGATCGACAACTCTGGAAGCATGCGTGGGCGGCCGATCACGGTCGCGGCCATGTGCGGCGATATCCTCGCCCGCACGCTGGAGCGCTGCGCCGTGAAGGTTGAGGTGCTGGGCTTCACAACCCGCGCCTGGAAGGGTGGCCAAAGCCGCGAGCGATGGGTGCAGGACGGCAAGCCGCGCAACCCGGGACGCCTGAACGACCTGCGTCACATCATCTACAAGTCGGCCGACGCGCCTTGGAGGCGCAGCCGCAAGAATCTCGGGCTCATGCTCCGCGAGGGTCTGCTCAAGGAGAACATCGACGGCGAGGCGCTCGTCTGGGCCTATCGGCGCCTGCTGGCCCGGAGCGAGCACCGCCGCATCCTGATGGTGATCAGCGACGGCGCGCCGGTGGATGATTCGACGCTTTCGGTCAATCCGGGCAACTACCTGGAGCGCCATCTGCGGCACGCGATCCATGACATCGAGAGCCGAGGGATGGTCGAACTGGTCGCCATCGGCATCGGGCACGACGTGACCCGCTACTACCGGCGCGCGGTCACGATCGTCGACGCCGAGGAACTGGGCGGCACCATGATGCGCCAACTGGCAGCGCTGTTCGACGAGACGGCCGACGGCGCATGGGGCCGCGCGGCTGCGGAGCGCGCGCCCGCGGTGGTCTAGCCGGACACCAGGGCCGTCCCGTCGCGCGGCAACAGCGCGATGTCGTAGGCTCCGGCTTGGCTCAGGAAGATGCGGGCGAAAAGCCGGTAGAGTACTTGTTCCAGCCGCGCGGTGGGCCGGAAGTTCCGCGCTGCCGGATCCAGCATCATCAACCCATGCGCCTCGGCGTCCTTCAGCACGGAAAGCACATGGCTGCGGGCGACCGCAAATCGCCGCGCGAGTTCCGAGATCGGCAGCAGCGCCCCCGCCGCCTCCGCGACGAAGACGGCATAGAGCATGACCATGGCGTTCGCCCGCTCCGCGAGCGCTTGGGTAGCTGTCTCGTGGCCCGCCAGCGCCGCCCGCCGCACCACCACAAGCTCGACGTGGAGGAAAACGCCGAGGATCGACGGATCGGCAAGCGCGGCCACGGCGCCGCCGATCTCGGGACGCACGAGGACCTGCGCCTGGAGTTGCAGCGTCAGTAGCCGGCGAAAGAGCGCCACAAACAGTTCCGTCGGCGCAACCTTCTTCAGGCGTTGGTCGGTGGCCTCCACGGGTCTTAGAAAGCCTGCGACGCGGAGCGCGCCGACGAGCGCCGTGACCCGGTTTGGACTGGCGAAGCCGTGGATGAGGGCCTGCTCGCGAAGATCGGTGATCGCGAAGCCGGTTTGGTTGCCCTGGAAATGTAGATCCAGCATCGCGAGCGCCGCGGCCATCCGTCCGCGGTCATTGATGACGCGGTTGAGCACCCAGTCGGCGCTGTGCAGATCGACCATGGCGGCGGCATAAGCGAGGCTCGCGCGCGCGAACCCGTCGCGCGCGATCATCTCCCCGACCGCCATATCCTCCGTGGTCCGGAATTCCTCGTCGCGCACAACGATCTGCCCGTCCGGGCGGGAGCATCGGTCCGGGACGCACGACCTGTCCAGTTCGGCGTGGACATCCATCAGGAGATACAACCAAAAAGAGACATTGTGCCGATATCGTAACCATGACATCTGCATCTCCGCAATAGGCTTTCCGGTGATGATCGCGTTCGGTGATACCGCAGAGCCCGCAACGCTGAATTCTGCTTCCGAAGCGCTATTGATGAATCATTAAGGAAAACAACTCGTGGCAAATACACCCATCATCGTTTCGAGCGGCACGACGCTGACCGGGAAAGATGTGGTCGGCAGCCATTCGATCATCATCGAAGCAGGCGCAACCGCCTCGCATCTCTCGGCAGGCTACAGCGCACCCGGCGGTACGATCTCCGTCCAAGGCATCGACACCGGCGCCAATCTTTTCTACAACGGAACGGAATCCATCCTGTCCGGCGGCTCGGCGATGGCGACGCATATAACCAATGTCGGCGCGACGCAGATCGTCGAGGCCGGAGGCGTCGCCAGCAGGACCATCGACGGCGGCGTGCAGAACGTCGAAAGCGGCGGAACTGCCGCCTTCACGACGATCGCTGCCAGTGCGGGCGAGGTCGTCTTCGCGGGCGGTGCGGCGAACCACACGACGGTCGACAGCGGCGGCTTCCTGGTGGTCACCCCGGGCGCCACGATCAGGAACACCACCGTCGAGACCGGCGGCTCGGTCGTCTCGACCGGAATAGTCGTCGACGACCACAATACCGGCTTCACCTCGGATACGAACGCCCAGGCGAAGGGGCTCATGCTCGGCGGCAGCTCGACCGAGTATGTTCTCGGCAGCGGTGTCGCACACAAGACGACGCTCACGAGCGGCGGCAGCCAGCTGGTCTTCTCCGGCGGCACGGCGGCGACCACGGTCGTGACCTCCGGCGGTATCCAGACCGTCTATTCGGGCGGACAAAGCACCAGCGCGACGATCAGCGCGGGTGGCACCGAAACGATCCTGGCCCATGGCTCGGCTCTGAGCACCACGATCGGCAAGGGCGGCATCGAAATCGTGTCCGGCGGCACCGCCGACGCGACGCGCATTGCCGGAGGCACCCTGGAACTGAAGGATGGCGCCGTCACCGGCCGGGGCATCGACTTCATCAAGCCCGGCGGCACGCTCGATATCGTCGACAGCAGTTCCATGCCCGGCACCGTCATCCTGGAGTTCGCTAAGGGCGACAAGATCGACTTCGGCTTCCTGACCTCGTCGGGCGGAGACAGCTATTCGGTACTGAACGACGCGGTCACGGTCTCCGCCGGCGGCCACAGCTATCTTGTCGAAATCGACGGCGCCACGGCGGGCGGCTACACGCTCAGCGCCGCCGCGGACGGCACCCTCGTTCTCGCCGTCTGCTACTATCCCGGCACGTCAATCCGTACGCCGACCGGCGACGTGACGGTCGAGGCGCTGGCGATCGGCGACGATGTGGTCACGGCCGAGGGCCGCATCATGCCCATCCGATGGATCGGACGAAACACGGTCTCGACCCGCTTCGCGGACCCCATCCGGGTGCTGCCGATCCGCATCCGGGCAGGCGCCCTGGGCGACGCTCTGCCCGAGCGCGACCTGCTGGTCTCACCCGAACATGCGGTGTTGGTCGACGACATCCTGGTCCAGGCGGCAGCACTCGTGAACGAGGTGTCCATCCTGCGGGAGCGGAACGTCCCGGAAACCTTCACCTACTATCATGTGGAGCTGGATGAGCACGCGCTGATCCTGGCCGAAGGCACGCCCGCCGAAAGCTTCGTCGACAACATCCACCGCACGGCATTCGACAACTGGAATGAGCATGAGGCGCTCTATGGGCGCGATGTGCCGATCCTGGAAATGCCGCAGCCGCGCGCCCTTTCCTACCGTCAGGTTCCCGTGGAAATACACGACCGCCTGATGCGGCGCGCCGAGCTGATGGCAGGCGGGGCGTCGCAACAGGTCGCCTGAGGCGGGCGTCGACGCATGAAAACGGGCGGCGCCGGACGCGGCGCCGCCCGCTCACCTCATTTTGCCGAAGGCGCTTTTTCGACGGCCGCCTTGACCTCGTCCAGAGCCTCGATGAAGCGGTGATGCACGAGATCCAGCGCCTCAGTGCTCGACTTGCGCAAAAGATCCTCGACCTCCTTGAGGTCGGCGACGCTCTTCTCGTAGGCGACTTTCATGAGTTCGGCCTGCCGCATCGCCCGCTCCTTGGCGTCGCCCGGAGCCGACAGCATCTTCGCCGCCTCGGTCACGTCCGTCACCTGCCGGCGGATGAGCTCCACCTGCCGTTGGGTGATGGCCTGGGCACCCTCGAATACCAGCTTATTTGCGGCAGCCAGGGCCGCGAGGTTTCGCTTATGCGTCTCCATGAGCGCCGCCACTTCGGGCAGCGACGGCAGCTTCATGGCCGAGAAATACTTGGTCATGTCGGTCGGAAATTTCGGCAGGTCGGACAATTTTGCCTCCTCAGCTTTGCTTGGGGCGGACATGCCGCCCGGTGCTTGAGCCCGGTCCCCGCCGTTCGATCGACAATCATATCGATCCACGGCCAGGATCGGCCTGGAGCCATATCGCACCCATCCGCCGTCTTCTGGCAAGCGGACGCCGGGGATAACACGGAAGCGTCAAGCGGGCGGCTGAGGCTCTCTCAGATGGCGGGATCGATCGGCGGCTCCGGCGCCCGGGGTCCGGTGGGAAACGCCTCCGCAACCGCCAGCCCGCCCGGATCGACCGGCGGCACCCCGTCCATCTCATCGACCGCCGGCGCATCGTCCCCGATGTACCGGGCGAGTTGCCCGGCCCGGTCGAGCGCCTTGTCGGTCGCCGTCATGGTGGCCGCAAGATCGAGGCTGTTGTCGTCGCGCCAGCTTCTGACCGCCCAGACCCAAACGCCGAGAAGCCCCTTCGCGCGCAGCATGCCCCGCAGGCCGAGCGCGGACACGCCGGCGGCTTCCAAAAGCCAGCCCATGCTGCGGGTGGAGAGCCGGCCCAGGAACAGGCCCAATCCAGGGTCCATCGCCGCCGCGTCGAGCACGGCCAGCACGCCCGCGCGATGGGCCTGCAGCACGTCGAACCGGCGCATGATCATGTCGAAGAGCCGGTCCTTGACCGCGCCTTCGGTCGCGGCACCGGCGAGGGCCGCCTGATCGGCCATCGTGCCGAATCGCACCAGGACCGCCAGCTTCGACGGAAAGCGTTGGCGAAGACGAACAACGTCGAGCCCCGCATCCCGCGCCGCCTCGATCAGGCTGGCGCCGCGCCATCCCCGCTCGCCCGCCTGGGCCAGCACCGCCTTCACAACCGCCGCATCGAAGTCGCTGTTGTTCATCACTTTTGCTTCATCCAAGGGCTGACAGCCGAGGCCGCCTCAGGGCGCCGCGAAGACAGGCGTATGGAAGCCTTGGCCGGGCGGCCTCCACCGCTTGTCATCAGCGTCGCGTGCTCATGCCTCGCCGGCGCATTCCAGCATCGCCGCCGTCAGCGCCTCATCCGGCGATTTGCCGCCCGACAACACGAATTGGAAGGCCGGGAAGAAGCGTTCACATTCCGTGATCGCTATGTCGACCATGTCCTCGAGGCTTTCGGAGGACGCTCCCCGCGCGCCCCGGAGCAGCACCGCGTGGCGGAACACCGGCATCCCATCATCGGCGTCCATCCCGAAGTGGCCGATCCAGAGATGCGTGTTGGCGAGCGCCAGTAGCTCGTAAAAATCCGCACGCCGCTTCTCCGGCACCTTCATGTCGAAGGCGCAGGTGAAGTGCATCGCCGAAATTTCCTGCGACCAGTTGAAATACAGGCCGTAATCGGACCACTGGCCCGGGGCCTCAGCAGCCATCTCGGCGTCGTTCCGACGCTCGAACACCCATTCGTTGGACACGATGATCTGCTCGATGACATCGAGCGGATTGGCGACATTGGGTTCAAGGGCACTGGTCATGGCAGACATCGAAGGTCTCCTCGGTGCTGGGAGGACGGCCGGGGTGGCGACGGATCCGTGGTCGTCGCCGGATGATGGGCGCCCCGATGGCCCCCAGTTCCGGCATCGCGAATCGCCGCCCCGAAACACAGCGGAATAAACACTAGGGTGCTGCCGCGGCCAACCGCAAGCAAAGCGCCCTTCTCAGAGACTTACAAGCGCAACTGCCACGAGATTCTCATGAAGTAGGCGGAAATTCCCGGGGAAACTCACTCGGAAGCTCGCTGGAGCCACTCCCGGGCAGGTCCCTCGGGGTGATAATCGGTGGATCGCTCGGAAAAGTGGTGATGGGATCGACTGCCGGGACCTTCGCCGCCCCTACCTGCTTCTCCAGCGCCTCGACCCTGAGGATGAGCGCCGCCACCTGCGCCTCGGCCGCGGCCTGACCGGCCCGGGCATTGGCCGCAAGCTCCTGCACCGCCGCAAGCTGCTCACCCCGCACCAGGTCGAGCTTTTGGATCACAGTCTCCACACGGGCACTGAAAACGGCTTCGGCCTCGTCGCGCAGGCCAGCAAACGCGGAGAAGGCGCCCTGCGCCACCCCTGCCAGATCGTCCATGAAGCGGCCTCGCTCAGCCATTCGATGCTCCTGCCTTCCGCCGAGACAGCGGGTTGCGTATAAGCCGCCAACATGAACCCGAAGCTTAAATCGCGGGGCCGTGCTGTGGCTGCTCACGACACTATCAGACTTGATTGCCGGAGGGCAGTAGACATGGGTTCACCCCCCGCTCCACCCAAGACCCGCTGTGACATGGCTTGCGCGACGAGCCCGATAAAGGGTTCAGGCCGATGAAGCCGCTGGTCTTCCCCGACTTCAACCCGATCCTCGTCAAGCTCGGGCCCTTCGCCATCCATTGGTATGCGATCGCCTATATCGCCGGCCTCGTTCTCGGCTGGCGGCTGATGCGGCGTGTGTCCCAGTGGCAGCCGACCGTCGCCACACCGCTGCAGGTGGATGACTTCCTTTCCTGGGCGACGCTCGGCGTCGTGCTCGGGGGACGCCTGGGCTACGTGCTGTTCTACCAGCCCGATCTCTTTTTCCATCACCCCCTCGGCATCGTCGAGGTCTGGGACGGAGGCATGAGCTTCCACGGCGGCATGCTCGGCGTCGCCCTTGCCATCATCCTGTACTGCCGCCGGAACCGTATCAACATTCTGGGCTTCGCCGACCGCATCGCGATCGTGGCGCCGATCGGCCTCGGCTTCGGGCGGATCGCCAATTTCATCAACGGCGAGCTTTGGGGCCGTCCGGCGCCGAAGGGCTGGCCCTTCGCCATGATCTACCCGCGCGTCGACATGGTGCCGCGATTCCCGAGCGAACTCTACGAGGCGTTCCTCGAGGGGCTGTGCCTGCTCGTCGCCATGCTGCTGCTGGCAAGATCCCAGCAGCGGCGGGCGCATGTGGGCCAGCTCACCGGCTGCTTCCTGATCGGTTACGGCATCGCGCGCAGCACCGGAGAATGTTTTCGCGAGCCGGACGCCTTCCTCGGCTTCCTCTGGTCGGGCCTGACCATGGGGCAGTTGCTCTGCATTCCGATGATCCTCGCCGGGATCGTCCTCGTGCTCTATTCGCGGGCGCGGCGACCTATCCCGGTGCATCAGGTTTGACGGCAGGCGAGCCCGAGCGGCTGGACCGGTTCATGGCTCGGGCCAATGCCGCCTACTACGCCCGGCGCGATCCCTTCGCGGATTTCACGACGGCCCCCGAGATCAGCCAGATCTTCGGTGAGATCATCGGCGCCTGGGCTGCGGTCGTCTGGGACGGTCTCGGCAGGCCCGCGCCGTTTCTGCTCGCAGAGGCCGGACCCGGGCGCGGCACGCTGATGGCCGATGCCCGCCGCCTGCTGGCGCGCGTCGCGGCCGGCGCCCACGCGGCGGCTCAGGTGCACTTCATAGAGACTTCGCCTCGTCTGCGGGCCGAGCAGGCGGCACGGGTGCCCGAGGCGGCTTGGCATGCGAGCATCGACACGTTGCCCGACGGCCCGCTGATCCTCGTTGCGAACGAATTCCTTGACGCCCTCCCCATCCGGCAATTCCGCCGCGAAGGCGGCCAGTGGTTCGAACGCCATGTGCAGCATGCCCAGTTCGTGGAACAGCCCTCTGCCGAGCCTCCCGGCTTGCCGGATGCCGAAGCAGGTCTCGACGGCGTCCTTGAGGTGAACGAGGCCGCCGAGGCCTTCGTCACGGCGTTGGCACGGCGGCTCGTTGCCCAGGGGGGCGTCGCGCTCATTCTCGATTACGGCACGCCGGAAAACCCGGGCGACAGCCTGCAGGCGATCCGTGCCCGCCGCCCCGCCGAGCCGCTGCTGCATGCCGGCGAGGCCGATCTCACCGCGCTCGTCGATTTCGGCGCCGTCGCCCGCGCGGCGGCGCGCGGCGGCGCTTCGACGCAGGGGCCCGTCGCGCAGGGCGCTTTCCTCACCCGGCTCGGCCTGTTCCAGCGCGCCGAGCGGCTTGCGCGGGGGAGGACGGCGGCGGAGGCCACGGCGCTGATGGCCGGTGCCCGCCGGCTGGCCGAGCCGCTGCAGATGGGCGGCCTGTTCAAAGCTATGGCGGTCACCGCATCCTCCCTGCCGCCGCTGCCAGGATTTGCCGCATGACCCAGCCTTGCCCTCCTGCTCCCTGCGTGACGGACCCCGCCCTGGGCGTGCCGCACGGGTTCTTCACCCGCCTCGGCGGCGTCTCGACCGGCCCTTATGCGAGCCTCAACTGCAGCCTATCGGGCGCGGACGATCGCGCGGCCGTGTTCGAGAACCGCGCCCGCGTGGCGGCGACCTTGGGTGTCGAGCCGGCGCAGCTCGTCGGGCTGCATCAGGTGCACGGCACCGCCGTCGCTACGGTGACGGAGCCTTGGGCTCCGGGTGACGGTCCCCAGGCGGACGGCATGGTGACCGCGGTCCGCGGCATCGCGCTCGGCGTCGTGACCGCCGATTGCGGCCCGGTGCTGTTCGCGGACCGGAAAGCAGGCGTTGTGGGCGCGGCCCACGCCGGATGGCGCGGCGCCGTCGCCGGCATCCTCGAGGCGACGGTCGAGGCCATGCTCGCGATCGGCGCCGAGCGGGCGCGGATCGTCGCCGTCATCGGCCCCTGTATCCGCCAGGCCTCCTACGAGGTCGCGGCGGATCTGCGGGACGCGGTGCTCGCCCGCAACGCGGGCGACGCGCGCTTCTTCCGGGACGGGCGGCGGGACCGCTGGCTGTTCGACCTTGCCGGATATGCGGCGGCGCGTCTCCGGGCCGCGGGCGTCGCCACGGTCTCGATCACGCCCGGCGATACCGCGGCAGAGCCCGACCGCTTCTTCAGCCATCGCCGCCGGACGCTCGGCGGCGGCGGCCCCATCGGCCACCAGATCGCAGGGATCAGATGCGAATCCTGAACCTCGTGCTGCGCCTGTCCATCCTGGCGCTGCCCCTCGCCCTCGCGGCCTGTGGCGACTTCCCCGAACCGATGCTCCACCAGCCCGGGCGGATGGGCATGATCCTCTCGCACCCGCCGCCGCAGCGGCTGGTGGTGCCGGTGCCGGCGCGGGCTCTGCTGGCCGATCAGGCAGCCAGGACATTCGCCGACGATGTCACCGGCGCGATGGTGGCGCAGACGGTTCCGGCCTTCGCTCAGAAGCCCCAGCGGGGCGACTGGGTGCTCGGCATCACCGCCAGCCTCACCGGCAGCAGCGTGACGCCGAGCTACACGATCATCGACCCTCGCGGGCATGTGCAGGGGAACCTGACGGGCAATCCGGTTCCGAGCCAAGCCTGGGCGGACGGCGACCCCGCAACGCTGACCGCCGAGGCGGATGCCGCGGGGCCGCAACTGGCCGCGCTCCTCTCCAACATCGACGCGGCACTGAAGGAGAGCGATCCCAACAGCCTCTACAACCGGCCGCCGCGGCTCTATTTCCCGGGGATCGTCGGGGCGCCCGGTGACGGCGACGAGTCTCTCGCGCGCGAGATGCGCAAAGACCTGCCGAACCTCGGCATCATTCTGGTCAGCCAGCGAAAACAGGCTGATTACGTGATGCACGGAAAGGTCCGGCTGACGACGGTCAACGCCCAGACGCAGCATATCGAGATCGTCTGGACCATCACCTCGGCCGATGGGAAAATCGCGGGCGTGGTCCGGCAGCCGCACGATCTGCCGAAGGGGTCTCTCGACACGTACTGGGGCGATGTCGCCGTCATCGCCGGCAGCGCAGCGGCCTCGGGCGTGAAGGAAGTGCTGGACAACAACATCGGCAAGAAGCCGCTTCCCGGCGCCGCGCCGGCGCCTGCCCCACCGCCGGGCCCGCCCCCGGTCCCGCCACAGCCGGGCAAAACATCATAAAACCGTGTCTTGACAGTCGGAGTTCACCCATATTGGGGCGTGGCGGCAGCGTGGACAGGCGGCGGACCGGTTGCTAGAAGCCGCGCGTGAAGCCACCCCCGCGCTTCGGACGGAACCTGACGCATGAAGATCGTCGCCTGCAACAGCAACCGTCCCCTTGCGGAAGCAGTGGCCGCCGCGCTGAACCTGCCGCTGACCCGCGCCTCAGTGAGACGTTTCGCGGACATGGAAATCTTCGTCGAAATCCATGAGAACGTTCGCGGCGAGGATGTGTTCGTCGTGCAGTCGACCTCCTATCCGGCCAACGACAACCTGATGGAATTGCTGATCACGCTAGACGCGCTCCGGCGGGGCTCGGCCCGGCGGATCACGGCGGTCATCCCCTATTTCGGCTATGCCCGGCAGGACCGGAAATCCGGCCCGCGCACCCCGATCAGCGCCAAGCTCGTCGCCAACCTCATCACCGAGGCCGGCGCGAACCGGGTGCTGACCATGGATCTCCATGCCGGCCAGATTCAGGGCTTCTTCGATATTCCGGTCGATAACCTCTACGCCGCGCCGCTTTTCGCCCGCGACATCCAGGAGCGCTATAATGGGCGTGACTTGATGATCGTTTCGCCCGATGTCGGCGGCGTGGTCCGCGCGCGCGCAATCGCAAAGCGGCTTGATGTCGATCTCGCCATCATCGACAAGCGGCGCGAGCGCGCCGGCGTGTCCGAAGTCATGAACGTGATCGGCGATGTCGAGGGGCGGGACTGCATTCTGGTCGATGACATCGTCGATTCCGGCGGAACGCTGTGCAATGCCGCGGCGGCGCTGATCGCGGATGGCGCGCGCTCGGCCAGCGTCTATACGACGCACGGCGTGCTTTCGGGCGGCGCCGTGGCGCGCATTGCCTCATCGCCCATCGAGATGATGACGATCACCGATTCCATCCTGGCGACCGAGGCGGTGCGGCTGGCGAGCAATGTCCGCCAAGTCACGATCGCGCCCCTGCTGGCGGAGGCGATGCGCCGCATCTCCGACGAAAGCTCCGTCAGCTCGCTCTTCGATTGAAAGCCGCGCCATGACCGTGCTGACGCCGACGCCCTTCTGGTTCATCCGCCATGGCGAGACCGACTGGAACGCGCAGAATCTGTCCCAGGGCGATATCGACATTCCGCTCAACGCGGTCGGGCGCGCGCAGGCGCAATCGGCGGCGGCGCTCATGCGTGGACATCGGATCGTCACCATCGTCTCCTCCACGCTCTCCCGCGCTCTCGACACCGCGCAGGCCGTCTCAGACGTGACGGGCGTGCCCGTCGAGACCGATGACGGGCTGCGCGAGACCAGGTTCGGCGAGCAGGAAGGCAAGCCGATGGGCGACTGGTACGACGACTGGATCGCCGGCAGCTACACGCCGGACGGCGCCGAACCCTTCGCTCATCTGCGGGAACGCGCGGTCGCCGCCATCAACCGCGCGACGGCCAAGCCGGGCCCGGTGCTGGTCGTGGGGCATGGCGGTCTGTTCCGGGCCATCCGCTCGGCCATGGGGCTCGAGCCCAACCTGCGGACGCCTAATGCGGTGCCGATCTTCTGCGAGCCGCCGAAAGCTAACGGCGAGGCGTGGACGCTGCTGCCCGTCGATACCGCAGGTGCCGCGAAGACCTGATGGGCGCGGCTAAGCCGGCTGAGCGATCCGGTAGAGCCCGACATCGATCGAGCCCGAGCGGAAGCCGGCCTCGCAATAGGCGAGGTAGTAGTCCCACTTGCGGCCGAAAATCTCGTCAAGGCCGCCCTGGCGCAGCCGCGGCCAAGCCGCATGGAAACGCCGCCGCCACTCGGCCAGCGTGCGGGCATAGCTCGTTCCGAACGGCTCGAATCGCTCCAGAACCAGCCCGGCCTTGGCGATCTGCTCGCGCATGATGGAAACCGTGGGCAACATCCCGCCTGGGAAAACGTAGAGCTGGATGAAGTCCGGCGTGCGCAGATAAGCGTCGAACTTCGCCTCCGCGATCGAGATCACCTGCAGCACCGCCACCCCGCCGGGCCGCAGGCATTCCTGCAGCCGGCGGAAATAGACGGGCCAGTAGTCGACGCCCACGGCCTCCAGCATCTCGATCGAGACGATGCGATCGAACTGGCCCTCGACATCCCGGTAGTCCTGCAGCCGCAGTTCGGCGCTGCCCGCCGCGATCGGCGCCGCGAGCCTCGCCTGCGCATGGGCCAGCTGTGCAGGCGACAAGGTCAATCCTGTCACCGCGCTGCGCTTCTCGGTCACCAGCCGCTCGGCGAGACCGCCCCAGCCGCAGCCGATCTCAAGCACATGCTCTCCGCCGGTGAGCGACAGCATCTCCATGATGCGGTCCTGCTTGGCGACCTGAGCGTCTTCGAGGCTTTGCCTCTCGGCCTCGTAGATGCCGGAGGAATAGCTCATCCCCTCGTCCAGCCAAGCCGCGTAGAAGTCGTTTCCGAGGTCGTAATGGGAGACGATGTTGCGCCGGCTGCCGCGCCGGGTATTCGCGTGGCGTCCGTGACGGAGCCGGCTGATGAGCCGGAACAGCGGCGAGCCCGTCAATGTCTCGCCCAGCGCCTCCTGGTTCAACGCGGCAAGTTCGATCAGCGCCGGCACATCGGGGCTGCTCCAATGGCCGTCCATGTAGGCCTCTGCAAAGCCGATGTCGCCACCGAGGAGCAGCTGGCGCAGCGGCTTCCAGTTGTGGAGCACGAGCGTCGCCTCCGGCCCGGGGGCGGGCCCCTGTCCCTCGACCTCGTCACCGGACGGCAGGCGCACGATTAGCCGGCCCACGGCCAGACGCCGCACGACCTTGGACAGAAGGCTTTGACCAATCCACGCAGTTGGGGCGAGCAGCGGCGGGGCAGACGACAGGACACTCGACATGATCAGCCCGCGACGATGGTGATGGGTGCCGCCGGCGGCGCGGGGCGCGTATGGAAACCGACCTTCTTGCGCCAGAGCTTCAGCGCCTCCCAGTGAATGCCGCCGACTACCTTGAGACCGAGCGCCGGCGTGCCGAAGAAGGCGCGCAGCAAGGTCCGGTCGGTCAGGTCCGCGCGGCGGCCGGCGAGACTGGCGGTGATAAGCCGACCTTGCGCGCCGAAGCCTTCGATGACGACGGAAACGCGCTTGTCCGGCGGCACGACGCAGAAACGATACTCCATCTCCATCGGCATGAACGGGGAGACGTAGAAGGTCTTGCGGCATGATTGACGGATCATCCGCGCGTCGCTCGCCGCAGGAATGAGGTAGCTGTGCCGCTCGCCGAAGGTGTTGTTGACCTCATAGAGCGTCGCGGCAAGGCCGCCGTCGCGCCGGTAGCAGAAGAAGACGCTCAGCGGGTTGAAGGCGTGGCCGAGGACGCGCGGCATGGTGAGCAGGCGGATCGGGCCGTCGGCGGCAATGCCGGCTGCCGCGCATTGGGCGGCGACCCATTCCCGCAGGCCGGTCGGCGTGCCCGCGCCGTGGTCGCTCTGCCGCAGGCTGAACAGGTTGAAGCGGTCGACCGAGAACAGCCGCAGGCGGCGCGATAAAGCTGGGAGTTCGTCGAGGTCGATCAGCATCGAGACGATGCGGTAGCGTAGCCGGTGGCGCACCGGCTGCGCGCGCTGATGAACCACGACGCCCCGATAAAGTGCGGATTGAGGCGGTGGCGCCGTCATCGCCCGACCGCCGTGGCGGCGGCAGACCGGGCATTGTCGCCGAGGTAGATGCGGCCCGATTCGTCCGCGACAGTCCAGGGCCGGCGCACGCCGCCCAGGGCCTCGGCGACGGCGAGACCAGCCTGTAGGCCATCCTCATGGAAGCCCGCCCCGAACCATGCGCCGCAGAACCATGTGCGGCGGCGGCCCTGCAGGCTCGAGAGCCGGCGCTGGGCCGCGAGCGACGCCGCATCGAACATCGGGTGGGTGTAGTGCTCGGTGTGGATCAGCGTGTCGACCGCGGGCGGCCGCGGCGGATTGAGCGTCACGAAATACTGCGTGTCGCCCGGCAGACGCTGCAGCCGGTTCATCCAGTAGCTGAGGAAAGGGGCACCCGTGCCGCTGCCCGGCTGCTCGATGAAGTTCCAACTCGACCAGGCGCGGCGCCGGCGCGGCATGAGGCTTGGGTCGCGATGCAGAACCGCGAGGTTGCGGCTGGTGCCGAACGCGCCGAGCAGCGCCCGCTCACGCGGGCCGGCGTCTCCCAGCATGGCCAGAGCCTGATGCGCATGCGTGGCGACGACCACGTGATCGTGGCGCGCCACCTCGCCCGTCACGTCGATCAGCCGCACGGACTGCTCATCGCGCAGCACGGTGGCGATTTGCCGCCCGAGGTGCAGCGGCCCGGACAGCCCAGAGAGCAGCCGCCCGACATAGCGCCGGGCGCCACCGCTGACCGTCCGCCAGACCGGCCGGCGCGTCACCTGCAGCAGCCCATGATTGATGCAGAAACGAACGAAGGCTGCCGCCGGATAATCCCGGATTGCGGTGGCGGGGGTCGACCAGATGGCTGCAGCCATCGGCAGAAGGTGATCCTGCTGGAAGGCGCGGCCATGACGCTGACGATCGAGATAGGCGCCGAGGCTCAACCCCTCGGCCTCCATCAGGCCGAGGTCGCGCGGCGCGTTACGGTAGAAGCGGCCGAGGTCGCGCAGCATCGACCAGAAGCGTGGCCTGACGACGTTCCGCGGCTGGGCGAAAAGCCCGGCAAGGTCGCTTCCCGAATATTCGAACCCGCCGTTGTCTTTCGAAACTGAAAACGACATCTCCGAAGGTATCGTCTCGACCCCGATATGGCGGAACAGCGCGGTGAGATTAGGGTAGGTCTTCTCGTTGAACACGATGAAGCCGGTGTCGACCGGCAGCTCGCCGGCATCGGTCCGCACGGCCACGGTGTTACTATGGCCACCCGGGCGCTCCGCCGCCTCATAGAGCGTGACGCGATGACGGCCACTCAACAGCCAGGCACATGACAAGCCTGCAATGCCCGACCCGATCACGGCGACATCCAGCTGAGGTGCGACCAAATCCATCCGAATCCTTAACGGGCGTTTATCCCGAGAACTACGAGGGCCATTTGCCTTTGGATGCAAGCGGCTGCCCTGTGTCGAGGGCCCTCCCCAACCGGAATTTCACTGCCATTTTGGATGAATGAGGAGAGACCAGTCCCGATGCGAACGGCCCGAGCCGCATGACGCCGACGCTACCGGCCCACTGCCTTTCACGACTTCATTGCGGACCATCGGCAGGCGCTCGCTTCCCGTGGCGGGTCTCGGCGTGCTGAGCCTGATCGCGGCTGCATGCTCCCCGCTCGGCGTGCTCAATGGCTTGGCGCCGAAACGGCTGGCGGCGCGCGACATCCCCTACGGCCCGGGCCCGCGCCGAACGCTCGATGTCTATACGCCGGACCGCAGAGACGCCCGCGCGCCGATTGTCGTCTTCCTCTACGGCGGCAGCTGGGACAGCGGCGCCAAGGCCGAGTATCGTTTCGTCGGCGGTGCGCTGGCAGCTGCCGGTTTTGTCACCGTCATCCCCGACTACCGGCTCTACCCCGAGGTCGTCTTCCCTGCCTTCCTCGACGATTGCGCGGCGGCCTTCGCCTGGGCCGCAGCCCATGGCGGCGAGTATGGCGGCAGCGAACGGATCATGCTGGTCGGTCATTCCGCCGGCGCATATAACGCGGCCATGCTGGCGCTCGATTCGTCTTATCTGGCGCGCGCCGGAGCCGCCAAGCCTCTTGCCGGAACGGTCGGGATCGCCGGGCCCTACGACTTCCTCCCGGTGCAGACCGACGAACTCCGCGCAATTTTCGGTCAGCCGCCGACGCCGCCCGCCACGCAGCCGATCAACCACGTCGATGGCCGGAACGCGCCGATGCTGCTGCTTGCGGGTGCGAGCGATACGACCGTCCTGCCGCGTAACACGTTGCGGCTCGCCGCCCGGATCCGCGCCGCAGGCGGGCCGGTCGAAAGCCGCATCTATCCCGGTGTCGATCACAAGGAGATCATCGGTGCGATGGGCGTCCCCTTCCGCTTCATCGCGCCCACCTACCGGGACGTGACGGGATTTCTAGCCCGCACTGCATCCGAACGAGAACGAGCAGCGTAACGGTTCTCATGGCCCTTCTTCTTCTGGTCGTTCTCATCGCCTGTAGCCTGCTCATGCTGGCGGCTTGGCGGGTCCAGCAAAGTTCCGGAAACAGCAGCTGGGTCGATGTCGCCTGGACCTTCGGGACCGGCGCCGCCGGGCTGGCACTCGCGCTCTGGCCGCTCCATCCCGGTGGACTGTCCACGCGGCAGATCGTCGTCGGCATAATCGTCGCCGCCTGGTCGCTCCGGCTCGGCATCCACATCATGCGCCGGGCACTGCGGGGGAAGGATGATCCGCGCTACGCGAAGCTCCGTGAGACCTGGGGGGCGAGCTACGGCTGGAAGATGCCGGCCTTCCTTCAGCTGCAGGCGCTCAGCGTCTTCGTCCTCGCCTGCTTCATCCTGCTCGCCGGGCGGAACCCGGCCCCGGGCTTCGGCGCGCTCGATATCCTGGCGCTGATCGTCGCCGTGCTGTCCATAGGCGGCGAGGCCGTGTCGGACGAGCAGGTCCACAGATTCGCCAGCAACCCCTCTAACAAGGGCAAGATTTGCGAGGTCGGCCTCTGGGGCTGGTCGCGCCATCCCAACTACTTCTTCGAGTGGCTGATCTGGGTCGCCTACGCGTTGTTCGCCGTCGCCGGTTTCGGCTGGGGCTGGGGCTGGCTCGCCTGGCTCGGCCCGGCGGTGATGTATGCCGTGCTCGTCCATGGCTCGGGCATTCCCCCGACCGAGGACCACATGATGCAGTCGCGCGGCGAGGCCTTCCGGGACTATCAGCGACGGGTGAGCAAGTTCGTGCCCCTGCCCCCCAAATCGCAGAGCCGGGTGCGCGCTTCGTGACGAGGCTCGCGACGATCGCCGCCGCCACCGCCGAGCGCTGGCCCATCCCCGACCCGATCTCCCGCACCGGCATCGCGATGATGGTGGAGCGCACGCGCCGCAGGCTGGCGTTGGATGCTCCGTCGGATGTGAGTTTCGCGGATGCAATGACCGAGTTCCCGATCGCGCAGCACACTGCCGCCGCGAACGCCCAGCATTACGAGGTGCCCGCGGCCTTCTTCGGCACGGTTCTGGGCCCGCACCGCAAGTATTCCTGCTGCCTCTACGCGACCGGACGCGAGACGCTGGGGGAAGCGGAGCACCTGGCCCTCACCGAAACGGTCGAGCATGCGGCGCTGCGCGACGGGCAGGACGTGCTGGAGCTCGGCTGCGGCTGGGGCTCGCTGACGCTGTTCATGGCGGAACGGTTCCGAGCGTCCCGCATCACCGCCGTCTCCAACTCCGCGTCTCAGCGCGCCTATATCGAATCGCAGGCGGCCGCCCGCGGCCTCTCCAACATTCGGGTCATCACCGCCGACATGAACGACTTCCAGGCCGACGCGCGGTTCGACCGCATCGTGTCGGTCGAGATGTTCGAGCATATGGCGAACTGGCGGCCGCTTCTGGCCGGCATGCGGGACTGGCTGCGGCTGGGCGGCCTCGTGATGATCCATATCTTCACCCACCGGTCCGCGCCCTATCGCTTCGACGTGGGCGATCAGGCGGACTGGATCGCCCAGCACTTCTTCACGGGCGGCATCATGCCGAGCCGTGGCCTGATGCACCAATTCCCCGATCTTTTCACGATCGCGCAGGAATGGTCCTGGTCAGGCCTGCACTATCAGCGCACGGCGGAAGACTGGCTGCGGAACTTCGACGCCAATCGCGGCAAGGTCAGGGCGATACTGGAGCCGGTCTATGGCCGGGATGTGCGCGTATGGGAGCGGCGGTGGCGGCTGTTCTTCCTGGCGACCGCCGGTCTGTTCGGCCATGCGCGGGGTGAGGAATGGGGCGTCACGCATTACCGCCTGACGCCGACCTGGCGCTGACGCGGCCAACTGCCGATCGCTATCGACTGCCGTTACGCGCGGCGCCTCAGAAATTCGTGTGCGACAGCAGATCGAAGATCGCCAGCAACGCGATGCAGAACAACACAGCACCGACGATCGACCCTGGCCTGAAGCCGGCGCCTTGCCGCGAGCCTATCGGCTTCACCCGATCCGCCATCTCCGCCTCTCCTTGAGATCAGCCCGTGGAGACGACGCGCGGGAATCGCGCCATCGCCTCCAAATCGTCGAGCTTCATGTGATTGCGCATATAGAGTTGGCTCGCATCACGAACAGGCTGGTAATCCCAGGCTGTCCGCCGACCCTGTTCAAGCGCGCGCGAGACGAGGCGCCGCCGCTTCTGGCTGGCCAGTACGTCGGCGTGAAGTCGTGAGAAATCCCAACGCGCCATGGTTTCCGCCCGCATTGACGCGACCCGGGCATCGGCCGGGTCGCGCGCCGCGATATTCACGCGCTCATCAGGATCAACCGCCAAGTCATACAGTTGGTCAGGGTCGCCAGCGCAATGGATGAACTTCAGGCTGCCACGACGGATCATCACCATGGGCGAGACGACGCCCTCGGCACAGTATTCGCCGAAGATGCCGCCCTCGTCGTCCGCGCCATCGCAATACGGGAGCAGATTGCGGCCATCGTGATCGGTCGCGTAATCGGGCTCGCGCCCCTCGCCCGCAATCGCCGCCAGCGTCGGCAGGATGTCGACCAGTGACACGGGGGCGGCCACTCGATGCGCCGCAAAACGTGACGGGGCGTGAACGATCAGCGGGATGCGCGCCGCGCCCTCGTGAAAGCTCATCTTGAACCACAGGCCGCGCTCGCCAAGCATCTCGCCGTGATCGGCGAGCACGACCACGATCGTGTTCTCCGCGAGCCGCGACTCCTGCAATGCGCCGAGAAGCGCGCCCACGTGGTCGTCGAAGTAGGAAATCGCCGCGTAATAGGCCCGCCGCGCGGCGCGGATGTTGTCCTCCGTCACCTCCTGCAGATCCTGCCCGCAGACGTGGCGCAAACGGGCCGCATGCGGATCGCCCAAAGAGACGGAGGCTCCCACGCGCGGCATGTCGATCTCGGCGTCCGTGTAGCGCGACCAGTAGGGATCGGCCATGGTGAAGGGATCGTGCGGATGGGTCATCGAAACGATCATGCAGAACGGCCGCTCGTCGCTGTCGCGGGCCATGTCGTAGATCTTCTGTCGCGCCGCAAATCCGACCTCTTCGTCGAAGTCCATCTGGTTGGTGCGCACGCATTGGCCGGCGAGCGTCACGCTGTCCATGTTGTGGAACCAATCGAGCCGCTCGGCCGGGCGCGTCCAGTCGGGGGTCCAGCCGAAATCGGCAGGGTAGATGTCGGTCGTCAGCCGCTCCTCGAAGCCGTGCAGCTGATCCGGGCCACAGAAATGCATCTTGCCGGCAAGAATGGTGCGGTAGCCGTCGGCGCGGAGGTAGTGGGCGAAGGTCGGCGACTGGGCAGGAAACTCCACCGCGTTGTCGTAAGCCCCGGTGGAGGACGGCAGCCGGCCGGTCATCAGCACGGCGCGCGACGGCGCGCAGAGCGGGCTGTTGCAGTAGGCGGCGTCAAACACCACCCCCTCCCGCGCCAGCCGGTCCAGGTGGGGGGTCTTGGCGACGCAGTTGCCGTAGGCAGAAATAGCCCCTGCGGTCAGCTGATCAGCCATAAGGATTAGAATGTTGGGCCGGTTATCCAAGACTCGCCTATCCGTATTGCCGCTCATTAGTGCCCGACCATGTCAAAAGCGTGAAGCGTCTGTCTCCTAATGTTGCTATCATGGCAGCTAATGGCAAAAAATCGCGTGCTTCCGCCGCTGCCGAGCCTCCTCGCCTTCGAGGCTGCCGCGCGGCTGCAAAACTTCAGCCAAGCCGCCGCCGTTCTCGGCATGACGCAGTCCGCCATCAGCCAGCACGTGACGATGCTGGAGCAGACCATCGGCCAGCCGCTGTTCCGGCGTCTTCATCGCGGGGTGGTTCTCACCGAGGCCGGGGTGACACTCCATGGTGCGGTGGGGCGCGGCCTCGACACCATCGAATCGGCCATGGCCGAGCTCCGGCGCGAGCCGCGCATGCCCGCGCTCAGCATCGCGACCGATTTCGGCTTCGCCTCCTTCTGGCTCATGCCGCGGCTGGAGGCCCTGGCCCGCGCCCTGCCCGAGGTGGAGGTGCGGATCGTGACCTCGCAGCACGCGCCACATCAGGCGCAGCCCGACACGGACGTGACGATCGTCTTCGGCTCCAGCGGCGCGGGTAGCACGCTGCTCTTCGTGGAAACGGTCGTTCCGGTATGCAGTCCGGCCTTCCTGGAGCGGCATCGAGGCGATGACGGCGCAGTGGACTGGGCCCGGCTACCGCTGCTCGATCTCGAGGGGCCGGAGCCCGCCCGCTGGCTGAGCTGGCACGACTGGTTCGCGCTCATGCGCCTTTCTCCCCGCCGCAGGCGGGAGACGATGGTTCACCTCAACACCTATCCTCTGGTGGTCGAGGCGGCGATGCTCGGCCAGGGCGCGGCGCTTGGCTGGCAGCCGCTGGTCGACCGGCACCTCTCCTCCGGCGCTCTGGTGGCGATGACGGCGGAGCGGGTGACGACGGACCGCGGCTATGCCCTGATCGAGCCTCCGGCCGCGGCTGGCAACCCCGCCGTACCGGCGTTCCGCCGCTGGCTGCTGGCCGAATGCGGGACGGGCGGCTCTAGCCCGGCCTGACCGCGCGGCAGGCGGCGACCAGCGCGGCGGCCTTGCGCCCCACGATCTCCGCCGTGTCGCCCGGCTTGTAGATCGAGGATCCGATGCCATAGCCCGCCGCTCCCGCCTCGTGCCAGATGGCGATGTTGTCCGGCGCGATGCCGCCAACCGGGATCACCATCGTCCCGGGCGGAAAGATCGCCCGCATGCCGCGAAGCGCGGCGGGGTTCGAGCCCTCGGCAGGGAACAGCTTGATGCAGTCGGCGCCCGCCTGGAGCAGGCTGAAGGCCTCCGCCGGAGTGAAGAAACCGGGAGCCGCGAACAACCCCAGGCGCTTGGCGGCACGCACGATCGCCGGGTCGGCGTGGGGCGTGACGATCAGCCGGCCGCCGACGCCCGCGATTTCATCGACCTGGGCGGGCGTCATCACGGTCCCGGCACCCACCAGCATCCGGTCGCCAAAGTTCTCGGCGAGCAGACGTATGCTTTCCATCGGAGACGGAGAGTTCAGCGGCACCTCGACGATGACGACGCCCGCCTCCTCCAGCGCCGCGCAAATGCCGATGACCTCATCCGGGCGGACGCCGCGGAGAATCGCGATGAGGGGTGAGCGCTCAAGCCAGATTTTCATGATTGGTCATCCTTCAGATTGGCCCCAGCGGACCTCGGCGGCGATGCGGGCAAGCCCGGCCGGCGCCGCCTCGCCCTTGGCGATCCGCACGACGCTCCCGCAGAAGGTGATGGCGTCGGCATAAAGCGCGCAGAGCTTGGTGTCGCCGATCAGCACGACAGGTCCGGCATCGGGCGCCGCCGCCAGCGCCGCGCGCACCTCATGCCCCAGCAACAGGCCCGAAAGATAGGAAGCGGCGCTGGTCTCCGAAAGGCGTCCGAAAAGACCGAGCGTGCGGACTCCGAAAAGATGCCGCAGCAGGCCGCCGTCATCGGCGCTGCGGGCAAGGCCGCGCCGCAAGGCCTCGGGATCGGCCGGCGCGTCGGCCTTCATCATGCGCCCGAGGATCGTATGGCCGCTGAAGGCCGCGAAGGCCTCGCCGGTCATGAAGGTCGAGAAGCCGGTGATGCGGCCGCCTTCCACCCTTACCCATTTCGAGTGGCTGCCGGGCATGCAGGCGACGCCACCCGCACCGAAGTCCGCGAGCGCGCCGATGATCTGCGTCTCCTCGCCGCGCATGACCTCGGGCACGCCCGAGTCCTCGAATGTCAGCCCGGGCACGAGCCGCACCTCGGCGCCGTCGTAGGGCACGGGGATGGTGGCCCCGGCGAGGTCGGAGGTGCCCGCGGGACAAGCGAGATAGGGCGCCTCCACCCAGCCCTGTCGGCTGCCGATCATGCCGGATAGCAACACCCGGCGCTCGCCCGCATTTGTCCAGGGCAGGATCGCGCGGCGCAGCACCTCCGCGAACCGGCCGCTCTCGACAAAGAGGATGCCGGTCGGCGAGCTCGTCCGGTCGATGACCCGGCCATCCGCCGCCATGCGGTAGGCGCGGAAGCTGCTGGTGCCCCAATCGACGCCGATCACGGAACCGTCTCCGTCATCATTCCGCCCGCTCCGCCTCAGGAAAAGGAAAGTCCATCATCGAAACATGGGCGGCGACGATCCGCCAATGACCGTCGATCCGAACCCAGCTTTGCATCTGCCGCCCGGTCTTGCCCGTCGAGCGCCGCCGGAACAACGTGCTCGCCGTCCCGAAGTCCTCGCCGTAGGTGGTGATGACGGTGCGCCCAAGCTCGCGGTCGAGATCGGCAGCACCCCGCCCCTGGCGGAACGCGGCGATCTCGGCGGCCCCATAGAGGTTCTCGCCGCCGCCGTACCGGATCGTGCGCTCGTCGTCCCAGAACAGCGCCGTCAGCGCTGGCACGTCATTGGCGATGAAGGCGCGCTCGTAGGCCTCGAAGGCTGCATTGAGCGTGGCGACGGCGCTCGGGATGTTGATGTCCATGACGTTCCCTCAATCGGCGAAGGCAGGAGCGACGGGGGCGGCACAGATGCCGGCTTCCTCCAGCGCGCCCGCGGCGCGGATCAGCAGATCCTCCCGCCAGGGCGCGGCGATCAGTTGCACGCCGATCGGCAACACGCCCTCGGCGTTCTGGAGCGGCACGGCCAGCACCGGCAGGCCGATGCAGGTGATGGGCTGGGTGAACAGGCCGAAGGATGGCCGCAGCGGCATCCTCTGGCCGTCGACCTCCAGCATCTCCTGCCCCAGCGGCTGGGCGGGCACGGCGGTCGCGGGGGCCACCAGCACGTCCCAATCCGCGAACAGCTCCGCCATCGCCTGCCGCCAGAGGGCGCGCACCTTCTGCGCGTGGAGATACCACTGGGCCGGGACGAGGCTGCCCGCGAGCAGCCGGTCGCGCGACAGCGGCTCCAGATCGGCCCGGCGCTCTCGCAGGTGGTGGAGGTGCTGCTGCGCGCCCTCGCTCGCCGTGATGATGAAGGCGGCGGAGCGGCCGGCCGCCGTCAGCGCAGGAGCGGCGACAGGCTGCGCCTGCAGGAACTCGGCCACGCGGGCGACCGCCGCGCGCGCGGCGTCCCCCAGCGGCGCGTCAAAATAGCCTGTCAGCCGTCCGACGCGCAGCCCCTTGGTGCCATGCCGGAGGAGCTCGGCCACCGGCTCGACGGCGCGCGGCGTTTGCCCGGCATCCGCCGGGTCCCGCCCCTGCAGCGCGTCATAGGCAATGGCGAGGTCGGCGACGGATCGGGCGAAGGGCCCGATATGGTCGAGACTGGGGACGAAGGCGATGGAGCCCGCGCGCGACAGGCGGCCGTAGGTCGGCTTCAGCCCGAAGATGCCGTTGAGGCTGGCGGGAACCCGGATCGACCCGTTGGTGTCCGTGCCGAGCGTCAGCGGCACGAGCCCGGCGGCGACCGCCGCGCCCGACCCGCCGGACGAGCCGCCGGAGCTGCGCGCCGGATCATGGGGATTGCGGACAGGGCCGTAATGGCTGTTCTCGGTCGTGAATCCATAGGCGTATTCATCCATGTTGAGCGCGCCGATGCAGACGCCGCCGGCCTCGCGCAGGCGCGCGACGGCCCAGCCATCCACGGCGGCGGGCGGGCGGTCGCGCTCGATGATGCTGCCGGCGAGCGTGGTCACGCCCGCGATGTCGAACAGGTTCTTGACCGCGAAGGGCACGCCGGCGAGCGGCCCGACCGGCTCCCCGCGTGCGAGCGCGGCATCGACCGCCGCGGCGTCGGCCATCGCGCGGTCCGCGGTGATTTGAGTGAAGGCGTTCACCGCAGGGTTCAACCGGCGGGCGCGGTCGAGCGTCGCACGCGCGACTTCCGTCGCCGAGCAGGTGCCGTTGCGGATGTCGGCGGCGATCTCGGTTGCGGTTTCGGAAGCGAGGCTCTTGGCGGTCACGGCAGGAAGACCGGGGCGGGATCGGTCTCGGGACCGACGGGACAGTCGAGCGCGGGAGCGGCGAACCGCATGACGAGCGCGAACGCCGCCGTCACCCGCTCGGTCTCGGCCGCGTCGAGGTTCAGGCCCTGCAGCACCGCCGCCGCGCGCACGTAGTCTGCCGGATCGAAAGCCTCATCCATGCTCGGATCTCCTGCTCATATCGCGCCAGCTTGCCTCAGCCGTGGCCGCCCCGCCAGCCACCGTGCCGCTATAGCGGGAAGAGCCGCGTCTCGCCGAAGCTCAGGGTCGTGAAGTCATCCGCGTCGAGACCCGCCTCGGACCGGGCGCGGGCGAGCGCCGCCTCGGGCTCGTCGATCGGCTCGTCCGTCAGCTGGAAGGTGCCGAAATGCATGCCGACCGAGCGGCGCGCGCCAAGTGCCCGATGCGCCGCCACCGCCTCGTGCGGGTTCACATGCACCGACGCCATGATGCTGCGCGGCTCGTACGCGCCGATCGGGAGCAAGGCGAGGTCGGGGGCACCGAGCCTTCGCCCGATCTCGGCCCAATGGCGCCCCGCGCCCGAGTCACCGGCGAAGAACACGCGCCGCGCCCCCGCCTCCAGCATGAAGCCGGACCACAGGCAGCGTCTCCTGTCCCAAAGCGTGCGGGCGGAGAAGTGCCGTGCCGGCGTCGCGGTCACGCGCAAGCCACCCGTAATAACCGTCTCCTGCCACCAGTCGAGTTCGGTTACGCGCCCGGGTTCGGCCGCATCGAACCCGGCCTTGGCGAGGTGCCGGGCATTGGCGAGCGGCGTCACGACTATCGGGTTGTCGCGACGGCGGATCGCGCGGAGGCTCGGCAGGTCCATGTGGTCGTAGTGGTTGTGCGAGACCAGTAGCAGGTCGATCTTCGGCAGGTCGGCAAGGAGCCGGCCGGGCGGTCGCGCCCGCTTCGGCCCCGCCCAGGAGACCGGCGAACAGCGTTCCGAGAAGATGGGGTCGGTCAGGATGGTGAGCCCCGCGAAACGCAGCAGGAAGGTGCTGTGCCCGATGAAGGTCGCGGACACCTCGCTGCCGGACGGCGGCCGGTGCGGGTCGCCCGTTGGTGCCGGGTCCGGCGGCTGGGGCGGCCAGACGTGCCGCTCGCCGCCGAAACGCCAGCGGAGGAGCGCCAGTCCGCGGCTGCGGCTGCTCCCGCGCGCACGGCTGCTTCCGCCGGGAGGGCTCTCGCCCGACGGCGGTGCTGCCAGTTCCGGCGCTTGGGCCGGGAGAAGGCTCGGGGGGTTGAAGAACGTCTCGCCGTCGAAGTGGTCCGAGAGCGGATAGCGAGTCTGGGGCAAGCGCTGGGCACTTTCGTCAGGTGAGCGACTTATGTCGTCTCGCGCTCGAGGATGCGATAGGGGACGACCCTCGATTCCGGTGCGAGACGCCGGCCGGCGCGCGCTTCCTCGATCGAGCGCCACAGCAATGTGCCCGCTGCCATGCCGATCTCGACAGGCTCGACCGACACCGTGGTGATGCGGGGATGGCAGCAGCGCGCCACCTCGAAATCCCCGAAGCCCGCGATCGCGATCCTGCCCGGAACCGCCCAGCCGCGGCGATGGCACTCCATCAGCGCGCCGAATGCCGAGAGGTCGGAGACGCAGACGACTGCGTCCACGTCCGGCCATTCCGCCATCATCTGCGCCATGGCCTCTCCGCCCTGCTCCATGCTGATCGGCGGCTGCCCGAAGGAGACGATGCGCCCGGGCGGCAAGCCCAGCGCCTCGACCGCCCGCACATAGCCGAACCGCCGGTCAGCGCCGCGCGTATCCCGCATGCTGGTGCCGCCGATGAAGCCGATGCGCCGATAGCCGCGCAGATGCAGCCGGACCACCAGCGCGTGGACCGCATCGGCGTTGGAGAAGCCGACGACATGCTCGATCGGACCCGTGGGCAGATCCCAGGTTTCGATCACGGGCACGCCCGCGCTTTGCAGCAACCGCCGCGCCTTGGGCGTGTGTCGGCCGCCTGTCACGACCACGCCCTCCGGCCGGCGGCGCAGCATCGCCTCGATCAGCCGCTCCTCCTTCTCCAGCGTGTAGTCGGTGGCGCCGAGCAGAAGCTGCAACCCGCTCGCCTCCAGCGCGCGTTCCATCCCGCGTGCGGTATCGGAGAAGTTCGAGTTGTTGAGAGACGGGATCAGCGCGGCGACAAAGCTGGAGCGCTTGGACGAGAGCGTGCCCGCCGTCTGGTCGAGCACGTAGCCGAGTTCCTCGACCGCCTTCAGAATCCGCTGACGGGTCTTGGGCGACACGGCCCCGTCGGACTTCAGCGCGCGCGAGACCGTCATGGCCGAGACACCGGCGCGCCGCGCCACATCCGTCATTTTCGGCGCCGGCTGATGCGCAGGCTGAGCCGCCGCCTGCGCGGGCGCCTGCGTCAGCCCATCATCTGGCGATGAACTGTCACCAGCCGTAGGGATGGGCGTTGACATAGATCGCGTAAAGCGAGGTTTGCGCGGTGATGTAGAGGCGGTTGCGCTTCGGTCCGCCGAAGGTGAGGTTGGAGACGCTCTCACCGATCGGGATGCGGCCGATCGGGCTCCCGTCCGGCGCGTAGATTGTCACGCCGTCGCCCGCCGAGGTCCAGACATTGCCCTCCCGATCGACGCGGAAGCCGTCATAGACGCCGCTCTCCAGCGTTGCGAAGACGCCGTGCGGCCGGACGGTGCGCCCATCGGGCTGCACCGCATAGGTCACGATCTGGCGCGGATGCGTCGGCACGTGGCTCACGCCGGTATCGGCGACGTGGAGCAGGCTCTCGTCCGGTGAGAACGCAAGTCCGTTGGGCCTGACCATGTCGGTCACGACCGCGGCGACCTCACCCGTCGCCGGATCGAGACGATAGACGTAGGAGGCGCCGATCTCGGATTGCGCCGCATGGCCTTCGTAATGGCTGTCGATGCCGTAGGTGGGATCGGTGAACCAGATCGTGCCGTCGCGCTTCACGACGGCGTCGTTCGGCGAGTTGAAGCGCTTGCCCTCGAACCGGTCGGCGAGCGTGATCCAGCGCCCGTCATGCTCAAGCCGCGAGATGCGCCGCCCGCTGTGCTCGCAGGCGATGACGCGGCCGAGATCGTCGAGCGTGTGGCCGTTGTGATGGCCGCAGGGATGCTCGAAGACGCTAACCGAGCCGTCGGTTTCGTCGAAACGCATCAGGCTGTCGCGCGGGATGTCCGACCACAGCAGGCTTTTCGCCGCCGGAACATAGACGGGTCCCTCGGCCCAGCGCGTGCCGGTGTAGAGCTTCTCGAGCTTCGCATGCGAGATGATCAGCCGCCTGAAGCGCGGGTCGAGTACCTCATAGGTCATGCCGTGGTCCTTGTCGTCGCGTCGAAGTTGATGGGAGCTTTCGGCAGCAGCGCTTCTTTTGGCGAACGAAGCAAAAACTCCCATCCGATCCAGCTGTCTACTTCACGCCCCAGATCGCCTTGTAATGATCGCGGTAGCCGTTATCCGGGTCGAAGGTGTTCTGCGGGCCGCCGTCGAAGGCGATGTTGGCCTTCGTCACGATATGGAAAGGCGAGACATAGCCGGACCACGGTTGCCCCGCGAATGCACGGTTCATCTCATCCACCAGTTGCCATCCCTGCAGGTTGAGCGGCTCCGCGACCGTCACCGCCTGATACTGCCCGGCACGGATACGCTCGTAGGCCGATTTCGAACCGTCTCCGGCAGCAACCGCCTTGGGATTGCCCGTGCCGGAAATGCCGGCATCCTCCAGCGAAGGCCCCATGAAGTCATAGTAGATGTCGTTGATCGCCAGCGAATCTGTCCACTTCGAGCCGAACTTCTCGAGCAGCGAGGTCGTCAACTGCGGCATCCGGCTGGAGGTGTCCGCGATCGGCGTGTTCTCATAGGCGAGCACCTTGCCGCCCAAGGCCAGGATGTCCTTCTTCATCTCCTGCGCCTTGGCGACGGCGATAGAATATTGGCTGTCAGTGAAGATGACGACTGCCGGATGGCCGCCCGCATCGACATAGGCCCAAAACGCGGCGGCCTTCGAGACCAGCATCGGGTCGGTCGTGACGTTGACGTGGACCGCAGTACCCGCGATGGGGCCGACTGCCGCGCCCGCGTGCCAGGCGACGATCGGGATACCGGCGCTTTGCGCCGCCTGCAGCCCCGGGCGCTGTTCGATCGGGTCGAAGCCCTCGATGACGATGCCGTCCGGCTTCAGGGCCAGCGCCTGGCTGAATGCCGAGGTGCGGCCCGAGACGGTGCCCGCGCCGTCGATCACGCGGACCTTCCAGCCGACGACCTTGGCCGCCTCCTTGAAGCCGTCGGTGACGCCGAGAATGCCGCCGTTCTTGAGGTCGCCCGCGAGCACCACGATCGTCTTGCCCTCCACCGCCTTGGGTCCGGTCGTCGGACCATCCCAGGTCGTCACATGCTGGGCGTATTTCGCGAGGAACGCCTTCGCGTCCGACATCTGGTCGGCCCGCGCATGGCCGACCGTCAGGGCCGTCGCGATCGCGGCGCAGGCGAACAGCTTCAGTCTCGTTTTCATCAACGTCGTCTCCCGTTTGGATTTTGTTATTGGGACGCTTTGGGCTTCAGCATGGACGCTCCGCGCCGGCGCTGCGCATAGCCCGCGATGCCAATGGCGATGAGCAGGGTGACGCCGTTGAACATCGGCTCCACCCAGAACGAGCCGCCAAACTGCTGGATGCCGGCGATGCCGATGGCCAGGATCGCGATCCCGACCATCGTGCCCCAGACATTCACGCGGCCCGGCTTGATCGTGGTCGAGCCTAAAAAGGCGCCGACCAGCGCAGGCAGAAGATATTCGAGCCCGACGCTCGCCTGCCCGATGCGGAGTTTCGAGGCCAGCAGCACGCCCGCGATGCCCGTCAGCGCGCCCGAGGCGATGAAGGCCGCGATCGTGTAGCGCTGCACAGGAATGCCGTTGAGCGCCGCGGATTTCGGGTTGGCGCCGATGGCGTAGAGGTAGCGGCCGATGGGCAAATGCTCGAGCACGAACCAGAGCAGGAAGGCGAGTGCGAGGACATAGAAGCCAGTGATCGGCAGCCCGGCGATGTGCGTCGCGTTCAGCGCCAGGAACCCGTTCGGCAGCACGCCCACGACCTGCTGGCCCCCGGTGTGCCAAAGAGCGATCGCATAGAGCACGGTGCCGGTGCCGAGCGTCGCGATGAAGCTGTCGATCCGCGCGACTTCGACAAGGATGCCATTGAGCAGACCCACGAGCGCCGAAAGCGCGATGACCACGAGCACGGCGACCGGCCAGGGCACGCCGAAATTCACCTGCAGGCTGATGGCGAGGATGTGCCAGAGCACGATGCCGTAGCCGACGGTGAGGTCGATCTTTCCCGACACCATCGGGATCATGGCGGCAAGCGACAGCATGGCGATGATCGCCTTGTCGGCAATGATCGAGCGCAGATCGAGCAAGGTCGGAAACGTGTCGGGCAGCAGGATCGAGAACAGGATGATGAGCAGCACCATCAGAATCGGCAGCCCATAGACCGGCAGCAGCCGCACCACGCGCTCCCGTGGCGTCGCGCGCGCCAGCTCATTTCGGGTAGGCTCCAGCGCGTCAGACCGGACCGAGTTGATCGCCATCTTTGTCTGTTCCTATGCGGCTTCGGAGGCGGAGGCGGCGGTGATGACGGCTTCCGTCGTCAGGTCGTCGCCTGTGAGTTCCGCGATGATCCG
Source organism: Pseudomonadota bacterium (assembly GCA_019351895.1). Taxonomy (GTDB): domain Bacteria; phylum Pseudomonadota; class Alphaproteobacteria; order Acetobacterales; family Acetobacteraceae; genus Acidisoma. The sequence continues at coordinate 57,276 of JABBOH010000012.1, forward strand.
CCCGCGGTTGAAGACAAGCGCGCGGTGGCAGACATGGGCGATCTCCTCGAAGTCCGTGGAGACGATGACGACCCCGAGCCCCGCCTCCAGCGCGCGGGCAATCAGGCGGTAGATCTCGGCCTTCGCGCCGACATCGACCCCGGCCGTGGGATCTTCCGCGATCAGCAGCCGCCGCCCCGTCGCGAGCCACCGGCCGACCACGACCTTCTGCTGGTTGCCGCCCGAGAGGCTTTCGATGGCAAGGTCCGGCTCGTTCGGTTGCAGACCGACCGAAGCGCCGAGCGCGCGTGCCCGAACGGCCTCCGCCCGTGGCGATAGCGGCTGGAACAGCCCGCGCCCCGACGCGCCCGGATTGAGAAATGCGTTCTCCCTGATGCTCAGGCTGGGCGCGATCGATTCCTCGGCGCGGTCGCGCGCCATGAGGCCGATGCCGGCGGCCAGCGCCGTGCGCTCGGAGGCGAGGTTCGGCGTCTTGCCATCGAGTGTGACGATGCCCTTGTGCGGGACGGTGCCGAACAGGGCGCGTCCGACCTCCTCCTGTCCCGCTCCACGTAATCCGACGAGACCGAGCAACTCGCCCTGGCGGAGATCGAAGTCCACGGGACCGGCATTGGGCGTCGTCAGCCCGCGCAGGCTGAGGCGCACGGGGCCGGGCCGCAGCGGCGCCTTGCGGAACATGTCGAGGTTGGAGCGGCCGACGATGAGCGCGACCAGTTCCTCGGGCGTTGTCTCCGCCACCGGCTTCTCACCGACCAAGGCGCCGTCGCGCATGACCACCACGCGGTCGGCGATACGGAAGATCTCGTCGAGGCGGTGCGAGACGTAGATCATGCCGACGCCGCGTGCCTTCAGCCGGCGGATGGCGGCGAACAGACGCTCGACCTCATTCGCGGGCAGGCTCGCCGTCGGCTCGTCCAGCACGAGGAAGTCGCAGTCCACGACCAGCGCGCGGGCGATAGCGACGAGCGACTTCTCGGTGCGGCTAAGGCTTTGCACGCGCAGGCTTGGGTCGATGTCGCAACCGATCCGCGCCAGCGCTTCCGCCGCCCGCCGTTCGGTGCGCCGCCAGTCGATGGCGCCGAACAGGCTGGGGCGTGCGGCGTAGCCCTCGGCGAGGCTCATATTCTCGGCGACAGTCATCCATTCGATGAGACCGAGATCCTGGTGGATGAAGGCGACGCGATGCTGCGTGCCCTGGGTCTGCACCCGGTGGCGATAGACAACGCCGCCGATCGAGACCGTGCCTTCGTCGGCGCGCACGATGCCGCCGAGCACCTTGATGAGCGTCGACTTGCCGGCGCCGTTCTCGCCGAGCAGCGCGACCACGTCGCCGCGCGCCACCTCGAAGCTCACGCCCTTCAGCGCGCGCGTGCCGCCGAATGACTTGACAACGCCATCAAACCGAAGAACGCCCTCCCCCGCCATCGCTTCCTCTCTGGGTTGGTCCCATTTTGTCGTGAAGCAAGCTCAGTCGTTCCTTTTAGAAAAGAACCGAAACCTTCGTGCCAATCGGTGAAGACTCCACGGCGCGGTCAGAGGCTGGAGGTGATGCCGCCGTCGACGTAAAGGATATGACCGTTGATGAAGCTCGATGCGTCGGACGCGAGGAAAATCGCCGCCCCCGCGAGTTCGTCGACTTCGCCCCAGCGACCGGTGGGGGTGCGGTTGGCGAGCCAGGACGAAAACGCCGGATCGTCCACCAGCGCCTGGTTGAGTTCAGTCTTGAAGTATCCGGGACCGAGGCCGTTGACCTGCAGCCCGTGGCGTCCCCAATCGATCGCCATGCCCTTGGTGAGCATCTTTACCGCACCCTTCGTGGCGCTATAGGGCGCGATCCCCGGCCGGCCGAGTTCGCTCTGGACCGAGCAGATGTTGACGATCTTGCCGTGGCCACGGGGGATCATGTGGCGGGCGACCGCCTGCCCCACGAAGAAGACGCTGTCGAGGTTGACGGCGGTGATCCGGTGCCACGCCTCCAGCGGAAAATCCTGCAGCGGCGTCCGGTGCTGCATCCCCGCGTTGTTGAAGAGGATCTCGATGGGGCCGATGTCGCGCTCGATCCCCGCAATGCCGGCGGTGACGGCTTCAGCATCCGTCACGTCGAATGCGGCGATATGGGCCGAGACGTTATTGCCCTCGGTCAGCATATGCTTCGCGCGCTCGAGGCTTCCGCGATCGCGCCCGTTGAGCACGATGGTCGCCCCCGCCGCGGCGAGGGCCTGGGCCATGGCAAAGCCGATGCCCTTGCTGGACCCGGTGACGAGCGCGATACGATCGGTGAGATCGAACAGCTTCAAACGTTTCCCCAATGCTTGGCAGCGCGGCCCGTTTTGTGCGGGTTCAATCGGATGTTAGCGATAACGGGTCGAGTGTCAAGAAAAGCGTCGGGTCCATCGTCAACTTCCACACGACTGCGCGTCTTGCCTCAGGGGATGTTGTCGTCCCGGAACTTGAAGAAATACCAGACCCGCTTCGGCGCCATCGTCTGCGCGTCGAGGGTGTAGAGGGCGAGCGCGCCGTCCTGGTCCGGAGCGCCCGGAGCCGAAGGGTTGAAATGCACCTCGTGGATACCTTTTCCGTTGGGGCCGCCGTCATCGAAGGCCATGCCATACGCCATCACGAAGCGCGCTGCGCCTAGATCGGCCTCCAACTGGCCTTCGATCCGGGTGTAATCCAACGCGACGAAATCCTGATCCGTCAGCCCGATCTTCCGGTAGCTGAGCAGAGCATGGCCGTCGAAGCCGAGATGCTCCGGCCCGAAGGGATTGGTGGGCGTCGCATCGGTCGCCGGTGGCAGCGGCTCCTCGGCGATGTAGACACCGATGTCGGAGCCGTCGCGGGACCGCGTGTTCACGTCCGCCTGATAGTATCGGTTGTCCTGCGTCTTCAGATAGAATTGCAGATGATCGCCGTTTCGGCCTTGAATGGGCCGCTCGGTGCTTACCTCGAGCGTGCCTATGATGGCGCCGTAGGTGAGTGGCGAGTTGCCCGATATGAACTGGCCGCGGTTCAGCTGAGGCCGCGTGTTCCGGTAGTACGACATGGCGCATGCTCCCTGAGGGCCCTGGTTTCGGGGCTTCGCGGGGAGATAGGCACTCGGCCGATACGCGCAACGTCAGCGCCGCAACCGCGGCGTCAGTTCCGTCCGATCAGATCCCGGATGCGCGAGGCCAGCATGTCCATGGTGAAGGGCTTGGTCAGCAGGTGCATGCCGGGTTCCAGATGACCGTGGCTGATGACCGCGTTCTCGGCGTAGCCCGTGATGAACAGCACTTTCAGATCGGGTCGCCCCACGCGGCCTGCATCCGCCATCTGCCGTCCGTTCATGCCGCCCGGCAGGCCCACGTCGGTCACCAGCAGGTCGATCCGAGCGTCCGACTGCATGATGCGCAGCCCGTTCGCCCCATCGCTCGCCTCGATCGCGTGGTAGCCGAATTCTTCCAGGACGTCGGCGACTAGCATCCGCACCGTCGGCTCGTCGTCGACGATCAGTACCGTCTCGCCCTGCTCCGCCCGTAGCGGCTGAACCGCCGCGTCTTCGAGCGGCTTCTCCTCGGCGGCGCCATGGTGGCGAGGCAGGTAGATGCAGACCATCGTGCCCTGCCCTTCCTCGGAATAAATCCGCACCTGACCGCCCGACTGCTGAGCGAAGCCGTAGATCATGGAGAGACCGAGGCCGGTCCCCTGCCCGATCGGCTTCGTCGTGAAGAAAGGATCGAAGGCGCGGCGCATCACTTCGGGCGCCATCCCGGTGCCGTTGTCGCTAACGCAGAGGGACACGAACTGCCCGGGCTCCAGGTCCCGCTGCCGGGCAGCGCGGTCGTCGAGCCACTTGTTCGCCGTCTCGATAATGAGCCTTCCGCCATGCGGCATGGCGTCGCGGGCATTGATGCAGAGGTTAAGCAGCGCGTTCTCAAGCTGGTTCGGGTCGACGAGCGTGTTCCACACCCCCATCATGCCGACCATCTCGACCTTGATGGCGGGTCCCATCGTGCGGCGGATGAGTTCCTCCATGCCGGTGACGAGGCGGTTCACATCGGTCGGCCTCGGGTCTAGCGACTGACGGCGCGAGAAGGCGAGCAGTCGATGCGTCAAGGCAGCCGCCCGGCGCGCGGCACCCTGGGCCGCGTTGATGTAGCGCTCGAGGTCCTTGAGGCGGCCCTGCTGCAGCCGCGTCTCCAGCAGTTCCAGGCTGCCGGTGATGCCCGTGAGAAGATTGTTGAAATCGTGTGCCAAGCCGCCGGTCAGCTGACCGACCGCCTCCATCTTCTGAGACTGGCGCAGCTGCTCCTCAGTCTGCATCAGCTCCTGCGTGCGCTCGGCTATCCGCTCCTCGAGCGTATCGTTGAGCTCGCGCAGCGCCTGTTCCGCACGGCGGCGGTCGGCGATCTCGGCCTGCGATTCCCGGAACAGGCGCGCATTGTCGATGGCGATGGCGGCCTGCCCGGCGAGGCCCACGACCAGCCGTTCTTCCCGCAGACCGAAAACCCCGGGCTGGGGGTGGCCGAACAGGAGCGCACCGAGACGTTCCCCGGAGCGCGAGACGACCGCCACAGCGAGATAGCTGCGCACCGGCATATGGCCCGCCGGCATGCCGCCGTGGCTGCCATAGCGCGGATCGCGCGACACGTCGTCGCTGCGGACCACGCCCTCCGCCCGGAAGGTCGGCGCGAACAGCCGCGTCTGCCGCGGCATGCCGAAGCGCGTGAACGCTTCCAAGGGACCGCCGACGAGTTCCGCTAGACGCCAGACATCGCCATTGGCCGAAGCTTCGTGATCAAGCTCGAAATAGGCCGCATAGGCAGCGCCGGTGACCTGTGCCGCCGCTTCCAGGAAGGTCTGGATCAGACGCTCGATGTCGAGTTCCCCGGCGAGCGTGATGCCGATCCGGTTGAGGATCTCGAGCGCGCGCCGTTCCTCGCGCAACGATCCCTCGGCCTGGGCGCGCGCGACGGCATCGCGGATCCGCGCGGCCACCTCCTCGGCGAGGCCCACGTCATAGGGCGTCCAGCGGCGCGGTTCGCGGTGGTTGAGGTAGAGCACGGCGGCGAGTCGCCCGTCGCGGACGAGCGGCACCGCCAGCAGCGCCCGGATGGCGGCCGGCCCGAAGGCACTGCCGTCCATGTCTGCGGCCTCACGGACATCAGTGAAAACCGACGTGCGGCCGGCGCGCAGGCCGCGGATATTGGCCGCGCCGAACGCCTCGATCGGAAACTCGCCGCGCAGATCGGGCACGCCATCGGCATGGCCACTGTCGAGCACGACGGTTTCGTTGTCGGGCCGCACCGTGGCGTAGCCGACGCGGCTGACGCCAAGATGGCGGCCGAGCGCGCGAACGGCGGCCAGGACCACCTCGCGCGCGTCGTCGCGGGTGCGAAGCTGGTCGCTGAGTGCCAGCAGAAAATCCGCCCGCCGCTCACCGAGGACGCGGCCGGTGGTCTCGTTCCCCTGGTTGAAGACGCCCACGACCGCGCCCGTCTCGTCGCGGATCGCGGTGAGGCTGTAGTTCCAATATGTCTCGTCGATCCGACCGATCCGCCGCAGGAGCAACTGCTGGTCGAAGGTCGAGAACCCGGCGCCGGTTTTCTGCACTTCCTCGAATTGGGGGCCGATGACGTCCCAGATGTCGTCCCAGACCTCACGGGCCGGGCGTCCCAGGGCCCAGGGGTGCTTGTCAGCCGGGATCGGCGCCCAGGCGTCGTTGTAGAGCAGACGCAGCTCGGGCCCCCAATAGACGCAGGTAGGCAGGCTGGAGCCGAGGCAGATCCCGAGCGCCACGCGCAACGAGACGGGCCAAGTGCCAGGCGGCCCCAGGCTGGTTGCCGTCCAATCATAGGCGCGGATTCGCGCCCCCATCTCGCCGCCGCCGGAGAGGAAGCTCAGCGGCACGGGGCGGGGTTCAGCATGCCGACGGAAAACCCGGCCCAAGTCGCGGCGTCAGGACTTTCCTTGATGGCCAGAGATAGAGACACGTCAGCGAGAGTCACCCATGGCGTCAGTCGGGACATTGCGCAGCGCGGTCATTCTTCCGCAGGACGGCGACGCTAGCCTCCCCACCTCAGCCCTTGGCCGTTCGGTCGATGACTGTCAATGCGCCGTCCCGGCCTAGCGCCCTTATGTCAGGCGCGCGCCGCCTTCCGCTTCAGATGCGGCGCCATGAGGCTGAGGTCGGCTGCACCGAGGCGACCCGCCGCTGTATTCGCCTGATGCCAATACGGATAGAGCAGCGGCTGCAGACTGACATCGTCGAGGCGAGCGGTCTCCTCCGGCGTGAGCTTGAGATCGGCCGCCCGGAGGTTGGCGGTCAACTGCGCCTCGGTGCGTGCGCCGATGACGAGCGAGGTGATGCCGGGCCGCCCGAGCAGCCAGGCAAGCGCCACCTCCGCCGCTGATACGCCGCGCGTCTCGGCGATCGCTACGAGCGCCTCGATCGTGTCGTAGAGCTTGCCCTCGTCATGGATCGGCGGCTCGCCCCAGTTGTTGAAGTGGCGCGTGCCCTCGGGCGCGTCCCTCCCGCGGCGATACTTGCCCGACAGAAGGCCACCGGCGAGAGGACTCCAAACCATGATCCCGAGGCCCTGGTCGAGCGCGATCGGCACCAGCTCGTATTCCGCGTCGCGGGCCTGGAGGGAGTAGTAGATCTGCTGGCTCACCAGCGGCACGAAGTTGTGGGAGCGCGCGGTCTCCATGGCTTTCATTAGATGCCAGCCGGAGAAGTTCGAGGCGCCGACGTAGCGAACCTTGCCCGACCGCACGAGCGTGTCGAGCGCCTCCATCGTCTCCTCGAGGGGCGTGAGGCCGTCCCATTCATGGAGCTGGTAGAGGTCGATGTGATCGACGCGCAGGCGGCGCAGGCTCGCCTCGCACTCGGCAATGAGGTGGTGACGGGACAGGCCCTGGTCGTTCGGCCCCTCACCCATCGGAAAACGCGCCTTGGTCGCAACGAGCAGCCTATGGCGGCGACCCTCCATGGCCTCGCCCAGGATCTCCTCCGACCGCCCCTTGGAGTAGATGTTAGCCGTGTCGACGATGTTGATCCCGGCGTCGAGGCAGAGATCGAGCTGGCGCTGGGCGCCGGTCACGTCCGTCGAGCCGGTCTTCGCGAAAACGGTCTCTCCGCCAAAGGTCATGGTGCCGAAGGTGAGGACGGAGATCTTGAGGCCGGAGCGGCCGAGCTGCCGATATTCCACGTTTCTCTCCTGTGCGTGCTGAAATTGGTCCGGCCACCGCCGGTGCCGCAGAAGTAGGGTGTTTGCGGTTGCGCTACCAGACCCCGGCACCGGGCCTTGCCGCGCCGCCGGGAGGACGAATTTCCAAGGCCGGGTTCCCATGCCATGTAAGGAACCGTGATGACGCAAGAGGTTCGCATCGTGCCGAGCGACCGACCGCTGCGGGTCGTGGGCGACGTCCACGGGGACGCCACCGCCTTCGCCTACGCCGCGGACACCGATCGCTTCCTGGTGCAGCTGGGCGACCTCGTCGACTACGGCCCGGATAGCGCGGGGGTGCTGCGGATCATGTTCGACGTGATCGACCAGGGCCGCGGGCTGTTCCTTCTCGGCAACCACGACCTCAAGCTCGCGCGGCTGCTGCTGGGCCAGAACGTACGGTCGAACGCGCAACTCGCGGCAACGCTGCACCAACTCGATGAACCGCTGCAGGCGCGGGTTCTGGCGGAGGTCGAGCGCGCGCCGCTTTGGGCCCGCAGCGGCCACCGGCTCTTCGTCCACGCGGGCTTCCATACCGACATGCTCAAGGGTCCGCCGGCGCCGGCGCCGATCGGGCGCGCGCTGGGCATCAGCGCCCGCGCGCTGTTCGGGGAGCCGACCGGACACACACAGGAAGACGGCTTCCCGGAGCGCAGCCTGCGCTGGGTCAACCGCATCCCGTCAGGGATCACGGTCTATGTCGGGCACGACCGGCGCAGCCAGGACGGACGGCCGCTGGAGCAGCGCGCGCGCAGCGGCGGGCGCGCCATCTTCGTGGATACCGGAGCAGGCAAGGGTGGGCACCTGTCCTGGATCGATCTGCCGGCGCTGCACGCCTGATGGCGCAACGCCCGGCTATTTGCCCGGCGCGTTGAGAACGCGACGTCTCGCCTTGAAGGCCGCGACCAGCCGCGCCGCCTCCTCCTCGGTGGGCGGCTTCACGGGCTTCCTCGCCGCGGGGTTCGGCCGCGCCGCGCCCGCGGCTTTCCTGGGCGAGCCGGAAGCGCGAGGCGACGCTACGGGCGGCGAACCTTCTACGAGATTTTCCGGGATCTCGCTGATGAAGCGGGACGGCTCGCTCGCCCATTGCCGCCGCCGCCGCACCCAACTCAGGCGCAGGCTGTGACGCGCGCGCGTCAGGCCGACATAGAACAGCCGCCGCTCCTCGGGCAGCGAGCCCTCCGCCTCGGCGCGGCGGCTCGGGAATACGCCCTCCTCCAGCCCGGCCATGAAGACATGGTCGAACTCCAGGCCCTTGGCGCGATGCAGCGTCATCACCTGAACGCTGTCCGGCCCCTCGGGCTCGGCGTCGAGCGCGCCAAGTGCCGCGGCCTCCGCGAAGTCTTGGACGGTCCCGGCCCGGTCGGCCCGCGCCAGCAGCGTCGCCCAGGCGCGTCGTGCAGCGGCGCCTTGGTCGAGCGCCTCAGCGAGCCCGCTCTCCGCCGCCGCCAGACGCAGCGCCGCCGCGGGCTTCATGCCGCGCTCGCCGACCCTGACCCCGATCCGGCGCGCCGTCTCCAGCACGCTCGCGAACTCGCGCTTCTCGGCGGCATCGAGAGGCGCCCCATGCACGCAGGCGGCGAGCGGCGCACCGACCTCGGTCGCATGCTGGCGAAGCCGGGCGAAAGCCTGCCCGCCGATCGCCCGTCTCGGCATCGCGCAGGTGCGGCGGAAGGCGTCATCCGCCGCGGCATCCCAAACCTCTCCGTGCTCGCCCTCAGGGTGGCGGCTGAGCGCCAACCTTAGCCATGCGATGACGCCCAGTACCTCGCGCGGGGGCTCGGCCTCGCGCTCGCTCACGAGCTGGACCGCGAGCCCTGCCTCGCGCACGGCGTCAATGATCGGCTCGGCGACGAAGCCCGCGCGCACCAGCACGGCAAACGCCCGCAGCGGCAGATCAGGCCCGCGCGCTCGCAGCCCCTGCACCCAGGCGACCACCGCACGGCCCTCCTCCTCGGCCGTCTGCCACCCGCGCGCCACAATGGGGGCGCCGGCGGCATCGCCCGAACCCGGCGGCCTCAGCGTCTTGCGCACCGCCTCCGTGTCGCGGGCGGCGATCGCATTCGCCGCGGCGAGAATGGTGCGCGTCGACCGGTAGTTGGTCTCGAGTTTGATCGGGCCGGCCGCCGCCGGGAAATCCTCGCCGAAGCGGCGGATATGCGTGACCTCGGCGCCGCGCCAGCCGTAGATCGACTGGCTGTCGTCGCCGACGGCGAAAACCCGGCCATGCGCCGAGGCCAGCAGCCGGAGCAGCCGGTGCTGCGCGGCGTTCGTGTCCTGATACTCGTCGACAAGGATCTCGCCCCAGCGCTCGGACCAGCGCCGAGCGAGATCTGCATCCGCCGCCATGGCGCGCGCCGGGAGGATGAGCAGATCGTCGAAGTCGAGCGCCCGGAGACGGCGCAGTTCCGCCGCATAGGCGGGCAGGATCGCCACGGCCTCAGCCAGCACGGCGCTGTCGAAGCGGGCGAAGGCCGGCACGCGCGGCGGACGGCGGCCACCCTCCAGACCGTAGTTGCGGAGCAGCGACATCGCCTCGTGCAGGGGCAGCAGCGTCTTCGGGTCGCGCACGCCGGCGACCTGCCCCAGCGTGGCGCGCGACCGAGCGGCATCCAGAATAGCGAAGCCGCGCGGCAGATCGGGGATGGCGCCGGCATCTTCGGTCAGCAGCCGCGCCATGCAGGCATGGAAGGTGCCGACCCAGCTCGGCGCCCGAGCGCCGAGTTTCGCCGCGATCCGCGCCCGCATTTCGGCTGCTGCGCGGTTGGTGAAGGTAATGCAGAGCAGCCGCTCGGGCCGCTCCTCCTGCCGGAGGATGAGGTCGATGGCGCGGCGCGCAAGCGTCTCCGTCTTGCCGGACCCCGCACCGGCGAGGACGAGTTGTGGCGCGGGTGCGATGACGGCCGCGCGCTGCTGCTCGTTCAGGCCATCGAGATGATCCGGCATGCGGCCGTCGGTATCACGCGGGGCGCGGATTCGTCAGGGGCAACGGCGCGCCTCGGCCACGTCGGCCAAAGCGGGCCGCGTCGCGATCTGGCCCAGCAGCTCCGCGAGCGCATCGCCCACGGCAATCGAGTGGCGCGCCTGACATTCGGATACGAGGTGGTCCTGGCTGTCGAAGAAATCCTTGCGGGGATAGCGCCCATCATCCGGGAGCGGCAGAAACAGCGCCCCGTGAGCGGAATAGACCGCGGCCAGCGCGTGCCCGAGGCGCGGATCGGGCGCGGTGTCGGCGAACTCGGTGGGCCAGCCGCCGACCGCCCGCACCCCATGAGCCTCGGTCCATGCCAGGAACCGGCCGATCTCCAAACTGCCGTAGCCGGCCGCGATTACGCCCGGCTTCGGATCGCGGCGATGCAGGCTCGCGAGGAACGCGCGGTTCATCACCGCCTTCGCCCGCGTATGGCCGATGCCGTCCCCCGCCGCGTCGGTCTCCGTGAAGGAGGACGCGGCGAGCCCCGGGCGCAGCAGAACCGCCGCCGTCTCGACAATGCTCGAGACCGCATCTTCGGCGGTCGCGGAAAAGGCAGCGGGCAGCCAGCGCGCGGGACCGAGTTCCACCAACGTCGCCCAGTCGTGGCGCAGCATGATGGCGGCATCCGGCCCCGCGCGGGCAGCGGCGCGATCCGTGGAATATTGCTGCAACTCCATCGGCATATAGACGATATCTCCAGTGCGGAGCAGCGGTTTCCACAGCGCGAACTGGTAGTCGAGCCCGAGGCCGAGGGCGACGCCGCCGTTGACGCAAGGCAGCCCCAACATGGGGCCGATGATGCGGCAGCTGTGGGAGAACAGCGCGTTGGAACCGGCGAGGATGACGAGCTTGGGCGCCGGCAGGGCTGCCGCATAGGCGAGCTTGCCCTCCAGCGTGCGGCGCAGCGTGCCGAGGCTCAGCGGCCGGTCCAGCACAGCCGCAAACACGAAACCATAGAGCGCGACCGATGCGAGCAGCAGGCCGATGACCTGGCTCAGCGCGCGCATCGGCTAGAACCGGAAATACAGAAATGGTGTCGTGACCCCGGCAAAGAACAGTGCTTGCACCGTGAACCCGCCGCTGCCGAGCAGACCCCAGGCGCGCATCCTGGGTGAAGCCTCGTGCAGGTGCGGGAGGCAGAGGACGATGAACCAGCCGGCAAGAAGGCAGGCGGTCATCTCCGGCAGGCTCAGCGTCCGCCCGTCCCCAAGCGCCGGCAGGACCGGCACGGCGCGCGCGATGTGGCCGAGCCAGGGGATGAGCGTGATGAGCGGCGCCGGGACGGCGAGGCCATTAAGACCCCATAGGCCGCGCAGCATCGCCTCGGCCGCCGCGAGGTCGGGCGCCCGGAAGGGTACCCAGGCGAGCATCACTGCCAGGAGCGTCAGAGCCTGAGCGAGGATCGGCGGCAGCCGCGCCCATGGCGGTGCGTGCCGCATCCAGGCCTCATGCGTGACGAGGTAGACTCCATGCAACGCGCCCCACAGGACGAACCGCCATGCCGCGCCATGCCATAGGCCGCCCAGCAGCATGGTGACCATGAGGTTGAGCAGCCGCCGCTGCTCGCCGCGCTGGTTGCCGCCCAGGGGGATATAGAGGAAGTCGCGCAGGAAACGGCTGAGCGTCATGTTCCACCGGCGCCAGAAATCCTGAATTGTCAATGCTTTGTATGGACTTCTGAAGTTCAACGGAAAGTGGATGTTGAACATCCGCGCGAGCCCGATCGCGATGTCCGAATAGCCGGAGAAGTCGAAGTAGATCTGCAGGCTGAAGGCGAGCAGCGCGTACCATGCCTCCAGCAGCGTCAGGCTGCTCCCTCGCGCCGCCGCATCGAAGCCCCTGTCGGCGAAGGGCGCGAAGCCGTCCGCCAGCACCAGCTTCTTGGCGAGGCCGAGGAGGACGATCATGAGCCCGTCGGCCAGCGCCTCCGGCCGGATGCCGCGCGCCGGAGCGGCGACGATCTGCGGGATGATCTCGGCTGGACGCACGAGTGGTCCGGCGATGAGATGGGCGAAGAAGGCGATACAGGCGGCGTAGCCCAAGAAGCCCGGCCGCAGCCCCAATCGGCGGCATTCGGAAAGATACATAATCTGCTGGAACGTAAAGAAACTTATACCGAGCGGCAGCGCCAGTTGAGGGTCAGGCAGCCCCACCGTCCGGGCGATGAGATGGCCATATTTGAACAGCCCCAGCACGCCTAGGTTTGCCACGATTGCCGCCGTGAACCACCGCGGGTCTGCCACGCGCCGCCCAAGCGCGTAGTTGCCGGCGATCGAGCCCACCAGCAGCGGGAGGTCCGCCGGATGCTCCCATCCGTAGAAAACGAGGCTCGCGCCGATCAGCAGACCGAGCGCAGGTCCGCGCCCCCAGAGGCGTCCGGCCACATGGAAGCCAGCGAGCGTCAGCGGCAGAAAGACCAGCAGGAACTGCGGCGTGCCGAACAGCATCAGCCAGCATGAGCACAACCATTTCGTTTCGTATATGCACTAAATGTCCTGGCGGCGGTTTTGTCATCCGAGTCCCGGGTGCTATAGGCCCCGCCGCATCGCGCCCGGCCTCTGGCGGCCGAAGCCCGGAGAGGAACCCACGTGACCGACGATCTGCGCCCGAACCCGGCGCTTCTGCCCGCTGGCCTGCGCGACCTTCTGCCGCCCGATGCGGAGATCGAGGCCCGCTCGGTCGCGGCGATGATGGAATGTTTCGCGGGCCACGGCTATCAGCGGGTCCGGCCGCCGCTTGTGGAGTTCGAGCAGAGCCTGCTCGCGGGCTCAGGCGCGGCCGTGGCCGAGCAAACCTTCCGCCTCATGGACCCTGACAGCCAGCGCATGCTGGGGCTGCGCGCCGACACAACCCCGCAGGTCGCGCGCATCGCGAACACGCGGCTGGCGGCCGCCCCGCGTCCGCTGCGGCTCTCCTACGCCGAGCACTGCCTCCGCGTGCGCGGCACGCAGCTTGCGCCGGACCGGCAGATCGCTCAGACGGGGATCGAGCTTATCGGCTCGGAGCAGCCCGAGGCCGACGCCGAGATCGTGCTGGTGGGAGCCGAAGCGCTGGCGGTTGTCGGCCTGACGGATGTGAGCTTCGACCTCACCATGCCGACCATGGCGGCGCTGCTGCTGGAGGGCGAGCCGATGAGCGCGGACCGGCGCGCGGCGCTCGCCCATGCGCTCGACCGCAAGGACGCGGCGGCCGTGACCGCACTCGGCGGCGGTATCGCCGAGATACTCGTGCGGCTGCTGCTGGCGGCGGGCGAAGCGACCCCTGCCCTCGCCGCTCTGGCCGAGGTGGCTTTGCCGCCCGAGGCGCGGATGCTGGCGGACCGCCTCGCCGCTGTCGTAGCCGCCATCCGCCGCCGGGCGCCCGCGCTGCGGCTGACCGTCGATCCCGTGGAATTCCGCGGCTTCCGCTACCACACAGGGCCCTGCGTCACGGTCTATGCGCTGGGCCAGCAGCAGGAGCTCGGCCGCGGCGGGCGCTATATCAGCGGTGAGCGGGAGCCGGCGACCGGCCTCACGCTTTTTCCGGATGCGATCCTGGGCGCCGCCAGTCGGCCCGCCCCGAGGCCGCGCCTTTACGTGCCGCTGGACACGGCGGATGCCATCGCAGCCGATTTCCGGCAGGATGGTTTCGCGACCGTTGCCGCGCTGGGCGCCGCGGGCGAGGCTGATGCAGGGCTCGAGGCGGAGGCGCGCCGCCTCCTCTGCACCCATGTGCTGAAGGACGGCACCGCCGTCCCGTTGGCCTAGTTATTAGATACAGCCGAAGGCTCCGGAGTTACCGTCATGGCGAATGTTGCGATCATCGGCGCCCAGTGGGGCGATGAGGGCAAGGGCAAGGTCGTCGACTGGCTCGCCAGCCGCGCCGACATCGTGGTGCGCTTCCAGGGCGGCCACAATGCGGGCCATACGCTCGTGGTGGGCAACCAGACCTACAAGCTCTCGCTTCTCCCGAGCGGCCTCGTGCGCGGCAAGCTCGGCATCATCGGCAACGGCGTCGTCATCGACCCCGAAGCGCTGCTGACGGAAATGGCCCGGCTGACCGCGCAAGGCCTTACCATCACCCCGGAGACGCTGCGCATCGCCGAGAACGCGCCGTTGATCCTGCCGCTGCATGGCGCGCTCGACCGCGCGCGGGAGGTGGCGCGCGGCGAGAACAAGATCGGCACGACCGGGCGCGGGATCGGTCCCGCCTATGAAGACAAGGTCGCGCGCCGCGCCATCCGGGTCTGCGATCTGGCCGAACCCGACACGCTGTCGGCCAAGCTCGATGAGCTTCTGCTGCACCACAACACGCTGCTGCGCGGGCTTGGTGCCGCGCCCTTCGAGAAGGCGGTGCTGCTCGACCGTCTGCTGGAACTGGCGCCGCTGCTGCTGCCCTTCGCCGAGCCGGTGTGGGAGTTGCTGGACGAGGCCCGGCGGGCAGGCAAGCGCATCCTGTTCGAAGGCGCGCAGGCGGTGATGCTGGATGTCGACCATGGCACCTATCCGTTCGTCACCAGCAGCAACACGGTCGCGGCGACGGCGGCCTCGGGCTCGGGCGTGGGTCCCGGGGTGGTCGGCACGGTGCTCGGCATCGCCAAGGCCTATACGACGCGCGTGGGCTCCGGCCCATTTCCCACCGAACTCTTCGACGATACCGGACGCCTGCTGGGCGAGCGCGGGCATGAGTTCGGGACGGTCACCGGCCGGCCGCGCCGCTGCGGCTGGTTCGATGCCGCGATGGTGCGGCAGGCTGTGAAGGTGGGCGGCATCCAAGGGCTGGCGCTCACCAAGCTCGACGTGCTGGACGGGCTGCCGGAGCTGAAGGTCTGCACGGGCTACCGGATCGGCGGCGTGGAGGTCCGGCATCTGCCGGCCGCGCAAGGGGCTCAGGCGTCAGCGGAGCCGATCTACGAGTCGATGCACGGCTGGAAGGATTCGACGCGGGGCGCGCGCAGCTACGCGGCACTGCCGGCTCAGGCGATCAAATACGTGCGACGGATCGAGGAACTGGTGGAGTGTCCGGTGACGCTGCTCTCGACGAGCCCGGAGCGCGACGACACCATCCTGATGAAGGACCCGTTCGAGGGGTAGGCCTCAGCCGGGCGCTTGGCCCGGCCAGGACAATCATATTCGGCCGGGCGCTTGGCCCTGCCAGGACAATCATATTCGGCCGGGCGCTTGGCCCGGCCAGGACAATGAGACTGAGCCGGGCGCTTGGCCCGGCCAGGGCAATTAGACTGAGCCGCGCGCTGCGATCAGCCCTGGCGGGCCTTCATGCGCGGGTTCTTCTTGTTGATCACGTACACGCGGCCCCGACGACGGACCACGCGACAGTTCTTGTCGCGGATCTTGGCGGAACGGAGAGAGTTGCGCACCTTCATAGCGTGAGCCCGATCTTGGCATAGCCGGAACCGTGGGGCGGCCCGGGCAGGAGTTGTCCATAATGCAACAGGGCCGGTTCCCCGGCCCTGTTGGCGAGGTGCGCTGCATAAGGAGAGGCCGCCGCTCTGTCAATGAAGCCGCGCCAACGCTCGCGCCGGGTCTCGGCCCCGGTCATGCCGGCGCGCTGCTCCCAGACTGCCCGCCCGCGCCCTATATTGTGGTATCAACGACCGAAAACGACAATTATTTCAGGCTTCTAGAGCCAGAATGAGGCAATGGCTTGCCTGCGTTACCCAAACGTGTCAGTGCTCCGCCCTCCACCACTTCGGAAACAACAGCGATGCGCCTTCTGATTACGGGCGGCTGTGGATTCATCGGCTCGGCGGTCATCCGCCACCTGATCCGGGACACCGACCACAGCGTCATCAACGTCGATGCCATGACCTATGCGGCGTCGGAAGACGCGCTGGAGAGCGCCCGTCACAGTAACCGGCACGAGCTGATCCGGGCGGACATCGCGGATGGGGCCGCGATGAAGGAGATCTTCGCGGGGCGACAGCCCGACGCCGTGATGCACCTCGCCGCCGAGAGCCATGTCGACCGCTCCATCGACGGGCCAGCCGACTTCATGCGCACCAATATCATGGGCACCTTCACTCTGCTGGAGGCCGCGCGCGCCTATTACAACGGACTGACGGGCGACAAGCGCACCGGGTTCCGCTTCCACCATGTCTCGACGGACGAGGTCTTCGGCGCGCTGGAGGCCGAAGACCCGCCCTTCATGGAGACGACGCCTTACGATCCCCGCAGCCCCTATTCGGCGTCCAAGGCGGCGTCCGACCATCTCGTTCGGGCATGGCATCACACCTACGGCTTCCCTGCCTTCGTCTCCAACACCACCAACAATTATGGCTTCTGGCAGTTCCCCGAGAAGCTCATCCCGCTCGTGCTGCTGAACGCGCTGGAGGGCAAGCCGCTCCCCGTCTATGGCGACGGGTCGAACAAGCGGGACTGGCTGTTCGTCGAGGATCATGCCGTTGCCCTGGTCAAGGTTCTGACCCAGGGCAAGCCCGGCGACACCTACTGCATCGGCGCGCGCCAGCCGCGCAGCAACCTCGAAGTCGTCCACGCGATCTGCGCCGAGCTTGACCGCCGGATGCCCGATCCCGAGGGTCCGCGCTCCCGTCTCATCCGCTTCGTGACGGACCGGCCCGGCCATGACTTCCGTTACGAGATCGACCCTTCCGCCTCCGAGGCGGCGCTCGGCTGGAAGGCCGAACATGATTTCGAGCGCGGCCTCGCCAAGACCGTCGACTGGTACTTGTCCCACCGCGACTGGTGGGAGACGATCCGCGGCGCGCGCTACCAGGGGCAGCGGCTCGGTACTGCCGCCTGACGGCTTGTCTTCACGCATACGTCTGACACTTGAACCTACGGAAGATCGAGATCGATGATGAAAGGTATCCTGCTCGCGGGCGGATCCGGCACGCGGCTGCACCCCATCACCCTCGCCGCGTCGAAGCAGTTGCTGCCCGTCTACGACAAGCCGATGGTCTATTATCCGCTGTCGACGCTGATGCTCGCCGGCATCCGGGACATCATGATCATCTCGACCCCCGCCGACCTGCCGCAGTTCAGGCGCCTGCTCGGTGACGGCTCGCGCTTCGGCGTCCAGTTCAGCTTCGCCGAGCAGCCCAAGCCCGACGGCATCGCCCAGGCCTTCCTCATTGCGCGCGACTGGCTCGGCGGTCAGGCCTGCGCCTTGGCGCTCGGCGACAACCTCATCCATGGCGAGCATCTGTCGGTGCTGCTGCGTGCCGCCGTCTCCCGCCCCGAGGGCGCCACCGTCTTCGCCTGTCAGGTGCGCGACCCCGAGCGCTACGGCGTCGTGACCTTCGACGAGGCTGGGCATGCGCTGGAGATCGTCGAGAAGCCCGCGATGCCGCAGTCGAATTGGGCCGTGACCGGGCTCTATTTCTACGACAAGCGGGTGGGTGAACTCGCGGCCAGCATCCAGCCATCGGCGCGCGGGGAGCTTGAGATCACCGACCTCAACAAGCTCTACCTCGAGGAAGGCACCCTGCACGTCGAGCGACTGGGCCGGGGCGCCGCATGGCTCGATGCCGGCACCCCCGACAGCCTCATGCAGGCGGCAACCTTCGTGCAGACCATCCAGTCGCGCCAGGGTATGCTGGTCGGCTCGCCCGAGGAGGTCGCCTTCCGCAAGGGCTTCATCGACGTGGAGCAGCTCCGCGCGCATGCGAAACAGCTCGGCAAAACGGAACTCGGGCGTTTTCTGAGCGATCTTGCCGATGGTCAT
Source organism: Pseudomonadota bacterium (assembly GCA_019351895.1). GTDB lineage: Bacteria > Pseudomonadota > Alphaproteobacteria > Acetobacterales > Acetobacteraceae > Acidisoma. Next base: position 75,141 of record JABBOH010000012.1, read on the forward strand.
GTCTAAGAGCGGACATGTCTGAACAGGGAGCCGACCGATGAACGTCGAGCCGCTCGCGATCCCCGAGGTTCTGCTGATAACCCCGCCGCGCTTCAGCGACAGTCGCGGGTTCTTCTCCGAGACCTTCAGCGCGCGGAGGTTCCGGGAGGCGACAGGGGTCAGCGATGCCTTCGTTCAGGACAATCACAGCCTGTCCCGCCAGCGCGGCGTGATCCGCGGCCTGCACTGCCAACGTGCGCCGCATGTTCAGGGAAAGCTCGTGCGCTGCGCGCGCGGCGCAATCTGGGATGTGGCGGTCGATGCCAGGGTCGGCTCGCCGAGCTTCGGCCGTTGGGTCGCCGCCGAGCTTTCGGCCGAGAACTGGCAACAACTCTGGATTCCCGCCGGCTTCCTGCACGCCTTCTGCACGCTCGTGCCGGATACGGAGGTGATCTACAAAGTCACCGGCGACTATAACAAGGCGAGCGAAGCGGGGGTGATCTGGAACGACCCCGACCTTGCCCTGCCCTGGCCCGTTGCGGCCGACGAGGTCGTGCTGTCGGACAAGGATCAGGCGCTGCCGCGACTGCGCGAAGCCGGGACGCTCTTCACCTATTAGGAGGCCAGCCCGATGACCATCGGCCCCATCCTCGTCACCGGCGGCAGCGGACAGGTGGCGCAAGCCTTGGGGCGTCTTGCCCCGGAGCGGGACATTGAGGTGGCGGTCCTCGGCCGCCCCGCTTTCGACTTCGATGCGCCTGAGACGATCCGCACTGCCTTCGCGAGACGGCCGTGGCTTTATGTCGTCAATGCTGCCGCCTATACCGCGGTCGATGCCGCCGAGGCCGACGAGGCCGGCGCTATCCGTGCGAACACGGAGGGACCCGAGCTTCTGGCGATGCTCTGCGCCGAGGCGGGCATTCCCTTCATCCACATCTCCACCGACTACGTGTTCGACGGCGCCCTTCATCCACATCTCCACCGACTACGTGTTCGACGGCGCCAAGGGTACGCCCTACCGGGAGACGGACGGGACGAGCCCGACCGGTGTCTATGGCCGCACCAAGCGCGATGGCGAGGCGCGTGTGCTCGGCGCCGGCGGGCGCGCGATCATCCTCCGCACCGCCTGGGTCTATTCCGACACGGGCAAAAACTTCGTCCGCACCATGCTCGCCGCCGGAGCACGGCTGCCCAAGCTCCGGGTGGTTACCGACCAAGTGGGCAGCCCGACCGCCGCCGCCGACCTCGCGGGCGCCATCCTCGACATCATCGCGCTGATCGAGCGCGAGGGCTGGCAGCCCCGTTTCGGCGGCATCTTCCATGCGACGGGCAGTGGCGAGACGTCATGGCACGGCTTAGCAGTCGCAACTTTCGAGGAGGCGCGGCGGCACGGCGGCCCTTCCCCGGAGGTTGAGGCCATCGCGACCGTCGATTGGCCGACGCCCGCGCAACGCCCCGCCGACTCGCGCCTTGACAACGGCAAGCTCGCTCAGACATTCGGCGTGACCCTGCCGCCGTGGCGCGAAAGTCTGGGGCGCACCGTGGACCGTCTGCTCGGCCCGACCGGGTGAGCGGCGCGGACTGCGCTTCCCGCTGAGACGGAAGCTCCCATGGGCTCAACGGTTGCGATACTTCTCTCGACCTATAACGGCGAGGCGTTTCTGGATGCGTTTCTGGAGAGCCTCCTGGCGCAGACGAATGGCGCATGGGTATTGTATTGGCGGGATGACGGTTCGACCGACGGTACCGTTGGGCGACTGATCGCTTGGGGCGCGGCCCATACGGGGCGACTGACACCGGTTACGGAGCCCGCGGGCAATATCGGCGTGACCGGCAGCTTCATGACGCTGCTCCGCGCCGCTGCCGGGCACCCTTTTCTCGCTTTCGCCGATCAGGACGATGTGTGGCTGCCGGAGAAGCTCGGCTGGGCGACAGACGCGCTCGGCCGCCTGCCGGACGATACGCCGGCCCTCTACTGCGCCCGGCAGATTCTGGTGGACCGGACGCTCAATCGCATCGGCCTTTCCGCGCCGCTCGACGGGCCAGCCGCTTTCCCCGCCAGCCTCACCCAGAATATCGCGACGGGCAACACCGTCGTGATGAACGGTGCGGCGGCCCGGCTCGTCGCCGCCAGCACCCCGCCGCCGAAAACCTGGCACGACTGGTGGTGCTACCTGATGGTGAGCGCGGCGGGCGGGACGGTCATCCGCGATGACCGGGGCGTCATCCTCTACCGCCAGCACGGCGAGAACGTCGTGGGTGCCCCCGTTTCGGCGCCTCGGCGGGCCGCGGCCGCGCTGCGCCGGGGGCCGGAAGCCTTCATGACCAATTTCCGGGCCAATGCGGCGGCGCTCGCCGCGCAGCCTGCTCTGCTCACGCCTCAGGCTCGGCGCGACCTCGCCATCATCGCGAAAGGCCTAAGCGGCGGGCTCGTTTCGCGTGGCCGCGCGCTCCTCGTCAGGGGTTTCGTCCGCAACTCCCGCGCGCAGACGGCGCTTTTCCGTCTGTGGTTCATGCTCGGGCGATGATCGCCCCGCGATTCCCACACTGCAGACCCGAACTAAAAGCCTGCACCGCTTAACCAGGCTTCAGCTTGCCGCACTGCAGCAGTTGAGCTAGCACACAGGCGCTTCCTGGCTCTGAGGTTCTGCTCAGGGCTTTGGCTAACCCTGTCCGGGTCCCCATCGGAATGACCGCTTCGGCCGCGGCCAGTTGCCCTCTGGTGACGGAGGTTGGACCGTAGCGGTTATTCCGATGGGAGCCCGCCGCCTCCCCAAACCCGTGGAAGGACCCTCATGGCCCGGAACAAGATAGCGCTCATCGGCGCTGGCAACATCGGCGGCACGCTCGCCCACCTCATCGGCCTCAAGGAACTGGGGGATGTGGCGCTGTTCGACGTGTTCGGCGGTGTCGCCGCCGGCAAGGCGCTCGACATCATGCAGTCGAGCCCGGTCGACGGTTTCGACTCGACAATGACGGGCGGGTCGGACTACGCCGCGCTGGCCGGCGCCGATGTGGTGATCGTGACCGCGGGCTTCCCCCGGATGCCGGGCATGTCGCGGGACGATCTGGTCGCGAAGAATGCCGGCGTGATCGCCCAGGTGGCCGAGGGCATCAAGCAGAACTGCCCGGATGCCTTCGTCATCGTCATCACGAACCCGCTCGACGCGATGGTCTGGGTGATGCAGCAGAAATCAGGCCTGCCGCCCGAGAAAGTCGTCGGCATGGCGGGCGTTCTCGATAGCTCGCGCTTCCGGCTGTTCCTGGCGGAGGAGTTCAAGGTCTCGGTCGAGGACGTAACCGCCTTCGTGCTCGGTGGCCACGGCGACAGCATGGTGCCGCTGGTGCGCTACTCGACGGTCGCCGGCATTCCTGTGCCGGACCTCATCGCTATGGGCTGGACGACGCAGGAGAGGATCGACGCCATCGTGACGCGGACTGCGAACGGCGGCGGCGAGATCGTGAAGCTGCTCGAGAAGGGCAGCGCCTTCTACGCCCCCGCGGCCTCGGCGGTCGCGATGGCGGAGAGCTACCTCCGCGACAAGAAGCGCGTCCTGCCCTGTGCCGCCTATCTCTGCGGCCAATATGGTATCAAGGATCTCTATGTGGGCGTCCCCGTCGTGATCGGCGCGGGCGGCGTGGAGCGCATCGTCGAGATCAAGCTGAACGAGACCGAGCAGGCGGCCTTCGATAAGTCCTGCGACGGCGTGCGCACACTGATCGAAGCATCAAAGCAACTGGTGGGCTGACCCGATGAACATCCACGAATACCAGGCGAAAGAGTTGCTGAAGGCCGCGGGAGTGGCGGTTCTGGAGGGGCATGTCGCCTGGACCCCGGAAGAGGCGGTCACCGCCGCCCAGCAGCTGCCCGGGCCGATCTTCGTCGTGAAGTCCCAGATCCACGCCGGCGGTCGCGGCGCGGGCCGCTTCGCCGATGACCCGAATGGCAAGGGCGGCGTCCGCCTCGCCCGCTCGCACGAGGAAGTCCGGGAAGCCGCCGAGGCGATGCTCGGCCACACCCTCGTCACCAAGCAGACCGGTCCCGCCGGCAAGACCGTCCATCGCGTCTATGTCGAGGCCGGCTGCGACATCGCCCGCGAGCTCTATCTTTCGTTCCTCGTCGATCGCGCGACCTCCCGCGTGCTGATCATGGCCTCCACCGAAGGCGGCATGGAGATCGAGGAGACCGCTGAACATTCCCCCGAGAAGATCCTGCGCGTCGCGGTCGATCCCGCGACCGGCATCTCGCCCTTCCACGCACGCGGGCTGGCCTTCGGCCTCGGCCTCTCCGGCAAGCAGGTTGGCGCCTTCACCAAGTTCGTGCTGGCCATGTACAAGGCGTTCATCGACCTCGACTGCGCGATCGTCGAGATCAACCCGCTGGTGGTGACCAAAACCGGCGATGTGGTCGCTCTCGATGCCAAGGTGAGCTTCGACGACAACGCGCTCTTCCGCCATCCGGATCTGGAGGAGCTGCGGGACGAGGCCGAGGAAGACCCGAAGGAGCTCGAGGCGAACAAATACAGCCTGAGCTACGTGGCGCTCGACGGCACGATCGGCTGCATGGTCAACGGCGCCGGCCTCGCGATGGCGACCATGGACATCATCAAGCTCTATGGCGGCTCGCCCGCGAACTTCCTCGATGTCGGCGGGGGCGCCACCAAGGAGCGGGTGACCGCCGCCTTCAAGATCATCCTGTCGGACCCGAACGTCGAGGGCATCCTCGTCAACATCTTCGGGGGCATCATGCGCTGCGACGTGATCGCCGAGGGCGTCATCGCCGCCGCCCGCGAGGTTTCGCTGACGGTGCCGCTGGTGGTGCGGCTGGAGGGCACGAACGTCGCCCTCGGCAAGGAGATCATGGCGAAATCCGGCCTGCCGATCATCGCGGCCGACAATCTCGCGGATGCCGCCCAGAAAGTGGTCCGCGCCGTTAAGGAAGCCGCATAACATGGCCATCCTCGTCGACAGCAACACGCGCGTCATCACCCAGGGCTTCACCGGCGCCCAGGGCACCTTCCATTCCGAGCAGGCGATCGCCTACGGCACCAAGGTCGTCGGCGGCGTGACGCCGGGCAAGGGCGGCTCGATCCACATCGACCTGCCGGTCTTCGACACCGTGATCGAGGCGCGGGAGAAGACGGGCGCCACCGCGACCGCCATCTACGTGCCGCCGCCCTTCGCGGCGGATTCGATCCTCGAGGCGATCGACGCCGAGATGCCGCTGATCGTGTGCATCACCGAAGGCATTCCGGTGCTCGACATGGTGAAGGTCCGGCGCGCCCTGATCGACAGCAAGTCGATCCTCGTCGGCCCCAATTGCCCCGGCGTCATCACTCCCGATGCCTGCAAGATCGGCATCATGCCGGGCCACATCCACCGGCGGGGCAAGATCGGCATCGTGAGCCGCTCCGGCACCCTGACCTATGAGGCGGTCGCGCAGACCACGGCGGCGGGCCTCGGACAGAGCACCTGCGTCGGGATCGGCGGCGACCCGGTGAAGGGCCTCGACTTCAAGGACGTCATCGCGATGTTCCTGGAGGACGACGAGACGCAGGCGATCGTCATGATCGGCGAGATCGGCGGCGAGAGCGAGATCGTCGCCGCCGAGTTCATCAAGGCGAGCGGCACGAAGAAGCCCGTCGTGGGCTTCATCGCGGGAGCGACCGCCCCGCCGGGCCGGCGCATGGGGCACGCGGGCGCCGTCATCAGCGGCGGGCGGGACACGGCGGCGGCGAAGACCGAGGCGATGCTGGCGGCGGGCATTCACGTCGCGGACAGCCCCGCCTCGCTCGGCAGCACCATGATCAAGGCCTTGCGGGGGTAAGGCATGTTGGCGCATCGGACACAAGAAGGCTGAAAGGCGGCGGTGAGTATGCGTCCGAGACAACCCAGCGACCTTGATCGGGTTGTCTCCGAATTGACGATCACCGCCTATTTTCGGTCTGTGCCGCCGATTATAGCCATTGCCGAGAGCGGCGGCCCCGCCCCGAACGGGCGGGACTGTTCATAACGGAGCCCCCATGCCAGGCGTCGACCTTCTTGCCACGGCCTTCAATGGTGCCAATGCGGCATTCATCGCCGATCTCTATGCCCGCTGGGTTCGCGACCCGGCTTCCGTGGACCAGAGCTTCGCGGCCCTTTTCGGAGCCCTAGACGACGAGGCCCGCTCTGTATTAACGGACGCCTCCGGCGCCTCCTGGGCTCCGCGGCATTGGGGCATCGACGCCGATGCAGACGCCCATCCCGCTCCGGCGTCCACGCCCGTTCAGGCGCCGAAGAAGGCGCCGCTCTCCAATGGGGCCGCGGGTCCCGCGACCAGCGCGCCCGGCGTGCCCATGCCCAAGGCTGAGGCCGCGGCGCATGCCCATGAGGATACGATCAACTCGATCCGCGCTCTCATGTTGATCCGCGCCTATCGCGTGCGCGGGCATCTGGAGGCGAAGCTCGATCCGCTGGGGCTGCAGTCGCCGCGTCACCATCCTGAGCTGGACCCCGCGACCTACGGCTTCGAGCCATCCGACTACGACAAGCCGATCTTCATCGACAATCTGCTCGGGCGCGAATCGGCCACCATCCGGGAAATCCTGGAGGTGTTGGAGGCCACGTACTGCGGCTCGATCGGCATCGAGTTCATGCATATCCAGGATACCGCACAGAAAGCCTGGCTGCAGCGCCGGATCGAGGGGACACCTTGGCGCCAGAAGATCAACCCCGCGACCAAGAAGCAACTTCTGCAGGAGCTGACGGAGGCTGAGGCCTTCGAGGTGTTCTGCCAGAAGCGCTATGTCGGCACCAAGCGCTTCGGCCTGGAAGGCGGCGAATCGACTATTCCGGCGCTCCACACCATGATCCGCACAGCCGCCTCGTCCGGCGTCAACGAGGTGGTCGTGGGCATGGCCCATCGCGGCCGTCTCAATACGCTCGTGAACGTCCTCAAAAAGCCCTTCACGGCCGTTTTCAGCGAGTTCGGGGGCGCCAGCAGCAAGCCGGACGACGTCCAAGGCTCGGGCGACGTGAAGTATCATCTCGGCACCTCCACCGATATCGAGATCGCTGGCCACAAGGTCCATCTCTCCCTCCAGCCCAATCCCTCGCATCTCGAGGTCGTGGATCCCGTCGTCGTCGGCAAGGTCCGCGCACGGCAGGACGAGGCGGGCGACACTAAGGGCCGTCATTCCGTCATGGGCATTCTGCTGCATGGCGACGCTGCCTTCGCCGGCCAGGGGATCGTCTATGAGACGCTCGCCATGAGCCACCTCATCGGCTACCGCACCGGCGGCACGTTGCACGTGATCACCAACAACCAGATCGGCTTCACCACGGTGCCGGCGCACGCCTATTCGGGCCTCTACTGCACGGACGTGGCGAAGTCGGTGCAGTCGCCGATCCTGCACGTCAACGGCGACGACCCCGAGGCGGTGCTGTTTGCCGCCCGCCTCGCGACCGAGTTTCGCCAGGAATTCGCGAGCGACGTGGTGCTCGACATCGTCTGCTACCGCCGCCACGGCCACAACGAGTCCGACGAGCCCGCCTTCACCCAGCCGATCATGTATCGTGCGATCGGCGCCATGAAGACGACGCGCACGAAGTATGCCGAGCAACTCGTTTCTGAAGGCGTGCTGAGCGAGGCCGAGGCCAAGGCAGTCTGGGACAATTTCATCGCCAAGCTCGAGGGTTGCTTCGAAGCCGCCAAGACCTATCGCCCGAACAAGGCGGACTGGCTGGAGGGCAAATGGACCGGCCTCAACCGCGGCGATGAGGACGAGACGCGGCAGGAGGAAACCACGGGCGTCGCAATCGAGACGCTGCGCGAGGTCGGCTTCACGCTTGCCAAGGTGCCCCAGGGCTTCGACCTCAACCCGAAGATCGCCCGCCAGCTCGAAGCCAAGCGTGTCGCGACCGAGAGTGGGGAAGGAATTGATTGGGCAACCGGTGAGGCGCTCGCCTTCGGCACGCTGCTGCTCGATGGCCATCGCATCCGCCTTTCGGGCGAGGACAGTCAGCGCGGCACGTTCAGCCAGCGGCATGCGGTGCTGGTCGACCAGACCAATCAGAATGAATTTGTCCCGCTGAACAACGTGCGGCCCGACCAGGCGAGGATCGAGATCTACAATTCGCTGCTCTCCGAGGTCGGCGTGCTCGGCTTCGAATACGGCTACAGTGTCGCCGACCCGCGCACGCTGGTGCTGTGGGAGGCTCAGTTCGGCGACTTCGCGAATGGCGCGCAGGCCATCATCGACCAGTTCATCGCCAGCGGCGAGACGAAGTGGCTGCGCATGTCCGGACTCACGCTTTTGCTGCCGCATGGGCATGAGGGCCAGGGCCCGGAACACTCCTCCGCCCGGCTGGAGCGCTACCTGCAGCTCTGCGCCGAGAACAACATGCAGGTCTGCAACATCACGACGCCGGGCAACTATTTCCACGCGCTGCGCCGGCAGATGAAGCGCAACTACCGCAAGCCGCTGATCATCATGACACCGAAATCGTTGCTGCGTCACAAGCTCGCGGTCTCGGCGCTGAGCGAGATGGAGGCGGGCACGACGTTCCGGAAGGTAATCGGCGAAAGCGACGAGTTGGTGGCGCCCGAGAACGTACGCCGCGTCGTCATTTCCACGGGCAAGGTCTATTATGATCTTCTCGCGGCGCGCCGCGACCGGGATATCAAGGATGTGGCGCTGGTCCGGCTCGAACAAATCTATCCCTTCCCGGCCATGGGACTGCGTACGGCGCTGACGCCCTACCGCAACGCCGAGGTCGTCTGGTGCCAGGAGGAACCCGAGAATATGGGTGCCTGGACCTTTGTCGACCGCCGGTTGGAGCGGGTCCTGGTCGCGATCGACGCGGCGTCACCTCGTCCGCGCTATGTCGGGCGGGAGGAGGCGGCGAGCCCGGCGACCGGCTCGGCCAAGATCCACGCGCAGGAACAGGCGGCTCTCGTGGCCGCGGCCCTGCAGTAGTCTGAACGATACCCCTAACGAGACCCAATCAGGTCCGATCAGGAGCGACGATGCCGACCGAGATCAAGGTTCCTACGCTTGGCGAGAGCGTGACCTCCGCCACCATTGCCCGGTGGCTCAAGCAGGAGGGCGACCAGGTCGCCGCGGACGAGCCCCTGGTGGAGCTTGAGACCGACAAGGTGACGGTCGAGGTCAACTCGCCCGCGCCGGGCGTGCTGGGCGCGATCCTGCAAAAGGACGGCGCCGAGGTCGAGGTGGGCGCCGTCCTGGGAGAAATCTCCGAGGTCGGTGGGGCTGCAGCTTCCAAGACGAGGAAGGGGACCGACACCAAGGCCGCCCCCGCCAAGGCCGCGCCTGCCGCCGCCGAGCCCGCGCCGGTGACGCCGTCCAGCCAAGCGCCTGCCCCGGCGTCAGCTGGCGGCACCACGGACATCGTCGTGCCCACGCTCGGCGAAAGCGTCGCGACCGCCACTGTCTCCCGCTGGCTGAAGCAGCAGGGCGACGCCGTGAAGGCCGACGAACCGCTGCTCGAGCTGGAGACGGACAAGGTATCGGTGGAGGTCAACGCGCCTGCCAGTGGTACCCTGTCGGTGATCAATGCGCAGGACGGCGCCGAAGTCGAGGTCGGCGCCGTGCTCGGCGCCATCGCGACTGGCGCGGGCGCTGTCGCGCCTTCCAACAAGCCTGCGGCGAAGCCAGACGCGGGCGTCAATCCGCCGCCCCGCGCCAATGGGCCCGTCGCCCGTCCCGGGACGCCGCCCTCGGATCGCGCCGCCGCTCTCGAGGCTTTTCCGAGCGCCAGCAAGCGCATGACGGAGGCTGGCATCCCGCCCGCCAGCATCGGCGCCGGCAGCGGGAAGGATGGCCGCATCACCAAGGGCGATGTGCTCGATTTCCTCGCCAAGCCCGCTCAGACCCTGGCCACACCCGCGCCGGCCGCCAAGGCTCCCCGGTCGGATGAACCGCGCGACGAGCGCGTGAAGATGACGCGCCTCCGCCGCACCATCGCGAGCCGGCTGAAGGAGGCGCAGAACACGGCCGCCATGTTGACCACGTTCAACGACGTGGACATGTCGGCGGCGATGTCGCTCCGGTCACAGTACAAGGACGCCTTCGAGAAGAAGAACAATGGCGTCCGCCTGGGCTTCATGTCGTTCTTTGTGCGCGCCTGCATCGCCGGGCTGAAGGAGTTCCCGGCAGTCAACGCCGAGATCGACGGCGAGGACATCGTCTACAAGAACTACGTGCACATGGGCATCGCGGTCGGCGGCGCGAACGGCCTTGTCGTGCCCGTGCTCCGCGATGCCGACCAGATGAGCTTCGCCCAGATCGAGGGCGCGATCGCGAATTTCGGCAAGCGCGCGCGGGACGGGCAGCTCAAGATCGACGAGCTGACGGGCGGCACATTCAGCATCACCAACGGCGGCGTCTATGGCTCGCTGATGTCAACACCGATCATCAACCCGCCCCAGTCGGCCATTCTCGGGATGCACAAAATCCAGGAGCGTCCGATTGCGATCGGCGGCAAGGTTGAGATCCGGCCGATGATGTACTTGGCCCTCACCTACGATCATCGGATCATCGACGGCAAGGAAGCCGTGTCCTTCCTCGTCCGGGTCAAGGAAGCGATCGAAGATCCCCGCCGCCTTCTCCTGGGGCTGTAAACTAGCGTTGCGAGCCCCTGCCGGCCTGCGGGCGTCTTGGATGCTCGGCCAGCGTCGCGTATGACGGGCCGAATGTGGAGACTGTGAGATGAGCGACGCCTTCGATCTGATCGTCATCGGCTCCGGCCCCGGCGGATATGTCTGCGCCATTCGCGCGGCCCAGCTTGGCCTTCGCGTCGCTTGCGTCGAAAAGCGCGAGACGCTGGGTGGCACCTGCCTCAACATCGGCTGCATTCCCTCCAAGGCGCTGCTGCAGTCATCGGAGAACTTCAACGAGGCGCGGCACGGCTTCGCGGCTCACGGCGTGATGGTCGAAGGCGTGAAGCTCGACCTCGAACGCATGCATGCCCGCAAGCGCGAGGTCGTGCAGGCGAACACGAAGGGCGTCGAGTTCCTGTTCCGCAAGAACAAGGTGACATGGCTCCGTGGCGAGGGTCGCATCCTCGGCGCAGGCCGCGTGTCGGTCGCCGGCACCGAATACGAGACGAAGGCGATCGTCATCGCGACCGGCAGCGAAAGCACGCCGCTTCCGGGCGTTGCCGTCGACGAGAAGCGGATCGTGACCTCGACCGGCGCTCTGGAACTGTCGGAGGTGCCGAAGCACCTCGTGGTGATCGGCGCGGGGGTCATCGGGCTCGAACTCGGCAGCGTCTGGCGCCGACTTGGTGCCGAGGTGACCGTCATCGAATTCCTCGACCGCATCGTGCCGACGCTCGACCTCGACGTGGCGAAGGATTTCCAGCGCATCCTGGAGAAGCAGGGGCTGAAGTTCCGGCTCGGCGCCAAGGTGACGAAGGCGGAACCGACGGATGCGGGCGTGACGCTGACGATGGAACCCGCGCGCGGTGGCGAGGCCGAGACGCTGACCGCCGACATCGTGCTGCTGTCGATCGGCCGCCGCGTCTATGTCGACGGGCTGGGGCTTGAGGAAGCAGGCATCGGCCGCGACGAGCGGGGCCGTGTCTGGACCGACGAGCACTACGCCACCACCGTGCCGGGCATCTACGCGATCGGCGATGTGCGCGTGGGGCCGATGCTCGCCCATAAGGCCGAGGACGAGGGCATCGCGATCGCGGAGCTTCTCGCGGGACAGGCCGGGCACGTGAACTACGAAGCGATCCCGAGCGTAATTTACACTTGGCCGGAGGTCGCGACCGTCGGCAAGACGGAGGACGAACTCAAGGCCGATGGCACCGAATACGTCGTCGGCAAGTTCCCCTTCACGGCCAATGCGCGGGCGCGCGCGATCGGGAATACCGATGGCTACGTGAAGCTGATGTCCGAGAAGGGCTCAGACCGGCTACTTGGAGCCCAGATCATCGGGCCCGACGCCGGCACGCTGATCGCCGAACTTGTAACGGCGATCGAGTTCGGAGCGTCGGCGGAAGACGTGGCACGCATCTGCCACGCGCATCCGACGCTCAGCGAGGCTGTCCGGGAAGCGGCCCTCGCCGTTGAGGGCCACGCCCTTCACATCTAAACTCCCAGGGGCGCGGGTGCGGGCCTGGGCCGCTGGTAGCACTAGGCGCCGACGCGCATCCGACGCCGCTTGGCCGGGGCTGAGAAGATGACCTGGGGCGTGGTTGCCATGGGAAGCGTCTGCACAGGCTGCAGATCACGATCGATTTTCACGAGTTCTGCAAAGGCGCGGCGTCCGGCTTCCCGGGCCGACAGATCGGAACCCACTTTCAGAGCGGCCTGAATAAGCGCTCCCAATTCTCGCTTTCGGCCATCGATCGAAGCCTGAATTTCGTGGGGCGCCAGTTGAATGGTGTCCGGTAGCCGCTTGTCTCTCGAAATGCGCATGGGGGTTTCCTCTTCACATCCGAATTCAACAGCAAGGTCTTCAAGCTCTTAGATGGTGACGTTAAACACCGTTTGCAGCGGCCAGCGTCTTGTTGTCGTGCCTCTACTCAAAATGTGAAACTGCGTCTGGCGGCGCCAGCAAAACGACAAGGGCAGGATGCCGTGAGACGCGCCTCGCCGCAACCATATTCCCGCCTCTGTCTTCACGTCCGGTGCGCGTGACGCGGCCGGCGACATTACGAAGACGATGCGACAAAAGATGTGGCCGGCGCGGTGCCCGTGGAGCTTGCACGCGGCAGAGCGCATTACCAAACAATGGGTCGACCTCAACAATGGTGTCCCGTGAATAGACTTTGCACAATGGCTCTGGCCGCGACCGCCTTCGCCCTCTCCGCCTGCGCGCATGTTGACCGGCCACCGAGTACAGCCGTCATGCCACCCGGCGCGCTCGGCACCAACGGCGACATCGATATCCGCGCGCTAAATCTGGCGGCGTTTGAGTTTGCCAGGACCATCAGAAACAACCCGGCCGAAGTCGCGGACGCTGTCGCGGCACTCGACTATCTCGGCGGCGAACTCAACTCGAGTCCCCGCTGGATCAGCATGGACTCGCTGACGCGCGCCCAGATGCTGCAGGCACGGCAGACGATCCGGTCCTACATCGGCATCAGCCAAGCAGCGTCGTCGCAGGCGGTGGTCGACACCATGCTGTTGCTGGCCAAAGCCTATCAGGCTGGCGACCGCGCGAAGGTGCAGCAACTGCTGGGGAGCCCGATCTTCGTCGAGCCGCCCGCCGCGGTGGAGGCGCATCTCAACGATCTGCCGCGCATGCCGGCGATCAACAACGTGACGACGCGGGCCGACCAGCTGTCGCCGGAGCTCAACATCACCGGCGGATAGCGCGCCGCTAGAGATCCTGAGCGATCGCCTCGCCCTGGGCCAGGGCGGTCGAGGCGGCGGGCGGCAGCCGCATCCAGCCCGGTACCGCCGGGATCAGCGTGGCCGCGCCGCAGGTCAGCGCCTCGCTCTGCAACGCGTCGAGCCGCAGCACGGCGAGGCCGCGCCCGCCGGAGGCCGAGCGCATGGTGCCCACCTCGCGCCCGCCGCTCATGACCGGCGTGCCCGGCGTGGGCGCTTCGCCTGTGATCGCCACCGGGACGAGACGGCGCTTGACCAGCCCGCGATAGCGCGTCCGCGCGGTGAGTTCCTGTCCCATGTAGCAGCCCTTGGTCCAGGAGATGCCGTTCAGCTCGTCGAAGCCCGCTTCCAGCAACACGGTTTTTTCCGGCTCCAGGTCGCGCGTGCCGTCTGGGAGGCCGAGTGCCAGACGATGCGCATCCCAGTCGGCGGCGGAGGCGTTGGTCGGCAATGGCCTCTCGCTGAGGATGCGCCAGCCGGCGGTCTCCAGACGCGGGTCGGCGGCGACGAGGCCCAACGGCACCTCGGGCACCGGCCCGTCCCAGGCCGTCTGCACCGCGAGCGGCGACGGCGTGATCGTGACACGGGCACGCAGCCGGAAGCGGGTGAGCCGCGTCGCGATCATCTCGCGCTGCGCCGCCTCGACCTCCAGCAGCAACCGCCCACCGTCCGAGAAAACGAAGAACTCGGCCAGCCACTTCCCCTGCGGGGTCAGCAGTGCCGTCCACAGGGCCTGTCCGGGTGCCGCGCGCTCCATATCCTGGGAGACGAGCCCCTGCAGGAAGGACACCCGGTCGTCGCCCTCCACCGAAAGCACCGCCCTGTGATCGAGATTGGCTATTCTGGTCATAGCTTGCGCTCCCATCCGCGGCCGCCCTGCTGCCAGTAGCTGAGTTGGTGCCCCGCGCCCTTCGCGGCAATCCAGCGCTGGCGCGCGGTCGCCACCGCCGCCTCGTCATTCCCGTCGAACAGGTCGAAAACGCGCACGAAGGCATCCATCCGTGCGCTTGACGCGCCATCGATCAGGAACAGGTAGCGCGCGCCGTTGGGGGCCTCGTCGGTTTCGGTCAGCCAGATCGGCTGCTGCTCCGCGCGGCCCGTGGCGGGCGTGCCGTGCGGCAGCCAGTCCGGATTGGGACATACCCAAAGGGCAGTATCGAGAGCCGCCAGGCGCTCCGCCCCGCCACACAGCACCACGGCGCGCTCGCCGGCCGCGAGGGTGCGGCCCAGAAGCGGCGGCAGCGCCTGATCCGTCGATGTGCGGGTGAGGTGGTAGAATCCGATCTCTGCCACGGGTTGCCTGTCAGGGACGATCCGCGTCTTCGTAGCGCAAGGCGATGAGCCGGTCCAACAGCCGGACGCCGAAGCCTGTCGGTCCCGCGGGATGCCGCTCATCGGCCTCCTCCCACAGATCGGTGCCGCCGATGTCGAGATGCGACCAGGGCGTGTCTCCGACGAAGCGGCTGAGGAAGGCGGCCGCGAGAGCGGCATCGGGCAGCAGCGGCCCTGCGAGGCACTGTTTGATGTCGGCGGTGTCCGAGGCAAGCTGGTCGCGCTGCCCGTCGGTGAAGGGGAGCCGCCAGACCGGCTCGCCCGCCGCCGCACCCGCCGCGGCGAGGCTCGCGGCCAGCAGGTCGTCATTCGCATAGATCCCCGCCATCTCCTGGCCGAGCGCCACGACGACGCTGTAGGTCAGCGTTGCCAGATCGACCACGGCACGCGGCTTGAAACGGGCGATGGCGAAGGAGAGCGCATCGGCCAGGATCAGCCTGCCCTCGGCATCTGTGTCGACGATCTCGACGGTCAGGCCGTGATGGCTGCGAACGATGTCGCCTGGTCTGTATGAGGCGGCACCCACCATGTTCTCGGCGAGCGGCAGCACGGCGACGACGGGTGCAGGCGATTTCCGGCGCGCGAGGGCGAGCACCGCGCCCGCGCAGACGGCGGCCCCAGCCATGTCGGCGCGCATGTCCCACATCCGGTCGGCGGTTTTGATCGAGATGCCGCCCGTGTCGAAGGTCATCCCCTTGCCGACGAATGCGACGGGCGGCAGGTCGAGCCGGCCCGGCCAGCGCAGAAGCGCGAGCGCGGGTGTATTGATCGAGCCCTGCCCCACGGCCGCCAGCAGATTGAGCCCCTCCCGCGCGAAGTCCCCGGCCGGAATGATCTCGACCTGAATGCCGGCTTCCTCGAGGCACCGCAGCCGCTCGGCGAACACCAGGGGCGTCAGAATATTCGCGGGCTCGGCGATCTGCCTGCGGGCAAAGCCGACGGCCTCGACCACGCCGATGGCTTCCCGCCAGCGGCGGCCAATATGGCCCGGGTCATCGACCACGAGGTCGATCCGCTCGATCGCGGCCGCCGCGTCCTCGGCGGGGATCGGCCCCTGCCTGTAGTCGGGAAAGCGCCATGCGCGGAGTGCCGCGCCGAGCGCCAGGGCGACCGCGAGTGCCCGCGGCAGGCCGCGCCCGTCGATCGCGATCTCCCGCCGCGCCGACAGCGCCGCCGCCGCCCGGGCGCCCGCCGCCTCGGCGGAGGCCGCGTCATGGAGGCCGATCAGCAGCACCTCTCGCTCGACATTCCCCGAGGCCGCGTCGCCTGGAAGCAGCAACGTCTCATCCGCACCCGCCCTGAAACCGGCGGCGCGGGCGGCGGCGGAGAAGGACACGGGAACCACGCGATCCGGCAGCGGCACGACCAGCGGGACCGCACCTCCCAGCGCTTCCATGCTGATCAGGCGTAGCCTCGGCTCGGTCTTCACTCCGCTGCGGCGATCGGCGCCCGTCAACAGCGTGGGACGCGCGCGGCCGTCAGGCGGCGGCGCTCACGCCTCATAATGGTCGCGCACCAGGCGGTCGAGCAGCCGCACGCCAAAGGCCGTCGCGCCTTTGGGCACGCAGGCCGCGTCCTTCGACGACCAGGCGACACCGGCGATGTCGAGATGCGCCCAGGGCTTGCTGTTGACGAAGCGCTGGATGAACTGCGCCGCGATGATCGCGCTGCCGTGGCGGCCGCCGATGTTCTTCATGTCGGCGATGTCCGAGCGGATCGCCTTGTCGTAGGCCTCGCCGAGCGGCATGCGCCAAAGCTTCTCGCCCGTCGCAAGGCCGACGCTGAGCAGCTTCTGGGCGAGGTCCTCGTCGTTGCTGAACATCCCCGCATGTTCCTGGCCAAGCGCGACGATAATGGCGCCCGTCAGCGTGGCGAGGTTGACCATGAAGGCCGGATCGAACTTTTCCTGCGCGTACCAAAGCACGTCGGCGAGGACGAGGCGTCCTTCCGCGTCGGTGTTCAGGACCTCGATGGTCTGACCGGAGTAGCTCGTCACCACGTCGCCCGGCCGCTGCGCGGTGCCGGACGGCATGTTCTCGACGAGGCCCACCAGACCCACCACATCGGCCCGGACGGCATGTTCTCGACGAGGCCCACCAGACCCACCACATCGGCCTTCGCCTTGCGTCCCGCGAGGGCGGCCATCAGCCCGACCACGGTGCCGGCGCCGGCCATGTCCCATTTCATGTCCTCCATGCCGCCGGCCGGCTTGATGCTGATGCCGCCGGTGTCGAAGGTCACGCCCTTGCCGACGAAGACGAGCGGCTTGCGCATGCGCCGCCCACCGGCGCCGTTCCACTGCATCACCACCATCCGGGGTTCCTGAACGCTGCCCTGCGACACGCCGAGCAACGCGCCGAAGCCGAGCTTCTCAAGCTCCTTCGGACCCATGATCTCGACCTTGACGCCGAGCTTGGTGAGCGCCCGGCAGCGCTCGGCCATCTCCGTCGGCGTCAGCACGTTCGGCGGCTCGGTCACGAGGTTGCGGGCGAGATAGATGCCCTCGGCGATCGCCTTGAGCGGCACGTAGGCGGCGCGAGCCTTGGCATGATCATCGGCCTGCAAAGTGATCTCGGCGAGCTTCGGCTTGTCCTCCGGCTTCTCCTTGGTGCGGTAGAGGTCGAAGCGGTAGGACCGCAGCACGGCGCCGAGCGCCAGATGCGCGACCTCCGGCGCCGGCAGCCCATCGGCCATGACCGTCACCGCGGGCTCCTGCGACAGGGCGGCGGCGATGGCGCCTCCGGCCTCCTCCATCGTCAACGTTGTGAGCTCCGCGCGCTTGCCGAGACCGACGACGAGCAGCCTCGTCAGCCCCTCCATCGGCGCGAAGAGCAGCACGGTCTTGCCCTTCTGCCCCTTGAAGTCGGCCACCTCGATCGCCCGCGCCACCGCGCCGCCCGCCGCCTCGTTGAGGGTCGCCGCGGCGCCCGTCAGCGCCTCCTCCTCCGTCAGCAGGAGTGCCACGGCCCCCGTCTTGGACGGGGCCGGCTTGGAGAAAGCGACTTCGAGCATGAGAAGGTCCTTGAGTGAGGTCGGCCCGCTGTGCGGGGACAGCGGCTGCGGGATGCGGGCGATACTCAAACTGCAACACTACCAGTTGCCGCACGCTTTGCCACAGCCTGTCGAGGCGTCTATCACCCTTGCCATGAGCTACCGCCCCACAGACGAGTCGCTGCTGCAACTCGCTGCCGATCTCGCGGCGGAAGCGGGAGCGCTCATCCTGACGCTGCGCGCGCGAGGTGTCGCGGTGAGCACGAAGGCTGACCGCTCCCTCGTCACCGAGGCCGACAACGCCGCAGAAGCTTTGATCCTCAGCGGGTTGCGGCGCGCCGATCCGACCGTGCCGGTGATCGCCGAGGAGGAGGCCGCCGCCGGCGTCTCGCCCGAGACCGAACGCGAGTTCTGGCTCGTCGATCCGCTCGACGGGACACGCGACTTCGTCGCCGGGCTCGATGACTTCGCCGTGAACATCGGGCTGGTGCGGGACGGCCGAGCGGTGCTGGGCGCCGTCGGCGTGCCCGCGCGCGGCGCGGTTTTCTATGGCATGGCCGAGCACGGCGCTTTCCGGCGCAACGCCGCCGGCGATATTCGCATCGAGGCGCGGCACCCCCCGGCGGAGGGACTGACGATGGTCGTCTCCCGCTTCCACGGTGACCGCGTCCCGAACCTGCCGCCGGCGCTGTCGGGGCAGCGCGTGACTGACATCACGCGCATGGGGTCGGCTGCGAAGTTCTGCCGCGTGGCCGAGGGGACGGGCGACTTCTATCCGCGCCGCGGGCGGACGATGGAATGGGACACGGCGGCGCCTCAGGCGTTGGTGGAGGCGGCCGGCGGCTCCGTGAGGCGGATCGAGGACGATCAGCCGCTGACCTACGGGAAGCCCGGGTGGGAGAACCCCGGCTTCTATTGCATCGGGAAGTGATGCCAGCGTGGCGCTCACGCCCGGGCCGATGAGCCCGCCGACGGTCAGGCTCGCGGCGGACGACGCGGGGCTCGCGGCCGCTGCTGCCCTGCTTCTGGATGGGCGGCTCGTCGCCTTTCCGACGGAGACCGTCTACGGCCTAGGCGCGGATGCGACCGACGCCGCCGCTGTCGCCGCGATCTTTGCCGCCAAGAACCGCCCGAGCTTCAACCCGCTGATCGCCCACTACGCCGACGCCGTGGCCGCGTTTGGAGATGTGGCGCCTTCCTCGCCCGCCGAAGGTCTGGCCGCCGCCTTCTGGCCCGGCCCGCTGACGCTCGTTCTGCCGAGGCGCCCTGGCTGCCGCGTGGCGCATCTGGCCAGCGCGGGGCTCAATACCCAGGCGGTGCGCGTGCCCGCCCATCCGCTCGCGCGGCGGCTGCTGGCGGCGGTCGGCCGTCCCGTCGCGGCGCCTTCGGCCAATCCCTCGGGACGCGTGAGCCCGACCACGGCGGAGCATGTGCTCGACGGGCTCGACGGGCGGATCGCGGCTGTCCTCGAGGGAGGACCCTGTGCGGTGGGCCTGGAGTCGACCGTCGTCGACCTGACCGGCGCGGTGCCTCTGTTGCTTCGAGCGGGCGGCGTGACGCTTGAGGCGCTGCGCGAGGTCGTGCCGGACATCCGCGCCGAGGCGGAAAGCAATGAGGCCTCGCCGCGGTCGCCGGGGCGGCTGCTGTCGCATTACGCGCCCGAACTTCCACTGCGGCTGGATGCGACCGAGGTCGGCGCGAACGAGGCGCTTCTGGCCTTCGGACCGCCACTCCCCGGTGCCGCCCTCACCTACAACCTGAGTGAGCGCGGCGATCTGGCGGACGCGGCCGCACGGCTTTTCGCCGGCCTCCGTCATCTCGACGCCGGGGGCCGGGCACGCGGCCTCCGGGGAATCGCGGCGATGGCCGTGCCACAGGACGGCCTCGGTCGTGCGATCAACGACCGGCTGACCCGCGCCGCCGCCCGCCCCACCTAGCGAATCGTTACATTATCGTTGTGAAACTGCGTGCCGAGAGCGTATCAGAGATGCGATAGGTCTCAGGCACCCAGATGGATGATGGATTCCGCTTCGGCTTCAGCCGTGAACCGCCGGACGAGGGCTTTGCGGACGCTGAACGCCGCGCGTTGATCGCACAGAGCGGCCTCTTCGACAGCGCGTGGGTCTGCGGCGCCTATGGCGTGGACGCCGAGACCGCGCTCACGGAGTGGTGCGCGACCGGCTGGCGGCAGGGCCAGCAGCCGAACCTCTACTTCGACACCAATTGGTACCTCGGCTACTACCGCGACGTGGCGAGCGACGGCGCCAACCCTCTCGTGCACTACATCCAACACGGGGAGCACGAAGGCCGCCGCCCATCGCTGCTGTTCGACCCGGTCTGGTACCGCGAGACCTACGGCGTGCCCGAGGGCGAGCTGTGCCTCGCCCACTACCTGCGCGAGCGGCTGCAGGGCGCGGTCAGTCCGAACCCCGACTTCGATACCGGCTTCTACCTGACGAACTACCCCGACATCGCGGCCGCCGGCCTCGACGCCTTCGCGCATTTCATGGAGCGGGGCTTCCGCGAGGACCGCTCGCCCTCGGCCGAGTTCGATACCGCCTTCTACCGTGGCCGGTATCTGCGCAATCAACCCGAGGTCAATCCGCTGCTGGACTACCAGCGGCGGCGCGGCGAGACCGGCATCTATCCGAGGCGCCCGCTGCGGGAGGCAACTATGCCCGGCGAAGTCGCCCGTTTTTCCCGGCCGGGCGAGGATTTCGAGGCCTTCACGCCGCTGCCCGCCGGGGCGGGCCTCAAGGCTTGGCTGCTCGCCTACTACCTGCCGCAGTTCCACCGGATCCCCGAGAACGACGCCTGGTGGGGGCGTGGCTTCACCGAATGGACCAATCTCGGCCGGGGCCTGCCTCGCTTCGCCGGACACTACCAGCCCCGCACCCCGCGCGATCTCGGCCACTACTCCCTCGCCGATCCCGAGACGCTGCGCCGCCAGATCGCGATGGCGAAAGCCGCCGGGCTTCACGGCTTCGTCTTCTATCTCTACTGGTTCAACGGCCACCGCCTGCTGGAGACGCCGCTCGAGCAGTTCCTCGCCGATGCCAGCCTCGACATGCCCTTCTGCCTGATGTGGACCAACGAGAACTGGACCCGCCGGTGGGACGGTTTCGATGACGAGGTGCTCATCAGCCAGGATTACCGCCCCTCCGAGGACGAGGATCTGATCCGCACCTTCGGACGCCATTTCGCCGATCCGCGCTACATCCGGCTTGAGGGTCGCCCGGTGCTGATGATCTACCGGCCCGGCCTGATCCCCGATGCGCCCGCGACCATCGCGCGCTGGCGCGGCCTGTTCCGGTCCCTTTGCGGCGAGGACCCGATCATGATGATGGGTCAGGGCTTCGACGCCAACGATCCGCGCGAGTTCGGGCTTGATGGCGCAATCGAGTTCCCGCCCCACAAGCTCACCGCCAATCTGCCGAAGATCAACGACAGCCTGGAATGGCTCGACATGGAGGCGAAAATCCATGTCGTGAGCTACCGGGATACGGTGGCGGTCTCGCTCGCGGAGCCGCCGCCGCCCTATCCGCTGATCAAGACGGCGGTGCCGAGCTGGGACAACGATGCCCGGCGGGAAGGCTGCGGCCTGCTGCTGCATGGCAGCACGCCCGCCGCCTTCGGCGCCTGGCTCTCGGCCCTCATCGATCGGGCGTGCGCCGCGCCGGTTTTCGGTCAGCCCATCGTCTGCATCAATGCCTGGAACGAATGGGCCGAGGGCGCCTATCTCGAGCCCGACATCCACTTCGGCGCCGCCTACCTCAACGCCCTTTCCCGCGCTGTCGGCGTCGACGCCGCCGCCGCCGATCGCGGCAAGCTGCTGCTCGTCGGCCATGACGCCCATCGTCATGGGGCGCAAACCCTGCTGCTCGCCCTCGGCCGGCAATTTCGCCGCGCCCACGGCCTGACCATCGAGTTCATGCTGCTGGAAGGCGGTCCGATGGTGCAGGACTACGCCGCCGTCGCGCCGGTCGTGATCGTCGGCAAGACCTCCGACCTCGTCCCATGCAGCCGCAAGTTCGCCGAACGCGGCTTCCGCGCCGCGATCGTGAATACCGTCGCCGCCGGCGGCGCCTGCCCCGTCCTCGCGCAAGCCGGCATCGGCTCCACCCTGCTCGTCCACGAGCTGCCGAGCCTCGTCCGCGAAAAGAACCTTTCCCAACTCGTCCGGCGTGGCCTGACCGCCGCGCGGCAGATCGTCTATGCGGCGGCGGCGGTGCGGGACGGCATCACCGGCCTTCTCGGCGATCAGGAGGATCACCGCGCCAAATCCCGCATCCTGCCGCAGGGCGTCTATCAGGCCATGCGCTTCGATACGGGGCAGCGGGACCGGCTGCGGGCCGAGTTGCTACTCGAACCCGGAACGCCGCTGTTGATCGGCGTGGGCTATGCGGATTTGCGCAAGGGCTTCGACCTCTTTCTCCGGCTGTGGCGGCTTCTGCAGGACAGTGGCGCAGCGGTGCATCTCGCCTGGGCCGGCAACATGGACCCCGGCATCGCGAGCTACATGGCACCCGAGATCAAGGCCGCAGAAGACAGCGGCCGCTTCCACCTGCTGGGCTTTCGCCGGGACGTCGATGCGTGGCTGTCGGCGGCGGACGTCTTTCTGCTGACCTCGCGAGAGGATCCCTTCCCGTCCTCCGTGCTGGAGGCGATGAGCGCGGGCCTGCCGACCGTCGCCTTCGCGGGCTCGGGCGGAATACCCGAAATTTTGGAGGCCCATGCCGCAGGCCGGGTGGTGCCGCGCGGGGACATAGCCGCGATGGCCGAGGCGGCGCAGTTCCTCTGCGCGCTCCCTGCCCATGAGATCGGGGAGCGACGGTTGCGCCTGGCGGCGGTGGCCGAACACGATTTCGACTTCGCAACCTACGCGCGGAGGCTCGCCGATATCACGGCACCCGGCCTGCTCCAGGTCTCGGCCGTCATTCCGAACCTCAACTACGCGCACCACCTGCCGAACCGCCTCGACACGGTCTTCCGGCAGTGGATGCCATTACGCGAGGTCATCCTGCTCGACGATGCCTCGACCGACGACAGCCTCGGCGTGGCGAACCGGATCGCCGAGGCCGCGCGGCGAGACATTCGCGTGATCGCCAACGCGCGAAACTCGGGCTCGGTGTTCCGCCAGTGGCGGCGGGCGGCAGAGATTGCGACGACGGAATACCTGTGGATCGCGGAAGCCGACGACGAGAGCGAGCCGCGTTTCCTGACCCGGCTGCTGTCGGCGCTGGAGGCCACGCCCGATGCGGTGATGGCCTTCTCGGACAGCGCCGCCATGGACGACGACGGACACATCCTCAGCGACAGCTACAAAAGCTATTACAACCGGGCCGCTCCCGGCCTGCTGAGCGCCGACGCGACCTTCGCGGGCCAGGACTTCCTGCGCCGCTGCCTCGCCGAGCGGAACCTCATCCTCAACGTCAGTTCCGTGCTCTGGCGGCGCGCGGCACTGCTCGCGGCGCTCGACCGGTGCGAGGCGCGGCTCGGCCAGTTCCGGATGGCCGGCGACTGGCTGCTCTACGCGGATATCCTGAACCAGCCGGGTGCCCGCCTCTGCTATGTCGCGGAACCGCTGAACCGCCACCGCCGTCACGAGACCAGCGTCACGCACGCGCTCGGGGCCGAGCGGCACGTCGAGGAGATCGCCGCGGTGCAGCGCATGGTCGCCAAGACGCTGAAGGCGGACCCGCAACTGCGCCGCCGGCAGGCTGCCTATCTGGAGGAGGTCTCGGGCTACCTCGGTGCCGCCTAACGACTGATGCCGGTTTCGTGCGGGTGCTCTGGACAAACCGTCGCGCGCGCATAATGGTGCGGCCGACCGGCGAAAACCGGCGGCAGAAGCAAATCATGCATACTCGCAAGAGTTGGGGGACGACAGGATGACGCACCAGGCAACACGACGCGCCTTGCTGCAGACGGCGGGGCTGGGCATCGCCGCCCTGCCGCTTCTGGTAGCGCGACCAAGCTTCGCCGCGAACAAGACCTACAAGATCGCCCTCTCCAACTCCTACATCGGCAACAAGTGGCGGCTGGAGATGGAGAACGTCTTCAAGGCCGCGCTGCTGATGGAGCCCTTCAAGTCGCAGGTCCAGGGTTCCGTATTCAACTCCGGCAACGACGTGAGCAAGCAATCCCAGCAGATCTCCAACCTCATCGCCGAGCGGGTCGACGCGATCGTCCTCGATGCGGCGTCGCCCACGGCCCTGAACGGCATCATCCATCAGGCGACCTCGCGCGGCATCCTCGTGGTGTGCTTCGACAACGCGGTGACGGCGCCTTCCGCCATCAAGGTCAATATCAGCCAGTATGACCTCGGTAAGGGCTGGGCGGAATGGATCGTCAAGCAGATCAACGGCCAGGGCAACGTCATCATGGTGACGGGCGTCGCCGGCACGCAGGTCGATCTGGACCGCAACAAGGGCGCGGACAGCGTCTGGGCCAAGAACCCGGGCATCAAGGTCGTCAACCGCTTCACCGGCATGTGGGACTCGTCCACCGCCGAGCGCAACACGGCGGCAGTTCTGCCCTCGCTGCCCAAGATCGACGCGATCTGGTGCCAGGGCGGCACGGACGGCGTGCTCAAGGCCTTCATCTCCGCCAACCGGCCCCTGCCCCCGACCGCGGGCGAGGCAGAGAACGGCTTCCGCAAGATGATGCTCGGCATCGGCGGCCATAAGGTCGAAGGCTACTCCGCCGGCAGCCCGCCCTACCTCTCGCTGATGGCGCTGGAACTCGCGCGGCGCATCCTCGAAGGCAGCTATCCAAAGAAGAACATCGACGTTCCCAACGTGTTTCTGTCGAACGCGGACCTCAAGCTCGGTGTCAACGTCTTCACCGATCAGCCGGACAGCTTCTTCGACGACTTCACGGCGGGCGGGCCGACCTCGCCGGTCGACATCTGCGCGGCCGCCGCGGTCAGCGGCAGCGCCTGCCCGGATGGGAAGCTCTACATCAACCTGCCGAAAGCCTGAATGTGACGCGACCGGCTGTCGAAGCGGTCGAGGTCGGCAAGTCCTACGGCGGTGTTGCGGCGCTTACGGCCGCGTCCTTCACCGCCACCGCCGGCGAGGTCCATGCCCTCGTCGGCGAGAACGGCGCCGGCAAATCGACACTCATCAAGATCCTCGGCGGTCGGGTACGGCCGGATACAGGCGTCGTCCGCATCGGCGGGAACGCGGTCTCGCTGTCCGGCCCGCAGGCGGCGCATGATCTCGGCGCCTGGACGGTGTTCCAGGAACTCACGCTGCTGCCCTGGATGACGGTCGCGGAGAATCTGCTGCTGCTGCGCGAGACCAAGGGCGCCACCGGCCTCATCAGCCGGTCAGCGACCATTCGCGACGCGGACGCGCTGCTCGCCCGCTACGGCGTCCACCACATCGACCCGCGCGCTCTCGTCGAGGACATTTCGCTCGCCGAACGTCAGACGATCGAGATTGTGCGGGCTGTCAGCAACAACCCGCAGATTCTTTTTCTTGACGAACCGACATCGTCCCTGGTGGAACGCGAGGTGGAGTGGCTGTTCGGCCAGATCCGCGCGCTGCGAACGCAGGGCGCCTGCGTTGTCTTCACCTCCCACCGCTGGGCGGAGATTCGCAGCATCGCAGACCGCATCACGATCTTTCGCGGCGGCAAGGACGTCGGCACCTTCACCGAGATCGACGAGGGCGAAGCCGTCCGGCTCATGACGGGCCGTCGCGTCGAAGCACTCTACCCGCCGCTTCCACCGATGCCCAATGCGGCGGCGACAGCGCTCGAGGCGAGCGCCATGTCGGGACCGAATGTGCGGGGCGTCTCCTTCAGCCTGCATGCTGGCGAGGTGCTCGGCGTCGGCGGCCTCGCGGGACACGGCCATCGCGAGCTGTTCCGGATGCTGTTCGGCGATGCCACGGCCACCGGCGGCCAGCTTACCGTGCACGGCAAGACGCGGCGGTTCCGGTCGCCTCGCGCCGCCATTGCCGCCGGCATCGCGCTCGTGCCCGAGGACCGCAAGACCGAGGGCCTGTTGCTGCGCATGAGCGTCCGGGACAACGCAACGCTCGTCATCCTCAAGCGGCTGACGCGCTTCGGCGTGCTGAAACCGGCCGAGGAGCGGCGCGCGGCGCAAAGCGTCGTCGACAGCCTGCGTGTGCGGACGGCGGGCATCAGCCAGCCCGTCGGCGCGCTGTCGGGCGGCAATCAGCAGAAGGTTCTGCTCGGGCGATGGCTGCTCGCCGAGTGCCAGATCCTGCTGCTGTATGACGTGACGCGCGGCGTCGATGTCGCGACCAAGCATGAAATCTACGAGCTTGTCCTCAAGCTCGCTTCGGAGGGCCACGCCATCGTCTTCTATTCGAGCGACGCGGAGGAACTCGCGCATCTTTGTCACCGTGTTCTGGTGATGCGGGAAGGCGTCGTGGCCGCCGAGCTGCACGCCCCCGGCATCACGGCGGAGGACATCGTGTCCGCCGCCGTGCGCGATCATCTCGCCGCCTGAGGTCCCGAGCGCATGTCCGCCTCCACGCCTCAGACCGTTCTCATGGCGAGCGGCGCGCGCCGCAGCCGGACCAGCCACGCGCTCGTCCAGAATGTCGGGCTCGTGCTCGTCATCGGGCTGCTCGCCGCCTGCATCATCGGCTATTGCGTCCTCTTCGTTGTCACCCAGCACCGCTTCCCCGGCGGGTTCGAGCTCACGTCGACGCTCGACAACACGATGCCGCTGGCTTTCGCGGCGCTCGCGCAGACGCTGGTGGTGCTGACGCGCGGCATCGACCTCTCGGTCGGCGGCGTCATCGACCTCACCAATGCGGTCGCGGCGCAGACGCTTACCGGCGGCCCGGTCGCGACCACGCTCTGGACGCTGGCGATCCTGCTCATCGGCGCCGCCTGCGGGCTGGTCAACGGCGTGCTCGTGGCGGTCGGGCGGTTGCAGCCCATCCTGGTCACGCTCGCGACGCTGTCG
The DNA here is from genome assembly GCA_019351895.1 of Pseudomonadota bacterium. Lineage (GTDB taxonomy): Bacteria > Pseudomonadota > Alphaproteobacteria > Acetobacterales > Acetobacteraceae > Acidisoma. The sequence goes on from JABBOH010000012.1 coordinate 101,741, forward strand.
ATCTACCAGGGCATCGCCATCCGGGTGTTGCCGCAGCCGGGCGGCGCCATTCCGCCGGGCTTCACAGCGGTGCTCGCCAATCCGAACTGGCCGACATCGCTGCTTTACATCCCGGTCATCGGCGGATTGTGGGCGATCTTCCGGCGCACCCGCCTGGGCGTCGCGGTCTTTGCGATCGGCAATGACGCGATGGCCGCCAGCAGCCACGGCATCTCCGTCAAGCGCACCGTGATCCTCGCCTATACCCTGGGCGGCCTCGCCTCCGCCTGCGCCGGGCTGTTTCTCGCCGCCAATGCAACGGCGGGCGATGCCACGACCGGAGACACCTACACGCTGACCTCGATCGTGGCGGCGGTGCTCGGCGGCGTCAGCCTGTTCGGCGGGCGCGGCAGCGGATTGGGCGCGCTCTTCGGCGCTTTCGTCACGGTGATGGTCGTGAATATCCTGTTCTTCGCCCATATCGATCCGCTCTATCAGACCTTCTATGAGGGGCTGTTCCTGTTGGCGGCGGTCGTCTCCGCCAACATGATCGGCCGGGCCGTGCGAGGCCGCCGATGAGCGGCTCGGCACCCGGGACGATCCTCCACCGCGCCATCTTCAATAAGGAAGGGCGGCGTATCGTCTACGCCTTCGTCGCCGGCATCATCCTGTTCGCCATCGGCGAGGCGGTGCGGCCAGGCTTCGCAAGCCTCGACGGCATCCGCTCCATCCTCGTCGTCGCCTCCTTCGTGGGGCTGGTGGCGGCGGGCCAGACTTTCGTCATCCTGATCGGCGGCATCGACCTCTCGGTGCCCTGGGTGCTGAATGCGGGCGCGATCCTGATGGTGGTGAGTTCGCTCGGCACCAACGACCGCGCTATCCCGGCGCTCGCGCTGACGCTCGGCATGGGGGCGCTGGTCGGAGCCTGCAACGGCGCGGGCATCGCGCTCCTCGGCATACCCGCGGTCGTCATGACGCTCGCCATGAACGGCATCATGCAGGGGCTGACGCTCGGCCTCAGCGGCGGCATGACCTGCACCAGCTGCGGGGCCTACGCGCCGCCCGTGGTGCAGGCGGCCGTTCACCTCCGCGCGCTGGGCGTGCCGGTCGTGCTCTGGATCTGGCTCGTCGTCATCATCGCCGTCTCGTTCCTGCTCGGGATGACGCGGTTCGGCCGCGCCACGTACACGGTCGGCAACAATGCGCGCGCCAGCCACCTCGCGGGCGTCAACGTCGCCGTGGTCACCATCGTGCTCTACGCGCTGAGCGGCTTCTTCTCCGCGATGGCGGGCATCATGCTTGTGGGGTTCGGCGGGCAGGCGGCGCTCGGGATGGGCGAGCCCTACCTGTTCCAGTCGATCGCGGCCGTGGTCATCGGCGGCGTCTACATTCTGGGTGGCCGAGGCCATTATCTCGGCTCGGTGGCGGGCGCCATCAGCCTGACGGTGCTGGTCAGCGTGCTGCTGGCCTTCAACATGCCGGATTACGGCCGCAGCATCATCTACGGTCTGGTGATCCTGGCGCTGCTACTGCTCTACGGCCGCGAGGAAGACAGTGCCTGAGACGATGTCTCCCGCGCGGGCGGATCACCCGCGCGGGAGGGAGAGCGTCGTGAATGGCGGTCAGTTGGTCGGCTGAACGTTAAGCTGACCGCGGATTTCGCCGTTCGGGAACGCCTGCGTGTGCAGGTTCGCGTAATAGAGACCGCCGAGCAGCTGCGAAACCTGGTCGAGCGTGAGCTTTTGCGAGCCGTCGATCGGGCTCGTCAGCGGCGGCTGAAAGAAGATTACGGGCGGCGCGTTCATCCCCGGCGTCGCCGGACCATGGATATGCGCGGCGACCACGGGGCCGGAGAGGCCCGCATAGGTCAGGTGCCAGTGCAGCATCAGGGTCGCCGGGTCGTAGGTCGCCACGAAGTGTCCGAGGCCGGTCGGCGGCGCGCCCGGCACCGGCACCAGCTTAGCGGTCAGGGTGATCGGGTCGGCGTGAGCCGCCGCGATGCCGGATAGCCCGGCCACGGCGAAAGCCGCCGCCGCGAAGAGAGGGACCAGACCGCGACGGCCCGGCGAGACGATGGATTGCTTCATGAGAGCTTCCTCCTTTGAACCGCCGGCGGCGTCCCGCCCGCGCCCGAATATCATCCGGATTGAACCACAGGATCGTGACGTGATGTCTACGCCGCTTGGCGCCCGACGGTTGCAAAAATATCGCCGAGCGCCGTCACCAGATTATCCATCATCGACTCGGTATGGCGGGGTGTGGGCGTCAGCCGCAGGCGCTCCGTGCCGCGCGGCACCGTCGGGTAGTTGATCGGGGTCGCGTAATGGCCATGCCGCTCCAGCAGCAGGCGGCTGACCTCGCGGCACATCTCGGCGTCGCGGATCATCAGCGGCACAATGTGGCTCTCGGACGGCATACGCGGCAGCCCTGCCGCATCGAGCTTGTGCTTCAGCAGCGCCGACTGGCGGAACAGCGCCGCACGCCTCGCCCCATCCCGCCGCAGATGCCGCAGGCTCGCGAGCGCGCCGCCGACGACCGCCGGCGGCAGGGCCGTCGTGAAGATGAAGCCGGGCGCGGTTGAGCGGATGTAGTCGACGATGGCGGCGTCGGCGGCGATATAGCCACCGTGGCAGCCGAAGGCCTTGGCGAGCGTGCCCTCGATCACCGTGATGCGCCCGGCGACCCCGTCGCGTTCCGAGACCCCTCCCCCGTGCGGGCCATACATGCCGACGGCATGCACCTCGTCCAGGTAGGTTATCGCACCGAAACGGTCCGCGAGGTCGCAGATGGCGGCGATGGGCGCGATATCCGCATCCATGGAATAGACCGATTCGAAGGCGACCAGCTTCGGTGCGCCATCGGGTGCCGCGGTCAGCAGGGCTGCCAGATGGTCCAGATCATTATGGCGGAAGATGTGACAGGTGGCGGGGCTGCCCTTGATGCCCGCGATCATCGAGGCGTGGTTCTTCTCGTCCGAGAAGACGTGCCAGTCCGGCAGGCTGCGCAGGATCGCGGTGAGGCTCGCCTGGTTGGAGACGAAGCCGGAGCTGAACAGCAGGGCCGCCTCCTTACCGTGCAGGGCGGCAAGCTCCGCTTCCAGCGCGTCATGCAGCGGCGATGTGCCGCCGATGTTGCGCGTGCCCCCGGCGCCGGCGCCGAGGCTCACAAGCGCCGACCGCGCGCCTTCGATGGTGACCGGATCGACGCCCATGCCGAGGTAGTCGTTCGAGGACCACACGGTGATGTCGCGGGCCTGACCATCTTCGGAGATGGTGTAGACGGGAAAGCGATCCGCCTCGCGGCTGAGCGGCGTGAAGCGGCGATACCGGCCCTGCGCCTTGATCTCGGCAAGATGTGACCGGCAATGGTCGAGGAAGGCATTCATTCCCATTTCTCCTGCGGGCGGACACTACGCCGCAGCACTGCGCCCGCCTATCGCACGATCCCGAATGTCAGCCGCCCGTCCCGCTTATGCTGCGCGAGACGCCGCTTGCACGGGCCCGTGATGCCGGGCAGCATGCGCTTCACCGTTTTCTGGAGCCGCGATGCCATGCCCTCTCAGGTAAAGACCCTTAGCGCCGGACGCGCGCGACAGACCAGCATCCCCTTGCCGCTGAAGGCCGTGCTGGTGCTGCTCGGCGTCGGCGTTCTGACCGCCGCGGCGCATATCGCCATCCCGTTCTGGCCGGTGCCGATGACGATGCAGAGCGGCACGGTGCTGCTGCTGGGCGCGGCCTATGGCAGCGGTCTCGCCGAGGCGACGCTCATCGCCTATCTGGCCGCAGGGGCGGTCGGCATCCCCGTCTTCGCCGCGGGCGCCGGCATCGCGTATCTCTCGGGTCCCACCGCAGGCTATCTTCTCGGTTTTCTGGCGGCGGCGTCCTTCATGGGGTTCTGCGCCTCGCGGGGCTGGATGCGCAGCGTCATCGGGACGGTCGCGGCCTTCCTCGGCGGCGGCATCATAATCTACGCGTTCGGCCTGGGTTGGCTGAGCGTCCTTCTCGGCACGCAGAAGGCCGTGGCTCTGGGCCTCGTGCCCTTCCTGCCCGCCGAGGCGACGAAGATCGCGATGGCGATCCTGCTGTTCCGCGCCGGGCACATGATCCGCTCGCGCTAAGACCCCGCCCGCTCCACCGCCCGCGCGCCACAACGCACGGGCGGTTCTATACGAGGTGAAAGCAATCCGCTGGAGCCGGTATGATAACGCTCTACTCGTATCCCGACCTGTTCGGCGTTGCCGACAACAACCCCTTCGGATTGAAGGTCTATGCCTTCCTGAAGCTCTGCGGCCTGCCCTTCCGGCACGAGCACGTGCTCGACACATCGAAGGCTCCGCGCGGCCAGCTTCCCTATCTGAGCGACGGCGACACCGTCATCGGCGACAGCGACGCGATCGTCAGCCACCTGATCTCCCGTCACGCTCTGCCCATCGACGCAGCTCTGACGCCCAGACAGCAGGATCTCGGCCTGCTGGTCCGCCGCATGCTGGATGATCTCTACTGGGTGATGTCCTACTCACGGTGGAAGGACGACCAGTTCTGGCCCCTGTTCCGCGATGCCTTGCTGCGGACGCATCCCGATCTGCCGCCGCAAGCGCTGGAGCAGGCGCGCGAATACAACTTCAAGCGCTACCATTTCCAGGGCATCGGCCGCTACGAGCCCGCTGCCGTCTATGACCGCGGGATCGCCAGCCTGCGGACGCTGGCGCATCTGATCCCGCCGGCCGGGTACATGTTCGGCGAGCATCCGACCAGCACGGACGCCGCGATCTACGGGTTTATCGCGAACATCCATTTCTACGAGATCGACACGCCGCTCCGGCACTTCGTCGGCTCGCAACCCAACATGGTCCGCCACTGCGAGACGATCCACGCCGCCATCACGGCCTAAAGGGGGGTGGGGCGATCGATGGGGCTCGAACCCACGACATCCAAGACCACAACCTGGCGCTCTACCAACTGAGCTACGACCGCCACCCGTCTCGGCGTTGCCGAGGCGAGCCGTGTAGAACGATCACTCAGCCGCCGTCAACGCCGCCCGACCGTCGCCCTGCCCTGCCGCGAAATAGCGCGTGAGTCGCCCCACCGCCTCATCCAGCACGCTGATGCGCTTGCAGAATGCGAAACGCACATGGTGGCGCGGCTTCTCGCCCACGTAGAAGGCCGAGAGCGGGATGGCTACAACACCCGCCGCCTCCGCCAGCCGCATGCAGAAGGCGGCGTCGTCGCCGTCGGCGTCGAGGCCCGAGTAGTCGGCGAGGACGAAGTAGCTGCCGCCGCTCGGCAGGGTGCGGAAGCCGGCGGTCTCCAGCCCCGCCACCAGATGGTCGCGCTTGGCCTGAAGATCGGCGGCCAGACCCGCAAAATAGGCATCGTCCTTGGCGAGGCCGACGGCGACCGCCCGCTGCAGATTGGGCGGCGTCGTGAAGGTGAGGTTCTGGTGCGCCTTCGCGACCACGCCCATCAGCGCCGCCGGGCCCGAGATGTAGCCGACCTTCCAGCCCGTCAGGCTGAAGGTCTTGCCGGCGCTGCCGATTCGCAGGGTTCGCTCCCTCATGCCGGGCAGCGCCATCAGCGGCAGGTGCTGCACGCCGTCGAAGACGAGATGCTCGTAGACCTCGTCGCACACCGCGTAGGCGTCGTGCTTCTGCATGAGCCCGGCGATGAAGCCGAGTTCCTCCGGCGTGAAGACCTTGCCGATCGGGTTCATCGGGCTGTTGAGGACGATCGCCTTGGTGCGAGGCCCGAAGGCCGCCTCGAGCGCGGCGCGGGGCAGCGTCCAGTGCGGCGGCTCCAGGCGGACCAGCCGCCCGACGCCGCCCAGCATCGTCACCACCGGGAGATAGGTGTCGTAGAGAGGCTCGATCAGCACGACCTCGTCGCCGGGGTCGATCAGCGCCATCAGCGCGGCGGTGATCGCTTCCGTCGCGCCGGAGGTCACCACCACCTCTGTATCGGGGTCGATGTCGAGCCCGTAGAACCGCTTGTTGGCCATGGCGACGGCGGCACGCAGCTCCGGCACGCCCGTCAGCGGCGGATACTGGTTGCGCCCGTCCTGCAAAGCGGCGGCGGCGGCGGCCACCACATCGGCGGGTCCGTCGGTATCCGGAAATCCCTGGCCGAGGTTGATCGCCTGATGGCGGATGGCGAGCGCGGACATCACCGTGAAGATGGTGGTCCCGGTGTTCGTGAGCAGCGTATTGGCAAGTTTCACGGCGAGGCTCCTGGCAACGGCCGCAATCTGGCCGAGAGGGCGGCGGCGAACAATGCCCGCTTTGGAATGGCCGATTCGAGAGGCTGTTTGGATGGGCTTGCCGCCGCCGTCGTGCCCGCAAAGAAGGCAGGGCCGTGGCCGATCGCCTAACGCGACGGCGATCGGCGCATCCTGCAACGAAAATCCATCCGGGGCAGGAAGCGCCGGATTGCAGGGCGTTAGCCGTCGTGCGAGTTTGCCGCGCCATGAGGGGTGCCCGCCCGGGACCCTGGCCGCCCGCTTGCATGGGAAGAGGGTTCCGGGCGAACCGGACCCGCGACGAGGATGCGATGAAGAAAATCGAGGCCGTGATCAAACCGTTCAAGCTGGACGAGGTGAAAGAGGCGCTGCACGAGGTTGGGCTGCAAGGCATCACCGTGGTGGAGGCCAAGGGATTCGGCCGCCAGAAGGGTCATACCGAGCTCTATCGCGGCGCCGAATACGTCGTCGATTTTCTGCCGAAGGTGAAGATCGAGCTCGTCTGCGAGGACAGCGTCGCCGAGCGCGCGGTGGAGGCGATCATGACCGCCGCCCGCACCGGCCGGATCGGCGACGGCAAGATCTTCATCAGCACGGTTGAGGAAGTCATCCGCATCCGTACCGGAGAGCGCGGCCCCGACGCGGTCTGATGCCGCCCGCTTTGACGCCCACGCCCGGCGCGTGGGTGACGTGCCTAACCGGCCGCGCCGCGCGGCCGTGATCCGATCGGCCCCCTCACGGCGGGCCACCAGGCTTCAACAGGAACGAGGATTTCAGGATGGCGAGTGAATCCCTGACGGGCGTGCAGAAGGTCATGGAAATGATCAAGGAGCACTCCGTCGAATACGTCGATCTGCGTTTCACCGACATGCGCGGCAAGTGGCAGCACACGGCGCAGCACGTCTCCACGATCGGCGAGGATTCCTTCGTCGACGGCATCATGTTCGACGGCTCCTCGATCGCCGGCTGGAAAGCGATCAACGAGAGCGACATGATCCTGATGCCGGACGCCGATACCGCGGTCATGGATCCGTTCACGGCCAAGCCGCAGCTCATCCTGTTCTGCGATGTCGTCGAGCCCTCGACCGGCCAGGGCTATAGCCGCGATCCGCGCAGCACGGCCAAGCGCCTCGAGGATTACGTGAAGGCCTCGGGCATCGGCGACAGCATCGTCTGCGGCGCCGAGGCCGAGTTCTTCATCTTCGACAGCGTCCGCTTCGGCACCGGCGGCAACTTCGGCATGTATCAGGTCGACAGCATCGAGGGGCCCGGCTCTTCGATGAAGGAATACCCCGAGGGCAACATGGGTCACCGCCCGGCGGTCAAGGGCGGCTACTTCCCCGTGGCACCTGTCGACGGCGATGTCGATCTCCGCGCCGAGATGCTCTCGACCATGGGCGAGATGGGCCTCGTCATCGAGAAGCACCATCACGAGGTGGCGCAGAGCCAGCACGAACTCGGGACGCGCTTCACGACGCTCACGAAGATGGCCGACGAGATGCAGATCTACAAATACTGCGTCCACAACGTCGCCCACAGCTACGGCAAGACCGCGACCTTCATGCCGAAGCCGATCTACGGCGACAACGGTTCCGGCATGCACACGCATCTTTCGATCTGGAAAGAGAGCAAGCCGCTGTTCGCGGGCAACGGCTACGCCGATCTTTCCGAGATGTGCCTCTATTTCATCGGTGGCATCATCAAGCACGCGAAGGCCTGCAATGCCTTCACCAACCCCTCCACCAACAGCTACAAGCGTCTGATCCCGGGCTTCGAGGCGCCTGTGCTGCTCGCCTATTCGGCGCGCAACCGCTCGGCCTCCTGCCGCATCCCCTATACGACGAACCCCAAGGCCAAGCGCGTCGAAGTGCGCTTCCCCGACCCCACGGCGAACCCCTACCTCGCCTATTCTGCGCTCGCCATGGCCGGCCTCGACGGCATCAAGAACAAGATCCACCCCGGCGACGCCATGGACAAGGATCTCTATGACCTGCCGCCCGAGGAGCTGAAGGAAATTCCGACGGTGTGCGGCAGCCTGCGCGAGGCGCTGACCTCGCTCGCCGCCGACCATGAGTTCCTGCTGCAGGGCGATGTCTTCTCGAAGGACATGATCGAGGCGTACATCGAGCTGAAGTGGAAGGAAGTCTACCGCTTCGAGCACACGCCGCATCCGGTCGAGTTCGAGATGTACTACTCGGCCTGATCACAGGAGCCCGTAACCGGGCGACACGTTCGAGCCAACAAAGGGAGCCTGGGCGTCCGATCAATGATCGGGCATCCAGGCTCCCCATTCGTTTCAGCCTATGGCGCGTCGCCCATGCGCCGCCGTCCCGGCTACGCCTTCTTGGCGGCGCCCTTGGTCGGCAGCGCCGTCGGCTGCTTGAACGGCGAGGTCTCGGCCGCCGCCGTCTTCTTGTTCGCCTTGGGCTTCTTCGGCTCTCGCCCGCCCTTGTCCCGGCCTTTGGCCATGTCCGTCTCCTGAGTCGAGTTCGCTGTTATGCCGCGAGGGACGGGAACATGCTGTCGGCTGCGGCAGCGATGTCGAGGCACGCCCTGGCGCCAGCCCTGTGCTGGGCCTGCAGCCTGTCACAACCGGGCTCAAGAAACCACAGGGATGAACGGGCAACCGGACGCATTTGCCAACCGGCGAACGGCGGCAGTCGCCGCCCTATGCCTTGCCCACGCCGGGGCTCGGCTTGCTGGCGTTCCGCGCCGTCGCCAGCCCAGCCTCGTCATGGCCCTGGGCCGCCTCGTCATCCGTGCCGAGCGGCGACATTGCGGGATCAGACGCCGCCACCTTGTCGTCGGTGCGGCCGGTGTCGATAGCATGGCGCTCGCGCGCGGCTTGGCCGGTGGGATGCGGCGCCTCGGGCGTCGCATCCGCCGGAGTTGGCGCTGCCGGACTTCGCGCGGCCGGAGTCGCGGCCTTCGGATCGGTCATGGGCTGTCTCCGCTCAGGATAAGCCCTTCATCTGGTGCCGCCACGGGCACCCATCAATGCATGCGGGGCGTCTTGAGCAGCAGGCGGCGATCGACGGTCGCGACCGGCACGCGGATACGGCGGCTGTCCCGCTGGACGGAGAGCATGACGCGAGCCCCTGCCGGCCCCCGCCCCCGCACCAGCCGCCAGAGGCCCGCGAGGTCGCTGACGGCATCCTCGTCGACAGCCAACACCTGATCGCCTTGGCGCAGCCCGGCCTGATCGGCAGGCCCGCCATCGGCCACGCCGCCGATCACCACCCGCTCGTCATCCTCCATGGCATAGAGACCGAGCCAGGGCTGCGGCGGACGGTTGACCTGACCGAAGCTGCGCAGATCGCCGAGGATGGGGCGCAGCAGGTCGATCGGCACGATCATGTTCATATCCATCCGGTTGCCCCGGGCATCGCCCTGCTGAAGGCTCAGCGAGCCGATACCCACGAGCTTGCCGTGACGGTCGATCAGCGCGCCGCCGCCCCAGAAGGGATGCGCGGGCGCGGTGAAGATGGCGTCGTCCAGCAGATACTCCCAATAGCCCGCGAATTCCTGACGGCCGACGACGCGGGTTTCCATGGCCCGCCGCCGCCCGCCGGCGGACGCGAACAGCACAGGCTCGCCGAGCGCCGCCGCGTCGCTGTCGCCGAGTTCGAGCTTGGGCAGCGGGAGGCGGCCGAGCGGCTGGACAAGACCGAAGCCGCTTTCCGCATCGAAGGCGAGCGCGTGACCGGGGACGGAGCGGCCCTCGGCAGTCGTGATCCAGACGTCTTCGGCTTCGGTGATGAGGTAGCCGATCGTCAGCACGAGGCCGTCATCGCCGATGACCACGCCCGAGCCCTCGCGCTCGGTACCCAGCGCGCCGGCGGTGAAAGCATCGGCAGGGGCCGTCGCGCGGAGGGCGACGACGGCGTTGAGGGCGGCGTCGAGGTTGAAGGCGTAGTTCCCGGGCTGCGGCTGCAGTTCCGCGGGAATGGTCCAGTCCTTTGGCATGGGGTCCTCCACCTGGGCGCACTGCCGGTTGCGCCCGGTTCTTGATGCGGCCCGGAGTTGAGTTGTGTGGCCGGGTCCTGCTCCGCCGGCGCACCCTGGCCAATCCGTTCCAGGATTGGACCAAGGCCATCATAATACGGGAAACGGCGGCATAGGCGAAGGATGGGATAAGCGAAAGCCCTGGTCCCGGCCACGCCCGATTTGCGGTGCCTGCGTCCAGGGAGTTCGGGGTTGCGAGCGGCAGGCGCCGCACGTATTCAGGCCATGCTGCCGGGTTAGCACAGTGGTAGTGCAGCGGTTTTGTAAAC
>JABBOH010000134.1 GCA_019351895.1 Pseudomonadota bacterium
TTAGGGGCCGACGATTTTCCGGTATCAAGGGCAGTACACCGTGCGTCACAGCAATCAGCCGGAAGGAACTGGCCCAATATGACCTCATCTGACGAGAGCCTCAGCGAAGCCGATGGCAGGTCGTTGACGTTCGACGCGGTGACCATTGCAAAGCTCGACGCCGCTGATGACGCGACGCTTGATGGAGCGGATTTCGGCGTGGTGGGGCTTGACGCCCGATGCATCACCACCCGCTACAACCTGCGGGAGAGCCAGTGGGCCGGCCTTTCGCGTGACAGCGTGATCGGCCAGGACTTCTTCATGACGACCGGAATATGCATGAACAATTTTCTTGTGGCGCAACGGTTTGAAGATGAAGAACATCTCGATGTGGTTCTCGACTACGTCTTGACCTTGAGGATGCGGCCGACCCCGGTCAAGCTCCGACTGCTCAAGGATCCCGCAGTTGCGACACGCTACATCCTTATCCGACGCTGACGATATCTCGATGTCGGACAGCGCGACCTTGCAGGCTGAGAACGAGGCCTTGCTGGGCTTCCTCTACATGTGCCCGGTCGGCGTGTTGCGAACGGCCGCCAACGGCGATGTGGAGATGATCAACCCTCTCGCGGCGCAGCTGATTTTGCCGTTGATCCGACAGCCGATCCTGCTGAATCTGTTCGATGCCCTGGAGTCCTTCGCGCCGGAGTTGCGAGACATGGCCGCGCGCTTCGTGGCGCCAAGCGGCTCCATATGCCAGCAGCACCGCGTCTTCATCAGCAGCGCAGGCCCGGGTCCGAGGGTGATCGCCTTTACGCTGCTGAAGGTCAAGAACAACTGCCTGATGGCGGTCCTGCAGGACGTGACGCTGCAGGTCGATCAGGAGCGTCAGCTTCGCCAGAACGAGGCCATGTTCGCGGCTCTGGTCGCTGGCGTGAACGACTTCGCGCTCTTTTCGCTCGACGGCGATGGGCGGATCGACAGCTGGAACACCTCCGGGGAGCGGCAGACCGGCTTCTCGCGAGACGAGGTGATGGGCCGGGATCTCAGCATCTTCGACGCCGTCGGGAACGAGACGCGCGAGCGCGTCATGGAGCAGATCGAGGATGCCGCCCGGGAGGGCTGGAGCCTGCGCGAACGCTGGTCCGCCCGTCGCAACGGCGATCGCTACTGGTGCCAGATCATGGTTGCGGCCAATCGGGAGGTGAAGGGGAACGATCGTAGCACTCCGGCGGAGCGTTCGGCCATCGTCGGCTATGCCGTGGTGCTGCGCGACGTGACCGAGCGCCGCGTCACCAGCGACGAATTGCGGCGGCTGCTGACGACCGATAATCTGACGGGTGCCAGTAACCGGGCGCGGTTCTTCGACCTGGCGGAAACCGAGATCGTTCGGTGCAGAATGGCGGGCCGCCCGATTTCGGCAATCATGCTGGATGTCGATCACTTCAAGCAGGTGAACGATTGCTTTGGTCATGCCACCGGCGACGCACTGCTGCGGCGTTTGGTCGAGCTGTGCCGCGCGCAGCTGCGGGGCCGGGACGTCTTGGCCCGCATGGGCGGAGAGGAATTCGCCATTCTGCTGCCCGATGCCGACCTCGATGAAGCGATGGCGGTCGCCGAGCGCATTCGCCTCGCCGTCGCCTCCAGTCTTCACTTGCCGGGGCCCACCTGCATGAGCGGTGACGCCTGGCCCGCCGCATCCGTCACCGTCAGCCTCGGCTGCGCCGCTCTCGCCAGCCACGTCGCCGGGATCGACGGTCTTCTGAAGAGCGCCGATGAGGCGCTGTACGACGCCAAGCGTGGCGGCCGCGATCAGGTTCGGGCCGACCGCTATCCTGACCCGCAAATTTGAACCGCAAAGCTCGTGCCCGGAGATCAGGACAAGCCCGACTGGTGGCGCAGACCCTGGGCGCTCGAACGCTATATCGGTGACCTGATCGATGCGGAGGCGCGGTCGATGCGGCCCGGTGGTCCTTGGCCGCGGCATGTCGATCCGGTGACGCTGAGTAGAACCGTCGTCGGCGAAGGCGGCCTCGGCTTCGACTCTCTCGAACGGATCGGACTGGCAGCGGCGCTGTCGGAGGCGCTGCACCTGCATCGCGGAGGTCTCGGCGATGCCTTGATGACAGCTGAGACCCTGGGAGGCTGGCGGGAAGCGGCAGCGGCGTCGCTCGGGCGGTTCGACGATGCGATCACCGTCCGCTCTTCGGGCAGCACGGGCCACCGGCGGAGCCACCCTCACTCCTTGGCGTCGCTGACGCATGAGACGGAGTTCTGGGCCGACCGTCTTCCCGGCAGGCTCCGCGTCAGGAGCGCAGTGGCGTCCCAGCACATCTACGGCCTGTTGTTCTCCCAGCTGCTGCCGGCCCGTCTCGAGATCCCGGTGGACGATCTTCGCCCGCTTTCGCCGGGCGCCGTGCTGGGGACGCTGCAGCCGGGTGACCTCGTTGTGGGCTATCCGTTGTTTTGGGATGCGCTCCTCCGTGTCGCCCCGGCAGCTTTGCCGGTCGATGTCATGGGCGTCACCTCGGGCGCAATCTGCCGAGACGACACGGTATCGGGCCTGCGCGATGCCGGCTTGGCTCGGCTGGTCGACGCCTATGGCAGCAGCGAGACTGCTGGCATCGGCTGGCGGGAGGACGTGGGACCGCACCATCTTCTCCCGTGGTGGGAACGGGCAGGGGAAAGCTTACGCAATCGGTCCGACGGACGGCTGGCCGCGCCGCCCGATCGCCTTATCTGGGACGACGGCGAGCACTTCCGGATCGGTGAGCGGATCGACGGCGCGGTGATGGTGGGTGGAGTCATCGTCGATCCGGCGCGGGTCCGCGACGTGTTGCGCGCGCATCCCGGGGTGGCGGACGCGGCCGTGCGGCTGATGCGCCCGGCGGAAGGCATCCGGCTGAAGGCTTTTCTGGTGCCGCGTCCTGGACATTCCGGCACTCTCAGGGCCGAGGTGAGCGCGTATGCCGATGACGTGTTGTCGGCGCCTGAGCGTCCGCGCGCCTATCGGATTGGCTCGGCGCTGCCTCGCACGACGACCGGCAAGCCGGCCGACTGGGAGCATTATCGCGATGAGGACTAGCCCCGGCGGGATCCGTGTTCACCCTCTGCGAGATGATATCTGCGCCGCTTTTTCGATCGGGTCCCCGGAGCG
>JABBOH010000013.1:0-84257 GCA_019351895.1 Pseudomonadota bacterium
TGGTCCGGCTCCCGCCAAACCTCGGCCACATGCATGACGAGCCGACGCTCGATCTCGATTTCCCATTCGTTCCTCTCAAGCCCCGCGCGTTCGGCGATGTGCGAGGAATCCAAAATCTCCCCAAAGATGTCGAGTTGCCGCTGTCCCGCGGCACCGTTGCCGACGCGGACGGGGCGCGCACCGTTGAAACCGGGCAGCCAGGACGGCGTCCATTCCTCCAGCCGCCGCCCGCCATCCACCTTGTAGGCGATGCGGATCTTGTCTGGGCTCCCTGCCACCGCGCGCAGGAGCCAATGGAACCAGCTATGCGCCTCCTGCTTCAGACCCGCATTGAGGAACGCCGTCAGCGTGAAGGTGGAATCCCGCAGCCAGCAGTAGCGGTAATCCCAGTTCATGCGGCCACCGGGCTTCTCGGGCAGGCTCGTGGTCGCAGCCGCAACCATGCCGCCGGTCGGGAAATAGGTCAGCGCCTTCATCGTGATCAGGGAGCGCCGAACGAAGTCAGGCCATTCCGCAGGCTTGTCGAACCTCTCGATCCATTCGAGCCACCAAGTCTTGGTCTCGTCCAGCAGCCGGTCGGCGTCGAGCGGCGCGGGCGCCGCCTCGGTCGAGGAGCCATGCTGCAGGGTAAACACGACCCGCTGGCCTTCGCGGACTTCGAAGTGAGCGCTGATCGTCCCGTCGACAATCTCGATCGGAACGTCGCTGCGGGCGATGACGAGGTCCGGGCCTACCTTTCCGGTGATCGCGCCTTTCTTCGTAATGAACCAAGGCGCGACGGTCCCATAGCCGAAGCGAAGCCGGATGTCGGACTGCAAGGCGACGTTGCCTTCAAGGCCCGTGACGATCCGGATGATGCTAGAACTGCTGCCGCTGCGAACCGGCATGAAGTCAATGAGGCGAGCCTTTCCCGTCGCGGTCGCGAACACGGTTTCGAGGACCAGGGTGTTGCCGCAATAGCTGCGAGACATCTGCGGATGGGGATCCTCGGTCGTCATGCTCCAACAGCCGTGTTCCTTATCGCCCAGGAGCGCCGCAAAACAGGCATCGCTATCGAAGCGGGACCAGCAGAGCCAGTCGATCGAACCGTTCCGTCCGACGAGCGCGACCGTCTCGCCGTCGCCGATCATGGCGTAGTCCTCAATCCGCTTCGACATGATGACAAATCTCCGGCGCTGGTGTGATGACGGGCTGTAGTGCCGCGGGCGCGGCGCCGGCGGGTGGCGCCTACATCATCCGCGCTTTCTGATCGAGTACGACAATGAGGGTGCCGCACACCATCAGAGCGATGATGAGTGCCGAGAATAGAATGAGTTGCAGGTCGGACCGCGACGACTGCTTCAGCGAGATATGCAGGAAGCACCGCAGATGGACGATGATCTGAATGAGGGCCAGGAACAGTATGACCGCGAACACTGCTTCGGGCGCGAGCAGCCGGTAGAAGACGAAGGCGAAGGATATCCCGGTCAGGACGATCGCCAGGCCGTAGCCCGTCAAATAGGTCAAAAAGTCCGCCCGCAGAGACGGCGAAATCTTCATCGGATGAGCCCCTGCAAATAGACGACAGTGAAGATGACGACCCAAATCACGTCGAGGAAGTGCCAAAAAAGTCCAAGGCGGATGAGGTTGATCTTCGTCCGCTGATCCGGGCCGTAGATGGCGAGCTGAAGCCCCATGACGATCATCCACATCATGCCGCTGAAGACGTGAAACCCGTGCATGCCGACGAGCACGAAGACGCAGGAGAAGAAGCCGCTCCGCTCGGGCGTCGCGCCGTCATGGAACATGGTGATGAAGTCGTGCGTCTCCATCTTCAGGAAGCCGGCGCCGAGGCAGAAAGTCAGCACCATGAAGACGGCGATCCACAGGCGTCCGCGCGTGTGCTTCATCGAGATGGAGACCATCCCGTAGGCGAAGCTGCTGGTCAGGAGCAGCGCCGTCTCCCAGAATGCGGAGTGGAACTTGAACTCCTGTGCGGCCGTCGGGCCGCCTGCCGTGGCGTGCCGCACTGTGGCGTACACCGCGAAGAGGCAGGCGAACATCACGGCGTCGCTCATGAGGAACACCCAGAAGCCGAACACGTCGCTTTCGACCTGTTCGCGGACCTCGCGGGGCTCGTCCGTTAAGTTGAGCCCGACGTGGCGAAGTTCCGGTTGGCTCACCCCTGCCATTTCGCGAGTCCTTCGTTCTCGGGCGTCAGCTCCAGGTGCCGTGAAATTGGCCGTGCCGCGGCGGCGCGGTCGAGCCAGCGTCGATCGTGCGCCGCAACCTCTTCGGCGGGGATGATCCTCTTCACGTCCCGCATGAAGCTGCGCGTGATGGCCGTGCCGAGCGCAATCGCGAAGCCGAGGAAGGCAAGCCACCAGATGTGCCAGACGAAGCCGAAGAAGCAGGCGGTCAGGCCCATTCCGACCAATATGCCGCACATACTGTTCTTGGGGAGCTCGATGTCACGGTAGTGGTCGGCGGGCTGATAGGCTCCATCATATTTCTTGCGCCAGTAGAACGCATCGCGCCGGCTGACCTGCGGGATCGTGGCGAAGTTGTATTCCGGCGGCGGTGCGGACATCGACCATTCAAGCCCGCGAGCATCCCAGGGATCGCCGACGGGAACGCGCGTACTATGACGCTCCCTGATGCTGACATAGAGTTGGATGAAAATACAGGCGAGACCTGTCAGTAGAAGCAGGGCGCCGAACTCAGCAATGAGCGTCCAGGGCCGGAGCGCCGGATCGAAAAGCTCCTGCGAGCGCCGCGCCACCCCGCCCAGACCCATGACATAGAGTGGCATGAAGGCGAGGTAGAATCCGAAGAACCAGCAGTAGAAAGCACGTCGGCCCCACGTTTCCGAAAGCCTGAAGCCAAAGGCTTTCGGGAACCAGTAGTAGTATCCCGCGATCACGCCGAAGAGCATGCCCGGGATCAGCATGTTGTGGAAATGTGCGATGAGGAAAAGCGTGTTGTGGACCATGTAGTCGACCGGCGGTGTCGCGAGGATGATGCCGCTCATCCCCCCGATCACGAAGGTCACCATGAAGCCGATCGAAAAGAGCATGGCGGTGTTGAGGCGCACCTCGCCCCAGAACATCGTCCAGATCCAATCGTAGATCTTCACGCCGGTCGGTATGCCGATCAGCATTGTCGCGATGCCGAAGAAGGCGTTGATCGGCGCGCTCTGACCCATCGTGAAGAAGTGGTGCAGCCAGACGGTGAACGAGAGGATCGCGATCGCCATGGTCGCGATGACGAGGGACGTGTAGCCGTAGAGTTCCTTCGAGGAGTAGGCGGAGACGACCTCGGAATAGACGCCGAAAGGCGGGAGGATGAGGATGTAGACTTCCGGATGACCGAACAGCCAGAACAGGTTCACGAAGTTCATCATGTTGCCGCCGAGATCGTTCGTGAAGAAGTGCATCCCGAGGTAGCGGTCGGCAGCAAGCAGCAACGTCGCGATCGTCAGCGGCGGGACCGCGAAGATCATGAGGATGGAGGTACAAAGCGTCGTCCAAGTGAACAGCGGGAGGCGCATCCAGGTCATACCCGGCGCCCGCAGTTTGTAGACCGTGACAGCGAAGTTTATGCCCGTCATCAAGGCACCGAGAGAACTGAGCGAGACGGACCATATCCAGTAATCGGGACCCACGCCGCCGTTGAAAGCGAGTTCCGTGTAGGGTGGATAGCCGCTCCACCCGCCGGTCGAAAATTTTCCGATCACCAGGGACGCCATCAGCATGATGCCGCCGCCGATCGTCAGCCAGAGGCTGATCGAGTTCATGTACGGAAAAGCCACGTCGCGCGCGCCGATCTGCAGCGGCATGACATAGTTCATGAGCCCGATCAGGAGCGGCATCCCGACGAAAAAGATCATGATGGTGCCGTGCGTCGTGAACAGCTCGGCGAAATGGGCTGGGGCGACGATACCCTGGTTGTTGATCGCGATCGCCTGCTGCGTGCGCATGACCACAGCCTCGATCAGTGCGCGGGTCAGCATGACGCCGGCGACGACCATGTACATGATCCCGATCTTCTTGTGATCGAGGCTCGTCATCCACTCGGTCCACAGGTAACGCCAGGCGCGGAGATAGGTGAGCAGAGCGAGCACAACGACTGCGCCGCCGACCGCGACTGCAGCCGCGCCCCCACCGATGATCCCGCTGATTGTCGGGTCGCGCCAGGTTCGCACGAAAGCAATGGAGGTCCAGGTCAGGCGTCCAAGCAGGATGTGCCAGAATGTCATCGGTCAACCACCATTGGATTTGGCTTTCTCGTGCTGTGCCGCGTAACCGAGCGGAATCATTTGGTGGACGATCTTTGAAAAGATACCGGGTTCGACATTGCCGAAGGTGATCGGCTGCGGGAGGATCGATTGGCGCGACAAACTCGTGTACGCTTCGGAATCGAGAGTTTTCGGCGTCTGCTGAGTATGGGCAACCCACCGATCAAAATCCTGGGGCGTGATGCCCATTACCTGAAACTTTTGATGAACAAAGCCATCGCCGTCATATTGAGCGTTCTCGCCCCAGTAATTTCCGGGCTTGGAGATCAGGATGTGGAGTTGCGTCTCCATGCCGGCCATTGCGTAGATCTGCCCGGCTAGCCGCGGCATCAGAAGAGATTGCATCACGGTGCCGCTGGTCAGGTGCATCTGGATAGGCCGGTCAGCCGGCACGATCAGCTGATTGACCGAGGCGATATGGAGCGTTGGATAGATGAACAGCCATTTCCAATCGAGCGACACGACATCGACCTGCAGCGGCGGCAGTTTCGACGGGATCGGCCGATACGGGTCAAGCTGTTCGGTTCTCTGTACTAAGAACACGGCCAGAAAGATCACGATGAGTGTGGGCGGAACCCAGATCAGGCCTTCGAGTATCCAGGAGAACCCCCACTGCGGGCGGAACGCGCTTTTGGTGTTCGCCAGCCGGTAGTGCCAGGCGATCAGGGGCGCCAACAATATCACCGGCCCTATCACGACGAGCATCACGGCGCCGACGAAGAAGAATTCATGCCGCTCAGCATGCGCGATCGGCCCTGCGGGCGCCAGAAAGCCTCGCCTGAGGACGGAACAGCCGGAGAGCGATGTCGCGGCGATGCAGATGAAGACCGTCGTCACCCACCGGCGAAGGCGCGCGCGACGCACCGCGGCGCTGGGCGATGCCGCAACGCCGCGATCACCCGAGGCACTTCTGCTCGACTTCCGCACGGTTGTATCAACCAAGCAACGAGATGAGGGGCGCGATCCGGCCAAGCGCAGTGCACGTCATATCGTTGCCCTTCCTGTTACGGTGAATACGTGACCCGCGTCCCCGCCGGCAAGTCGCACTGCGCGTATGAACCGCAGATTGGACCGGCACCAGTCCTCGTCGCCTGTGTCACAGACCTTTGATCAAGTTGCCCGGCCCGTGCTCGTCTAGGTCTTCGGCCTGTGTTGAATCTTATCCGCGATGTCCTTGGTCAGTTCAGAAAGTGCCCGCGCCATCGCAGGCACCACGTTATCGGCGGAACCGGATGCCGCATGAAGTTTGATGGTTTTGCTTCCGGTGACACCAGGTATGGGCGTGCCGTCACGGAGGAGGAACCAATCGGCTTCAAGGGCTACGTTGCCATGCGTGTCGCTCGCAAAAGACCTGATCGTTACTGCAAGGGCGCGCTTCTGGCCGGGCGGTCTCGGATCACCCGGAAGCACGACCTGACCGGGCAACCGCGCCGCGAGATCCGACGCAATCGTCTGTTGCACCATGCCGTCGAGAGGGGACGCCCACCGATTGCGATCCGATATGATAAGTTGCCCCTGCGCGCCCACCGTCACTATCGACAGGCGGTCCAGCGACGCCGGCAAGATGACACGCCGCACGACGATCGGTGGTACATGCCGTGACCCATATTCTGCCGGCACCACGGTGCCGTCGGGTGGAGATGCGGCCTGCAGGCTGAAGTAGTGCGTCTGCGGACTGCCGCAGGCCGACAGCAGCAGGACAAGAAGGAAGGCGGGAATTCGCGGGCTCAATTGCGTGCGCCTCTGCCGGAGATCAGCGCCGCTGGGTGCCGATCGAGGAAGTCTGTCAGTGCGCGGAGCGACCGCGCCGCGCGCTGAACTTCATAGAGCGTGCGGGGCAGTCCTGCCGCCTCGGGGCTGCTGAGGCTCGACGAGCCGCTCGCCAGAAGTCGCTGCGTTGAAGTCAGTGCGTCGGTCGTCTTGTCCAGGGCCAGGCGGAGTTGCGTCAACATCGCTGGAATTCGATATTCCATGTCGTGCGTCATATGGTCGAGATGTTGAGTGGTTCGGGCGGCGTTATCGAGCGTCTCGCCGAGTGCAGGAGAACTCGTCAGAGCCGCCACGTGGCTTGCTGTCTCGTCAAGGTTGCTCGCAATCCGGGGCAGGGGCATCTGATTGATCTTGTTCACGATGTCATTGGCCTTCGCCATGATGCCGGAGACACCACCGCCCGCGGTGGTCGGAATCTCGGGGATCGTGCCGCTTCCAAGTGTCGCCGGAGTATCGTGCGCGAGCCTGAGCGCGACAGTGTCGCTTCCGATGACGGGCGGCGATGAGACGAGCGTCGCCCGCATTCCCTGGGACAGAAGCCTGTTCAGCATCGCATCCATCTGAGCCCGCGGGTTGGTCCACTTGTCCTTGGCGGCAAGCGTGATCCGCGAAGGGTCGATGCCGATGACCGCGTCGATGCCGGCATCTCCGGTCGAGGGATTGTAGAGCAGGGTGGAGCGGACGACGGAGCCGATCCGCGTGCCCTGGAAGGTTACCGCGGCATGGGCCGCCAACGAGCCCGAGGAACTCGGGAATCGCAGGCGGTAGAGAACGGTGTCAGGCCCCCGCGCATAGAGCGCCGCGTTCTTGCCGCTATAGAGGGTGAAGCCGTCGCCGCTCTTGCTGACTGGACCTTGTGCCGCGCCCTGGGGCGTCGCGAAGTCGATCGCGCCCTCGATCAACGAAGGTATTGATTGGAACTGCAGGCTCGGTCCTGTGCCACCGGTTTCGAGACTGACGGCTCCGGCGCTCCAGAAGCGGGTGCCCGCATGCACGAACTCGTTGTATGGCTTGTCGATGAAAGCCGTGATGTCGAAGGACTGGCCCTTCACCATGTGCGTGTCCCTCACAGTCCCGACCTCTTGACCCAGATAGTAGATGGGCGTGCCGCGCTGCACCGAGCCGAGCTTATCGGTGTGGAGCACATAGGAAGTGCCCTCCTCGCCGAATGACAGCACCGGCTTCTCCGCCAGGCCCTGATAGGTTGAATGTGCGCGTCCTGGAGCGGGTTGGATGCCGATGGACGGCCCGCTGATGATCGATCGGATGGATGAGAGGTTGCTGAGGCTCGGTTTTCCGCCCGAAATCCAGAACCGCGTGCCCTTGCCGAGATGCCCCGCCATATCGGCATGCAAGTTGAGCTTCACGCGGATGTGACGGAGATCTTTTTCGAGTTTGACCGCCTCGACCTGACCCACCACCAGGTTTTGGAACTTTACCATCGTGTCGCCCGCCTTGATGTTGGCCACCTGCGGAAACACAACCGTCACTTCCGGCCCAGTGGAGGCAAAGCTGCGTATGCCGAGCCAGATCGCGATTCCGATTGCCGCGATCGGAACGGACCAGATCCATCCCGGCCAGCGGCTGGAATGATAGTCGGCTTCGGGCGTGCCTGAGCGTTCAGTCATGCGGACCTCCGCGCTGGGTCCCAAACCAGCCGCTGATCGAACAGCCCTGACGCCAGCATGGTAACGACGACGAGAGCCTGGAGTGCCGGGGCGCCCTGGCCGAGATTAACGTTCGCCAACTGGCCGAACTGGACCAGCGGCATGTAGACGACGAGGGTGAAGATGTCGGCATTCGACCAGCGGCTAATCTCCTCGATCAGCCGGAAGGTGCGCGCTTTCGCAACGAGGTGACGGCGCGATTGGTTCCGGACCGATAGGAACAGCCAGCACATGCCGGCGAGCTTGGCTAATGGAATGCCGATGCTGGTGATAAAGATGACGCAGGCGAGTGGCAGAAGATTGGCTTCCACCAGTCGCATCACGCTTGAATAAAGGGTGTGCCCGGTCTGCCCTCCCGCTAAAGTGATGACGCTCAGAGGATAGGCGTTCGCAAGCGGGTAGAGCGCGAACCCGGCCAATACGAGCGCGAAGGCAGTGTTGAGGGACCCGGGCCGGCGCCGCCACACGCGAAGCCCGCAGCGAGGGCAGCGGGTGCCTGAGGCCGTTGGGGGAAGCACGAGATCGCAGCCGGAACAGCCAATGGCGTCCGCCTCGATTCCGGTTCCCGGGGTAGCAGTCGCGGGTCTTCCGATCCGCCGCCACGTCTCGCGCCGGTCATGGGTCGCGCGTGTCAGCATCGTCAGAAGGGCGGCGCCGATGAGGCACCAGCCCCCGGCGCCGATTTCGACTGGAACGAAAGGCGCGAGGCGGCTGTAGCCGATGATGAAGCCAAGCAGGAATACATCCGGCATCGCCCAGAGATCGAGACGGCAGCACCAACGGAAGGCAGGACCGGTCCAGGAGCCGACGCGCCCGAAACGGATCGAGAGCAAGACGGCTGACAGCAGACCGAAGCGCAGGAGGGGGAAGGCAACCGCCTGCAGTGCTACGACCGTGGCCGTGAAGACCCAGCCATGGCTCCACAGAACCGCCACACCGGAAAAAAGATAGGATTTCGCAATCAGGCCCGCCTTCGAGACCTTTAGGAGCAAGCAGAGGTTGGCGGGAAACAACAAAGCGAGTGTGGCAAGCGAACAGGCGAGCGCCGCATCGAGACTGCGGCCGGTCTTTCGTTCGAGGGCGCCGCGGCAGGTGCAACAGGTCAGATAGCCTCGTTTTATCTCCGGCATGAGTTGAATGGTTGCGCAGTCCGGGCAACCAATCAAAATAGGCGCAGGAGATAGAAACGGCGCGGGCGCATGAGCCGCATCCGAAGTCGCCATTGCTACGCCCTCGTTGCACACAGATGATGTCGCAGACCTATGCCGACGATCCATGGGTAAAGTGTCGTCGCCGGACGCGGTGTCAATCGCGTGAGGCTACAATCCCAAAGCTGTGATGCCCGTGCTCTTGCCGCGACCGCCGCGATGCCGCAAACGGATCGCGAGCACAAAGCCTACAGCGAGGCATTCCTATTGCGGAACGGTTTCAAACTATCGAACGGGAGTCGGTCAGGATGCGCAGCCTTGGCAATTTGGGCTTGACGCCGCATGGCTTGCGACCGTCGCGATTGCTGATGCGAAATTCGCCCGTAACAGTTTCGTCATGTGAGGCGCCCGTCGCGTGGGCATGCGCCGGTAAGGCGCGCCAATGACGCTCCTGTCGCGGCGTACAGGTCCGGATATGCCCGCGGACAGCGCATTGACGGTCATCGCCGACACGCTGCGGCTTGTCGCGATCGTAGCGGGCATCGCACTGGCTCTCTGGCTGCTCGACGGACTGGTGCTCGAACTGCTCGTCGTCGCCATGCTGGGTCTGCTGCTGCGCGGCCTCGGGGAGGCACTGGCGCGGTTCACACGCGTTCCGGTCGGTATCGCTGTCGCTATCGTGACGATCGGCCTCTTTGTATTCATCGGCCTCGGGATTTACTACCGCGGCCCGCGTTTCGTCTCCGAGATGCAGGCGCTCTACAAGGAGGTCGGGCCGCTATTGGCGTCGATGAAGGCCCGCTACGGCAGCACGCCGTGGGGGCATTACATCATTTCCCATTTCGGCAACGGGTCGGCGAGCATCGAGCAGCCCGCGATGAGCGTGCTCGGTACAGGATTCGATGTGGTTGTCACCGTCATCGTCGTCCTGCTCGCCGCGATTTACGTCGCGGCGGCGCCGGCCCGATACATGCATGGTGCAGTGCTGCTGTTTCCGCCGAGTGGGCGGGCGCAGGCAGCCCGGGTGATGCTGGATTGCGGACGCGCGCTCCAATGGTGGATGCTGGGGCAGGCCATCGACATGATAGCGGTGGCGGCCATCTCCACGACTGGATTGGCGCTCCTCGGAATCCCGCTCCCTTATGCTCTGGGCACGCTCGCGGGGCTGCTGACCTTCGTTCCCTATTTCGGCGCCTGGATGGGCTCCATTCCCGCGGTTTTGGTCGCGCTGACGGTGAGTGTGAACAGCGCGATCTGGACGGTCATGGTGTTTCTGCTCTGTCACATCGTGGAGGGCTATCTGCTTGCGCCGATCGTGCAGCGCCGTACGGTCGAGTTGCCGCCCGCCGTCACCCTGCTGTCCATGTCCGTCATCGGGGCGTTCTATGGGCTGGCGGGCCTCGCCCTCGCGACGCCGATTGCGGCTGTTCTGTTGGTGGCCGTGCGGGAGGGCTACGTACAACGGCTCGAGAGTCCACCGGACATCAGCGGGGAGGGTGCCCCAGGGTAGCGGCGCGGGTGGCGCTGGAACCCGGTCGCTCTTGCAGGTTCGCATGAACAAGAACGTTCTCTGCAAAAGTCGGAGCGCGCCATGCTGCCGGTTGCCGAGAGGCCGCGCTTCTGCGCGTCGGCCGCTACTTCGATCATGCGAAGGATGCGTGGGTGCCGCTCTGACGTGCCGCGCGCGCGATCATCCGCTCGATCTCGTGGAGAGAAAGACTGTCATAACGAACAGAAAAGGGCCCTCCACCGTCAAGAGCTACCGACAGATGATGGCTGACGCTGCACATCCTGGTCTCCACATGCCACTGTTCAGGGTCGCCGTGGTGTTGGTTTCGGAAGGATAGACCCGTCCCGGAGGATGAGACAGTGAAGCTGTCGAGCGACATCGATAGCCCCAGCCCGACCGCCTTGGTGTAGGCCTCCTTCAAGGTCCACAGCCTGAGAAACATGGAAAGACGCCGGGCGGGCGGCGCTGCCCGCAGTTCGTCTATTTCAGCGGGCGAGAAGCAGGCTTCTGCAATCTCCATCGGATCGGTCACGTGAAGCCCGTCCTCGATGTCGACGCCGATTGAGCGGCCCATCACGATCGCACAGGCGACGGCATTCGTTGTGTGGGCAATGTTGAAGCGGATGGCGGGCAGGTCGTGGTGTGGATGGAGTTCGGGTTTCCCGTAGGGCGAGGGGACGAACTGCCAGCCGCCGGGTGCGCCGCCAACGGCCCAGGATAGCATGAGGCGCAGCAGCATATGCGCGGCGATGAACTGCCGCCGGTCCGCATCGCGCAGGAACCGAGCCGCGCGCGCCCGTTCTGCGTCATCGAGAAGGGCGTGCCATAGCGGCCAGACGTGATGCGGAAGGTCGTCGAGGATCAGCCACCTGACATGAGCCGTGCCGGGCGGGAACGCGTCCTCATGCAATGCGCCTCACCCCCGTCCGACCCACCCGGATCAGCCGGACGGCCAGAGAGCATCTCTCCGAACCGATGACCGGGCCCTTAATCCGCGATCCTGCGAAGCAACGGCGAGGAAGGTCTAAGGTAGCGCGAGGCCCGAGACGGCGCGGCACTCGTCGAGGAGCCGGTCCTGCAGCGCGGTGTCGCGCGCGGAGGGATGAAGCCGCGCCGGCCGCATGTGGTAGAAATACTGACCCGTCACGATCGCTGACGGGTCATCGCTCGTGGCCAGCCAGACCTGGGTGAGATGGCCCTGCGCCAGATCGTCTGAAGCGCCGGGTCCGCCCATGCGGGTCGGCACCCAGCCCGGTGTGCAGGCATTCGACAGAGCATCGGGCCAGCGCCGCGCGACGCCGAGGGCGAGCAGCACGTCATGCAGCTTGGTATCCGCATAGGCTTGGCTGCCGTTCCAGCGGCGGCGCGACCACTGCAGGTCATCCATGCCTGGGTCACCACCGGTATGCATACCGGAACTGAGATAAACGAGCCTGCGCGGCTTCTCCATGAGCGCCGTGAGCACGTAGGGGGCGAGCACGTTGACGGCCCAGAGCTGGGACAGCCCGTCCGGGGTCTCGATGCGGCTGTCCTCGCGGTAGCCGATGCCGACATTGTGGATCACCGAGTCGAAGCGCCCGCGCCGGTTTGCCTGCTCCGCCAGATCGCGCATCGCGGCTATGGTCGAAAGGTCGCCAGTCAATACTGCCTCGGCTTGGGGCAGGGCGGCTTTTGCGGCTTCGGCGCGGGCAGGGCTGCGGGCATGCAGCACCACCGCGTGCCCCTGTTCAGCGAGAAGCTGCGCCGCCATGAGCCCGAGGCCATCCGATGAGCCGGTGATAAAAACGCGCGTCATGTCGTCCTCCGTCGTCCCGCTGGGATGTGGCGCATGATTCCGATCCAACAAGCGGGAGACGCCCGGCGGCTAGGCGGGCACCGGGACCGCGCCCTCCTCATCAGGCCGCGTGCCGTGGCCTCTTCGCGCCCCCCGATGAGGTCGCGCATCGGGCGCGGCACACGGGACCGGCCGATCGTCGGCGACCGGCGTTGACATGAACTCGGACGCCGCCAGGCGGATCGGCATATCGTTATGGGCATGGCAAGGGAGGCACCGTACTGATCCCTCAATCGCGGGGGCTTTGTTGGCGCATGGCGCCGATCGGATCGCTTCTCAGAAAACCTGTGTTGAACCCACAATGATGTGGTAAGGTCCGAAGCAGGCCGCCGCCGCCTCCACCCCGCTGCGACGACGCCATGCCCGACCACTCGTGCCTCACAAGTTGATCGCCGGCACCCGACACCGCACCCGCAGAAACGATCGGGTCCGGATTTATTCTTGTCTCGTTCCATAGCACATGTGATAGAACGGCAGCCATCGAAAATAAAATTCAACTACTCATCCCGCCGACTACACTGGAGTTTGCGCCATGAAGCGCGATGTTCTACTTCTCTCTATGCTTTCTCTCGTCAGCTGGACGTCGACTAGTTGGGCTCAACGACAAACTGCCGTCGGCCCATTGGTCATTCCTCTCAGCCCCACCGGCTCGCTGAACGGTGTCGACATGTCGGCCTCCAGCATCGCCGGGACCCTGTCCGTCGGCGTCGTCGGCGGCCCGCAGACCGACATCTTCTCGTCTAACAGCTCGCTCACCCCCGGCTTCGTCGCGGTCTCCACCGCCGCCAATAGCCAGGGCAACATAACCTTCAACAGCAGCTCGAACGTCTACGGCGCCATCGGCGCCACCCAGCCCGCGGGCCCATTCCTGCTCGGCATCTCTGGCGGCAACGTTGGCACCGCCGTGAACTTCCTCGGCCCGGTCTACGCCACCACCACCAATGTCACCGGCACCGGCGCGATCAACTTCCTCAGCGGTTCCACCAACATCACCGCCACCAACTTTGCCGCCGACGGCACCATCAGCCTCGCCCCCAATACCACCCTCATCGGCGCCCTCACCACCACCGCGGGCGCCAACACCGGCACGCTCTCCCTCGGCAATGCCAGCGTTCTCAACGGCGCCGTCGGCGGCGCCGTCGGGCTTCGCTCCATCAACGTCGTCGGCGGCACCAACGCCGCCGGCGCCACCGCCAGCATTACCGGCGCGGCCGACGCCTATGCCTTCTCCCTCGGCACCAGCACCCTCAACGTCGGCGGCGCCCTCACCATCGCCAACGGCGGCGCGGGTGGCGTCATCAACACCACCCTCGCCAGCCCGACCGTCTTCGGCAACATCCGCCCCGTCGGCGCCACCAACCTCGGCCCGACGCTGCTGATCAACACCACGGTCCCCTCAACCGCCTTCATTCCCCTCGGCACCCAATTCAACATCGTCCAGACCCAGACCGGCACGCTCCAGAGCGGCACCAACGGCAGCGTCGTCTCGGTCTCGGTCCAGAACCCCACCAACCCGCTCTACACCTTCTCCGCCGTGCCCGCCGCCGGAACCATCGCCGGCCTGGTCACCATCCGCACCACCGGCATCCCGATCCTGGTGCCCATCACCCCACCCGCCGGCGTCATCTTGCCGCCCAGCGTCGGTGTCGCCGCCCCGATCGTGCCGGTCCTGCTGGCTGTCGCCCCCACCGTCGCCACCACGACCACACCCACCACAGCCACGCCCACCGCGCCCAGCCCCGACATCGTCAACGTCCTGGCCCCACTTGACGCCATCGCCAGCCCGGTCGTCGTGGTCAACGCCATCGCCCAGCTCGCCCCCTCCACCGCGACCCTCGCCGCACCGCTCGTTGCCTTCCAGCGCGTTGGCCAGTTCGAGAACCTGTGGCTCTCCCACGTCGACGACAGTCTCTGCCGGGAAGTCAGCGCCCTCAAACGCGAGACCACCGCCTGCGACGGCGAAAAGCAGCGCAGCGGCTGGTGGCTGAAAGGCTTCGGCTACGTCGGCGACCAGGGCGAGCAGGGCGCGTATGCCGGCTACAACAGCGCCATCGGCGGCGGCATGGTCGGCGTCGATGCGTCGATCACTCCGGCCACCCGCCTGGGC
Organism: Pseudomonadota bacterium; assembly: GCA_019351895.1. Lineage (GTDB taxonomy): Bacteria > Pseudomonadota > Alphaproteobacteria > Acetobacterales > Acetobacteraceae > Acidisoma. Next base: position 14,313 of record JABBOH010000013.1, read on the forward strand.
TTCGGAATCGGCTATGCCGGCACCACCATCGACGGCAAGAACTTTGGCGGTGCCCCGACCTCCAACGTAACCACCAACAGCTATCAGGCCACCGCCTACATCGCGCACGAGGCCGGACCCTGGTTCGTCAACGGCGATCTCTCGTTCGGCTGGGACGACAACACCGAAAACCGCAACATCGCCTTCCCCGGGCTAGCGCGCGAGGCCAGCGCCCATTTCAGCGGCCAGGACTACAGCGCCTACGCGGTCACCGGCTATCACGCCCGCGCCGGCAGCTTCACCATCACCCCGTCGGCATCCCTCCAGTACACCCACACCAACCTCGCATCGTACACCGAGGGTGGTGCCGGCGACATCAATCTCCGCGTCGGCGGCCGCGGCGACGACTTTCTGGAATCCAGCATCGGCCTGAAGGTCGCCCGCCCGTTCTACGGCGCCGCCAGCACACTCACCTACGTGCCCGACTTGCACACCAAGTGGCTGCACGAACTCGCCAACCCATCGATGGTGCAAAGCGCCGCCTTCACCGCCGCCGGCTCCCCCTCCTTCACCACCCTCGGCGGCCGCCAAGGCGCCGACACCTTCAACGTCGGCGCCGGCATCAGCGTCCTGACCTGCTCCTGCAGCGCCGAGACCTGGTCGATCGAGGTCGTCTACGACTACTACCGCCGAACCGACAATTACTCCGCCAACCAGGGCATGCTGAAATTCACCAGGCGGTTCTAGTCTAAGGACAAGTGCGACCGGCGGCGCCGGACTGTCGGTCAACGGCGGGATGAAGGCCGGCAGGCGGGACCGGAACTCGAGGTTACAGGTAGTCAGCGCGTGACAGCCTCGAGACAAGTCCTTGTCCGGCGCCACTGGGATCGATCGTGCTCAAGACGCCGGGGGCGCCACTACGCGCGTCGACATCAGGGCGCGACTGACATCTCGCCCTGATGTTGCGCCTCGGAAAGCCGTCCAGCCGCGCATTTGAAATTTCAGGATCGCGACGCCATTTCGACCTGCATGAACGACCATGCATTAGAAACAGCCGTTGCTCGCGCTTATGCCGAAGCCCTCCGTACATCGCTCCATCACATGGCGGCGACAACCCAGCGGTGTGGACTTCCGCCCGACGCCGATGCGCTGTTGTCCGCCATCAAGAGCGCCCTCGACAGGGCGAGCACTGTCTCCGTCAAGGCAGGTGTTGCGTTTCTCACCGCTCTTGAGGAAGGGGGCACCGAGAAGGACGCCCGCGCCCGCGCGGCGCAGGTCCTATTCGAGCCGTCTCGCCGGTTCAGCGGACGAAGGCAGCCGGGGGAGCGCCCCTGAGTGGATTTCTGCTCTGTTGGGGTTGGCGGACCCGAGACGATTCGAACGTCCGGCCTTTGCCTTCGGAGGGCAACGCTCTATCCAGCTGAGCTACGGGTCCATGCAGGCCAACGGCTGCGGCACCTCCCATAGCCGGAACCGCCGCGCCTGAAAAGGCCCCTCTCACCCCAGCGGCTGACCCGCGATCCAGGCGCCCGCCCGCCTGTCCGCCCCCGAGGGCAGAGGCGCGCCAGGGTCAAGCAGCCAACGCATGATGTCGTCGGTCACCATCCGGCCCTCGTGGTCGCGCTCCAGCATGTGGTAGCCATGCGGGTAGAAGGCGTATGTCACGTCGCGGTCGTCGCTCGCCATCTGGGCGCGCCAAGCGGCGGCCATCGCATGCTTCGGCACCAACTCGTCGTGGCCGCCGTAGAGGAACAGCACCGGCGCGTCGATGTGTCCCGCCGCCGCCAGCGCCCGGTCCATCAGGTCGACCAGCCCCTTCACGACCGAAACCCGCGTCGCGGTGATCGTCAGCGGGTCGGTGGCAAGGCGCATCAGCGCCGCCTCGTCATCCGTGGGCCGCACCCCGGCGCCGCGCCCGGTCAGGGTCATGTTCGGCACGGTCTTGTCCGCCGCCCAGAGCACCGACCGCAGGAGCACGCTCATCTCGCGCCGGCCCCAGACAGCGGGCGCGCTGAAGATATAGCCGTCGACCGGAGGTGCGAGCCTGCTCGCGGCCAGCGCCATTAGCACCGCGCCGCCCATGCTCTCGCCCATCAGATACAGGCGCGCCGTCGGATACCGGTCCTGGACAATGATCGCCATGCGCCGTGCGTCCAGCAGCAGTTGCCGCGTGCCTGGCCAGCGGCCGCGATCGGGCGCGGCGCCGAAGCCCCTCTGGTCCGGCGCGATGACGGCAATCCCGTGGGCGGCGAGGATCGGCGCCGGACGCTCCCAGGCATCGCGGCTATCGTCGATCCCGTGGAAGGCAAGCACGACGATGGTGGGGCGGCCCGCCGGCAGCCACTCCCGGTAGGGCAGCCGCGCCCCGTCGGTCATGGTGAAATATCCGTCGGTGACTGTCGGGGGAGGCGGTGGCGCGTAGACCACCGGCCCGCCCGTCGCACAGCCGGACAGCGCAAGGACAAGGCCGAAACAGGCACGGACCAGGACGGCGCGGGCAAGGGGGATGGTTCGACGCACGCCGCATGGCTATCATCGGCCTGTCCCGCGCCAAAGAGGAAAACATGAGCAACACCCTGACCAAGCCGATCGAGGTTCTGCAGGTGGCGGAAAGCGTCGTCAGCTGCGAGGGCGGTCTTGGCCGGCTCGGCCACCCCAAGGTCTATCTCCACATGCAGGGACCCTTGGGCCAGGTGGCCCGTCAGGTCACCTGCCCGTATTGCTCGCGGATGTTCGTGCTGACGGGTGAACCCGCCCATCAGGGCCATTGATCTTGAGCGGATGCCAAGCGGCGCTTTCGTCATGATGGATACCGGGACGACCGCGGCCGAGCCGTTGCACCTGATACTGATCGACGGATCGGGTTTCATCTTCCGCGCCTATCACGCGATCCCGCCGATGAACCGGCCGGACGGGACCCAGGTGAACGCGGTCTACGGCTTCACCAACATGCTCGCGCGCCTCTTGAAGGATCATGTCGGCACCCACTTCGCCGTCATTTTCGATGCCGGCCGCATGACCTTCCGCAACCGCCTCTATGCCGATTACAAGGCGCACCGGCCGCCGCCGCCCGATGACCTGATCCCGCAATTCGCCCTCGTGCGCGAGGCGACCGGGGCCTTCGGCGTGCCCGCCATCGAACTGGAGGATTGGGAGGCGGACGACCTTATCGCCTCCTATGCCGTCGCCGTCCGCCGCGCGGGCGGGCGCTGCACGATTGTCTCCTCCGACAAGGACCTGATGCAGCTGATCGGGCAGGGCGTGGAGATGCTCGATCCGATCAAGCAGAAGCCGATCGGAGAGGCGGAGGTGCTGGAGAAGTTCGGCGTCACGCCCGACCGCGTCATCGACGTGCAGGCGCTGATCGGCGACAGCGTCGACAACGTGCCGGGGGTGCCCGGCATCGGCCCGAAGACCGCGGCGCAACTCATGGCCGAGTACGGCAACCTCGAAGCGATCCTGGCGGCCGCACGGAACGAGATGAAGCCCTCCAAGCGCCGGGATGCGCTGGTGGAGCATGCCGAGGCCGCACGCCTTTCGCGCCGGTTGGTCGAGCTTTGCGACTCCGTGCCGCTGCCGCAGCCGATCGAAGCCCTGCTGGCGCGACCGGTGGAGCAGGATCGGCTGCAGCCCTGGCTCGCGGCCCAGGGTTTTCGGTCGATCGCCGCCCGCCTCGGCCTGGAGGCCGGCCGCGCCGCGCCGCGACCCGATCAGGCACCGCATCCGATAGCTTCGCCCGAGATCGGCGCCAATCCCGAGGCGGCCGCCTTCGGCCCCTACGAGACGATCACGACGCTCGACCGGCTGCGCGCCTTCCTGGCCGATGCCGTGAAGCTCGGCATGGTCGCGGTCGGCGTCGAGACGGACGGCGTCGAGGCCGTGCGGGCCGCGCTCGTGGGGCTGGCGCTGGCGATCGCACCGGGCCGCGCCGCCTACGTGCCGCTGCGGCACGATCTGCTGGTCGGGCCGCAGATCGACCCCGAGGAGGCGATGGCGGCCCTGATCCCGGTGCTCGAAGACCGCTCGGTCCTGAAGCTTTTTCACGACGCGAAGTTCGATCTCGCGGTGCTGGAGCGGGCCGGGGCCCCCGCCGGTACTGCGCCGCTCGACGACACGATGCTGATTTCCTACGCGCAGGATGCCGGGCGGCACGGCCATTCGGTCGCGGAACTGGCCGAGATCCATCTCGGCCACAAGGCCATGGGGCTGGAGGGGGCGACGGGCACCGGCCGTGGGCGGCTCACCTTCGCGTCCGTGCCGCTGGAGCGGGCGACCGCTTACGCGGCGGAGGATGTCGATCTCACGCTGCGGCTCTGGCACGTGCTGCGGCCTCGCCTGCGGGAGGCGAAGGCGCTCGTGCTCTACGAGCAGATGGAGCGGCGTCTCGTGCCCATCATCCTGCGCATGGAGCAGGCGGGCGTGCGCGTCGACGCGGAGGAATTGCGGCGCCTGTCCGACGATTTCGCGGCCCGCATGGCGGCCGGAGAGATCGAAATCCACAGGCTTGCCGGCCGGTCCTTCAACCTTGGCAGCCCGAAGCAGCTGGGCGAGGTGCTGTTCGACGAGATGAAGCTGCCCGGCGGACGGCGCAACAAGACCGGCGCCTGGGGCACGGATGCGGCGGTGCTGCAGGACCTCGCCGACCAGGGCCACGAACTTCCCGAACGCATCCTGGCGTGGCGGCAGCTGGCGAAGCTCAAATCCACCTATACCGACGCGCTGATAGGCGAGATCGACCCGGACACGAAACGGGTCCACACCCGCTTCGCGATGGCGGCAACAAGCACGGGGCGGCTATCGTCGACCGATCCCAACTTGCAGAACATCCCGATCCGGACGGAGGAGGGCGGGCGCATCCGTCGCGCGTTCGTGGCCGAGCCCGGCCATGTGCTGATCAGCGCCGACTATTCGCAGATCGAACTGCGCCTGCTCGCGCATGTCGCTGATCTGCCGGTGCTGCGCGAGAGCTTCTCCAACGGCGAGGATATCCACGCCCGCACCGCGTCCGAGGTGTTCGGCGTGCCGATGGCCGGCATGGATCCGCTCACCCGGCGGCGCGCGAAGGCGATCAACTTTGGCATCATCTACGGCATCAGCGCCTTCGGGCTGGCGCGGCAACTGCAGATCGAGCCCGGGCAGGCGCGGCGCTACATCGAAGCCTATTTCGAACGTTACCCCGGCATCCGCGACTACATGGAGCGGACTAAGGAGGAGGCGCGGGGCGCGGGCTTCGTGCTGACGCCGTTCGGGCGGCGCTGCTGGATCCCCGGCATCGCCGAGAAAAACGCGGCCCGCCGCAGCTATGCCGAGCGGCAGGCGATCAACGCCCCGCTGCAGGGCGGCGCCGCCGACATCATCAAGCGTGCGATGGTGCGGCTGCCGGCCGTCCTGGCGGCCGCGGGCCTCTCAGCCCGGATGCTGCTTCAGGTGCATGACGAACTGCTGTTCGAGGCAGAGGAAAGCGAGGCGAAGCAGACTGCCGCGCTCGTGCAGGATGTCATGCAGAAGGCCGCCGTGCTGACGGTGCCGTTGGTGGTCGAGACGGGCATCGGATCGAGCTGGGCCGTGGCCCACTGATCCACTTCGAGCGACCGGCATCTCTGTCTTGACCTAACCCTATGATATTGGCCGTCAACTATTTTTGATAAAACACATATCAAGCCCTAAATAGGGCTTGAACCACTCCAAAGCGTTGCTTTCACAAAATCGTGACTGGAACTCCCGCCGTCCGTATATATTTTGCCGGGACGGTTGAGCCAGGGCTCGCCTTGTGGAGACTGGGTCGGGATGCTGGCGTGCTTCTGGTGTGAGACGCAGGTGAGGCCCGGCACCTTGGTCTGCCCCGAATGTGGATTGGCCGATCCCGTCCAACCTTCCGCTTTAGATGCGCCTCATCCCGTCGTTCGACGGCCCCGTCCTCGCGCGCGTTGGTCTCTGTTCGTGAGCTTTGTCATCCCGCTGCTCGTGTGCGCTGTCCTGGTCGCCCGGTTCGAGGACATGCCGATCATGCCAGTGGGTGGTGCCATGGCCGTGCCGTCCGCAGCGGCACTCGTCGGAGCCGCCGCCGGAACGCCTCCGCAAGCGGCCCCACCGCCCGCCCCGGTGACCGCATATCGCGACCCCCTCAAACAGGCGGTCCTCACCGACGGAATGCGGTCCGTTCGGCAGGCGCTCAACCGTCCCGGCTACGCCGCCTTCAGCGGCAGCTTTGTTAATGAAGCCGCGAGCAACGTGGTGACGCTATGCGGTGAGGTGGCCGGAACTTCCGGCTACAACAGCGCAAGCGGCAGGCAGCGTTTCGTCTCGGTGTTCGGGCAGGCGGCGGCGACGAGTCTGGAGGGGACCGACCCATCCTTCCAAGTGCTCTGGAATCGCGTCTGCGCGCGGGGTCAGACCTCCCTTTAGCCGCGGTGTTTGGGGCAAGGTCGCTGCCCGTCCTCCTCGGCGCTGCCGGGCCCTATAGGGGCTTGTCCGGCCCGTATTTCTCCAAGGCCCCCGCGGGGAACGCATCCCGGACCTGACGATCCCCAACCGACCAAACGCACCAAACTTCGCCCGCTGCACCCTCAGGGTTGATGACGGTCATGACCGGACCGCCTGACTTCAGTCGAACCCGGTCGGATACTCGCAAATCGCTGGACATCCAGACTCTCCCTTTTCACGTTATAGACGATCGGGACATCGTCGTTTGGGTGAAGAGATTGGCTGCCACTGCCGTCGGTTCATTACACGCCTGCGCGACGAGGCCGCGGCCCGGTTGCCGCGCGATCGACCGGGACACCTGCGCCTGATGCTGAAACGTTTCGCAGCACGTGCCCGCCGGTACTGCGAGCACCCCGATCCCCGTGTGGCCGCCGGCAATGTGGTTGCGCTCATGGTAGGGGCCAACGGGCCGCTGTATCCGATCTACGTCTGGTACCTCGTGAGCGTCATGGGGTTCACCGGCTTTCTCGGGCTTGTGTTCGCGGGCCTGCTGGCGCGAGCCGAGGCTGGCACGTCAAACTGAGGCCATGCCGGGCGGCGGAGGAGTTGGCACATGGCGGACGAGGCGGCGCCGAAGGTTCTCGTTTTCGACGTGAACGAGACCCTGCTCGACATCACCGTGCTGGAGCCGCTGTTCGCGCGGATCTTCGGTGAGGCGAGAGCAATGCGCGAGTGGTTCGCGCAACTCGTGCTCTACTCAGAGGCATTGACCCTGGCGGGTCTGTACATCCCGTTCGGCAGCCTGGGCGCGGGCGCCTTGCGCATGCTCGGGCAGGTTCGGGGCGTAGTGGTAACGGATGGCGAGGTCGCGGAGTTGCGGGCGCTGATGCGGTCCATGCCCGCGCATCCCGAGGTTGCGGAGGCGCTCGCGACCCTGCGCGATGCAGGATTCCGTCTCGTGACCCTGACGAACTCGGCGCCGGACCCGGAGCGCAGCCCGCTCGAGCGGGCGGGGCTTGCCGGATACTTCGAGCAGATGTTCACGGTCGATGCCGTGCGCCGTTTCAAGCCTGCGCCGGAGTGCTACGGGCAGGTGGCGCGGGCGCTCGAGGTGGGTTTCCCCGATCTCTGTCTCGTTGCCGCCCATATGTGGGACACGCTCGGGGCTCAAGCGCTCGGTTGCCGCGGCGCGCTGGTGGCGCGGCCCGGGAATGCGGTTCTGCCTGTGGAGGGCGTGCCCCAGCCGGATATCGTGGCCGCCGATCTGGCGGTGCTCGCAAAGGCCATCGTTCTCAGGTGGTGCTAACGGAGGCTGACACTGGCGGAGAGGGTGGGATTCGAACCCACGGTACGCTCACACGCACAACGGTTTTCGAGACCGCCCCGATCGGCCACTCTGGCACCTCTCCGCAGGGAAGCGGCTTATATGAAGGATCGTCCTCGCCCGCAACCCGCAAGAGCGGGCTGGCCTCAGGCCATCACCTCGTAACGCGGGAAGACAGGCGACGGCGGCACCATGTCGTGCCCCTGCACGGGATCGGACTTGCGAGACGGCATGGGGCCGAAGGGGCGCCAACCCACCCGCGCCTCGATGCGAGCCGCTGCCTCACGCACGGCGGTTGCGTAGGTGTCGAGCGACTCGCGCACCCGCAGTTCAGGCATGATGATGCTGATCGTCATCTCGCAGATGCCGGAGGCGTTGGTGATCGGGGCGGCGATACAGGCGATGCCCTCATCCGTGCCGCTGAGCTGGCTTGCATAGCCGAGACGACGAGCCTCGTCGCATAGCGCGACAAACTGCGCGGGATCGATCGGCGCGCGGCCCGTGGCGGACGGCACGGCGTTCTGGCGGAAAATTTCCAGCTGCTCGTGCTGCGGAAGGTGAGCCAGGAAAAATCGCCCTGACACGCTCCAGTTGATCGGCACGCGCGCGCCGATCCGGCTCGAAACCCGCAGGTTGCGAGATGCTTCCGCCATGTCCTGGATGACCACGAAGCCTTCGTGCCGGGCGCAGATCTGGACAGTCTCTCCGAGGTCATGGGCCAACCGGCGCATTTCCGTCCGCGCCTCCCGCAGGAGATCGACATTGCGTCCGTAGGCCAGGCCGTAGTGATACATGCGGCTGCCGAACCAGACGGCGCCGCCGCTGTCCCGCTCCAGCAGGCCGGCCTGCACCAGCGCATCCACGACGCCGTAGATCGTGGACACAGGCGCGTGGATCGCCTTCGCGAGATCGTAGGCCGACGTGGATTTACCCTCCACCACGAGGCGGTCCAGCACCTGCGTCGCGCGCAGAAGACCGCTCATACGCGATCGCGTCGTGGTCGGCCCGTCTTCGGGTGTGAATGGATTGACTTCGGCGTCCATGGCCTCGCTCCTCCCCGTCACGGACGGCGTACAGACGCTGTCGCGACGATCAGTCCTGCCGGCTGACTGGGCCGGTAAAGACGGATATGTGGCCATAAACCTGCGCCGTGCAACAGTCTTAGAACGAATGATACAGTTGCGCGTCACATAGTCCGGCCGGTGAATACACCGAATTCTCGAACCATTTCATGCTGCATTGCAGCAAGAAATGGTTCGACTTCAGTCGAGCCTTCAGGCCGGCAACGCCACTTTGCGCAGCCGCGGCTTGCGTTGGAGCGCAACATAGATCACGGGCGTCGTGTAGAGCGTGAGCATCTGCGAAACGATCAGGCCGCCGATGATGGCGATCCCGAGCGGGCGGCGATACTCGTAGCCGATACCAAAAGCGAAGGCGAGCGGCATGGCCCCGAGCAGCGCCGCGAGCGTCGTCATGATGATCGGGCGGAAGCGCGCGATGCAGGCCTCCTTGATCGCCTCGACGGGCGCGAGCCCGCGATGCCGTTCCGCTTCCAGGGCGAAATCGACCATCATGATGGCGTTCTTCTTCACGATCCCCATAAGCAGGAAGATGCCGATGATCGCGATGATGGAGAGGGGCGTGCCCGTCGCCAGCAAGGCCAGAAGCGCGCCGACGCCGGCCGACGGCAAGGTCGAGAGGATGGTCAGCGGCTGGGTCAGGCTTTCATACAGCACGCCGAGCACGACATAGATCGCGAGCAGTGCAGCGAGCAGCAGCAACGGCTCGGAATTCGCCGACTGCTGGAACAGCTTGGCGTTGCCTGCGAACTCGGCGTGGATGTCGCCAGGCAGGAAGATCGCCTGCGTCGCCTGCTGTACCAGCGCCTCGCCCTGGCTCACCGACGTTCCGGTCTTGAGGCTGAAGCTGACGGTCGCCTCGGGGAACTGCCCCTGATGACGTACGGTGAGCGGCGCGCTCCCATGCTCGACATGGGCGACGGCCGATAGAGGCACCTGATGCCCCGTGGTGCTCGTCACATAGACCCGGTCGAGTTGAGAAGGGTCGACCTGCAGCCTGGGCAGCGCCTCCAGCACGACCTTGTACTGGTTGCGCTGCTGGTAGATGGTCGAGATCTGACGCTGGGCGAAGGAGTTGTTGAGCGCCTGATCGATCGCGCTCATCTGGACGTTCATCCGGGCGGCCGCGTTGCGGTCGACGACCAGATCGGCCTCGGGGCCGGCCTTATCCTGATCGCTCGTCACATCCGTCAGCTGTGGAATTGTCTTCAGCTTGGCCTCGAGCTTGTGCGCCCAAAGTTGCAGCTCGGCCAGATTATCACCGCTCAGCACGAAGTCGTAGTCGGCGGCGCTGGAACGCCCGCCCGTCCGCAAATCCTGTTGCGCCATCAGGAACGTCTGGATGCCGGCGATCTGCGCCAGGGGCTTGCGCAGCCGCGCGATCACGACCTTGTCCGAGACATGGCGCTCGTCTATCGGCTTAAGCGAGATGTAGAGGTTGCCGCGATTGAGCGACGAGAAGCCGCTGGCGACGCCGATGCGCGAGCCGACTTCGGCGATCGCCGGGTCCTTCAGCAGCACCGCGACCACACGGCGCTGGAGCTTCTCCATGGCCTTGAACGAGATGTCGGGCGCCGCCTGCGTCTGGCCCATCAGGAGGCCGGTGTCCTCGCTCGGCAGGAAGCTTTTCGGCACGATGACATAAAGCCAGACTGTGAAGATGATGGTGCCAACCATCACCAGATTCATCAGGATCCGGTGGCGCAGCACCCAGTCCAGGCTGCGGCCGTAGCCGCGCAGCACGGTGCTGAACCCGCGCTCGAAACCGACGCCGAGTTGCCGTCCGACGCGGCGATGGAACGTGCGGCGCGTCCTCGGGTTCTGCGACCGCATGAACCAGGCGCAGATCATCGGCGTGACCGTCAGCGACACGGCGGCCGAGATCACGACCGCCATCACCAGCGTCGTCGCGAATTCGTGGAACAGCCTGCCCATGATGCCGGGCATGAAGACCATTGGGGAGAACACCGCGACCAGCGAGATCGTGATCGACATCACCGTGAAGCCGATCTGCCGGGAACCGCGCAGTGCCGCGCGCATCGGCGGCATCCCTTGTTCCACATGCGAATGGATATTCTCGATCATGACGATGGCGTCGTCGACGACGAAGCCGACCGAGATCGTGATGGCGAGCAGCGAGAAGTTGTCGATGGTGAAGCCCTCGAACCACATGCCGGCGAGGGTGCCGGCGATCGAGAGCGGGATGGTGACGCCGGCGGCGATGGTCAGGACCGTGCGCTGCAGAAAGACCAGCACGACGGACAGCACCAGGAGGACGGTGATGAGCAGCGTGTACTGAACATCGGCGACACTCGCCCGGATCGTCGTCGTGCGGTCGGTGAGGATGGTCTCGTGGATGCCGCTCGGCATCAGCTTCATGATCTCGGGGATGAGCTTCTTCACGCCGTCGACGGTCTGGATGACGTTGGCGCCCGGCTCCTTGGTGATGTCGAGCAGAATGGCCGGTTTCTGGCCGTCCCAGGCGGCGAGCTTCAGCGTCGCCACGCTGTTGATGACGTTCCCAAGGGTGCGGAGATGTACGACCCCGTCCTTGGCCGCCTTGACGACCAGCCCGCCGTATTGTCGCGCGGTGGTGAGCTGACCGTTGACCTGCAGCGTCTCCGCGCGCTCCGGCCCCTGGATGGTGCCGATCGGCTGGATGACGTTGGCATTTCCGATGGTCTGGCTGATCGTCTGGGCCGACAGGCCGGTGAGCGCGACGGCGGTCGGGTTCAGCTGCACGCGCACCGCGGGCTTGTCGGCGCCGCTCTCGGACACCTGGGCCACGCCCGGCGCCTGCGACAGCCGTTGCACCAGGATCGTGTCCACGGCGTCGTAGATCTGGGCGATCGAGAGCGTGTCCGAGGTGAGCGCGATTGTCAGCACCGGCGCGTCGGAGGGGTTGAACTTGCGGTAATAGGGCGCGCTCGGCAGGTCGGACGGGAGATCGGCCGCCGAGGCGTTGATCGCGGCCTGCACGTCCGCCGCCGCCGCGTCGATGTTCCGGTTCACGTCGAAAATGCAGATGATCGAGGTCGAGCCGGTTGAGCTGAGCGAGGTCAGCTCGTTCATGCCGGGTATCTGGCCAAGATGGCGTTCAAGCGGTGCCGCTATCGAATTCGCCATGGTCTCGGGGCTGGCGCCGGGGCGGCTCGCGAACACCACCACCGCCGGCAGATCGACATTCGGCAGCGAGGCGACGGGGAGGAAGAAATACGCGACACCGCCGGCGATCATGAGCCCGATCGCCAGCAGAATCGTGCCCACGGGCCGCCGGATAAAGGGCGTGGAGATCGACACGCGGTCTCAGCCCGGCTGGCTGGCCGCGGCGGCCGAGCGGCGGCGCGGCACTGGGCGCAGCCGCTCCATCGCAAGATAGATCACAGGCGTGGTGTACAGCGTCAGCAACTGGCTGAGCAGAAGGCCGCCGACGATGGTGATGCCGAGCGGCCGGCGCAGTTCGGAGCCCGCACCGCCCTGGATGATCAGCGGCAGCGCGCCGAGGAGGGCTGCCATCGTCGTCATCATGATCGGCCGGAAGCGCAACAGGCAGGCTTGTTCAATGGCCTGGGCTGCGGTTTTGCGGCCCGTGCTCTGCGCCTCGATCGCGAAGTCGATCATCATGATCGCGTTCTTCTTCACGATGCCCATGAGCAGGACGACCCCGACCAAAGCCACGATGGAGAGGTCGTTGCCGGTCACGATCAGCGCCAGCAGCGCGCCGATGCCGGCCGAGGGGAGCGTCGAGAGGATCGTCACCGGGTGGATCGTGCTTTCGTACAGCACGCCGAGCACGATGTAGATCACCACGATGGCGGCGAGGATCAGCCAGGGCTCAGAGGCGAGGGAGCTCTGGAATTCGGCGGCGTCACCCTGGTAGCTGCCGGAGATGGTGCCCGGCACGCCAATCTCGGTCTCGGCGCGGGAAATCGCGTCGACCGCCGCGCCGAGGGAGACGCCCGGCGCGAGATCGAACCCGATGGTGGCGGCCGGGAACTGCTCGTCATGCATGATGGAGAGCGGCGTCGTTCCGCGCGTGACGCTGGCGAAGGCGTCCAGCGGCACCTGCGCGGAGGTGCTGGAGGATGTGCCCGTCGAAGCCGTGGTCGTCGCCGTCTGCGTGTTGGAACTGCCGGAGGAGACGGCGGTGCTGCTCGAGGACGAACTCGTGTTGTTGCTGGTGTTCGCGGTGCTGGCGCTCGAATTGGACGCCCCGCTGCTTACCACGTTGCCGGGGAAATAGAGGCGGTTGAGCAGGTCCGGGCTGCTGGCGAACCGTGGATCGACCTCCAAGATGACGCGATACTGGTTGCTCTGGCCGAAGATGGTGGAGACCTGCCGCTGCCCGAAGGCATCGTCGAGAATATTCTCGACCGTCTGCATCGAGACGCCGAGCCGCATCGCCTCGGCGCGGTGGACATGGATCGAGATGGCGCCGCCATCGTTCTGCTGGTCGCTGCTGACATGGGCGAGCTGGGGCAGGGTCTGCAGCTTGGCCAGCAGCCTCGGGACGAATGCATTGAGTTCCTTCGCGTCCGTGTCGGTCAGCTGATACTGATAGGCGGTGCGCGTAATGCTGGTGCCGAGCTGGATGTCCTGCACCGGCTGATAATAGATGGTCAGGCCCGGAATATCGGCCGCCGCCTGCCGCAGCTCGCTCACGATCTCCGTGACGCCGGGTCGCTGGCCGATCGGCGCGAGCGTGATGGTGATCTGGCCGGAGTTGGGCGTCGTGTTCGCGGTGCCGGTGCCCACGTCGGAGACGACGTTGGTGACGCCGGGCACCGTGCGGAAAGCCGCCGCCGCTCGGCTCTGCAGCGCGATCATGGCCGGGATCGAGATCTGCTGAGAGGCATCGGTGACCGCGATGACCGAGCCGGTGTCCTGCTGCGGCAGGAAGCCCTTCGGCACGACGACATAGAGCAGGATGGTGCCGACGAGCGTCCCGGCCGAGATGAGCAGCACGAGCAACTGGCGGCGCAGCACCCAGATCAGCGTGACGCGGTAGAAGGCGAGCAGACGGTCGAATCCGGCTTCCGCCACCCTGGCAGGCCATGCCGGCCGCTCGTCCGACATGGGGCGCAGCAGCCGCCCGCACATCATCGGCGTCAGCGTCAGCGAGATGACCGCTGAGACGATGACCGCGACCGAGAGCGTGACGGCGAATTCGTGGAACAGCTTGCCGACCACACCCGACATGAACAGCAGCGGGATGAAGACGGCGATCAGCGAGATCGTCAGCGAGATGATGGTGAAGCCGATCTGCCGCGCGCCGCGATAGGCGGCCTCGAGCGGCGGAACCCCATCCTCGATGAAGCGCACGACATTCTCGATCATGACGATCGCGTCGTCGACGACGAAACCGGCCGCGACGGTCAGCGCCATCAGCGAGAGGTTATCGAGGCCGTAGCCGAGGAAATACATGATGCCGAAGGTGCCGATGAGCGACAGCGGCAGCGCGAGGCCCGGGATGATGGTGGCGCGGACCGACCCCAGGAACAGGTAGATGACCAGCACCACGAGCAGAATGCTGAGGAGCAGGGTGAACTGCACGTCGTTCACGGACGCGCGGATGGTTGTCGTGCGGTCGCTGACCAGGGTGAGCTTCACGCTGCCCGGCAGCGTCTTCTCGAGCTTGGGTAGCGCCTGCTTCACGAGGTCGGCTGTCGCGACGATGTTGGCGCCGGGTTCGCGCTGGATGGTGAGCACGACCGCCGGCCGGCCGTTGAACCGGACATCCGTCTGGTTGTTCTCCATGCCGGTGACGACGCGCCCCACGTCGCGCACGCGCACCGGCGCCCCGTTCCTCCAGGCGACCACGAGGTTTGAATAGGCGTCCGCGCTCTCCAACTGGTCGTTGGCGCCGATGGTGAAGGACTGGGTCGGGCCGTCGAACCCGCCCTTGGAGCCGTTCTGGTTGCCGTTGGTCACGGCGTTTCGAACGTCCTCCAGCGACAGGCTATAGGCCGCGAGCCGCGCCGGATCGATCTGGATGCGGTAGGCTTGGCGCAGGCCGCCGAGCACGGTGACCTGCCCGACGCCGCTGATCTGGCTGAGCTTCGGCTGCAGCAGCGTAACGGCGTCATCCGCGAGGTTGTAGAGCGGCACGGACGAGGAGGTCATCGCCAGTGTGACGATGGGCGTGTCGGCTGGATTGACCTTCGCATAGGTCGGCGGGTAGGGCAGCGATGTCGGCAGCGTCCCCGCCGACGCGTTGATCGCCGACTGCACGTCCTGAGCCGCGTTGTCGATGTCGCGGTTGAGCGCGAACTGCATGACGATCTGGCTGAGCCCCTGCGAACTCGTCGAGGTCATGCCGACGACGCCCTGGATCTCGCCGAGTTGGCGTTCAAGCGGAGCGGTGATGAGGTTCGCCACCGTGTCGGGCCCGGCGCCCGGCAACTGGGTCGTGACGACGATGGTTGGAAACTCCACCTCGGGCAACGAGGAGACGGGCAGTTCCATGTAGCCGAGCAAACCGGACAGCAGCACCGCGACGGCCAGGAGAGCCGTGGCGATCGGCCGCGCGATGAAGGGCGCCGAAACGTTCACGTCGGCTGAGCCTGCGTCGCTGCCGTGGCGCTATGGTGCGGATGATGGCCGGTCGTCTCGGCCGTCGCGGTCGGCGCGGGGGGCACGATCTTCACCTTGGCCCCGTCAGTGAGCCGCGAGCCACCCTGCAGCACGACCTGCTGACCGGCCGAAAGACCGCTCGGGATGACCGCCAGCTGGTCGTTCTCCTGCCCGACCGTGACCGCCGTCTGCTTGACCGTGCCATCAGGCGCGACGACATAGACGAAGCTGTTGGTGGGTCCGGTCTGGATCGCCGAGGGCGGCACGGTGAGCACGCCCTTCAGGACCTTGACGGTCAGATGCGCGGTGACGAAGCCGCCGGGCCAGAGATGCAAATCCGTGTTCGGGAAATAGGCCTTGAGCTTGATCGTGCCCGTCGTGGTGTCGACCTGATTGTCGACCACGTCGAGCGTCGCGGTCTCCTCCGGGCCGCCCGTATTCCCCTCAGGGTCGACGGAGACCGGTAGAGGGCCCTGGGCCTTGGCATCGACAATCTCGGGCAGATCCTGCTGCGGCAGGGTGAAGATGACGCCGATCGGCTTCAGTGTCGTGAGCGTGACGATGCCCGTGCCGCTGCCGGCCTGCACGATGTTGCCGAGATCGATGTTGCGGATGCCGAGCTTGCCGTCGACGGGTGCCTTGATCGTGCAGTAGCTGAGATTGGTCTGCGCCTGCTCGATCGCGGCCTTGTCCTGCTCGACGAGCGCCTTGGTTTCCTGGACCGTCGCCTGCTCATCCTCGGCGATCTGCTTCGATTCGTAGTTCGAGCGGGTGAGCTGGTTGTAGCGGGCGAGGTCGCGCTGGGCTCCAGCCAGCGTCGCCTGATCCTGGTCGAGCTTCGCGCGGTCCTGGTCGAGCGTCGCCTGATAGGTGCGCGGATCGATCCGGGCCAGCACATCCCCGGCCTTAACGTCCTGACCTTCCCTGAAGTCGATGGCGATGAGCGGCCCGGTCACCATCGGGCTGATGGTGACCGTGTTGGAGGCCTGGACGGTGCCGAGACCGGTGAGCACGACCGGAACGTCGGTCGCCTTGACCGACGCCACCGTGACCGGTGTTGGCTGGTTGTCACCGGGCTTTCCCTTGCGTGCCGGCTGGGCGTCGGTCCGGAAGCTTAGGGCGAGCGCCGCGCCGCCCACGACGACGACGAGGCCGAGCACCGCGATCCAGGTCCGGCTGGTCCTCCGGCGCTGGGGTGGTTCGGGAGGCGTGAGGTCCGACATTGACGGGCTCATGGGATGATGGACGGGTTGATGGCCGGAACGGGCTGCGCGGTCGCCGGCACGGTCTGCTGCCAGCCGCCGCCGAGCGCCTTGAACAGGGCGACGAGGGCCTGGAAGCGGGCAAGCTGGACCGTAACGAGCGTATTCTCATCGCCCAGCTGGGTCTGCTGGGCCTGTAGCAGGGAGGTGATGTCGACCGTTCCGGCCTCGAGCTGGGCGCGGGAAATCGTCGTCGCAAGCTGTGCCTGCTTCACCGCCACCCGCTGCAGCGCCTCCTGCTGGGTCGCGTAGTATACCTGGGTCAGCGCTGTCTCGACATCAGTATAGGCCTGCAGGACCGTCTGCTGGTAGGCGGCGACGTCCTCCCGCGCGATCGCGCGGTTCTCGGCCACTTGCCCGGACAGCGCGCCGTTGTCGAACAGGGTCTGCACCGCGTTCGCCGCCGCGCTCAGGATCAGCGACTGCGGCGCCAGCAGGCCGGCAAGCGCGCCGTTCTGCCAGCCCATGGAACCGGAGAGGGTGAGGGTCGGAAACAGCGCCGCGCGCGCGGCGCGGGTGCTGGCGACGGCCGATACCAGCGTCGCCTCGGCTTGCGCGACATCGGGGCGGCGGCGCAGCAGGTCGATCGGAAGACCCGGAACAACCACCGGCGTCGGGATCGTCCGCAGCGTGCCCGGGTTGATGGCGATCTCCTCGGGCGGCCGCCCGACGAGAATACCGAGGGCGATGACTTCCTGCCTCTCGAACGAGACGAGGTTGGGGATCGTCGCGCGCTCGCCGGCCACGAGCGCGGCCTGCTGGGCGACATTGAGTGCCGAGACGGTGCCGGCGTCGAGCCGCGCCTGCTCGGCCTTCAGCAGGTCCTCGGCGAGGGAGAGGTTGCGGCGGGCAACGTCAAGTTCGTCCTGATAGGCGAGCGCCGCGAACCATGTATCGGCGACCTCGCTCACGATCGTCAGCGCGGTCACCTGGGCCGCGAAGCGGGCGGCGACCGCGCTCGCTTCCGACGCCTCGAAGGTGGCGAGGTTGCGGCCCCAGAAATCGACCTCGTAGGAGGCCGAGAGCTGCGCGCTGTAGGTGCGGGTGTCGACGATCCCCCGGCCGATCTGCGTCACCGCGCCATTGCTGCCGACGACGGCGCCGTATCCGCTGCTGCTGCCGTTACCGGCATTGACCTGATTCCAGCTCGCGCTCGGCGCCGCGGTGACGGAAGGCAGAAGCGCGCCGCCCGCGACCCGTACGGCAGCGTCTGCTGCCGATACCGCCGCGATCGCCTCCTGGATCGTGTAGTTGTGGGTCTCCGCCTCGGCTTCGAGCGTGTCGAGTTCCGGCGAACGGAAGCCCTGCCACCAGCCTCGGTTCGGCCAGATGGGGGCCACGCCTCGGCCGCCCGGACCCGTGGCGCCGGGCGCCAGGAAAACGTCGGGGGTGTCGGTCTGCGGATGATGGTAATTCGGACCAAGATCGCAGCCCATCAGCGGCAGCATCGGCAGGAAGCCAAGAAGGAGGCGGCGGATCACTCTATCCCCTGTGCTGCGGGCCCCTGTGCCGCGGGCCTGTATGCTGCGGACCCGCCCGGCCCGGGCCGATGCGTGGCTATGACGCCTATGTAACAGGCCTATTGCGAGGGTGTCTTCGGCGGGAAGATGGCAGCCCCGTCATTACCTCGTCGCGGAGGCGTCGCCAGAGCCCCCCGCGCCAAGCGGTATCGGTCGCGACAAGATACCTCCGGCCCTCGGCACTCATACGCTTCGGCGGCATGGCCAGAGGCATGCGAAGGGCCGCAAAAATCGCGCGGCCGCTCTGACGCGCGAGACCAAGCCTCACACCCTTCAAACCATAAGCTGCGGATCGGACGAAGAACGGGCCCGATGGCGTACGCCATTTGCGCGCGATGTATAGCCGGTTACGCACGAACAGGAACCAGCGTCTCCCCGACCAGTGGACCCGGCCTTCGCTCGCGAGCTTGTGATGGATGGCGATGTCGCCTGCATAGCGCAGCTGCCACCCCCGGTCGATGGCGCGGAGAGCGAAGTCGTATTCCTCCCAGGTGAAGAACAGCTCGGCATCGTAGCCGCCGATCTCATTCCAGGTGGCCCGGCGGATCGCATGGCCCGCGCCCACGAAGGTCGCGCAGGCGAACCGCTCCCCGGCGCAGGCTCTCAACGCCTCCGGATATCCCCATGAGGCGTCATCGTCGCCGCTGCCGTCCGCGTTCATGATGCGAAACCCGAGCGCGGCCAGCTGCGGCTCACCGTCAAGCAGGACGACTGCCCGCGCGGCCGTGGCCGCATCCGCGAAGACAGCGTCGTTGTCGAGCGCGATCATCATGCGGCCGTGGCCGAGGGAAGCGGCGCGGTTGCGGCCCTCCGCGACCCCGAGATTGCGGCCGGCGGAGGCCAGCACGGCGTGGGCATGGGCGCCGATCAGCGCGCTCAGCCGCGCCAGCGTGACGGCCGACGACCCCTGATCAAAGACGATGACGTGCTGCCGAAGCCCTAACTGGCCGAGCGCCGAGAGAATCGCGGTTTCGGTCTCGCCGACGCGGTCGAGGCTCAGGATGAGGATATCCGCGTCGTAGGCGCCGGCGCCGGGTGGGCTGCCGGCCAGGATTTGGATCATACGACCGGGGAGACGGCCTTCAGCGATAAGTAAGCGATCCGCCTTGTCTCCCTCCGGCTGCGCGCCACGGAGTCGAGGATCAGCCCGCAAAACAACGAGAGGAATGCGAGGCTGACGAAGGTCACCGAGAGAATCGCGGTGGGCAGCCGTGGAACGAAGCCGGTCCTGAGAAAATAGGAGACGAGCGGCATGCCTAGGCAAAGGCCGAAGAGCGCCAGAACCGCCCCGATCGTGGAGAAGAACAGCAGCGGCCGCTCCTCCCTCACGAGGTTGACGATGGTGCGGAAGATGCGGATGCCGTCCCGGTAGGTGTGCAGCTTGGAGGCCGAGCCGAGCTGACGCTCCTGGTAGCGGGTGCGCATCTCCCCGAGAGGCATGGCGAGTTCCAGGGCATGAACCGTGAACTCGGTCTCGGTCTCGAACCCCACGGACAGCGCCGGGAAAGACTTGACGAAACGCCGGCTGAACACCCGGTAGCCGGACAGCATGTCGGTGATCATGTCGCCGAACAGATGGCGCACGATACCCGTCAACACGCGGTTGCCGAACCGATGGCCGCGCCGGTAGCTCTCCTTCGAGGTGTCGACGCGCACGCCGGTCACCATGTCGAGTTGCTGGGTCGCGAGCATGTGGATCATGGCCGGCGCGTCCGTGGGATCATAGGTGCCGTCGCCGTCGACCAGAATATAGGCGTCCGCCTCGATATCGGCGAACATCCGACGGACCACATGGCCCTTGCCCTGCCGCCGCTCCAGCCGGACCGTCGCGCCCGCGGTCGCGGCGATGGCTGCTGTCTCGTCCGTCGAATTGTTGTCGTAGACGTAGATGCGCGCTCCGGGCAGGAGGCGGCGGAAGTCTGCGACGACCTTGCCGATGGTGATGGCTTCGTCCCGGCACGGGATGAGGACCGCGATCCGCAGGCCGTCGACGCTCTCTCCGCTGTCGTCGTAATCGGAGAGGCGTCCGGTGGCGCCGGTCATCAGCACGGC
This sequence comes from Pseudomonadota bacterium, assembly GCA_019351895.1. Taxonomy (GTDB): domain Bacteria; phylum Pseudomonadota; class Alphaproteobacteria; order Acetobacterales; family Acetobacteraceae; genus Acidisoma. The sequence continues at coordinate 34,525 of JABBOH010000013.1, forward strand.
GCGCTCCTCACCGAAAGACGATGCGGCGGGACATGGCAAAGTTCACGCCGAGGCCGCCGATGGCGCCGGCCGCGAGAGCCAGTACCGGGTGGAGACGGCAGTCGACCGACGTCGCGATCAGGGCGATGTAGATGCCGCGGTTGAGAATGAACCCGGCCGAATTCGTCGCGAGGTAGCGCATCCACTCGTAGTGGATACGACCCTTGCTGGCGCCGCGGAAAGTCCACATGCGGTTGAGGAACCAGTTCGACGTGCCTGCGACGAAGAAGGAGAGGATGCCGGCCAGGATGAGCCCGACGCCGAAGCCGAAATGCGCAGAATAGACGAAGGCGTTATCGACCAGGAAGCCGACCGTGCCGACGACGCCGAAGCGCGCGAATTGCGTGGCCAGCGGGCGATGCTTGTCGATCTGCGCCATCGACATGGCGCGGAGCGAGGCACGGGTCGTCGCCGACGCGCGTTCCGCGAGCATGGGCTGCTCCCCGGATGCATCTGGATAGACGGCAAGGCTCGCGGCAGGATCGGGCAATTGACGGGCTTCCATGGTAGCTCTCGATCGGCCTCTTACCATTCCACGGGTAAGGCGTCATTCAGGCTTTTGTGGGGTATGCGGCCCCCTATCTCAGTGCGAGCGTTCCCAAGAGCGCGAGGCCGAGCAGCAGCGCGATCGCGCGCCAGAGGGTGAGGGGGTCAAGCGACCGTCGGCGTGCGAATGGGCCGGCGAGACGGCTGCCCGTGTCATCATGAAGTGCGGCCGAAACGGCCTGCGCCAGGGCGCCGGCATGGCGGGGGCGCTCAGACGGGCTGGAAGAGAGGGCCGTGGCGATGGCGCCCGCGAGCCTCGGCGGCAGATCGGGCCGCGCCCGCGCGAGCCCCGCCGCGATATCGGCGCCGGCTCTCGGAAACCGCCCGAAAGCGGCCAGCCGGTGCAGCATGACGCCGAGCGCGTAGACCTCGGTCGTGTCGTTGGGCGGGGAGCCGCGCAGCAGTTCGGGCGCCATGTAGCGGATCGTACCCGCAAGGCCCTGCGCGGCGCTGTCTTCAAGGTCGGCGAGATAGGCGAGACCTAGATCGAGCAGGCGCAGGCCGCCGCCGGCGACAAGCATGACGTTTTCGGGCTTGAGGTCGCGGTGCAGCACCTGGATTGCTCGCAGATCCTCGACCGCACGGCAGAGTTGCAGGCCGATCTCGACGATGTCGGCGACCGGGAAATGCGGGTCCCGCTCGAGGCGCGCTTCCAGCGTTTCGCCCCGGTAGTAGGGCATGACGATGTAGAGGCTTGAGCGGCGGCCCGGCTCGGGCGGTATGACGCGGGCGACGGCCGGGCTGTGGATGGCGGTGCCGACCCAGGTTTCCCGCGCGAAGCCCGCCTGGAAGACGCGGTCGTGGAGCATGGCGGGCAGGGGGTACTTCAGCACGACAGCTTCGCCCGTCCCCAGATCCGTCGCCTGCTTCAGCAGCGTATAGGCGCCGCGGTGCAGGGTGCGGCCGATGCGGTAGCCGTCGCGGTTCTCGCCCTCCTGTGGCACCGGAGCCAGTGGCAGATCGAGGAGGCTCGCCTCGGCGGAGGCGAGGGTCGGGGACGGCACTGCCTCCACGTCGACGACGAGGGCCGCGCGGCGGGGGGCGGCTGTGGCATCCGTCTCGGGGAAGGCGGCGATCAGCCCCGCGAGGATGGCGGCGGGGACCGGCTGCCCGCACAGGGTCCGGAGGGCGCGGCCGTCGATCGTCCGATCCCGCGTCTCGGGGCTTTCGGGCCTGCGGACGTCGCTCACCAGGATATAGCGGTCGCCGGGCAGCACCGTGTCCTCCAGGAAGTCGAGCAGCACCCGGCTGTCGGCACCGAGAGCCCGGCGCACGGCCAACGTTCCATGGGGACCGCCGAGCAGCTGCGGCTCGGCCAGTCGCGTCAGTTCGCCTGCGCGGACGCGCAGGATCAGGCCGCCGCCGATCTGCAGCAGACCCGCCCGCGTGCCGCCGAAGACGATGGCGGAGATCGAGGCCGCGGGCCCGGGTTCCTGACCGTCCGTCCCCCGTTGCGCGAACATCCAGCGGTTGATGGCGGTCAGCGCCTGGGTCAGGGCCTGGCCATCTCCGAGCGTCGGGCGGGCGCCGTAGAACCCGTCCACCAGACCGAGCAGCGCCACCAACGCCGCATTTTCAGCCGCTGGTGCCTCTTCAACCGTCTCGGCGACGACGGCGAGCGGGCCGCGCCCCGCGCCCCGCGCGGTTCCGGCGTCTGCCCCGATGTCCGGCAGACCTGAGCTCAGCAAGGCTTCGGAACCTGGAGCCCGGGCCATCGCCCGGCTCAGGCTCCAGCCGGCGGCGGTGATTGTCGCGCTGCCGGGGCAAGGGCTGGTCATCGGTCTCCGTGGGTCGCAGGGCAAAAGGCAGTCCGAGTCGCAGGAGGCGAGGCGGTGGCGGCAGCCTCCGCAGGGCATGCGAGCCTTATATCAAACGATTTCTCATCAAAGCGTTAGCGGATTTTCATGTGTTTACGTGTAGGCGTTGTTTCAGCCGGGAGGGCGCGCGTTCTACTTTGGTCTCATGGTTATTGCAGTCCTCATGCCAGACGGTCTTCTGCGGCTCGACAGAGAGCGCTTCCCGGCCTGCTTCGGCCGTGGCGGCATCACTCGGGAGAAGATGGAAGGAGACGGCGCGACGCCGGCGGGATTGCTGCCGCTTCGCCGCGTCTATTACCGGGCTGACCGGGTGCCTCCTCCCCGGGCGGCCTGCCCGATCGAGCCGCTCAGTCCGGATGACGGGTGGTGCGACGACCCTGGAGACCCCAGCTACAACCGAGCCGTCCGGTTGCCTTATGTGGGGCGACATGAACAACTTTGGCGTGTAGATTCTCTCTATGACGTGGTAGGCGTTCTCGGGTGGAACGATGCGCCGCCGATTCGAGATCGCGGCTCGGCGATTTTTCTTCATCTGGCGCGAGCGGATCGCGCTCCGACAGACGGTTGCGTGGCACTCGATCCCGACCATCTGCGGGAAGTGCTGGCAAAGGGACTAACCGCGATAGACGTCCGCGCCGGATGACGAGATCGCCGGTGCTAACCGTTTCAAGCTCGCCGCCAAGTCGGAGAGGCGGATCATGAAGATGGCGACACTAATCGCCTGTGTAGAGCATAGTAAACCCCGTGAGCCGTCCTATATGGGTCGTGCTCCAGGCGGTAAACGAGTTTCGTTGGAGAATGTTTCGCAGACCGATGCGCAGCCTCTGCGAGAGAAGCAGGCGGGCAGCAGGTATGGACTGGTTGGAGTGGGCTGATGGATGTGCAGACGCAAAATGAGAGGTCGAAAGTGGCAGAGAAGCCAAGCGGGGACGAGCGGCCGATCCTGATCGTCGACGATGACCTCGCGCTGAGATCTACGCTCGCCGAGCAGCTTGTGGTCGACGGTGAGTTCTGGGCCGCAGAGGCGGCCTCCGTCGCGGAGGCAGAGGCGGTTCTGGCGAAGCCCGGTCTTCGTTTTGACGCCATAATCCTCGATGTGAGTCTCCCGGACGGCGACGGCCGCGATCTTTGCACCAAGCTTCGGGCGCGGGGTCTGAAGATGCCGATCATCATGCTGACGGGCTCCGCCGAGGAAACCGATGTCGTCCGCGGTCTCGATTCGGGCGCCAACGATTACGTCTCCAAGCCGTTCCGGCTGTCGGAGCTGATGGCCCGCCTCCGGGCACAGCTTCGCATGTTCGAGAACAGCGAAGACGCCGTGTTCAACATCGGGCCGTACGTGTTCCGGCCGGCGACCAAGCTGTTGCAGGAGCCGGTCAAGAACCGCCGCATCCGCCTGACCGAGAAAGAGGCGGCGATCCTGAAGTTTCTGTATCGTGCGGGCGCGAAGCCCGTTCCGCGTCAGGTGCTGCTGAACGAGGTCTGGGGCTATAACGCGGCGGTAACGACGCACACGCTCGAGACGCATATCTACCGGCTCAGGCAGAAGATCGAGCCCGATCCGTCCCATTCCCAGCTTCTCATCACCGAGGCTGGTGGCTACAGGCTTGATCCCAAGGCGAGCTAGCTGACGGGAGGGGCTTGCTACGACCCCTCGCGAAGCTCCGTCAGCATCCGCCGTGATCCGTCGACGAGGAACATGGTGTCGGTGCCGACGGTGACGAAGTTGAAGCCGAGCCCGATCATTCGCTTCGCATAGGGCGGATAGCCGTTGTGGATGCCGGCTATCTTGCCCGCGGCTCGCGTCGCCCGCCCGATATGGGTGATGGCATCCAGAACCAGAGGATCCTCCTGGTCGAACTTCGGCTTGCGGCCCAAGGCCAGCGAGAGGTCGGACGGGCCGATATAGACGGCGTCCAGGCCCTCCACCGCCAGGATCGCGTCGAGGTTGTCGAGCGCGCCGGCCGTTTCGATCATGGCGAAGCGCATGACGGTTTGATTGGCGTGGGCCGCGTAGTCGCGGCCGCCGAACAAACCGGCGCGGATGGGCCCCATGCTGCGGCGGCCTCGGGGCGGATACGAGGTTGCGACCACGAAATTTTCCACATCGGCGGCAGTTTCGATCATTGGACAAATAATGCCGTATGCTCCGGCGTCGAGAATCTTGCCGAGGATGCCGGGTTCGAGCCATGGCGCACGGACCAGGGGCACGGTGTTCGTCGTGGAAATGGCCGTCAGCATAGGCACCAGATCGCCGTAATCGACTACCCCATGCTGCATGTCGATCGTCAGGCTGTCCCAGCCCTGATGCGCCATGACTTCCACCGAGAGCGTGCTCGGGATGCCGAGCCACCCGTTGATAGCGGCGCCGCCATTCGCCACGATCTCGCGTAGCCGGTTGGGCCTGATTTGGGGTGCGCTTTGCGGCGCGTTGCTGGTTTCCGGCATCCTGGACGCTCCTTCGATGGGCTCTTGTAGAGGCCGGAGGCTATCCGCCCGGGCGCGCTGCCGCCATACCGCTTGGCCTCATGGCAGGGCCATGCTCTACCCGACGACCGCGGCCAGAGGCCTTGGCCGTCACCTGATGAAGGAGCCGCCATGCGCCATCTGCCTCTGGCATTGGCGGGAATGAGCCTCGCGAGCGCCGCCTGGGCTGCGGGCCCGATCCAGGTCGCGCACGCGTGGTCGCGGGTGACGCCCTCCGCCGCGAGCGCAGGCGTGGTCTATCTCACGGTCACCGATAGCGGCCCGCCCGACACTCTCCTGGGCGTGGAGACGCCCGCAGCCAGCCATGCCGAATTGCATCTGAGCCGGATGGCGAACGGCATCATGGAGATGGATGCGGTGCACGACCTGCCGGTGACACCCGGAAAGTCACTCGTCTTCGCACCCGGCGGCTATCACATCATGTTGACGGGCCTCGCTCACGCGCTCGATGCCGGGCAGCGCTTCCCGATCACGCTGACCTTCGCCCATGCCGGTCCGGTGACTGTCGAAGTGACGGTACAGCCGATGAGCTACATGCCGCCGGGCGACGCGATGAAGATGTAGCGGCGGCGAGGCGCGGCGGGCTTGGTAGGGCGGGGTAGGCGCGGCCCGTTCTAGGCGCGGCCGCCGCGCGCCAGGACGGTCTCGGTCTTCAGCTGGCCGCAGGCGGCCAGGATGTCCTGCCCGCGCGGCGTCCGGACGGGGGCGGCATAGCCGGCGTCCATCACGATCGACGCGAACCGGCGGATCGCCGCCGGCGTGCTCGTCTCGTAGGCGCTCCCCGGCCAGGGATTGAACGGGATCAGATTGACCTTCGCCGGCAGCCCGGCGATCAACTCCACCAGAAGCCGCGCATCCGCCTCGCTGTCGTTGATGCCCTTCAGCATGACGTATTCGAAGGTTATCCGCCGCGCGTTCGAGGCGGCCGGATACCGGCGGCAGGCCGCGATCAGCTCCGCGATCGGGTATTTGCGGTTGAGCGGCACGAGCTCGTCCCGCAATTCGTCCCGCACCGCATGAAGCGAGACCGCGAGGTTCACGCCGAGTTCCGTCCCCGCGCGGTCCATCATCGGCACGACGCCGCTGGTCGAGAGCGTGATGCGCCGGCGGGAGAGGGCGATGCCTTCCCCGTCCATGACGATTCGCATGGCGCGCGCGACGTTGTCGTAGTTGTACAGCGGCTCGCCCATGCCCATGAGCACGATGGTGGAGAGCAGGCGCGGCGTCTCGCCCTTGGGGCTCGGCCACTCGCCGTAGCTGTCCCGCGCCGCCATGAACTGGCCGACGATCTCGGTCACGCCCAGGTTGCGCATCAGCCGCTGGGTGCCGGTGTGGCAGAAGCTGCAGGAGAGCGTGCAACCGACCTGGGAGGATAGGCAGACCGCACCACGGTCCCCCTCGGGGTCCGGGATATAGACCGTCTCGGCCTCCTGACCGTCGCGGAAGCGGAACAGAAATTTGCGCGTCTCGTCGGTGCTCGTTTGCGCAACCACGGTCTCTGGCCGGCCGACCACGAAGTTTTCGGCGAGCTTGTCCCGCATCGGCTTGGCCATGGTCGTCATGCGCGCGAAGTCGGTCTCGCCCTGGTGATAGATCCAGTGCCAGATCTGCTTCGCGCGGAACGGTGCCTCGCCGATGGCGGCCACCTCGGCGGCCAGTTCCTCGCGCGTCAGGCCGACGAGATCCCGCCTGCCATCCGCCAGCCGGGCCGGCGGCGGCGCGAAGAGGGCAGCCTTCGCCATGATCCGGGCGGCGTCGTCCGGCAGCGCGCCCGCCGTCTCCGGCTGGGGCTTCGCGGGCATGATCGCGTTCACTTCGCCGGACAGCCTTTCACGATTGCCCCGTAGGCGGCGCTGAAGCCAGACAGCGAGAACTTCTCGGTCTGCTTACCGCCCTTGCGGTCCCAAGTCGCGGTCGCGTCAGCGCCCTTCTGCATGCCGATGACCGCGGCCTTGCCATCGCGGGAAAAGGCGGAGCGGGCCGCCGTGTAGAAGGACATAGGCGGCTGGTTGTCGATCTGGACCGCCACTTCGGTTTTCGGCGGATAGGGTGCGGTGGCGTTCACCACGACCTCGTCGCGCGCGGTCGGACGCTCCGACACGATGATCATGGCGGCGGATGGGGTCTTGTCGCTACCGATGGCGCGGGTGAAGGCGTAGCACACGCGGCCCGCGCCGGTGCCGTATTCGGCCGCCGTCCAGTCCGAGAACACGCCGAGCGAAGTGGGGCCTGCCGCCAGCGCGGGTCCGGACATGGCCAGAAGGGCGAAGCCTGCGAGGAGTATTTTCTGCATGGCCAAGGGATTAAGGGAGCAGCGCCGCATCGCGCAAGAGAAGGTTGCGACACAGGCTGCATGTCTCGCCAGCGCGGGTGGGAGCCGTTAAAGCGGCGTCATGACGGACAGCACAGACGCGCAGCTTGCCGCGCAATACGAGGCCTATCCATATCCCGCGCGCGACCCGCGCGAGGAGGCGAAGCGGCTGATCATCGGCAGCCCGTCGCATCTGCGGGAGATCGACTATTGGGTTTTCGGTGCGACGCGGCCGAGAAGCACGCCGCTGCGGGCGCTGATCGCGGGCGGCGGCACGGGCGACGGCACCATCATGCTGGCCGTGCATCTGGCCCGGTCAGGGCGGCCGGGGCGGGTGACGTACCTCGACCGGTCGATCGCCGCGATGAAGACCGCGCAGGCGCGGGCCGCCGCGCGTGGCCTCACCAACATCGACTGGGTGCAGGGCTCGCTGCTCGACCTGCCGCGGCTCGGGCTCGGGCCGTTCGACTACATCGATTGCTGCGGCGTGCTGCATCACCTGCCGAAGCCCGCCGAGGGGCTGGCGGCGCTCGACTCCGTCCTCGCGCCCGGCGGCGGGATGGGGCTGATGGTCTATGCGCCGCACGGCCGCACGGGCGTCTATATGGTGCAGGACGCACTCGCCCTGCTCGCGCCCGCCGATCAGGCGCCGCCCGCGCGGCTCGATATCGCGCGGCGGGTCATGCGTCATCTGCCGGAAAGCAACTGGCTGCGCTTCAACCGCAACTTCGGCGACCACATCACGGGCGGGGATGCGGGGCTCTACGACCTGCTGCTCAATCCGCGCGACCGCGCCTTCACGGTCCCGGCCTTCGCCGATCTTCTGGCCGAGGCGGGCATGGCCGTCGCGGCCTTCATGGAGCCGACGCGCTATGACCCGGCGACGTGGCTGCCGGACCCGAAGCTGCGCGCGCGGGCAGCCGCACTCCCGCCCATGGAACGCGCGGCGCTCGCCGAGGCGCTGTGCGGCAACATGAGCGTCCATATCGCCTATTGCCGCCGCGCCGCCGAACCATTGGACCAAGCCGATCCGCTGGCCGACGACGCGGTGCCGGTGATGCGGGAAATGCCGGGCGCCGAGCTTGCGAAGTCGATCCTGCCGGACGGGTCATTGCCGTTCCTGTTCGACGGGTTGCGCGCCGTGCTGCGCGTGCCGCCTGAGGCGGTGGCGATCCTGCAGGCGATCGACGGCGAGCGGAGCGTGGGCGACCTCGCCGCTCTCTTCACGCAGCGCGGTATGGCGGAGCCGAAATTCCGCCGCGCCTGGGCCGAGACCTTCGGCGCGCTCCAGCCCGTCAACCGCGTGTTGCTCGCCCCGCCCGGCTGATCCGCGCGAGCCGGGTTCGGGCTCGGTCGACCTCGGCTCCGGTCACGACCAGGGGTGCGCAGCTCAGCGCCTCCCGGACGAGCGTCGCCTCGGCGGTCTCCTCGCCCCAATAAGGGTGCAGCGCCACCGCGGGCCCTTGGGCAAAACCGATACGGTCGCCCGTGTCGAGGTAGCTCTCGGCGAAGACGCCCTCCGCGAGCAGGATTGCGTGCCGCGACAGCTCGACGTGGAAATAGGTGACGCTGTCGGCGTCGAGCTGAGCGATGCTCGTGCCGTCGATGAGGTGCTTTACAGGGATCAGCACCTCCTCCTGGAAGAGCGCGTGGTCGGGCGAGAGGTAGAGGTCGCGGTCGGGTCGGCCCGATCCGAAGCTGTCGGCGCGCACGCGCACGGGCCGCACCATCACCGGGTGGGCGTGGCGGCGGCAATCGACGCGGCGAGAGCCGATCCAGATGACGCACTCGGTATTGCCCTCGATGGTGACAACGCCATCGCCGACGCGCAGCGCCTCCACGGCAACGGGGCCCTGGTCTGTGAGGATCCGGGTTCCCGCTGCGAAACACGGGACCGCCATCACCTCCAACTGATTGCCCGCGCCCGCCATGAGCGTGAAGCCCCCATAGTTGGCCGCCGGGTCGAGCGTCAGCCCGGCGAGCGGGCCGTTCGGGCCGTCGATCGCCAGCAGGCCGCCCGCGTAGCTGTAGCTGTCGGCGGCGCTGTAGGTGAGGGCGCCGAACTCGATGATGCTCGACCCGTTATTGAAGCCCGAGATCACGGAGGCGAACTGCCCGGTCAGCACTGAGCTGTCGCCGGAACTGAAGTCAAGCAGGCCGCCGCCGCCGCTCGTGAAGGCGATGGCCGCACCCTTCGCGGCGCCGCCGATGGTGAGGGTGCCGGTCGAGGCGATGGTGATGGTGCCGCCGATCGAGGTCGCGCCCGCCGTCAGCGCGCCGGCATCGTTGAGGCTGCCGCCGACCGACACCGCCGCCAGGCTCGTGGCGGTCGGTAGCACCAGCATCCCGACCGCGAGCGATGCGGCGGAGATGGTGCCGCCTGGCCCGATGGCCGCGCCGCCGCCGTAGAAGCTGAGCGCGCCCGTTTCCAGACGCCCGTCCTCGGTGAGGCTCGTGCCCGAAAACACCACCGCACCGCTGGCCATCAGCGCCGCGCTCGGATCCCCGATGGTGACCGCCGAGGCCGAGAAGCTCGCGGCAGTTGTCTTGACCGCGCCCTGCGCGCCGATCCCGAGCGCGCCTCCCGTCTGGGCGATCCCCACGGCATCGGTGAGCGTCAGTGCCGCCTGGGCGCCGCTGCCGCCGACGGTGATCTGCCCGGCGTTCTGGGCGTAGTTGCCGGCGGTCGCGATCCCGCTCGCCAGCGCCACCGTGCCGTCATTGACGTTGAGCGATCCCGAGACGCCGAGGCTGCCCCCGGCGAGCGCGAGCGTCCCGCCGGTACCGACGAGGAAGTCGCCGGCCGTGATATTGCCGGCCGCGGGACCGCCGACCGCGAGCACGCCGCCCCTAGCGATGGTGAGCGTGACGCTCGATCCCGAGGGGGCCGAAAGGGTGAGCGAGCCCGCGGCATCCCCCGCTGTGCCCACGGTCACGCTGTAGCTGGCGGAGACGCTGCCGAGATTATCGCTCACCATGACGGCGCCGGCGGCGGTCGGTGTCTGGCCCGTGGTCCAATTGGTCGCGACCGACCAGCCCCCACCGTCAGCATTCGACCAGCCGTTGCCAGCCGCCGCGACCGAAAGCTCCACCGCCGCGCGCGTCTGGATGAGACCCGCGCCCGTATTGGCCACGGAGGCCCCGACCGGAAGGGCCGACTGCGCGAGCAACGCCGTCACCTCGGCGGGCGTCAGCGCGGCATCGGCCTGCAGCATGAGCGCCGCCACCGCCGCCGCATTGGGCGCGGCGGCAGATGTGCCGGCGAAAGAGGCGAAGCCTGGAACCGTCGTCGTGGAGCCCGCGACGCTCAGGAAGTCGGGCGCGTTCGCGATGACCGGCGCGGCAAGGAGGTTGCCGTTCGTGCCATAGAGAATAACGCCCGGCCCCGTCGCCGAATATACGGCCGGAACCGCGGGCGAGAGGCCGAAGACAGGTGTGCTGCTGTAGGTCACGGCACCTACCGTGTTGACGGCGGGCAGCAGGTCATGGCCCGAGACGCTGCCTGTGCCCTGGCCGACAGCGGTCCCTAGGAGGGTCGCGCCCGAGGTGAGCACCGTGAGGGTCAGCATCTGCGCGGCCGGGGCGGCTCCGCCGTTCTCCACCACCACGAGACGGAAATTCTGCGACGCGAGACCGTTGGTGAAGATCAGCCCCTGCTGCGGATTGCCGCCGAGTTCGCTGGCGGTGGCACTGGCGACGACGGCACCCGATGCGTCCAGCAGATAGATCGAGAAGCTGTCCTGAGCGCCGGCGCTGCCATGACCGATGCTCGCGAAGGGTTGCGCCCATTGAAATTCGAGCCAGAGCGTCTGCCCGCGGGGGATGGAGATGGCCTGATAGGGACCGGCGCCGGCGAAGTCGTTCGCGACGATGGAATGGGCGCTGATCCCGGGAATGGTCGTGGTCAGCGGCGCGAATCCCTGCTGGACGTAGTTGCCGCCGCTGTTGCCGGCGGCGGAGAAGAAGCTGCTCCCCGCCGCGATCGCCGCCGTGATCGCCTGATCCAGAACCGTGCCCGTCTGGTAGAAGGATTCCTGCGACGGATACGACACGTCATCGACGATGATGGTGCAGCCGGCGGCCTGAAGTGCTGCGACAGCGGCGGCACAGGTGGCGACGCTGTCTCCGGCGGCGGCGAATGCGTATGAGGCGCCGGGGGCGATCTGATAGGCCAGCTCCGTCATGGCCTGACCTTCGTCGCTTCCGGCGGCGCTGTCCCGCAGCACGGTCACCTGGGCCGGGAGGAAGCCGCCCGCGATATTCGCCCCGGCACCGCCGAGCGCGTCGTAGCTGTCCGAGATGATCCCGATCTTCACGCCGCTGCCGGTGACGCCGTACAACGCGGTCGCCACCTCCGCGCCCAAGGCCAGGGCGGAATTCGCCAGTCCCGACACATCTCTCTCCGCACCAAGCGGAGCGGGGTATCATGCTGCCCGTTACCAACAGGTAACGACGCCGGATCAGCCCGAGGCGGCGCTCGTGGCGGGCGCGCCGAGCCTCAGGCGCAGGAGGCTCAGCACCATCCCGACGACGGCGAAGCCGCAGGCGATGCCGATCGCCACCGGCATCTGGCCGTGATGCGGGAAGAGCTTGAAGACGAGGGCCGCGATGGTCGCCCCGAAGGTCTGCCCGGTCAGCCGTGCGAGGCCGAGCATGCCGTTGGCCCCGCCGCTTCGGTGGCGCGGCGCGGAACCCATGATCGCGCGGTTGTTGGGCGACTGGAACAGCCCGAAGCCCGCGCCGCAAATGGCCAGACGCCAGATGATATTGAAATCGGAGGGGTGCGCGGGCAGCAGCGCCGTCAGTCCGAGGCCGAGCGCATAGACGCCGAGGCCGACGCCGCCGAGCAGCCCCGCCGGAAACCGATCCGACAGCCGCCCCGCGATGGGCGCCACGATCATCACGAGCAACGGCCAAGGCGTCATCAATAGACCGGTCGTGACCTCGCTGCGTCCCAGGATGTCCTGCACGAAGAAGGGGATCGCGACGAAGGCCAGCATCTGGCCGCAGAAGGAAAATACCGAGGTCATGATCGACAGGCGGAACAGCGGAATGCGCAGCAGGTCGATCGGCAGCAGCGGCTCGCTCCGGGAAAGCTGGCGCCGCACCAGGACAAACCCGGCGATGGCGCCTGCCGCGACCTCCGCCACGGCGATCGGCCAGTCGTCGCTGCGGGTGAGGCCCATGATGCCCACCATGCCGACCCCGAAGCTGACCGCGCTCAGCAGCGCGCTGATCCAGTCGAAGCGCATCGAGGATCGCTGGCTGAGCGGCAGCGCCCGCCACGCGACCGCGAAGCAGACCACGCCGATCGGCACGTTGATCGCGAACAGCCATTCCCAATGCGCGACCGCCAGAATGGCCGAGGCGATCGAGGGCGCTGCCGCCGTCGATGCCGCCACGATCAGCGCGTTGAAGGCGAGGCCGCGCCCCAATCGCGCGCGGGGATAGGCGAAGCGGATGAGCGCGCCGGTGACGCTCATCTCCCCGGCCGCGCCGCAACCCTGGATCACGCGCGCAAGCGTCAGCTGTCCGATGGTGGACGACAGCGAGCAGGCGAGCGAGGCGCAGGTGAACACGACGACGCCGATCTGGAAGATGCGCTTGTAGCCATAGATCTCGCCGAGGGAGGAAAATGGCAGCAGCAGCACGATGACGGCGATCTGGTAGGCGTTGATGACGGAGACACTGTCATGCGGGCTGACATGCAGATCGCCCGCGATAGTGGGCAGCGCGACGTTGGCGATGGCGCCGTCCAGCACCGCCATGATGAGGCCGAGTGCCACCGCGGCCACCGCCCAGAAACGTTGCGGCTGCGCCAGTCCGTCCTGCGGGACGGCCGCGGAGAAGCCGCTCAATGCGCCGTGTCCCGTGGCGCTGAGGTTTTGCCCGGGGGGTCGAGCCGGATCGTCTGCCAGCCGCCGCCCAGCGCCTTGAACAGCGCGATGTAGTCGTCGACGAGGGCGAGGTTGCTTTCGGCCAGCGCGTCGCGCGATCCGAAAACGGTGCGCTCGTCGGTCAGCACCGTCAGGAAGTCCGTGAGCCCCGCATTGTAAAGCCGTGTCGACTGGCTGAGCGCGGTGCGTGCGTCCCTGACGGACGCCACCAGAGAAGCGTTCGCCGCCTTCTCCGTCTCGACGCGCACCAACGCGTCCTCAACCTGCTGCAAAGCCGACAACACCGTTTCCTTGTAGTTCAGCCGCGCCGCCTCGGCCTCGGCCCGCGCCGCGCGCAGCCGCGCGTTGAGCCGGCCGCCCTGATAGAGATGCTGCGCCCCCGACAGTGCCAGCGAATAGGTGAGGCTCGCGCCCTCGAACAGTTCGTTCAACACGCTCGTCTGCGGCGTGATCGAGATGGGGATCGAGAAGTGGGGCAACTCGGCGGCGACGGCCACGCCGATCTGCGCGTTCGCGGCTGCATACTGCAGCAGTGCCTCGTGCACGTCGGGCCGGTTCGCGATGACCTCGGCCGGGATTGTGTCCGGGATTGTCCTCGGCGTCGCCATCAGCGGCTTCGCACGGTCGAGCATCCGCTCCAGGTCGCCCGGATAACGGCCGAGCAGCACCGCGATCGCATGCGCCATGACGGCGATCTCGGCGCGCAGGCCCGGCAGCGTCGACTGGGTCTGTTCCAGCTGCGCCCGCGCCTGCACGGTTTCGAGCTCCGTGCCGATGCCCTGGCTCTCCTCCTGCGTCGCCAGGGAGACAACCTCGCGCGCCGTCCGCACATTGTCCTCGGCGATCGCGAGACGCGCCTGGGTGGCGCGCAGTGTCGCGTAGTCCGCCGCGACCTCGGACAGCAGGCTGATCAGCAGCGCCCGGCGGGACGCGATGGAGGCGCCCACGTCATAGGTCGCGGCCTCGGTCGCGCGCCGGTTCCCGCCGAAGATATCGAGTTCCCAGCTGGCATCGAAGCCCAGCTGGTAGGCATGGTAGTTGCCGAAGCCCGGCGGGTATTCGAGCGTCGTGCTGGCGCGCGCGCGGGCCGCCTCGGCGCCGAAATCGATCGTCGGCAGGGCGCCGGCGGCGGTTTCGATCCGCTGCTCCCGCGCCTCGATCAGCCGCTGGCGGGCCACCTGGAGGTTGATGTTCCCGGCGATGGCCTCGTCGATGAGATGATCGAGCGTCGGGTCATCGAAGCGGGTCCACCAGCGGGTGAGTTGCGCGTCCGTCAGCGCGATTTCGGTCGGCGTCGCGGGGCGCTCGGTGAACTGAGCGGGCAGGTCGAGCTTGGGCTTGAGGAAGTCCGGCCCCACCGTGCAGGCACCGAGCAGCGCCGCGCAGCCGGCCACCGGCACAAGATAGCGGATGTCCTTCGGAGAAAAGAACCGGAACACCTTGGATTGCGGCGCCGCACGCATGTCAGAGATTGGCCTCCAGCCAGCGCTGCAGCTGGCCGGCCAAGCCTGTCTGCACCTTCAGCTCGCGCCCGACATTCACGGAGCAGGTCATCCCGGAGGCCAGCACAACACCCGGGGGCACGTGGTCGATGATGACATCGACCGGGATGCGCTGCGCGAGGCGCACCCAGTCGAAGACCGGATTGACTTCGGGCAGGCCGCGCGCGTTGACCTGATCGTTCTGGTTGCCGATGCCCCGGCCGATGCTGCCGACATGGCCCGCGAGACGCTCGGGGAACCCCATCAGCCGGATGCTGACCGGATCGCCGGCATGCACATGCGCGAGCTTCGTCTCCTCGAAATAGGCGATGACCTGGAACGAGCTGGTGTCGATCAGTGTCACAGTCGGGTGGCCGGCGGTTGCGTAGTCGCCCGCCTGCAGGCGGAGGTGGGTGACGATCCCCGTGACGGGCGCCTTCAGCGTGGTCCGCGCCAGGTCATACTGGGCGAGGTTCACAGCGGCCTCCGCGGCGCTTACGTCGGCGCTCGCGACCTCGGAGGCGATCGCTGTGTTCTCAACGTTCTCCTTCGAGATCAGCCCGCTGAGGCCGCGCCGCCGCGCCACATCCTGCTGACGTTCCTGCAGCTGCAGCTGCGCCGCCTGCAGCTGGGCCTGGGCCTGGGCGCGCGCGATCTGAAACCTCTGCGGATCGATCTGGAACAGAAGGTCGCCCTTGTGCACGAGTTCGTTGTCATGCAGCGGCATCGTGGTGACCGTGCCGGAGACCTCGGGGGAGATGACGACGGTCTGGGCGAAGACGCGGCCATCCCGCGTCCAGGGGGCCAGCACATAGACATCCCAGATCTGGATCACGACGAAAACGGCCAAGGCGACGGCCGCCAGGGTGATCAGGAAGCGGATGAGGCGGAGAATGATAGACATGGCAATCCGTCAGGCGGCCAGGGCGATGATGGCGCCGGTTATGATCAGGTAGAGCGAGAGTTCGAACAGGGCCGGGTGCCAGACCGCCGAGAACACGCCGAGCCGGCCCAGCACGAAACGGACGGGCACGAAGACGAGCGCGCCAAGCAGGCAGTAGAGCACGATCGGGGCAAACAGGATGCCATCGAGTTGCGCTTCCGTGAACACTTACGCGCCCGCCCCGAACGGCGCTTCGAGCGAAAGGAAACGCTCGGCCTGCGGCATCAGGGCCGCGATCGTGCGGAAGCTGCCCGCCGCCCGCAGCAGGCCGGGGCGCGGCGCCTCGTTCCGTCCATAGAGGGCGATGAGCCCTTCGCTGGCGCGCGCCGCGCTTGCAGCCGCCCGGCGTGGCCGGCGCAGATTGCCGAGGTGGCGCAGGGCGTTCTGCGCCTCGGCACGCTCCGCCTCGGGCAGGTCGAGGCCACGCAGGAAGGACTGCAGCCGCAGTGCCTCCTGCGCGACGATGAGCAGCGCGCCGCAGTCGCCGATGGTCTGCGACCGCAACGCCGGGTCCACCTGCAGCCGCATGAACAGCCGCTGCATGGCCTGATTGTGGGTGACGAGCCAACCGAGCCAGTCGCGCCGCCCGCGATGGCCGCCGCCGCTGCGGATCAGCCGCTCGGTCGCCCGGCGGATGCGTGCGGTGAGCTTGCGGGCGTCGCGCATGGGGTTCGGCGGCAGAATGACCTGGAAGACCAGGACCGTCACCCAGGCGCCGAGGATGAAGGCGACGGCGGAGTTGAAGAAGGACACGACGTTGTAGCCCATCGAGTCCGCGATGCTGAGCTGGGTGATGAAGAAGATGACGAAGCCGAGCGACAGGAGCGCATAGCGCGGCTTGGTCGAGCCGACGATGCCGATCGCGAGAACCGGCAACATGCTGAGGAACAGCAGGGGAAAGCCGGAAAGCCTCGGCAGGAACACGAATTCCCAGATGAAGGCCAAGACCGTCGAGAGCGTGATGCCCTTGGCGAACTGGATGCTGGCGGCGGCGGCGCTCGGCGCGCCCGACAGCAGCGCGCAGGCGGAGGCGAGCACGATGAGCAGGGTCGGGCCCGAGGGCCAAGCCGTCGCATAGGCGAAGAGCCCGCCGAGGACGACCGCGATCATGCCGCGCGCGCCGTTGCGGACGGCGGTGCCGTAATCCTTGAAGGCGGTGAGCCGCCGCCCGGTGTGGTAGGGGCGGCGCCCGGCCCGCCAGGCGGCGAAGGGCGCGATCGCCTCGTAAAGCTGGTCGAGTTCCTGGTGGATGCGGGCGAGCGTCGTCTCGTCCTCGACGGAGCGCACCGTGCCGTGCAGGCCCGTGATCTCGCGTGCCATGGCGGCGATCCGCTCGGCCATGACCATCGGCCCCCGGTCGTCCCGCGCGTCGTACTGGCTGACCTCCTCCAGCACCGCGATGACGCGGTCTGCCACGCTGCCGGGGGGCGGCGTCAGACGGTCCGCATCCTCCCCGGCCTCTGGACGCGAAGGGAGCGGCGAAGGCGTGGCCTCGCTCAGCCGGTTGAGCGAGCGCCCCGCGACCGAGACCGACAAGAGAGCCGCGTACATGGCGGCGAGGCCCCGGCGGATGCTGGCGGCATGGCGGTTCACGTCCGTCGCCTCGACGCCCGAGAACTCCACCGCCTCGTCGAGACGCTCGATCTCGCCGGCAAGGCGCGTGCGCTCGGCGATGAAGTCCGCATCGTTCATCGGCGTGCCCGCAGCGCGGCTGAGCAGCAGCTTGGCGACGCCGCGCAGGGCGGCGCGTCCCCGGCTCCGCATCCCGTCGGTGGTGACGCTCGGCTGGAAGATCATGGTGACGACGGTCGAGACGACGACGCCGAGCGTCACCACGGCGAGGCGCGAGAGCGCGAAGCCGAGGACGTGGTCGGGGCTCGACAGCGCGCCCGCGGCGATCAGCGCGACCGTGTAGCCCGAGAGCACGGCGGCGTAGGCGCGGAAGTGGCGGAACATGCTCGACGCGAAGGTGCAGAGCCCGAGCCAGAAGCCGAAGGCCACGATGAACAGCAGCGGCTGCTGCGGAAACAGCGCCATGATCACGACCGCCGCGACCGCGCCCGTGATCGTGCCGAAGATACGCCACACGCCTTTGGACACGATGCCGCCGCGGGACGGGTTGGCGACGATCATGACGGTCACCGCCGCCGAGGCCGGGGAGGACAGTTGCAGCCACATCGCGCCATAGAGGGCGATCGCCATGGCGAGCAGGGTGCGCGCCACATAGGCGCTGGTGGGCGACGGCGCGAACGTCGTCCAGATCTCCTGCCATGTCGGGGCGCGGCGGGTTGAGGCGGCGCTCACCTCAGCTGGTCTCCCCTGGATGTGGCGGTCGCGGCGCCTCATGGGAGGCGATGGAACGCAGCACACGATCGAGCACGCTGTAGCAGAGATCAAGCTCGGCCGGTGAAACCTCCCGAACGAAGGCGTCAGCGAGGCTGTTATGAACGGCCGCGACCCGCCCGTAGGTCTCATGCCCCGCGGGTGTCATCCAGAGCCGCTTGGACCGCCGGTCGTCCGGGTCCTCCAGCCGCTCCACGAGGCCGCCGCGTTCGAGGATGTCGATCAGCCGGACGAGAGAGGGGTTCTCGATCATCATGGCGGCGGCGAGGTCGGTCTGCCGCACGCCGTCGCCCATCCGCCCGAGATAGAGCAGCGGCCGCCACGTGGCGTCCGTCAGCCCGAAGTCGCGAACCCGGAGGTCGATCTCCCGCCGCCACGCCGTCGCCAGCCGATAGACCTGACGCCCGAATTCTGTGGCGGGGACGGGCTGTGCCGGCGCGGGCAGGGCAGATATGGGCTGGCTCGCCAAAGAGCGACCTCATCGTTGATCGCAGCCATATAATTAGGAGCCTAACGAATTACCAGAACATGACGGCCTTGCAGGGTTGCGCGGGCCGCTTCGCGGGTCCGCTGGCAGCCGACACGTCCTCCTAGCCGGGGAAAAGTTCCGAATTCACCTTGAACGCTGCCCGGCAGGCGGGGGTGTTCCGTTCGCTGTCGTAGTGGTTCTCGCAGTAGATCAGCTCGTGCAGGAAGGCCTTGTGATCCTGGCGATAGGTGGCGACGCGGCTATCGCCGCAACCGGCCACCAGCCCCGTCATTGCGACAACGGCAAGCAGAGATCGAAGCCTGAGCACGGGCGACCCCTTTCGCACCGGCGGGCCGAGAAGCCGCCGTGACCATGATATGAACGCCCGCTAATTTGCTCATTCTGAAAGATCAGGCAAGGGCTGCTGCGGGTCGCCTCGGTCTTGCATCGGGCCGGGCGGCTGGTCGAGCTGGCCGCCGGCCTCATCGGCCTTCGCCTGATGCCAGCCGGCCCGCCAGACGAGCGAGGCGCTCGCGTTCCGGTGTGGATTATCGGTGAGCGTCAGCCCGATTGTCGCGGAGAAGAACCCATCGGCGAACACGATGCCGCTTCCGAATGCATCTGATTCCATGGGCCGCATACGCCTTGAAGGGTGTGTCGGATGTGGCAGGCTGCCTCAAGTCGCGCAGGCGGGCACGCCTCACGGCCCTGCGCGTGCGGTCGTGCGACATCATCGATGATTGCGAGGGCGCCGTCACCGCAGCTTCCGGCCTGCGCGACGGCGGACATGCATCAGCCCAAGCAGCCCGATGCTCGCCAGTCCGCCAAGCCCCAGCGCCGCGAGCGCGCCGAGCGGACCCAAGGGGTCGATCAACCCGCCCGCCAGGATCATGCCGAGCGGCCAACAACCGATGCAGACGGTGACAAGTCCCATCACCCGGCTGCGAAGCGCGGGCGGCGTCTCCGCCATCACGATCGTCGTCTGGTGGATGTTGTAGACGGCGCTGCCGATCCCCCCGGCCGCGAGCGCGATCAGCATGCCGAGCAGCGGATGGGCCCCGTGGCCGAGCATCGCCGAGGTCGCGAGGGCCGTGAAGAAGATCGTGGCGCCCGCCGCCAGCCAGCCGATGGCAGGCCCAGGGAGCGGCCTCAGCGCGACCAGCGTGCCGGCGATGAGCGAGCCCGTGGGCTCCGCCGCCGCCAGGGCGCCGATCATCTCGGGCGATACGTTCAGCACCAGCTTGCCGATCGGCGCCACGAGCGTGCTGTAGCTGTAGCCGAACAGGTTGGTCAGGATCGTGATGCCGAGCAGCAGCATGATGGTGCCCTGCCGGCGGGCGAAGGCCATGCCGTCCCGCAGGTCCTGCAGCGCCCCGGCCACGGTCAGGCGGCGCACCGTCTCCTGCCGGTGCCGGATGGTGCCGACCAGGATCGCCGTGACCGTGCTGAGGCCCGCCGACATCAGGAACGCGCCGGATAGCCCGATGTGCTGATAGGCGATGCCGCCGGCGACCGGCCCCAGGACGCGCGTCGCGTAATTCGTCATGCTGTCGACGGCGACCGCGCGGAGCGCCAGCGAAGGACCCGCGCATTCGGCGATCATGCGCCGGCGTGCCGGCATCTCGGTGGCATAGACGAGCCCGCTGACCAGGGCGGCGACGCCGATCTGCCACGGCTGCAGCACGCCGAGCGAGGCCAGAACGCCGACCGTCCCGGCGGAAGCCGCGCTCAGCAGCAGACCGCCGAGGACGATGTATTTCCGGTTGGCGGCATCCGAGATCACGCCGATGAACGCGCCCGTCGCCAGCAGCGGCAGGCTGCGCGCCGCCGATACCAATGCGACGTCGAAACCGGATTTCGTCACCTGCAGCGTAAAGAGCGCGGCGGCCAGAACCTCCAGCCACAGCATGGCGTTGGAGACGCCGCCCGCGACCCAGAGCGGCACGAAGCCGGGCGCCCGCGCCAGTTGACCGCCAAACCGCAAGCCCATCATGAACGTCTGGCGGCGGCTCCGGCGATGGGGGAACGGGCGCGGCCCGCGCTCGCCATCATGCTCCCCGCCGCAAGGCCACCGGCCGGCGCGTGGTGCTCCAGGTCGTTCAGGATGGGGCAGTCCGGCTGATGGTCGCCGACGCAGGCATCGGCGAGTTGCTGCAGCGCCATTCGCATGTCGGTGAGCTCGGCGATGCGGCGCTCCAATTCCGCCACGTGCTCCATCGCGACCCGCTTGACCTCGCGGCTCGGCTGCTTGCCCTGCCACAGGCTGACGAGGCGGCGGATGCGCTCGATCGGGAAGCCGAATTCGCGCGCACGATGGACGAAGCGGAGCGTGTTGACCTCGCCCTCGGTATAGACGCGGTAGCCGGACAAGCTGCGCCCCGCCTGCGGGATCAGTCCGATGCGCTCGTAGTAGCGGATCATCTTGGCGCTGACGCCGGACGCCTTGGATGCGTCGCCGATGTTCATGGGCGTCTCCTCTCCGCGCCGGGCGTCCATCCGCGCAGAAGCAAGGCGTTGGTGACGACGCTGACGCTGCTGAGCGCCATCGCGGCCCCCGCGATGACCGGGCTGAGGAAGCCCAGCGCCGCGAGCGGAATGCCGATGAGGTTATAGGCGAAGGCCCAGAAGAGTCCTTGCCGGATCTTGGCGTAGGTGCGCCGCGACACGTCGATGGCGTCCGCGACCAGCGCCGGGTCGCCCCGCATGAGCGTGATCCCCGCCGTGTGCATCGCGACATCCGTGCCGGTCGCCATCGCGATGCCGATATCGGCGGCGGCCAGGGCAGGGGCGTCGTTGATGCCGTCGCCGACCATGGCGACGACCGTGCCGTGCTCGTGCAGCTTGGCCACCGCCTCCGCCTTGCCGCCGGGCAGCAGTTCGGCGAAGACCTCGTCGATGCCGAGGTCCCGGGCGACCGCGTCGGCAGCGCCATGGCCGTCGCCGGTCAGCATCACCGTGCGGATGCCGTGGCGGTGCAACTCCGAGATGGCGCCGCGCGCCGTCGGCTTGACCGCGTCTGCGAAGGCCAGCAGGCCGAGCACGCCGCTTCGGGGCGTCACTGCCCCGGGCCCCGTTTCAGCCAGCCAGGAGACGGTGTGGCCCGATGCTTCGAGCGCGCGGGCGCGTTCGTCCATGCCGGCGGAGGGAACAAGCCCCGCCTCGGTCAGCAGCCGCCGGTTGCCCATGAGGAGGCTGCGGCCCGCAACCTTCCCCGATACGCCGCGGCCCGCGAGCGCGCGGAAATCCGCCACCGGCTCGGGGTTCTCCGCGGCGG
The DNA here is from genome assembly GCA_019351895.1 of Pseudomonadota bacterium. GTDB lineage: Bacteria > Pseudomonadota > Alphaproteobacteria > Acetobacterales > Acetobacteraceae > Acidisoma. The sequence goes on from JABBOH010000013.1 coordinate 56,132, forward strand.
CGCCCGCCACCGCACGGCGGCGGACGGCGGCGGCCAGCGGATGCTCGCTGCCCGCCTGCAGGAGCGCCGCAAGCCGCAGCATCTCGTCGGCATCCGTGCCAGCCGCGGCCATGACATCGGTCACCTCGGGCCGTCCCTCGGTCAGCGTGCCGGTTTTATCGAAGGCGACCAGCGTGATCGCGTGCGCCCGTTCCAGCGCCTCCGCGTCCTTGATGAGAATCCCGTGCCGCGCGGCGGCTCCGGTTCCGACCATGATCGCGGTCGGCGTCGCGAGGCCGAGCGCGCAAGGGCAGGCGATGACCATGATCGCGACCGCGTTCAGGATGGCGACGGTCGCATTGCCGGTCATCGCCCACCAGCCGATGAAGGTCAGCAGCGCGATGCCGAGCACCACCGGCACGAAGACCGCGCTGACCCGGTCCACCACCCGCTGGATGGGCGCCTTGGAGGCCTGCGCCCCCTCGACCATGCGGATAATGCGGGCGAGCGCTGTCTCGGCGCCGACGGCCGTCGTCTCCACGACCAGCCGCCCGTCCGCATCGATTGAGCCGCCGGTCACGGCGTCGCCGACCGTCTTCTCGACCGGCAGGCTCTCGCCGGTCAGCATGGACGCATCGACGCTCCCGCTGCCCTCGACGATCCGCCCATCGACCGGGATGCGCTCGCCCGGCCGCACGATGACGCGGTCGCCCACGGCGATCTCGGCCAGCGGCACGTCGCGCTCGATGCCGTCGCGGGCAAGCCGCGCCGTCTCCGGCCGCAGTCCCGAGAGCGCGCGGATGGCGGAGGCGGTCTGGCCGCGGGCACGTCCCTCCATCCACTTTCCGAGCAGAACGAAGGTGACGATGAGGGCGGCGCTGTCGAAGTAGAGAACGGGCGCGGGCCCGGGATGGGCGGCCAGCAGCTCATAGAGGCTCAGCCCCCAGGCGGCCGAGGTGCCGAGCGCCACCAGCAGGTCCATGTTGCCCGAGAGCGCGCGGGCGGCCTTCCAGCCCGAGACGTAGAACCGCCAGCCGAGCCAGAACTGCACGGGCGTCGCCAGCGCCAGCTCCAGCCAGCCGGGCAGCAGCCGGCCGTCTCCCAGCAGATGCGCGACCATCCCGGCGAGCAGCGGCGCGGACAGCACGGCCGCGATGATCACCCGCACGAGGTCGTGCCGGCCACGCTCGGCGGCGGCCTTCGCCTCCTCGCCCGGGGCTTCCTCTGCAACCGGCGTGGCGTTGTAGCCTGCCGCCCGCACGGCGGCGGCGAGCCGCTCCGCCGTGACCGCTCCGGGCGAGGTGGTCACCCTTGCCCGTTCGGTCGCGAGGTTCACCTCCGCATCGAGCACGCCGGCCTCCCGCTTCAACGCGCGCTCGACGCGGTTGACGCAGGAGGCGCAGGTCATGCCGGTGATGCTGAGGTCGATCTCGGTGAAATCTGGGCGGGCGGTGGTTTCGCGGCCGTCGAGCGTGATCGTGTCCATGGGGCGTTCTCCAACTCACGCTGCGTCAGATGGCGCTTCCCATCGTGGGAAGGTCAAGGAGGACCGTTCGGCCCCTGCGCATGCCAGGGAGGGGGCAAACGCGACCCAAGGGCAAAACCTTGGCCGGAGGCGGTTGACCTTCCCATGTGGGAACACCCACCTCCCGGCCGTTCCGGAAACGCCGATGACGGATGCGACTGATGATACCAGCCTGGCTCCACGATCTGTCGATCGCCTACCTCGTGCTCGGCGGCATCTGCGCCGTCGTGATCGCGGTGGACGAGGCGCGTGATCCCCAGCACATGGGGATCATGAACGTCGTGTGGCCGGCGACCGCGCTCTTCGGGACGGTTCTCGTCGTTCGGCAATATTACGCATACGGTCGCCTTGCGACGCATGCGAAGATGCATGCGGCGATGGAGCGGGGCGAGGCACCGCCGAGCCAGACGCAGACGCCGTTTCCGATGAAGGTGGCCAATGGCGCGCTTCATTGCGGCAGCGGCTGCACGCTCGGGGACATCTGCGCCGAGTGGCTGGTCTTCGCGGTGCCGGCGATCGCCGTCGCCTTCGGCTGGCATGGCATCTTCGGAGACCGCATCTTCGCGGTCTGGATCGTCGACTACCTGTTCGCCTACGCCTTCGGCGTCGTGTTCCAGTATTTCACGATCGCACCGATGCGCGGGCTGTCCCTCGGCCCTGGCATCGTCGCCGCCATCAAGGCCGACACGCTGTCGCTCACCGCTTGGCAGGTCGGCATGTACGGTTTCATGGCGATCGCCTACTTCGCCATCTTCCGCGCGGGGCTCGGCGTGACGCTCAAGACCGACACGCCCGAGTTCTGGTTCATGATGCAGATCGCCATGATGTGCGGCTTCGCCACCGCCTATCCGATGAACTGGTGGCTGATCCGGATCGGCATCAAGGAAACGATGTAGTCCCGGCCTACGGGGCTCGCAATCTCAACGATGGAGAGAAAGATGACGCTTCAACTCAAGGTCGACGGCATGACCTGCGCCCATTGCGTGCGCGCGGTCACGGACGTGGTCCATGCCGTAGCGCCGCAGGCGGCTGTCGCCGTCGATCTGAAGCACGGCCTCGTGACGGTGGAGAGCGCCGCTGCCATCTCGACCCCGGCAATCCGTCAGGCGATCGAGGAGGAGGGCTACAAGGTTCGTTAGCCGCCGCCGTCCAGCCCGTTCTCATCGATGCCGAGCGTGCCCAGCAGCTGCTGCCGCAGGCGGATGAACTCCGGGTCGCCATGATGGCGCGGGCGATCGAGCGGGATCGCCACATCCGCCCCGATGCGGCCGTCGATCAGCACCACCGCTCGGTCCGCCAGCAGCAGCGCCTCGTCCACGTCATGCGTCACGAGCAGAACCGTCAGGTCGTGCATCTGCCAGAGCTTGCCGACCAGCGCCTGCATGCGCAGCCGCGTCAGCGCGTCGAGTGCGGCGAAGGGCTCGTCGAGCAGCATGAGCTTGGGCTCGCGGACCAGCGCGCGCGCCAATGCCACGCGCTGCGCCTCGCCGCCCGAGAGGGTCAGGGGCCACGCATCCAGCCGATGGGAAAGGCCGAGTTCGGACAGCGCCGCGCTCGCCCGCGCGCGCGCGTCGCCGCGACGCAGCCCGAGCGACACGTTGCGCCACACCTTTTTCCAGGGGAGCAAACGCGGCTCCTGAAAGACGACGGCGCGGCGATCGGGCACCGACACCGTGCCGGCGGGCGCGGTGTCGAGCCCCGCCAGCGTGCGAAGCAGCGTCGACTTGCCCGAGCCCGACCGGCCGAGAAGTGCTGTGAAGCTCCCGGCTTCGAGTTCGAGATCGAGGTCGTCCAGGATATTCGGCCCGCCGAAGGAGCGGGTGAGGCCGCGAATGCTGACGGCCGCCTCGCCCCGCGTGACGCGCGGCTCGTCCAGGACCGGTGTATGGCTTTGCAGCGCGGTCATCATGCGGCCCTCCGGTTCGGCTGCTGGGCGTCGGTGAAGGTCGGCCTCCAGGCGAGCGCTCGGCGCTCGATGGCGCGGACCATCTGGTCCGTGGTCAGGCCGAGGATCGCGTAGATGATGAGGCCCACGAAGATCACATCGGTCTCAAGGAAGTCGCGCGCGTTCATCACCAGATAGCCGATGCCGCTATTGGCGTTGACCTGCTCGGCCACCACGAGCGTCAGCCAGGCGATGCCGACGGCGTAGCGCAGCCCGACCAGGAAGGACGGCAGCGCGCCCGGCAGGATGACGTTCCAGATGATCTCGGCGCGGGTGAGGTCGAGCGTCGTCGCAGCCTCGATCACCTTGCGGTCGACCGCGCGGATGCCGGCGAACAGATTGAGATAGACCGGAAACACGCTGCCGAGCGCGATCAGCGCGATCTTCGGCGTCTCGCCGATGCCGAACCACAGGATGAAGAGCGGGATGAGCGCCAGATGAGGCAGCGTCCGCACCATCTGCAACGTCGAGTCGACGGTGTTCTCGCCGAAGCGCGACAGGCCGGCGAACAGTCCGAAGGCGATGCCGAGGAACACCCCGATGCCGAGCCCGACGGCGACCCGCACGAGCGAAATCCAGAGATTGCCCAGCAGCTGTCCGGTGACGAGCAGCTGCCAGAACGCCTCGGCGACGCGGATGGGCGACGGCATCAGCCGGGCGTTGATCCAGCCGAAGGAATCCAGCGCCTGCCAGACCACGAGGATCAGCACGGGGACTAGGAAGCGATGGGCGCCGTCGAACGCCTTGCTGACGGCCCGGGAGGGCGCGCGAGCGACGGACCGTTCAACGGTCAGAGTGGCGCTGGCCATAGACAAACTCCCATGACGAAACCGTGTCCGTGCTGCGTGGAACAAAAATATACACGATTGACGCCGATGATATAGTTCAAATACCACTCGGGTAAAGCGGGTGAGGCATGAATCCCCGTTCCACGGCCATGAGATGGCCCAGATCAGGAAGATCACGATGATCAGACGGCGATCCCTTCTCGCGGCGGCGCCGGCCTTGGCGGTCGCCGGTTCATTCGCGGCGAGGCCCGCCCTGGCATCAGGCGGGACCATCCATATCGGCTACCAGAAATACGGCACGCTGCTGCTGCTCAAGGCGGCCGGCACCCTGGACAAGACGCTTGCGCCCCTCGGTTTCACCGTCGCCTGGAGTGAATTCCTGTCCGGGCCGCCGCTGCTCGAGGCCCTGAATGCGGGCGCCATCGATCTCGGGATCGTCGGCGAAACCCCACCCGTCTTCGCGCAAGCGGCGGGAACGCCCTTCGTCTATGTGGCGGCCGATCCGCCCGCACCGAAGGGCGAGGGCATCGTGCTGCCGGCCGGCAGCGCCATCCGCAGCGTGGTAGAGTTGCGCGGCAAGCGCGTCATCACCACCAAGGGCTCCAACGCGAACTACCTGCTGGTGGCGGCACTGGCGAAGGCGGGGCTGCGACCGCATGACGTGGACATCGGCTACTTAGCGCCGCCGGATGCCTTCGCCGCCTTCCGCACCGGCGGCGTCGACGCCTGGTGCTGCTGGGATCCGCTATTCGCGGCGGCGGAGATGACGGGCGGCCGGCTGCTGACGGACGCCACCGGCATCGCGCCGAACCACCAGTTCTTCCTGGCGCGCGATGCCTTCGCCAAGGCGCATGCGCCCGTCGTCCACGCGGTCCTTGCCGCCATCGCGGCCACCGAGAAGACCGTCCAGGCCAACCCCGGCGCCGCAGCAGCGGCCATCGGGCCCGCGACCGGCATCCCGCTGCCGGTGCTGAAGATCGCCCTGCCGCGGATGGGCTACGGGGTCGGGCCGATGACCCCGGCGATCTTCGCGGAGCAGCAGCAGATCGCCGACACCTTCTACAAGCTCGGCCTGATCCCGAAGCGGATCGTCGTCACCGAGAAGGCGTGGCAGAGCTAGGCAGCGCCCTCAGATCACCCATTCCCCGCCGCGCATCAGGGCCTCCGCCGTTCCGGCGGCGGACAGCCCGTCCACGTCCACCTCGCCCGAGCCGATCATCCAGTCGATATGGATGAGGCTGCGGTTGGCGCCGGCGGTGACGAGGGCTTCCTCGCTCAGCCCCTCGAAGCCCTGGATGCATTTGTTGTAGGCCTGCCCAAGGGCGATGTGGCTCGCCGCGTTCTCGTCGAACAGAGTGTTGTAGAACAGGATGCCGCTCTTCGAGATCGGGGACGAGTTCGGCACCAGCGCGACCTCCCCCAGCCGTGCGGCACCCGCATCGGTTTCCAGCACCTTGCGCAGCACCATCTCGCCGGTGCGCGCCTTCGCCTCCACGATGCGTCCGGCCTCGAAGCGGACGGCGATCCCCTCGATCAGCGTGCCCTGGTAGGAGAGCGGCTTGGTGCTGGTCACATGGCCCTCGACGCGATGGGAATGCGGCGTCGTGAAAACCTCCTCGGTCGGGATGTTCGGGTTGCAGATCACGCCGTTGCGCGCGGTCTCGGAGCCGCCCGCCCATTCGTGCCCGTCGGCGAGGCCGACGGTGAGGTCGGTGCCCGGCCCGCGGAAGTGCAGCGCCGCATAGCGCCGCTCGTTGAGGAAGGTCTTGCGGCTGTGCAGCCGGTCGTTATGGGCGTTCCAGGCTGCCACGGGATCGGCCTCGTCGATGCGGGAGGCGGCGAAGATCGCCTCCCAGAGCTTGGCCGTGGCGGTATCGAGCGGCACGTCGGGAAAGACCATCTTCGCCCAGGCGGGGCTCGCGAAGGACAGGATGCTCCAGTTGATGTGGAAGTCCACGATGTGCTGCAGCGCGGGCTGGTAGGCCTTCGAGCGCGCGCGGTTGGCGCGGCTGACCTTTTCCGGATCCTGGGCGGCCAGCAGGGCCGGGTCCTCGCCCGCGATCGCGAGCCGCGCCGCGCCGTTCGCATAGGCTTTTGCCATGCCCTCGAACAGCCAGGCGGGCGCGGTGTCGAAGCTCTCCGGCGCGCCAAGCTCGAACCGGGCGAGGGTGCTCTGGTCGTCGCCGTAGAAGGCCGTCACGAGCGACGCCCCGGCCTTGTAGGCGTGGCGGGTGATGCGGCGGGCGAGCGGCAGCGCCTCGATCGGCGCGGTCATCACCACTTCCTGGCCCGCGCGTAGGCCGAGGCCCACCTTGACCGCGACTTCGGCCAGACGGTCGAGTTTGGTTTCGAAGTCCATCGGCGGTTCCCTCGTGCTGTCGCCCGTTCTGTCGCCCGTGACTCAGAACCAAAAGCCGGTTCGGTCAAGCCGCTTTCCCGAGATGCCAGTGCCATTTTCGGGTGCTGACGCGGCGGGACGCGCGGTTCGCGGCCGGAGAGGGCATGACGCGTCAGTGGCGCCGGGGTATGCTCGCCCGATGAACCGCACGAGCCTGCTGTCCGAGGATGAACCCGCGCCGGTGGCGATCGACCATCCGGAGGGATCGTCCGACCTCTTCCTGGTCTGTGACCATGCCGGGCGGCGCATGCCGAAGCGCCTCGGCCAGCTGGGCGTTGCGGACGCCGAAATGGATCGTCACATCGCCTATGACATCGGCGCCTCAGCCGTCGCCGTGCAAATGGCCGACGCGCTCGATGCGACCCTCATCCGCCAGCTCTATTCGCGCCTCGTGATCGACTGCAACCGGGACCCTTCGGTGCCGAGTTCGATCCCCGAGATCAGCGAGGTCACGGCGATCCCCGGCAATGTCGGGCTCACCGAGCCGGAGCGCGCGGCGCGGCGGACGGAGATTTTCCAGCCCTATCACGACGCCATCGCGGCGGCGCTCGACAGGCGGGCGGCCAGCCGCCAACCGACGGCCCTGATCGCGGTCCACAGCTTCACCCCGGTCTACAAGGGCGAGGCGCGGCCCTGGCATGCCGGCGTGCTCTACAACCGCGACGCCCGGCTGTCGCTGATCCTCAAGCGGCTGCTGGAGGCCGAGGGTGATTTCGTGATCGGCGACAACCAGCCGTATTTCGTGAGCGACCTCACGGATTACACGATCCCCGTCCATGCCGAGCGGCGGGGCCTGCCTTATCTGGAGTTGGAGATCCGGCAGGATCTGATCGCGAGCCCGGCGGGGCAGGCGGAATGGGCCGAGCGGCTGACGCGGTTGCTGCCCCAGGTCTGGGCCGAGTTCCGGGCCGCTTCCTTGTCTTAGCGGCGCCAACTTGCACGATGGCCGGCAGCCGAGATCCTGGTCCAGGCGCGATCGATGCGGGTCATCCGGCGCCGCCGTCGGAGGCGCGACGGGCATAGGGCGTACCGTCCCGCTTTGTGTGGCCAACCGGGCTATCGTCGATGATCATCATGTCGATGTCCGAGTAGTAGCAACCGTCGCCGGGATGCCGCGTGCCCACCTCGAGGATCAGTGCTTCCGACGTGCCTCGGTTCTGTAAGTGATGCCCGTCCGGAATGCCTGCCTTGAAGCCCGCCGCGTCACCTGCGCGCAGCGTTTCCTCACCGGCATCTGTCACCAGAACGACCTCCCCGCTTACGACATATACGAACTCGTCGCTTGCGATCTGCCAATGTCGCTGGCTTGACCAGGCTCCGGGCGGGAGGCGGAGGAGGTTGACGCCGAACTGGCTCAGACCCGCGGCGTCGCCAAGGCGCTTCCGCTCGACATCGCGACAGGGAACATCGAATGGCGGCGGGTAATCGCTGCCGCGCTCGACGTGGATGACGGCAAGATCGAGTTTTTGGTTCACGGGATCAGCTCACTATTTGCTTAGACAACGGGCTATGGCATCCGGGGTCGCTGTGCAGCAAGCTGTCGCTGCAAAGGCAGCGTCCGTGCCTCTCCCGGCCCGGCGGTTCTTATCCCACCGCGCCCGAAAGCGGACTGGCTGCCTCCCACCTTGACGCCGCTTCCGACCTGCCGGCGCGCGGCGGCAATCAACGTCTTGATCTCGCGGGCAGCGTCGGCGGATCGCTGTGCCCGCGCCCTCACCTCGGTCGCGACCACGGCGAAGCCGACAGCGACGACCGTGATGAATGCGCCGATGATCCCGAGAAAGGTGAATTGGCGGGTTGGCTTCGAGGTGGCCGCGTAGCACCCACTTTCTTACGGAACGGTTAGCAGCAACCGGACAAAACTGATGTGGCTGGCTGCCAAGTCCTGAACAGCCGGCCAATAAAGCAGAAAGGCAGCCCGGCTGTTGCCTCAGCACTCGGTGAAGTTGACCGCCAGACCGCCGAGCGACGTTTCCTTGTATTTCGACTGCATATCCATGCCGGTCTGCCGCATCGTCGCGATGACCTGATCGAGCGACACACGATGCGTGCCGTCGCCGTGCAGCGAGAGCGATGCCGCGTTGATGGCCTTGATGGCGCCGAAGGCGTTGCGCTCGATGCAGGGGATCTGAACCAAGCCCCCCACCGGATCGCAGGTCATGCCGAGGTGATGTTCCATGCCGATCTCGGCCGCGTTCTCGACCTGCGCGATGGTGCCGCCCAAGGCCGCCGTCAGCCCCGCCGCCGCCATGGAGCACGCAACCCCCACCTCGCCCTGGCAGCCCATCTCGGCGCCGGAGATGGAGGCATTGATCTTGAACAGCGCGCCGATGGCCGCCGCCGTCAGCAGGAAATCCCGCATCCCCTCCAGGGTCGCGCCGGGGCAGTGGTCCCGGTAATGGCGCAGGACCGCCGGCACCACGCCCGCCGCACCGTTGGTCGGCGCCGTCACGACGCGCCCGCCGGCCGCGTTCTCCTCGTTCACCGCGATGGCATAGAGGCTCACCCGGTCGAGCATCCCGTGCGGCAGCGGCTGGTTGCTCTGTCCTGCCGCCTCCATGCGCGCGAGCAAGGCGCGGGCACGGCGGCGCACCTTCAGGCCGCCCGGCAACTCGCCTTCGCCCGCGATGCCGCGCTCGATGCAATCCATCATCACGGCGATGATCTCGTCGAGCCTGCGCTCGATCTCGGCCTGAGGGTGCTGGACGCGCTCGTTCTCCCACATCATGCCGGCGACCGAGAGGCCGGAGAGTTCGCCGAGGCGCAGCATCTCGTCGCCGTTCTGGAAGGCGTAGGGCAGGGGCGTGTCGCCCTCGGCCGCAGGCGCTCCGACCTCGACCTCACGCAGCACGAAGCCGCCGCCGACCGAACACCATCGCTCCGACAGCATCTCCGTCCCGCTCTCGTCGAGCGCCGTGAAGATCATCGTATTGGCATGGACGGGCGTGGCGGTCGCCGTGTCGAAGACGATGTCGGCGCCGGGATCGAACGTGATCATCGACCGGCCAACCGGCAGCCGGTGCGCGCCCCGCGCGTCGTCGATGATGCGCCGCGCCGCTTCCGCCGTGACAGTGTCGGGCCGTTCGCCGGCAAGCCCCAGCATGACGGCGGTATCGGTCGCGTGCCCGCGGCCGGTCCAGGCGAGGGAACCCAGCAGCGTCACGCGGAGGCGTTGAGGTTGTGCGGGCAAGGATGCCGCGAAGGCCGCGGCGGCCTTCATCGGCCCCACCGTGTGGGAGGATGAGGGGCCAATGCCGATCTTGAACAGTTCGAAGACGCTGATCATGACGGTTGTTCAGGCGCCATGATCGCTAATCAATTCCCGAACTCCCGCATGTGCTCGCGCAGGAAATCCCGGACATAGGGCGCGAAGCTGCGCCAGACCTCGATGTGGAAACTGTCGGGCCCGGTGCGCCACAGCACGATCTCGGCCTTCGCCAGCACGGTCCGCGTGCACATGCCGACGGGAAAAGCCGAGAGGTCGAGGTCGAGCGGATTGCCGCCCGAGAGCACCGTCGCCGCGCGTGGTCCGGACAGACGGAACGCGACCTGCCTGTGCGACACGTCGACGAGGCTGAACGGCAGCGCGCCAGCGCGTGAGGTCGCCTCATCGGCGATGGCCGCCTCGTCGGATTGCGGCGCCAGCAGCAGCCATTCGTCCGGGCCGAGCCAGAGCGCCGCACGATCGGCGGCGACGCGCGCGCGGCAGGCCTCGCGCGGCAGCGAGATGCCGAACGCCTCCGTCACCGCCTGCGCCGCGCCTTCCGGCCCGCGGAAGATGAAGCGGGCGAAGGGCGGCAGCGCCTCCAGGCTCACGCCGTCCGCGCCGATCGTCTCGGCCTCCGTCAACTCGGCGGTCTCGACCAAATCAGACATCGAGGCGCGTTCCTTCCGGGTCATAGAAGACGGGCGGCACGACCTTGACCGCGATCGGCGCGATCGACCCCGCGAGGCCGCGCGGCATCGGCACATAGAGCGTCTCGCCGTGGCGTGACCGCCCGCCCGCCAGCATCGCGAGCGCGATCGGATGGCCGAGCACGGCGCTGTAATAGGACGAGGTGACATGGCCGAGCACGCTCATCGGCACGTTCATCCGGGCATCGCCCACAAGCTGCGCGCCTTCCTCCAGCACCGTTTGGCCGTCCGCGCTCACCAGCCCGGCGAGCTGCTTGCGGCCGGGGTCCATCATGCCCGAGCGGGTGAGGGACCGCTTGCCGACGAAATCGGGCTTCGCCTTGCCGATGGCCCAGCCAAGCCCCACGTCGTCCGGCGTCGCCGTGCCGTCGGTCTCCTGGCCGACGATGATGAAGCCCTTCTCGGCGCGGAGCACATGCATCGTCTCGGTGCCGTAGGGCGTGATGCCGTAAGGCTGGCCGGATTCGTGGATCGCCTCCCACACCTGCCGGCCATAGCCCGCGGGCACGTTCACCTCGAACCCGAGTTCGCCCGTGAAGCTCACCCGGAACAGCCGCGTCGGCACGCCGCAGATGCGGCCTTCGGCCAGCGCCATATGCGGCAGCGCCCCCGCCGAAAGGTCGATCCCGTCCACCAGCGGTGCCAGTACGTCGCGGGCGCGCGGCCCCTGCACGGCGATCACCGCCCACTGCTCGGTGACGGAGGTGAGCCACACCTGCAGATCCGCCCATTCGGTCTGGAGGTAGTCCTCCATCATGTTGAGGACGGACGCCGCGCCGCCGGTCGTGGTCGTGACGTGGAAGCGGTCGGGCGCGATCCGCCCCACCACGCCGTCATCGAGCACGAAACCATCCTCGCGCAGCATGACGCCGTAGCGGCAGCGCCCGACCCCGAGCTTGGCCCAGGGGTTGATGTACATGCGGTTCATGAACTCGGCCGCATCGGGTCCCACGACCTCGATCTTGCCGAGCGTCGTCGCGTCGAAGATGCCGACGCCCTGGCGCACCGCGAGGCACTCGCGGGCGACGGCGGCATCCATATCCTCGGCCGCCCCATTCCTGTGCCGCTGGGGGAAGTAGCGCGCGCGCTTCCAAAGTCCGACATCCTCGAAGACCGCGCCATGCGCCGCCGCCCAGGGGTGGATCGGCGTGCGGCGCGCGGGGTCGAACAACTCGCCGCGCGCGGCACCCGCGAAGATGCCGAAGGTCGTCGGCGTGAAGGGCGGGCGGAAGGTGGTGAAGCCGACCTCGGGGATCGTCTTGCCCTGCGCCTGGGAGAGCACGCCGAGCATCGGCATGTTGCTGGTCTTGCCCTGGTCGGTCGCCATGCCGGTGGTGGTGTAGCGCTTGGCATGCTCGACCGAGCGGAAGCCCTCGCGCACCGCGAGCTTGAGGTCCTTCGCCGTGCTGTCGTTTTGAAAATCGACGAAGGCGCGCACGCGGGACGGGTCGCGCCCCCGGCTTGCTGTCGGATGCGGTAGAGCGCCCAGCACGCTTGACGTATCGGCGGGGGGAGAGACCGTCACGAAGACGCGGGGCGATGCGCCGCTGACGCCCGCGGCGGCGGCGGCCTCCACCCCGGCACGCTGGCCGCCCGATAGCGCCTCCTCCAGCCCGTATTCGCCATCGGCCCCGCCGGCGGCGCGGATCGGTTGTGCGGCGATGCCCGGCACATAGGCCTGCAACGCCTCGTCGAACCGCAGCTTGCCGAGCGACTGCGAGAACAGATGCACGGAGGGCGTCCAGCCGCCCGCCATCAGCAGCAGGTCGCAGCCGACATCGCGGGTCGCGCCCACCTCGCCGCCGTCCTCGACGCTTGCGAGCGACACGCCGTCGACACGGAGAGAGCCTGAGGTGCCGGTGACGGTCATGCCGGTTTGCACCGGCAGCCCCGCCTTGCGCGCGGCGTCGAGCCACGCCCCCGAGGGTGCGCGCCGCAAGTCGGCGATGGCCGCGATCTCCACGCCTTCCTCGGCGAGGGCGAGGGCTGCGCGATAGCCGCTGTCATTGGCGGCGGCGACCACCGCGCGGCGGCCCGGCAGCACGCCGTAGCGGGCGACATAGGTATGGGCCGCATCCGCCAGCATGATCCCTGGCCGGTCGTTCTCGGGGAAGGTCAGCGGACGTTCGAGCGCGCCGGCCGCCAGTACGACCTCACGGGCGCGTACCTGCCACAGCCGCTCGCGCGGCACCTCGGTGCTTGGGGCGGCGAGGTGGTCGGTCGCGCGCTCGACGAGGCCGAGATGGTTGTGCGGGTAGTAGCCGAAGGCGGTCGTGCGCGGCAGCAGCGTGACGCGCTCGTGCCCGGCGAGTTCGGCGAGCGCCTCGGCAACCCATGCCGATGCGGGCCGGCCCGCGATTGTGGATTGGCGGTCGGCGAGGAGCGAGCCGCCCATCTCCGCCTGCTCGTCGCAGAGGATCACGCGCGCGCCGGCATCGGCGGCGGCAAGCGCGGCGGCGAGGCCCGCCGGACCCGCGCCGATCACCAGCACGTCGCAATGGGCGTGCCGCTGGAGGTAGCGGTCGGGATCGGGCGCTGTCGGCACGCGCCCGAGGCCGGCGGCCGAGCGGATCAGCGGCTCATAGACGCGGTCCCAAAATCCGCGCGGCCACATGAAGGTCTTGTAGTAGAAGCCCGCCGGCAGCAGCGACGAGATGCGGTCGTTGATCGCGCCGACATCGAAGGCGAGGCTCGGGAAGCGGTTCTGGCTGATGGCGGCGAGGCCGTCGTAAAGCTCGACCTGCGTCGCGCGCAGGTTGGGCGTGGTTCTCGCGGCATCGCGGCTGACGGTGACGAGCGCGTTGGGCTCGTCCGAGCCCGCCGTCATGATGCCGCGCGGGCGGTGATACTTGAAGGATCGTCCGACGAGATGCACGCCATTGGCGAGGAGCGCCGAGGCGAGCGTGTCGCCCTGCACCCCGGCATAGGTTTTCCCGTCGAAACGGAAGGCGAGGGGCCGCGCGCGGTCGATGCGGCCCCCGGCGGTCGTGCGGAACGGCTCGCGCGCGGGGCCAGCGGCGGCAGGCGTCGTCCCGAAGGTCGTGGTCAGGGAATCCGGCATCACACAGCCTCGGGTCGGGGTTCGCCGGTCTTGTAGGTCGTCAGGATCCGGTCCGTCGTCGTGTCGCGCAGCATGTTGAAGAATCGCGCGCAGCCGTGGATGTGCCGCCAGCGCTCGGCGTGAACGCCCCGCACATTGTCGCGCAGGTAGAGGAACTCGGCCCATTCGCCGTCGCTCAGCGCCGCCGGGTTCTCCGGCCGCGCGATATGGGCCTGACCGCCATAGCGGAATTCGAGTTCCGGCCGCGGGCCGCAGAAGGGGCAGGGGATCAGCAGCATGGCTCGGCCTCCTAATGCGCGACGGCGGCGGCGGCGGCTTCGTCGATGAAGCGCCCCGTGGTGAACCGTTCGAGGCTGAAGGGCGCATTGATCGGATGCGGCTCGTCCTTCGCGATGGTATGCGCGAAGAGATGCGCCGAGCCCGGCGTCGCCTTGAAGCCGCCGGTGCCCCAGCCGCAATTCACATACAGCCCCGGCACGGGCGTCTTGGCGATAATGGGCGAGCGGTCGGGCGTCGTGTCGACGATGCCGCCCCAGTTCCGCAGCATCCTGAGGCGGCGGTACATCGGCACCAGTTCGCAGATGGCGTCCAGCGTATGGCTCGTCATGTGCAGCGCGCCGCGCTGGGTGTAGCTGGTATAGGCGTCGGTGCCCGCGCCGATCACCATCTCGCCCTTGTCGGACTGGCTGATATAGGCGTGGATGGTGTTGGACATGACGACGCAGGGGAAGTCGGGCTTCACCGGCTCGGACACCAGGGCCTGAAGCGGGAAGCTTTCGAGCGGCATGCGCAGGCCCGCCATGGCCATCACCACGCTCGTATTGCCGGCGGCGGAGACGCCCACCTTGCGGGTGCGGATGAAGCCGCGCTCCGTCTCGACGCCTTCGACCGCGCCCGAGGCGTCCCGCCGGATGCCGGTGACGGCGCAGTTCTGGATGATGTCGACGCCCAAGGAGTCGGCCGCGCGGGCATAGCCCCAGACGACGGCGTCATGCCGCGCGGTGCCGCCGCGCCGCTGCAGCGCCCCGCCCATCACGGGATAGCGGATATTGGCGGAAATGTTCAGCGGCGGGCAGAACGCCTTGCACTCGGCCGCGCTCAGCCACTCATTGTCGACGCCCGCCGCCCGGTTCGCGTGGACGTGCCGCTTGAAGACCTGCACGTCATGCACCGTATGCGCCAGCATCAGCACGCCGCGCTGCGAGAACATGGTGTTGTAGTTGAGTTCCTCGGACAGCGTCTCCCACAGCTTGACGGCGTGGTTATAGAGCGCCGCGCTCTCGGGGAAGAGATAGTTGGAGCGGATGATGGTGGTGTTGCGGCCGGTATTGCCGCCGCCGAGCCAGCCCTTTTCCAGCACCGCGATGTTGCGCATGCCGTGTTGCTTCGCGAGGTAGTAGGCGGCGCCCATGCCGTGGCCGCCGCCGCCCACGATCACCGCGTCGTAGGCGGGCTTTGGCTCGGGCTCGCGCCAGAAGGGTTTCCAGCCTTGGTGGCCTCCCATCGCATGGCGGAGCAGAGAGAGGCCGGAGAAGCGTTCCATGGACCATCCATGCTGTATGAGATTGGCCGGAATTGGTGCGCTTTGGCGCCTTTGGAGGCCAGAACGCAGGGGGCGCCAGATTTGAACGGAGCCGACGCTTCCGCGCCGGACGGCAGCAGCGAAGCCATTCTATCAGCGGGTGAGCGGCTCGGCGAGGCCGAGGGCGCCGCCGGGGCCCATCAGCCCGACCTCCAGCCCGACCACGGCCCAGCGGCCATCTGCCAGCTGGGTGAACAGCGCCGCGCCGCTGATGCCGGGCTCGCCGTGGCAACCGTGGATGAGCAGGCGGTGGCCGCCGCGGTCCTGGGTGATGCCCTGCAGGCGGCAGCGGTCCGCCTGCAGGACCTCGTCATGATCCCGGTTGTAGCCGCCGAGCATAAGCGGCGTGCCGATGGCCGGGATCGCGGGCGCGAAGCTCACATCGTCGGCGGCCGAGCCCACGGGATGGTCCAGCCTCAGGAAGGCACGGTCGATGCCGAGGGTCTCCGCTTCGTGGAGCGGGTCGTAGCCGGGGGCGACCACGAAGGAGACGGCGCGGGCCTCGCCGGCATAGGCGCCCTTGCCGTAGCGCCAGAGGAAATGGACGGACTTCGGCTGGACGTAATGGCCGGTGACGCGGCGGAACAGGCAATGCGCGGCGGTCAGCACGATGCGGGGGGTCACGAGGAAGCCCGTGCAGCGGGTGCCGAGTTCCGTCTGCACGCGCCCGACCGCCGTCCAGGGCGGGACGGACATGTCCACGGTGACGGGTGCCGAACTGGCGCCCGAGCCCGCGACTGCCCGCAGCGGAGGGGTCAGCATCAGCATCGCCAGCAGGGCGGCGGCGAGCGTGGACGGGATTTGTCGGCGGATCGACTTCATTGAAAAATCTACTTTGGCCCCGAGATTCCCCCCAATCCGATTGACGGAGGCGTGGCATGATGACGGCAGCGCCATCCTGACCCGCCCCGCGACCGTCCGGCAACCTCGCGGAGACCATAATGAGCACCGACCAACCGCCCTTCGGCATCACCATCTGCGGCATCGAAGAACTCGAAGGCCATTGCGCCACCGGCGCCAGCCACGTGCTCTCCATCCTCGACCCCGACTATCCGGTGCCGGAGGCCTTCGGCCAGTACGGCGAGCATGAACGGCTGGAACTCCGGTTCGACGACATCATCGACCCGGTTCCCGGCCTGATCGCGCCGAGCGCCGAACAGGTCGCGAGCATCCTCGCCTTCGGCAGCCGCCTCGAGCCGGGCGCCAATCTCATCGTGCATTGCCACGCCGGAATTTCGCGCTCGACCGCCTCCATGACGCTGATCCTCGCCCAGGCCATGCCCGAGCAGCCGGCCGAAGCCATCCTGGGCACTGTCCTCGACATCCGCGAGAAGGCCTGGCCCAACCTCCGCATCATCGAGATGGGCGACCGCATGCTTGGCTGGGACGGGCGGCTGGTCGATGCGGCCTGCGGGCTCTACCGGCTGCAGATCGAACGCCGGCCCCATATCGCGGCGATGATGGAGGATGGCGGGCGCGGGCGTGAACTGGCACTCGCTCGCCGCCACGCGCCGCTCAAGGTCTGAGGCGGCTCACCACTCGGCGAAGCTCCCGTCCGGCGCGCGGAAGATCGGGTTGCGCCAGGGCTTGTTGTCGCGCGCCAGATCGCGGATCAGCGTCTCGTCCAGATCGATGCCGAGGCCCGGCCCTTCCGGCACGCGGACGTGGCCATCCTCCAGCGCGAAGACCGACTTGTCGCGGAGATAGGTCATCAGGTCGTGGCCGTCGGTGTTGTAGTGGATGCCGAGCGACATCTCCTCGATCACGAAGTTTGGCGTCGACACCGCAACCTGAAGGCACGCGGCGAAGGCGATGGGTCCGAGTGGGCAATGCGGCGCGAGCCCCACGTCATAGGCCTCGGCCATTGCCGCGATGCGCCTGACCTCCGAGATGCCGCCGGCATGGGACAGGTCGGGCTGGATGATGTCGACGATGCCGCGCTCGAGGAACGGCTTGAAGTCCCAGCGCGTGAACAGCCGCTCCCCGAGGGCGATCGGTATGTTCGTCATCCGCGACAGCTGCTCCAGCGCCTCGATGTTCTCCGACAGCAACGGTTCCTCGATGAACAGCGGCTCGATCTCCTGCAGCCGCTCGGCGAGCCGACGCGCCATGGGCTTATGCACGCGCCCGTGGAAGTCGAGGCCGATGTCGAGCCCCACGGCCTTGACCGCCGCCGCACGCTCCACCACCGCGTCGAAGTCGCGCGGGGAGGCGAGCCATTTCAGCTCCGCCGTCGCATTCATCTTGAGCGCCCGGAAGCCCTGGGCCTTGCGGGCCCGGGCGCCCTCGGCGACCTCATCGGGCCTGTCGCCGCCGATCCAGGCGTAGCACTCGACGCGGTCGCGCACCCGGCCGCCCAGTAACTGCCATACCGGCACGCCGAGCGCTCGGCCCTTGAGATCCCATAGCGCCTGATCGAGCCCCGAAAGCGCGCTCATCAGCACTGGCCCGCCGCGATAGAAGCCGCCGCGATAGGCGATCTGCCACATATCCTCGATCGCCGCCCCGTCGCGGCCGATGAACCGGTCACGGAGCGAGGCGAAGGCGCCTTCGACCGCCTCCGCATGGCCTTCGAGGCTCGCCTCGCCCCAGCCGACCGCGCCGTCGCCCGTCTCGATGCGGACGAATAGCCAACGCGGCGGGACGGCGAAGGTCTCGATCTTGGCAATGGTCAGGGGGCGCATCGGCATCGTCTCCGTCGTCGCGAGCCCAACGCCCTCAGGGGGCGAGGGCGGCGAGCATTCCGGTATAGGGCTTGGACGCCGGGCGAGCATAGCCGCCGACCTTGGAGGTGCGCAGCCCAAGCCCGACCACGGCCTCGGCGAGCTTCACCGCCGCCGCGACGCCGTCGATCACGGGAAGCCCCATCTCCTCCGTCAGATCGCGCGCGAGGTCGGCCATGCCCGCGCAGCCGAGCAGGATGCATTCCGCGCGGTCCTCGGCGATGGCCGCGCGGATTTGGTTCCGCACTTTGGTGACCGCGCCGCTCAGCGGGTCTTCCAGCGCCAGCACCGGCACGCCGGCGGCGCGCGCACGCCCGCGATCCGCCATGCCGTAGCGGTGGATGAGGCCGTCCATCGCGGGAAGCGATACAGGTTGCGTCGTCACGATCGTGAAGCGGTGTCCGAGCAGGGACGCCATCCGAATCGCGGCCTCGCAGATGCCGATGACCGGCACCGAGGCGATGGACCGTGCCGCGTCGATCCCGGGATCGTCGAAGCAGGCGACAACGATAGCCGCCGCCCCACGGCGCTCGCCCGCCGCGACCTCGGCCAGCAGCCCGGGGAGACACAGCGCCTCGTCGTAGAAGCCTTCGATGCTGACCGGCCCCATCGACGGGTTCACCGCCTCGATCTGCGTGCCGGGCGATGCGACGGATCGCGCCGCGGCGGCGATCTTGGCGGTCATGGAAGCGGTGGTGTTGGGATTTACGACAAGGAGCTTCATGGGAATGGACGTAGTGCCGGCTACAGCTTCGCCAAGCGGCGGCGGCGGATGATCGACATGGTTGTCATCGCGACCATGATCACAACCGCGGAAAACGCCGTCGTCAGCGTGCCGAGCGCGTAGATCACGGGCGTCGTGACATTCGCCGTCATCGCGAAGATTTCGAGCGGCAGGGTGTTGCTGTCGCCCGCCGTCATCATGGTGCGCGGATACTCGTCATAGGAGAGCGAGAAGCCGAACAGCGCGATGCCGATGACGCCGGGCAGGATGATCGGCAGCACCACCTCGCGGAAGCTGCGCCAGGGGCTCGCGCCGAGGTCGCGCGCCGCCTCCTCCCAGCTTTTGTTGAAGCGGTTGAAGACCGCGAACATGATGAGCAGGCCGAAGGGCATGGTCCAGGTAAGCTGCGCGCCGAAGGCCGAGCTGTACCAGGCGGGGTCGAGGCCGACCTGGCTGAAGAAAAGCCCGATGCCGAGGCTCACCAGGATCGAGGGCACGATCAGGCTGGCGATGACGAGGTAGAACAGCACGGTCGAGCCGGTGAAGCGCCGCCGGAAGGCCATTCCCGCCGCGACCGATATGACCACGTTCGCGGCCATGACCATGACGGCGAGGATCAGCGACCGGGTGATGGCGTCGCCGAAGTTGCCGACCATCTGCGCCTGGAACAGCGCGTGGAACCAGTGGAAGGAGAAGCCGTTCATCGGAAAGGTCAGGCCACCGCGCGGCCCCTGGAAGGACAGGATGACGATGGTCGCGATCGGTCCATACAGAAACAGGACGAAGGCCGCGAACAGGCCCGCGAGGATGTAGAACGACGGGCCCCGCCTGTCCCGGTTCATCGCTCAAAGCTCCTTGCGGATATCGACGACGCGCAGGATCAGGAAGACCATGATCAGCACGATCGCGAGCAGGATCACGGCATTGGCCGCCGCCGCCGGGTATTGCAGCTGGGACATCTCGTTCTGGATCATGATGCCGACGGAGGCGCTCTGGCCCCCGCCCATGATGCTGACGCTGACGAAGTCGCCCATCACCAGCGTGATGACGAAGATGGTGCCGATGCCGATGCCGGTTTTGGACAGCGGCAGGACGACGTTCCAGATCGTCTGCCAGAAGCCTGCCCCGTTGTCGCGCGCCGCCTCGATCAGCGTGCGGTCGATGCGCATCATCGAGTTGAAGATGGGCGTCACCATGAACAGCGTGTTGAGATGCACGAAGGCGAGGATGATGGCGAACTGGCTGTAGAGCAGGAAGGTCAGCGGCTGGTGGATGATGTGAAAGTGCAGCAGCACGCTGTTGACGATGCCGTTGCGCCCCAGCGCCGGAATCCAAGAGATCGTGCGGATGATGTTGGAGGTGAGGAAGGGGATGGAGCAGACCAGGAACAGGCCCATCTGCCAGGTCGTGCCGCGCACCTCGAAGGCGAGGAAGTAGGACAGCCAGAACCCCAGGAACAGCGTGATCGCCCAGGTGATCGCCGCGTATTTGATGGTGACCGCGAAGGTCTCCCAGGTCACCGCCGAGCCCAGCGCCTCCTGATAGTTGCTGAGCACGAAGCTCCAGAGAATCTGGACGGAGTTGTAGTCGAGGAAGCTCACCACGATCAGCATGATGATCGGGATGACGAGGAAGACGCCGAGCACGAGCGCCAGCGGGAGCGCGAGCAGCCACGCGCCGAGGGGTCGCCCCTCGGCCCGGGTCCGTGTCGCGCCCGCCGCGGGCCGTGCCGCGGCAGTATCGACGGTCGTGCTCACGCGTTCCTGCCCACGCTTCCCCCCTGTGCTCAGGCGACCGAGAACTCGTTCCACTTCTGGATCAGGTAGCGGTCGTTATCCATGACCGAGTTCCAGCAGGCGATGTGGCCGATGCGGTCGTAGTACGATCCGCCGTCGCGCACGTCGCCGGCCTTGGCGATCTGCTGGCCTTGCGGGCTCATGATCGGCGCGGTCGCGGGCTTGCCCTCCATCCAGTAGCCCCACTCGTTGGCCGACATGTATTTCTTCGCCGTGGTCAGCACCGCAGAGTAGTAGCCCTGGCGGTTGAGGTAGGCGCCGGTCCAGCCCGAGAGGTACCAGTTGATGTATTCATAGGCCGCGTCGCGCTCCAGGCCCTTCAGGTGCTTAGCGATGCCGAGGCCGCCGCCCCAGCCGCGATAGCCTTCCTCGAGCGGCTGGAAGACGCAGGGAATGCCTTTCGACCGCACCGCCGTGACCGCCGGGGACCACATGGACTGGATGACGACCTCGCCCGACGCCATCAGGTCGACGCTCTCCTCGAAGCTCTTCCAGAAGGCGCGGAACTGGCCGGCCTTCTTCTGCTCGATCAGGAACTTGATGGTCTTGTCGATCTCGGGCTTGGTCATGTTGCCCTTGTCGCCGTATTTCCACAGTCCGAGGCTCTCGATCGTCATGGCGGCGTCCATGATGCCGATGCCGGGGATGTTGATGATGGCGGCCTTGCCCTTGAAGGAGGGGTCGACCAGCTCCTTCCAATGCCGGATCGGCTTGCCCACCAGATCGGGGCGGATGCCGAGCGTGTCGGCGTTGTAGATGGTCGGGATCAGCGTCATCCACTCGGTCGGCGAAGGGGCGAACTTCGTCGAGTTTGCGCCCTCAACATAGCTCACCTTGCAGGGGGCGGTGCCCTGGCCGACGGAGGCGGTCGGCGTCACCTTGCCGTCCTTGAACAGCGGCACGATCTCATCGTAGTACTTGATCTTCTTGATATCCAGCGGCTGCAGCCGGCCGGTCGGGAAGACCTTCTTCACCGTGAAGTATTCGATGTCGGCCACGTCGTAGCTGTTCGGCTGCGTGATGGCGCGGATCGCCGCGGCGTCGGTATCCATCGCCGTCATGGAGATGGTGATGCCGGTATCGGCCTTGCAGCGCGTTGCGATGTCATTGAGGTTGGACACGCCCGTGCCGAACTGGCGCAGCGTCACGTTCTTGATGTTCTGCGCCCAGATCATCGGAAACCCGGTGACGGCGCCCGATCCGGCGGCGACGCCGGCGACGGCGGCCGCGCCCTTCAGCAGCCCGCGGCGATCCAGGATGGTCTTCTTGGTCATTTCTTGCTTGTCCTTACGGTTCGGGTGGAGTTGGTCAGGCGGCGACGGGATGGGCATCCTGCGGCGCCCAAACGAGGCGCGCGGGCGCGCCCATCATCAGCGGCGCCGCGAAGAATTGGTCGTCGGGCAGCAGGGCCACGATCTGGCCGCCCGCCTCGGTCGCGATGCCGACCTTCACGACGGCGCCGAGATATTCGATGGAGCAGATCGAGCCGGGCAGCCCTTCATTGGCGGTGGGTGGGGCGATGCGGCAGCGGTCGGCGCGCACCGCGAAGGCGCCGTGACCGTTGGTGATGACGTTGTGGCCGCCCATGAAGCGCGCGATGAAGGCGGTCGCGGGGGTGTCGAACACCTCGCGCGGCGCGCCCGACTGCACGATGACGCCGTGATCCATCACCACCACGAGATCGGCGAGTGCCAGCGCCTCCTCCTGGCTATGGGTGACATGGATGAAGCTGATGCCGAGTTCGCGCTGCAGGCGCTTCAGCTCCTCCCGCATCGCGCCGCGCAGGAATGGGTCGAGCGCCGAGAGCGGCTCGTCGAGCAACAGAACCTTGGGGCGGGTGATGAGCGCGCGGGCCAGCGCCACGCGCTGCTGCTGGCCGCCCGAAAGCTGCGCGGGCAGACGCTCGGCGTATTTCTCCATCTGCACCATGGACAGCAACTCGCCCGCCCTGGCGCGCCGCTCCGCCTTGCCGACGCCGCGCATCTTGAGGCCGAAGGCGACGTTGTCGATGCAGTTGAGGTGAGGGAACAACGCGTAGCTTTGAAACATCATCGCGGTGCCGCGCTTCACCGGCGGCAGGTCGCTGACATTGACGCCATTGATGATGATGTCGCCTTCGCTGATGGTCTCGTGGCCGGCGATCATGCGGAGCGTGCTGGTCTTGCCGCAGCCCGAGGGGCCGAGCAGGCAGCAGTAGGTGCCGCGCGGAATGCGCAGCGATATGTTCTCCACGGCCGCCGTGGACCCGTAGCGCTTGGTGACCGAGATCAGCTCAACGTCGAGAGCGGGATGCACGATGGCGGGTTCCTGCGTTCCTAGGGGCGCGCCGCTTCACGAAAAAGTGGACCGACCCCAGGGACGAAGCAAAGCCTGTGCCAGCCCAGGGACTGTGTCGGGTTCGAGGGTATGGGCGCTCAGCGGCCCAGCCGCGCCGCGCTCTGCATCAAAGCGGCACAACTGTGTACAGTTTGTGTGCGGCACTGCTCCAGGCAGGGCTGCCATACGTTCCACCTAAGGAAGTAATGCCCAATCTCCTTCCGTTGTCCGAACGGGCGACTCGAAAACCGGGCCAGTTGTCCCGACTTTGGGTTCGCGTAACTGCGGGATGGTCGGATGCCAGCGAGAGACAGGCTAGCACCGCCGCGAGGAGCGCGATCTGCGCGACAGGCGGTCGAGAACGATGAGGCGGAGCCAAAAGCTCCAGCCTCCGCGAAGTGGCTCCAGGATTTCCTGGTGCGGGAAGGCGTGGCTGTACAGGGCCCGATCCTTCAGCTCGAGGGGCCGGATTCGCGCCCGAGGCCGGTCTTGCGGCCCGTCGAGACACCGGTCTTCGTGCATCCCACCGCGACCGCCACCGCCAACGACCGCGGCTATGATGACGATGACGGCTATACCGAGATCCAGTACGGCAAGCCCCGGCGCCGGGGCCGCCTCTTCGTCGGCATTGGCTGCGTTCTGGTGCTGGCCGCCCTGGCCGTTGCCGGGACGCTGAATTATTCCAGGCTGCGCAGCGCCGGCGTCAGTCTGATCACGGCGTTCCAGACGCCGACGCCCGCCGCCACGAAGGCTGCAGCCGCCGAGCCGCAGGCTGCGCAGTCCGAGGCTCCGCAGTCCCAGGCTCCACAGTCGCAGGCGCAATTGGCTTCGGCAAGCGAGACACCGTCCCTGGCGGCAGGGATCGGCCACGGCGCGGGATCGAGCTTCCCGAGCCAGCCGGTCGCGCCAGCGCCGCCGCAGATGCTGACCCAGTGGGCGAACACGCTCTCCATCCCGCGGCCCGTGGAGAAGCTGCCGCGCTCCGCGTCCGCGGCTCGGTCCGCGACTGAAGGCCGGTCGACGGCAGCGACGCCTTCACCGGAGGCGTCGTCATCAGGTCAGGCGTCCACCAGCCACTCGGCCACGAACCCGCCGGCCACGACCCCGCCAGCCACCGCTGAGAATGCCGCACCACAGGCGGCTGCCCCTGCGCAGCTTCCGGCGGTGACTGCGACCCCTGCCGCCGACACGCAGCCCTCCGGCGCGCCCGTTCTCCTGCAGATCATCTACGCGCCCGCGGGGGCCGCCGAGGCGGCGAGGGTCGCGGTGTTTGCCGACAGGCTCACCGGCGCCGTTGGGAACGTGGGCGCGGTTTCCGCATCCCCGGGGCGGGTTCGTAGAGAAGGCGTGGTTTACTACTATCCAAGCGACCGGGATGCGGCCGAACGTGTCGCGGCCAGCCTCGCGCGGCTCACCGGACGTCGGGAAGCGGCGATCCTGATCCATGCGAAGTCGCGGCCGGCGCATGGCACGGTCGAGGTCCTGATGTCGTTGAGGCGCTGAAACGACCGATCCGATCCGGCCCCGTAACCGCCTCCCGCTAGGAGGCGCGCCGCTGGTCAGCTTTCCCGGCAGCCCGCTTCCCGCAGCACCTCCATGACGGCGTCGGGCGGCACGTCCCCCGACGTGAACGCCTGACCGATCCCGTGCACCAGCACGAAGTGCAGCGCGCCGTCGCGCATCTTCTTGTCGCGCCGCATGTGGCCGATCAGCCGTTCGGCTGAGAGGCGGCGGTTCAGCATCCCGATCTCGGTCGGCAGCCCCACGGCCTCCAGATGCGTGCGAACCCTGTCGCCGTCCTCCGCCGGACAGTAGCCGAGCAGGGCCGAGAGGCGGAAGGCCAGACCGAGGCCGATTGCCACCGCCTCGCCATGCAGCAACTCCCCGCCGTAGCCGAGTTCCGCTTCGAGCGCATGCGCGAAGGTGTGGCCGAGGTTGAGTAGCGCGCGGCCGTCATTGGGCTTCTCCTCGCGCTCGTCATCGCCGACGACCGCCGCCTTGAAGGCGCAGGCGCGCTGGATCGCTTCCGCCTGAGCGACACGGTCCTGTCCGACGACGGCCGCGCCGTGGGCCTCGCACCACTCATAGAACCCGGCATCGCCGATGAGCCCGGCCTTGACGATCTCGGCGTATCCGGCGCGGAGTTCGCGCGGCGGCAGGGTCCCCAGCACGTCGGTGTCGGCCAGCACGACGCGCGGCTGATGGAAGGCGCCCACGAGGTTCTTGCCGTGGGGCGTGTTGATGCCGGTCTTGCCGCCGACGCTCGAATCGACCTGGGCGAGCAGGGTCGTCGGCACCTGCACGAAGGGCAGGCCGCGCAGCGTGGCGGCCGCCGCGAAGCCCGCGAGATCTCCCACCACGCCGCCGCCGAGGGCGATGATCGCTGTCCTGCGCTCGACGCCCCGGCTCAGCAGATGGTCCACCAGTTCGGACCAGCCCTGGATCGATTTGGATGCTTCGCCGGCTTCGATCTCCACCGTGCCGGTCGTGAAGCCGGCGCTCTCCAGCCCCGCCACGAGCGGCGCGAGGTGGAGGGGGGCCACGATCCGGTCGGTCACGATGATGGCGCGGCGTTGGGGCAGCACGGGCGCCAGCAGACCGCCGGCGCGGGCGAGCAGGCCGCTGCCGATGACCACGTCGTAGCCGCCGCTTGCAAGTTCGACCGGAACGCGGAGCGGCGGCTCATGCGCCAGCACGGCGTTGGTCAGGCGCTGGGCCATGCTGTCCACGGATTCGTCTCGGGAATCGATCACGATTTCGGCCTCGGCATAGAAAGGGTGGCGCAGGTCCATAAGCCCCTGCAGGATGGTCGCCGGATCGCCGCTCATCAGCAGCGGCCGGTGGGTGCGTCCGGCGACGCGCTTGAGCAGCAGGGGCAGCGGTGCCCTGATCCAGACGGAGAGGCCGAGGGCGCGGATGACGGCGCGGGTATCCCGGTCCATGAACGCACCGCCGCCTGTCGCGAGAACGATTCGCGAGCCGTCCAGCAGACGGCGGATGACGCGCCGCTCCACGTCGCGGAATGCAGGCTCCCCGAAACGCTCGAATATTTCGCTGACGCTGTATCCGGCGGCGATCTCGACCTCATGATCGGTGTCGACGAAAGGAAGTCCGAGAGCCTGGGCCAGACGGCGGCCAACGGCGGTCTTGCCCGCGCCCATCAGTCCGACCAGCACGACGCTGCGGCGAGCGAAACGGTCCGGGCGTTCGGTGCTGGTAGCCGCCAGCGAATTGTTGCGCGTCATCACACCCCAGGCTAGCACAGCCGCAGTTTGGAGGGGCAGATCCGCCGCATGCGCAGTTTCCTGTTGTTTTTCATTCTCTTCCTGTTGCTCGTGGTCGGTGGCGGATTCATCGCGCTCGGCATGTTTCCGCTGCCGCTGCATCAGCATCAAGTCCATGAGGTGCTGCCCGCCAGCGCCGTCAACAAAGGGTAGCCGGGGGCGCCTAGCCGGGGGCGCCTAGCCGGGGGCGCCTAGCCGGGGGCGCCTAGCCGGCTGCCTCCGCGGCCTGCGCGGGACCGGCCATGTTCCACAGCACCGCCGCCATCACGACGGCACCGCCGGCAAGCGTCAGTAGGGGCGGGACCTCGTTGAAGGCAAGCCAGACCCAGAGCGGCGCAAGGGGCGTGTCGATCAGGCCGATCAGCGCCGCCCGTGTCGCGCCCACGCGGCGCATGCCGAGCGTGAGGAAGACGAGGCCGAGCCCCAGCTGGCAGGTGCCGAACAGCACCAGATGCAGCAGCGGCAGGCTGTCGAGCGGCCCGGTGCGCGCGAAGGGCGCGGCGGCGAGCGCCGTGAGGAAGCACATGATGGCGACCGCCGGCATCATCGAAACCTGACGCCCGCCACGCCGCATCAGCACCATGGTGATCGCGAAGCTCAGGGTCATGGCGAAGGCGAGCAGATCGCCCACGAGGTGTCCGGCATGGACCGCGCCCCCCGTCATGATGGCGACGCCCCCGAGCGCCACGACGCTGCTCGCCATCACGCGCCAGCCCTCGCGCTCGCGCAGCAGAACCCAGGCGATGGCAGCGGTGACGAAGGGCAGGGTCGCGTAGATGATGGCGACGTCGGCGACCGTGGTGTGCCGGAAGGCGGCGAGATAGAGGTAGGAGGAGAGCACGCCCATGGCGGCGACGCCGAGGCCCTGCCAGCCGATGGCGCGCGTCCGGTCCCAGGCCCCGGCGCGGAACTGAACGATCACCAGGATGGTGATCATGATGCCGCCGAAGATGCCGCGCCAGAACAGCAGGGTCATGACATCGAGCGGGATGAGGCGGGTGAAGTACCCTGCGAGGCTGTAGGCGACCGCCGAGCCTGCCAACAGCGCCGTTCCGGCCCATCGCTGCATCTCGCTCGCTCCTGTGATCCGCGACGGGCTATAGAAAGCATTCTTGCTGACGGCGTGGTGTCAGCATCCGGCGCGTTGCACCAGTGAGGCAGACATGCGGCCAGCCGAGCGCCCGCTCGATATCATTCCGTGGATGCGGACCTTGACGCCGCGCGCCTGATGGATCGACACCTCGAAGCCTTTATCGAAATGATGGCCGCCGAGCGTGGTGCGGCGCGGAACACGCTCGCGGCCTACCGTGCCGACCTCGAGGATCTCGGCGCGTTCCTGGCCGCGCGGGGACGGGCGCTGTCGCTGGCGGAGCGCGACGATCTGCGCGCCTATCTCGCCTCTCTCGCGGCTCAGGGGCTCGCGCCGCGCACCCAGGCCCGGCGCCTCGCCTCCATCCGTCAGTTCCACAAGTTCCTGCTGCGCGAAGGGGTGCGGCCAGAGGACCCCGCCCGGCTGCTCGATTCGCCCAAGGCGCGCGGGGCCCTGCCGAAGAACCTGACCGAGGCCGAGGTCGACCTGCTGTTGCGGACAGCCGCCGAGGCCGAGGGCCGTGCAGGTCTCGCGATGCGCGCCGGCTTGGAAATCCTCTACGCGAGCGGGCTGCGCGTATCGGAACTGCTGGCTTTGCCGCAGGTGGCGCTGACCATGGACGCCGAGATGCTGATGGTGCGCGGCAAGGGCGGCAAGGACCGCGTCGTGCCGCTGTCGGAGCCCGCGCGACAGGCGGCGCAGGCTTTGCGGGCGGTCCTGCCGAAGACGGGCAAGTGGCTTTTCCCGGGCCGGGACGCGCGCCGCCCGCTGACGCGGCAGGCGTTCTTTTTGCAGCTGAAGCAGGTCGTGGCGAAGGCGGGGCTCGACCCTGCGCGGGTCTCTCCGCATGTGCTGCGGCACTCCTTTGCATCGCATCTGTTGGGGCGCGGAGCAGATCTCCGCAGCCTGCAGATGCTGCTCGGCCACGCCGACATCGCGACGACGCAGATCTACACGCATCTGCTGGCCGAGCGGCTGCAGAAGCTGGTGGAAAAGCACC
>JABBOH010000013.1:84318-107023 GCA_019351895.1 Pseudomonadota bacterium
AAAAGCACCACCCTCTGGCGATGGCATGGACGGCCGAACCGCAGGAGAAAGCGGCGACCGCTGATGGACCAAAAAGTTAGTTAAACTAACTCAACCACTTCGGAGCCGAAACGACAGGATAGGCGCCCCAGTTGCCGGCCGGCAACTCGTCCCGCATCGGCCCTATCCTGCACCAAGGCCCTGCATCCGGCGCAGTCCGGCAGGCGTTAAGCGTGCATGCCTCGCGATGTGTCCGGCCCGGACGACAGCGGGCTGGGAGATGCCTGATGCGCCGTTCGATCCTCCTTGCCGGCCTGCCCCTGCTGGCCCTCGTCGCGGGTTGCGCGCGCCAGCCGGTCACAGCCTTCGCGGACCGCACGCCCGTCTTCAAAGTTCAGGATTTCTATAACGGACATTCAAGGGGTTACGGCTTCTTCTTCGACAGAAACGGCAACGTGGTGAAGCAGTTCACCGCCGATGAGAACGGGGTCTGGGACGGCCATACTCTGAAACTGCACGAGCACTACCTGTTCTCCGACGGCAAGACCCAGGATCGCGACTGGACCTTCGTGCGCGATGCCGACGGCACCTGGATCGGCCGCACCCCCGATGTGGTGGGCGTCACGCGCGGGCGGACCTCCGGCAACGCCTACCGGATGCACTACGTCTTCAACCTGAAGAGCAGCGGCTCGGACCACACGCTGACCTTCGACGACTGGCAGTGGATGGTGGCGCCCAAGATCATGATGAACCGCGCCTGGGGCACGAAATTCGGCATCGAGTTCGGCGAGATCGAGGCGACCTTCATCCACGACTGAAAAGGCGCGGCCGCGTTCAGCCCAAGACGTGCCGCACGATCCGGCGGCCGGGGACCTCTACCCAGCGATGCAGGGCGATTGCCGCCGCGCCGAGGCTGAGGATGAGGCCGGCGACAACCACTGTCTGGGCGACTGCATCGGGCATCTGTGTCGGCAGCGCCTTCTGCATCCAGTGCACCGGCCCGATCCAGACGTTGTGGATGACGTAGATCGTGTAGCTCAGCACGCCCAGTTCGAAGATCGGCTTCCAGGCGAAGAACCGGCCGAGCGGGCCCTTGTCGCAGGCAAGGCAGAGGACGAGCAGCGGGAAGGCCGGGTAGATGGCGATATCCGGCAGGCGGAGGATGAGCCCGCCCATGATGTAGGCGATCACGGCCCACCCCGCGCCTGCCGATGCGACCCGCGCGGCCGGGGCCCACCGGTAGAGGCGGAAGGTGATGAGCCCCAGCGTGAAGCCGCCGAGGCAGCGCATCATGGGCAGCAACGTCCGCCCGTCATAGGCATCCAGCGGGCCGTTGTGCCCCTCGCTGTAGGCCGTGAGGATGCTGACGACGACGACGAGCGCGGCGGCGACAAGGCCCGCGACCAGCATCGTCTGCCAGCGCCGGAACAGGGTGACGCTGACCAGAAGGGGAAACAGGAAATAGGCGCCCCATTCGGTGCTGATCGACCAAGTCGGGTTGGTGATCGCCGGGGCGATCCCCCAGGACTGGATCATGAGGACGTTGGCGATCAGGTCGCGCGCAGGATGGTCGAGGTCCATCGCGAACCAGAAGTCCGGCACCTGAAGGCGATGATAGACGAGCAGGGAGTAGCCGACGCGCAGGGCCAGAAACGTGATGTAGAGCGGGTAGAGCCTGGCGACGCGCCGCATCAGGAAGATCATGCCGGCGGGCAGCCGGAAGCCGCCCCGGAACATCGGCCCGTAGTTCAGCGCCATGACGAAGCCGCTCAGCACGAAGAACACGTCGACCGCCATGTAGCCGCGGGCAAAAAGCTGACTGATGCCCCAGGGCATGAAGGTCGCCGGGAAGATGTGATAGGTGATGACGGCGGCGGCGGCGACGCCTCGGATGCCGGTCAGCGCGCCAATCTCATCCTTCCCGGTAGCGGTGATGCGATCCGCGCGAATATCGTCGCGCTTGGCAGAGGCAAGCTGGTCCATGGCGCCCATAGGGCGGGCGTTGGCGGCATTTTTGCGGCGGGCGCGGACCGGACGATCAGGCCGCCTGTTCAAATTCGGCGGAGCGGACGCAGTTGCGTCCCGACCGCTTGGCCACGTAAAGCGCGGAATCGGCTTGCTCGACGAACCGCGCGGATGTGATCGGGCCGCGCGCCTCGGCCACGCCGATGCTGACGGTGACGCCCGCTGCCGGGCCGGTCGCCGTCATGCCCTGTGGGGCGACCGCCAGCCGCAGCCGCTCGGCGACCGCGACGGCCTCGGCAAGCGTTGCCTCCGGCAGAAGCACCGCGAATTCCTCGCCGCCGAAACGGGCGAGCAGATCATGCCGGTCGACCGCGCCCGCCAGCCGGCGCGCCACGTCGCGCAGGCAGGCATCCCCCGCAAGATGGCCGTGGCGGTCGTTGAAGGCCTTGAAGCCATCGATGTCGAGCAGAAGCAGCGCACCGTGGGGCTCGGTGGCGGCGCAGAAGGATTGCAGCGCCTGATCCAGCCTGCGGCGGTTGGCGACGCCGGTCAGCGCGTCGGTCAGCGTCAGATTGGCGAGCGTCGCGTTCTCGGCGGCGATGCGCTCGTAATCCAGCCGTTGCAGCAGCCCGTGCAGGTAGAGCCGCCGCGAAGCACGTTCCAGGGCGTGAATGCCCACGAGCGGCGGCAGGCAGATGATGAGCATGAAGACGATCGGAAAGGCCTTGGCCGTGCCCGCGATATCCGGGCGCAGGAAGACCATCAGGACATAGGCCGAGAGGGACAGGATCAGCAGGGCGGCCGCCGCGCGGAAGCGCAGCCGGATGAACATGAGGACGAAGTTCAGCGGCAGCGCCGCGAGCACCAGGTCCTCCGTCGTGACGGGGGTGGGCCTCGCATAGACCGGCAGCAGAGCGCAGAGGACAGCCGCGAGGCAACAGACGAACAGTGCGGCCTCGCGCGCCGCGTCCGGCGTATCCGCCCGGAAGAAGCGATGGACGAGCAGCACGACCAGCGCGGGGACACCCACGAGTTGGAGGATGATCAGCGGCCAAGCCGGATGCGCGACAACCGTCAGGTTGATCGCCAGTCCGATCGCGGCATAGAGCAGCAGGGCCGCACGGACGATGACACGCTGGTGTCGCGCGCGGTCGGGTGCCTCGTCCTGCCGGTAGCGGATCTCGAGCGGCGGCGGGAAACACAGTCCGACGCCCCGCCCGTCCAGCGCGCGCCTCGCCAGCGAACGCAGCGAGGCGCTGGCCGAGGCCTCCTTGCCGGCTGCCATCGGCATAGGGCTCCCCCGAAAGCTGTACATCCTTTCGAAGTTACTAACCTGCGCCCTTGGTCAGCCGCAACAAGTGATAAATGTCGCGACAGCCGTGCCGCCCGCCTCGCTAGAGGATGACGAGATCATCGCGGTGGATGAGCTCGTCGCGGCCGCGCCAGCCGAGGATCGCCTCGATCTCCTCGGAGCGGTGGCCGATGATGCGCCGCGCATCGTCGCTGTTGTAGGCGGAAAGCCCGCGCGCGACCTCGGCGCCGTCCGGCCCCAGCACGCGCACCGCGTCGCCGCGCGCGAAATCTCCGGCGATGCCGCGCACCCCGGCCGGGAGCAGGGACCGGCCCGTGCTCAACGCGCGGGCAGCGCCCGCATCGACCGTGACGCTGCCGAGCGGCGAGAGGCTGCCCGCGATCCAGCGTTTGCGCGCCGAGCGGCCGTCCTGGCTCGGCAGGAACCATGTGCAGCGCGCGCCCTCCGCCAAGGCCCGCAGCGGATGCGGCTGGTGGCCGAGCGCGATGGCCATGGCGCAGCCGGCGCTGGTGGCGATCCGCGCGGCGGCGAGCTTGGTGCGCATCCCGCCCGAGGAATAGCCGGGCGGCGGTTCCCCGCCCATGGCGTCGATCTCCGCCGTCATCGCCGGCACCACCGGGATATGGGCTGCCGCCGGATCGCGGCGGGGATCGGCGGTGTAGAGGCCGTCGATGTCCGAAAACAGCACCAACTGATCCGCCTGCACCATCTCGGCCACGCGCGCGGCGAGCCGGTCGTTGTCGCCGAAGCGGATTTCCGCCGTCGCGACCGTGTCGTTCTCGTTGATGACCGGCACGCAGCCGAGCCCGAGCAGCGTCGTCAGCGTCGCCCGCGCGTTGAGGTAGCGGCGCCGATCCTCGGTATCCTCCATCGTCAGCAGCAGCTGCGCCGCCGTCAGGCGTTGGGCCGACAATGCCTCGGTCCAGGCCTGGGCGAGGCGGATCTGGCCGACCGCCGCCGCTGCCTGCTTCTCCTCGAGTCGCAGCCGTGGCTGGGTGAGGTTCAGCGTCCGCCGCGCGAGCGCGATGGCGCCGGAGGAGACCACGATGACCTCGGTGCCCTGGGCGCGGAGGCCCGCGATATCGGCCGCCACCTCGCCGAGCCAGCCCTGGCGCGGGGCTGCCGCCTCGGGGTCCACGACCAGCGCGCTGCCGAGCTTGATGACCAGCCGACGCGCGGACGCGACCGAGGGCAGGGCCGCCACTTGCGCCAGCCGGGCGCTCACGCCGGGATGGTGGTGCGGGCGAGGGCCGCGGAGCGTTCCTTGCGTGCCTCATGCACGATCGTCATCAGCGACCGGAGGATTTCCGGCACGCCCTCGCGGCTCACGCCGGATGCGACGAAAACAGGCTTGCCGCTGGCCTTTGCCAAGGCCGAGCGCCGGGCCGACAACTCGCGCGGCGACATGGCGTCCGACTTGTTGAGGACCAGGATCTCGGGCTTGTCGGCAAGGCCGCCGCCATAGGCGTCCAACTCGTCGCGCACGGTCCGCCACGCATCGACCACGCTGCCGGCCGCGCCATCGACGAGATGCAGCAGTGCCGCGCACCGCTCGACATGGCCGAGGAAGCGGTCGCCGAGGCCGATACCCTCGTGCGCGCCTTCGATGAGGCCCGGGATGTCGGCGAGGACGAACTCCTCGTATTCGGTCGGACGCACGACGCCGAGCTGCGGCACGAGGGTGGTGAAGGGGTAGTCGGCGATCTTCGGCTTGGCGGCGGAAACGACGGAGAGGAAGGTCGACTTGCCGGCGTTCGGCAGCCCGACCAGCCCGATGTCGGCGATCAGCTTCAGGCGCAGCCAGACCCAGCGTTCCTCGCCCGGCCAGCCCTTGTCGGCGCGGCGCGGCGCGCGGTTGGTGCTGCTCTTGAAATGGGCGTTGCCGTGGCCGCCGTCGCCGCCACGGCAGAGCACGACGCGCGCGCCCGGACGGTCGATGTCGGCGAGCAGCGTCTCGCGGTCCTCGGCCAGGATCTCCGTGCCGACCGGCACGCGGATGACGATGGCCTCGGAATTGCCGCCGGTGCGGTCCGAGCCCGCGCCGTTGCCGCCCTTGGGCGCCTTGAAGTGCTGGGTGTAGCGGAAGTCGATCAGCGTGTTGAGTTCGGGCGCGGCCTCGAAGACGATGTCGCCGCCACGGCCGCCGTTGCCCCCGTCCGGTCCGCCGAACTCGATGTATTTCTCGCGCCGGAACGCGACCACGCCATCCCCGCCATCACCGGAGCGGACATAGATCTTGGCTTGGTCGAGGAACTTCATGAAACACCCAAAACGCATGAAGGGGCCGGCGGCGCCGACCCCTTCTGCTCGTAAATCCGAAGGAATCGGAGCCTATTCGGCGGCAACCGGCAGCGGCGCGGCCGGCAGCGGCTTGACGGAGACATGCACCCGCTCGGCCTTCTTCTCGAAGCTCACATGGCCGTCGATCAGGGCGAAGATCGTGTGATCCTTGCCGAGGCCGACATTGGCGCCGGGCTTCATCTTGGTGCCGCGCTGGCGGATGATGATGTTGCCGGCGATGACGCTCTCGCCGCCGAACTTCTTCACGCCCAGCCGGCGGCCGGCGGTATCGCGGCCGTTGCGGGACGAGCCGCCTGCTTTTTTATGAGCCATCTGTTGGTCTCCTTCTCTTCAGCGCGGGGTTCAGGCGGCAACAATATCGGCGATGCGCAGCACGGTGACATGCTGGCGATGGCCGTTCTTGCGGCGGCTGTTCTGCCGGCGGCGCTTCTTGAAGATGATGATCTTGTCGAGGCGGTCCTGGGCGACGACCGTCGCGGTGACGGTGGCGCCGGCAACCAGCGGAGCGCCGACGGACAGAGCGCCGCCTTCCTCACCGACCGCCAGAACCTCGTCGAAGGTAATCGTGCTGCCGGCCTCGGCCTCAAGCTTCTCGACCTTGAGGATGGCGTTCGGCACGACGCGATACTGCTTTCCGCCCGTGCGGATGACTGCGAACATAGGCTATCACTCTCTCGTTGCTGCGCCCTCGTTGGAGCGGCTTCTTTTTATGAGGCTGACCGTCATTGAGACGTGCCGAGCCGGCGGGGCCTATCAAGCGGGCTGCGCAGTGTCAATCGGGTAGCGCTTCGGAGTGCCCGCGCGCAGGGCGTGGCTGGCATGGCCGACGATTTCTCCCGCTCAGGCGGCGGGCTGCGCGCCCGGCGTGCTGAGCGTTCGCTGCCCGAAAGGGATGAGGCAAAGGATGGCGAGAACCGGGAGACATAAGGCGAACTCCCCGAGGCGTTCGCAGGTGAAGGCGGCGGCCAGCGCGCCGGCCAGGAAGCTCAGGACGGTGATGAGCATCCGCTTCGCCTGCCGCTCCAGGATGACCTTCTCGTCCTTGATGCGGCGGATCGACGAGAAGCGGCAGGCATAGCCGACGGTGTCGCTCAGCACCTGGGTGATGTTGCCGGTCATCACCGTCGTCGGTGGCAGGTTGTTCAGAATGAGCCGCATGATCGTGTTCTGCAGGCCCATGGCCGCCAGCGCGCAGGTGCCGATCGTGACGGTCGCCAAACCGTCCGGCCCGTGCGACTTCGGAAGGACGATGGCCGCGATCATGCCGCAGAGCAGCAAGGCGGCCTGCATGAGCAGGGCCGGCAGAAAGGGGTCGCGCCCCCGTTCGGCGATGGCGCCGATGAACCACGCGGACCCGAGGACGGCCACGCAAAATATCGGCAGCGCCGCCAGCTTGAGGATGATGTTGTACTGGCCGTGCGAGAGGTTGATCGCGAGGAAGATGAGGGTGCCGGTGACATGCGCCGGCAACAGGCCGCCGAGCTGGGTGAACCCGAAGACATCGATGAACCCGGCGACGAAGCCGAGGCCCATGACGAAGGAATGGTGCTCGAATTTCTTCATGGCGAACTCTCGGACGCCGGGCCGACAAAGGATAAGGCCTTACCCTTCGGACTTCACCACCTTCAGTCCGGCGAAGGCCTGGACGACGGGCATGATCTCGATGGTGTTCACGTTGAAATGGGCGGGCAGGGACACGACCCACCGCACCGTCTCGGCGACATCCTCCGAGGTCAGGGGCGTCGTGTTGGCGTAGATGTTCGCGGCCCGCTGCTGGTCGCCGTCGAAGCGCACCGCCGAGAACTCCGTGCCGCTGACGAGCCCCGGCTCGACATTCGTGACCCGCACCTTGGTGCCGAGCAGATCCGTGCGGAGGTTGAGCGAGAAGTTGCGGACGAAGGCCTTGGTCGCGCCATAGACGTTGCCGCCGGGATAGGGCCAGGTGCCCGCGACGGAGCCGAGATTGACGATATGGCCGCGGTCGCGCGCGACCATGCCGGGCAGCACCGCATGGGTCACGTAGGTCACGCCTTTGACGTTGGTGTCGATCATCGTCTCCCAATCGTCGAGCTTCGCCTCCTGCGCCGGGGCCAGCCCGCGCGCGAGCCCGGCGTTGTTGACGAGCACGTCGATCTCGGACCACGCCGCGGGCAGCCCCTCGATCAGCCGCCCGACCGCCGCCCGGTCGGTCACGTCGAGTGTGACCGGCAGCACCTTGTCCTTGCCGAGTTCGGCGGCGAGCGCCTCCAGCCGATCCTGGCGGCGGGCGGTCGCGACAATCCGGTGACCCTCGGCGACGAGCGCGCGCGCGATGGAGGCACCGAAACCGGCGCTCGCGCCCGTGATGAGAACGATCATGCGGTATCTCCTGTGCGGTCTGGATTGGAAGCTGCATCTTCTGCCAGCTTCGGTTCTCGGCGGAAAGCGCCGGGGCGATGAAGCGCCGCGTCGACCGCCTCTCCGGTCACAAAACTGGGCGGCGCGTTGAGACTGGGGCGCGAAGGCTCACATGACGTGCCAGCCCGGACGCATCGCCGTCCGGGAACATTACGGAGTTTCTC
The DNA here is from genome assembly GCA_019351895.1 of Pseudomonadota bacterium. Classification (GTDB taxonomy): domain Bacteria; phylum Pseudomonadota; class Alphaproteobacteria; order Acetobacterales; family Acetobacteraceae; genus Acidisoma. Next base: position 92,437 of record JABBOH010000013.1, read on the forward strand.
CACATGGCACTGACAAATCTAAAGGTCGCGGCCCTCGTGACCGACGGCTTCGAGCAGGTCGAACTGACCGGCCCGCTTGAGGCGCTGAAGAAGGCGGGCGTGCAGGTCACGATCGTCTCTCCCAAGGACGGCAAAATCCAGGGGATGAACCACGACGAGAAGGGCGACACCTTCACCCCCGACCGCCAGCTTGCGAACACCAAGCCGGACGAGTTCGATGCGCTGATGCTGCCGGGCGGCGTGGCGAACCCCGACTACCTCCGCGTGAACGAACAGGCGGTCGCCTTTGTCCGTCACTTCGTCACCGCGAAGAAGCCGATCGCGGCGATCTGCCACGGTCCCTGGACACTGATCGAGGCGGGTGGCGTGAAGGGGCACACGATGACCTCCTGGCCATCGCTGAAGTCCGACCTCTCCAATGCCGGGGCCACCTGGGTCGACAAGTCCGTGGTCACGGACGGCCAGCTGGTCACGTCGCGGAAGCCGGACGACATCCCCGATTTCTCGAACGCCTTCATCAGCCTGCTGCAGGATGCGGGCCAGTCGAGCCGCCTCGCCTCCTAACGGCGGAGGAGCGACGGCCTGTGATAGTCTCGAGGCCCGGCGGGAGACCGCCGGGCCTTCTTGCTGTGAGGTGAACCAGGATGCCAGTCCCGCCCGAACTGCTGACGCCGGATGAGATGGGGCGGGCCGACAGTGCCGCACCCGGCCTCGGCGTGCCGAGCCTCACGCTCATGGAAAACGCAGGGAGGGCTGTCGCCCGCGCCATCCGCCAGCGGATGCGCCCGGCGCGCACGCTCGTATTGTGTGGGCCGGGCAACAACGGCGGCGACGGGTATGTCGTCGCGCGGCTGCTGGCGCAGGAAGGCTGGCCCCTGGCGGTCGCAGCCCTCGCCGAGCCGCGGGCAGGCACGGACGGCGCCGCGATGGCGGCGCGCTGGCGCGGCGCGCGGGCTGACTTTACGCGGGACGCGGCGGCCCGAGCGGACCTCGTGGTGGACGCCGTTTTCGGCGCAGGCCTCAGCCGCGACCTCGATCCCGCAGTCGCGGACGTGCTCGCCGCCGCCCGCCGTCTGGTCGCGATAGACGTTCCGAGCGGGCTCGACGGCGCTACGGGCGCGGCCCGCGGCCATGCGCCACGCGCCGAACTCACCGTCACTTTCTTCCGCGCGAAGCCCGGGCATCTGCTGCTTCCGGGACGCGAGCTTTGCGGCGCGCTGGTGATAGCCGACATCGGAATGCCGGAGGACGTGCTGTCCGCCATCGGCGTGAATACTTTCGCCAATTGTCCGTCGCTCTGGTCGCTGCCCAGGCTCACGGTGGCCGGGCAGAAATACACCCGCGGCATGCTGTCGGTGCTGGCGGGTTCGCAGATGGCCGGGGCCGCGCGAATGGCGTCGATGGGCGCGCGGCGCGCGGGCGCCGGGCTGCTCACCCTCGTCGTGCAGGGCAATGGCGACGTGCTGCGCGCGACCGAGCCGGGCCTCATCGTGAGCGAGGCGTCGCTCGCGGAACTGCTGGACGACGAGCGGCGGCGCACTTGGCTATGCGGGCCGGGCCTCGGGCTCGACCGCGCGCGGGAGGCTCTGCCGCAGCTCATCGCGGCGGGGCGGCAGATCGTGGCCGATGCGGATGCGCTGGGGGCCTGCGCGGGGCAGCCGGACCGGCTGCGGGGCGTCTCCGTCATCACGCCGCATGGCGGCGAGTTCGCGAAGCTGTTCGGGCCACCGGGGGTCGACAAGCTCGCCGCCGCCCGCGCCGCCGCCGCCCGCATCGGGGCCGTGGTGGTGCTGAAGGGCGCGGACACCGTCATCGCCGCGCCCGACGGCCGCGCGGCGATCAACCACAACGCTCCGCCGAGCTTGGCGACCGCCGGCTCGGGCGACGTGCTGGCGGGCATCATCGCCGGGCTGCTCACCCAGGGCATGGAAGCGTGGAAGGCGGCGGCGGCCGGCGTCTGGCTGCATGGCGAGGCGGCCACGCTCGTCGATCCCAATCCGGGCGGCGCGGGTCTCATCGCGGAGGATTTGCCCGACGGCGTCGCCCGCGCGATGGCCAGCCTGGACGCCTAGCGCCACCCGCGCTTGTGGGGGATGCGCAATCGCGCTAAAGCGCGCCCCCACCCTATACGAAGATGGGGCTGCGGCCCGCGGATCGGGCGGAGCGGGCGTGGTGAAATTGGCAGACACGCCAGATTTAGGTTCTGGTGGCGCAAGCCGTGGGGGTTCAAGTCCCTCCGCCCGCACCAAAGCCTCCATCGCCGAACCGCATCGGGCCCCGCCTCGCCGATACGCCTGTCGTCAACCCTCTCACGCCTTCCTCGTTCGATCCGAAGCTTAAGCGTCCCATGCAGATCACCGAAACCCAGTCCGACGGGCTGAAGCACGCGTTCACCGTCATTCTGCCGCACGCAGATCTTGAGCAGAAGCGGCAGGCGCGGCTGGTGGAACTCGCCCGGACGATCAAGCTGCCCGGCTTCCGCCCGGGCAAGGTGCCGATGACGTTGCTGCAGAAGCGGTATGGCTCCGCCGTGATGGCCGAGGTCGCGGACGAGTCGGTCAATGAGGCGACGCGCCAGCTGCTGTCAGAGCGCGGCCTGCGCCCGGCGATGCAGCCCAAGGTGGATCTCGTCTCGGCGGGCGATGAGAAGGATCTCGAATTCACCCTCGAACTCGAGGTGCTGCCCGAGATCACCGTCCCCAATCTCGGCGAGATCAGCCTGACGCGGCTCAAGACCGAGCCAACGGCCGATGCGATCGATCAGGGGCTCGCCAACATCCTGCGCAGCCGTCGCAAGGAGATCGAAGTCACCGAGGAGCGGCCTGCCGCCGAGGGCGACACGCTCGTGGTTGACTTCATCGGCCGCATCGGCGGCGAGGCCTTCGAGGGCGGCACGGCTCAGGATGTGGCGGTCGAGCTTGGCGGCTCCGGCTTCATTCCGGGCTTCGCCGAGCAGCTGGCCGGCATGTCGGTCCGCGAGACGCGCACGATCAACGTCCGCTTTCCCGAGGACTATGGCAGCGCCGAACTCGCGGGCAAGGATGCCGAGTTCGAGGTGACGGCCAAGGCGCTGAAGCAGTTCGAGACGCCCGTTGCCGACGACGCGCTGGCGACCGAACTCGGCTTTGAGGATCTCGAGGACCTCAAGAAGTTCGTGCGCGACCGGCTGCAGCGCGACCTCGACTCCGAGGCGCGGCAGAATCTGAAGCGCCAGCTGCTCGACGCGCTGGCCGATCGCGTCACCTTCGAGGTGCCGCCGAGCCTCACCGCCAGCGAATTCAAGCAGATCTGGGATCGCCTGGAAGAAGAGCGCAAGGCCGGCCGGCTGGACGACGAGGATAAGGACAAGGACGAGGAGACGCTGCGGACGGAGTATCAGGCGATCGCCGACCGTCGTGTCCGCCTCGGTCTGCTGCTTGCCGAGATCGGGCAGCGCAACGGCATCACGGTCAGCAACGAGGAGATGAGCCGGGCGGTTTTCCAGCACTCCATGATGTATGGCCAGCGCCAGAAGGAGGCGCTCGACATGTTCCGCAAGAACCCTCAGGCGGCGGAATTCCTGCGTGGCCCGATCTTCGAGGAGAAGGTGGTGGACTACGTGCTCGAACTGGCACAGGTCGAGGACAAGCCCGTCACACCCGAGGAATTGTCCGCGGCTGTCGCGGCGGACGCTTAAAAGCCTCTTTTAATTTCGCGGCGGCGGCCTCACATAGCGGTGAGGTCGCTTTTCGGCCGGCTCCGTCGCCAATCAGGGACGGGGCATGGACCCCAAGGCATTCACGGCCTCTTGCGGGATGGGCAGGTTCATGAGGAAATGCCCGGCCGTATCTACTCTTGTCGCCGCGGGAATCAGCCCGGGCGGGGAAAGGAATGAGCATGACAGACCGGGATCCGCTCACCGTCTATAATAATACGCTGGTTCCGATGGTGGTGGAGCAGACCTCCCGCGGGGAACGCTCGTACGACATCTATTCGCGCCTCCTGAAGGAGCGGATCATCTTCATGACCGGGCAGGTCTTCGACGAGATGAGTTCGCTCCTCTGCGCGCAGCTGCTCTTCCTGGAGAGCGAGAATCCCTCGAAAGACATCTCCTTCTACATCAACAGTCCGGGCGGCGTCGTGACCTCCGGCCTCGCGATTTACGACACGATGCAATACATCCGCTGCCCGGTGAGCACCGTATGTATTGGGCAGGCGGCGTCCATGGGCAGCCTGCTGCTGACGGCGGGCGCCGCAGGCAAGCGGTTTGCATTGCCGAATGCGCGGATCATGGTGCACCAGCCTTCCGGCGGCGCGCAGGGTCAGGCGACGGACATCGAGATCCAGGCGCGCGAGATCCTGCGGATCCGCCAGCGTCTGAACGAAATCTATGTCCGCCACACCGGCCAGACGCTGGATACGATCGAGAAGAAGCTCGAGCGCGATAGCTTCATGTCCGCCGACGAGGCCCGCGAGTTCGGCCTGATCGACCAGGTGGTCGAGAACCGCCCGACCGTGGGTGACGACGGCAAGGTCGGCTGAGGGTCCCGAGGCTCCGTCCTCGTGATCCGCCGATCGGGGGCAGCCGAATGACGTGCCTGACGCCGGGGTCTCTGATGGGCCCATATCCCCCGGCCGAGGAATGACTGACGTGACGGCGTGTGCCGGTTGCCGCGGCGGCTGGCCCACTACCTTGTTTATTAATGCTTTCGGGGCGTAGTCTCGACGATCGACGCCCGGCACGACCCCGGGAGAGGAGCCTGCCATGAGCAAGACCAGCGATTCCAAGAATACCCTCTACTGCTCGTTCTGCGGCAAGTCCCAGCACGAAGTTCGCAAGCTTATCGCGGGACCGACCGTCTTCATCTGTGACGAGTGCGTCGAACTCTGCATGGATATCATCCGTGAGGAGAACAAGACGCATCTCGTGAAGTCGCGGGATGGCGTGCCGACCCCGCGGGAGATCTGCAAGGTCCTCGACGATTACGTCATCGGGCAGGTACATGCGAAGAAGGTGCTGAGCGTCGCGGTTCACAACCATTACAAGCGGTTGGCCCACGGCCAGAAGCATAATGACGTGGAGATCGCGAAGTCCAACATCCTGCTGATCGGCCCCACGGGCTCGGGCAAGACGCTGCTCGCCCAGACGCTCGCCCGGATGCTCGACGTGCCCTTCACCATGGCGGACGCGACGACCCTGACCGAGGCGGGCTATGTCGGCGAGGATGTCGAGAACATCATCCTGAAGCTGCTGCAGTCTGCGGACTACAACGTCGAGCGGGCGCAGCGCGGCATCGTCTACATCGACGAGGTCGACAAGATCAGCCGCAAATCCGACAACCCGTCGATCACCCGGGACGTGAGCGGGGAGGGCGTGCAGCAGGCTCTGCTCAAGATCATGGAGGGGACAGTCGCCTCCGTGCCCCCGCAGGGTGGCCGCAAGCATCCCCAGCAGGAGTTCCTGCAGGTCGACACGACCAACATCCTCTTCATCTGCGGCGGCGCCTTCGCCGGGCTCGACAAGATCATCGCGGCCCGCGGCAAGGGGTCGGGCATCGGCTACGGGGCGACCGTGAAGTCCCCGGACGAGCGCCAGACCGGCGAGTTGCTGCGTGAGGTGGAACCCGAGGATCTGCTGCGCTTCGGGCTGATCCCCGAATTCATCGGCCGCCTGCCGGTACTGGCGACCCTTGAGGATCTGGATGAGGGTGCCCTCATCGAGATTCTGACGAAGCCCAAGAACGCGCTGGTCAAACAGTATGGCCGCTTGTTCGAGATGGAGGGCGTGAAACTCTCCTTCACCGAGGACGCCATGAAATCCGTGGCGTCGCGGGCCATCAAGCGCCGCACCGGCGCGCGTGGTCTGCGCTCCATCATGGAGCAGATCCTGCTGAGCACGATGTACGAGCTTCCCGGCCTTAACAATGTCGAGGAAGTGACCATCAATCGCGAGGTGGCCGAAAGCCGTGCCGAGCCGCTGTTCACCTACGGCAAGGAGCGGGCTGAGGAGAGTGCCTGATTATCCGGGTGCCGCTGACGGGCCCGAGAGAGAACGACTGTCCTGAAGGAGGTCATCGTGAGTAAAGCTGAGAAGATAGTGGAGACTGGGCCGGCCGATAGCCGGATGCCGGTCCTCCCGCTCCGGGACATCGTGGTGTTCCCGCATATGATCGTGCCGCTGTTCGTGGGGCGCGAGAAGTCCGTCCGCGCGCTGGAGGCGGTGGCCAAGGAAGGCAAGCAGATCCTGCTGGTCGCCCAGAAGAACGCGGCGCAGGACGATCCGTCGGCCGAGGACATCTACCAGATCGGCACCGTGTCGACGATCCTGCAGCTGCTCAAGCTGCCCGACGGCACGGTGAAGGTGCTGGTCGAGGGGACGAACCGCGCGACCGTCACCCGCTTCACCGAGGTCGAGAATTTCTTCGAGGCCGAGGTGATGGCGCTCGAGGAGACGAAGGGCGACCCGAAGGAGCTGGAGGCGCTGAGCCGCACGGTGGTCAGCCAGTTCGAGCAGTATATCAAGCTCAACAAGAAGATCGCCCAGGAAGTCCTTGTTTCTCTTAACCAGATCGAGGACCCGGCGAAGCTTGCCGATACGGTTGCGAGCCATCTGACGCTCAAGATCTCGGAGAAGCAGGAGCTTCTGGAGATGAAGAGCATCGGAGAACGGCTGGAGCGGCTGTTCGCGCATATGGAGACCGAGATCGGCGTCCTGCAGGTCGAGAAGCGCATCCGCAACCGCGTCAAGCGGCAGATGGAGAAGACCCAGCGCGAGTACTACCTGAACGAGCAGCTCAAGGCGATCCAGAAGGAACTCGGCGAGGGCGAGGACGGGCGCGACGAGTCGGCCGAGATCGAGGAAAAGATCAAGACGACCAAGCTGTCGAAGGAAGCGCGCGACAAGGCCATGGCGGAGCTTAAGAAGCTCAAGACCATGAGCCCGATGAGCGCCGAAGCGACGGTCGTGCGCAACTACCTCGACTGGATCCTCGCGATCCCCTGGAAAAAGCGCAGCAAGATCAAGACAGACATCGCCGCTGCCGAGAAGGTGCTCAACGACGAGCACTACGCCATGGAGAAGATCAAGGAGCGGATCATCGAGTATCTGGCGGTGCAGGTCCGCAGCCAGAAGCTCAAGGGTCCGATCCTGTGCCTCGTGGGGCCGCCGGGCGTGGGCAAGACCTCGCTCGCCAAGTCCATCGCCCATGCCACGGGCCGCAATTTCGTCCGTATGTCGCTAGGCGGCGTGCGGGACGAAGCCGAGATTCGCGGCCACCGGCGGACCTATATCGGCTCGATGCCGGGCAAGGTCATCCAGGGCATGAAGAAGGCGAAGACGTCGAACCCGCTCTTCCTGCTCGATGAGATCGACAAGCTCGGCGCCGATTGGCGCGGCGATCCGAGTTCGGCGCTGCTGGAGGTTCTGGACCCCGAGCAGAACTCGACATTCGCGGACCATTACCTGGAGGTCGACTACGACCTGTCGGACGTGATGTTCGTGACGACGGCGAACAGCCTGCGCATGCCGCAGCCGTTGCTCGACCGCATGGAGATCATCCGCATCCCCGGCTACACCGAGGACGAGAAGATCGAGATCGCGAAGCGCCATCTGGTGCCGAAGCAGGGGCTGGCGCACAGCCTCAAGGAGAACGAGTGGTCCGTGGCGGACGACGCCCTGCGTGATCTCATCCGCTATTACACGCGGGAGGCCGGCGTCCGGAACCTCGAGCGCGAGATCGCCAATCTGGCGCGCAAGGGCGTGAAGGAAATCGTGACCGGCAAGGCGAAACGTGTCGACTTCACGGCGGCCAATCTCGAGACCTATGCCGGGGTGAAGAAGTTCCATTTCGGCGAGGCCGAGTCGGAAGACATGGTCGGCGTCGTGACGGGGCTTGCCTGGACCGAGGTCGGCGGCGAAATCCTCACGATCGAGAGCGTGTTGCTGCCCGGCAAGGGTGGCGTGAAGCACACCGGCAAGCTCGGCGACGTGATGCAGGAGAGTGTCGCGGCGGCGGTCAGCTACGTGCGCAGCCGTGCCATCACCTTCGGCATCAAGCCGACGCTGTTCGAGAAGCGGGACATCCACGTCCATGTTCCGGAGGGTGCTACCCCGAAGGACGGGCCGTCGGCTGGCATCGCGATGGCGACGAGCATCGTGAGCGTGCTCACCGGCATCCCGATCCGGCGCGACGTGGCCATGACCGGCGAGATCACGCTGCGCGGCCGAGTCCTGCCGATCGGCGGGTTGAAGGAAAAACTGCTGGCCGCCCTGCGCGCCGGCATCACCACAGCCTTCATCCCGAAGGAGAACGAGAAGGATCTGGCCGAGATTCCCGACAATGTGAAGAAAGGGATCAAAATCATCCCCGTGTCGCACGTCGACGAAGTCATCAGCCAGGCTCTGGTACGTAAGCCGGAACCCATCGAGTGGTCGGATCCAGAGGATCAGCCGATTCCCGCCAAGCCGGCGGTGGCCGATACTGGCGCGTTGCTGCCTCACTGATCCCGGCGCGCGGTCTGCGCGTGAGGGAATCCTTGGCTAAAAAAGGCGGCGGGCCTCGGCCCGCCGCCTTTTTCCTGCCCCATGCGATCTATAGGCACGCAAGATGGCTTTCCAGATGAGAGGCAAGCCCAAGATGAAGCCGCCCTTGCGTTGACGTTCAACCGAAGCGGTGGCTAGTAGCCCTAAGACGCCCCGAAAGGCACAGCGCGTCTTGGGTTTTTTGGATCGTTTGTGAACAGGGAGTTCTCGCGTGAACAAAATGGATTTGATCGCGGCCGTGGCAGAGGAAACCGACCTCTCTCGCGCTAAGGCCGGTGAAGTGGTCGATGCGGTCTTTGCGAAGATCGCCGAGGGGCTGAAGTCGTCCGAGGTGCGGTTGGTGGGTTTCGGCAATTTCGTCACCGCCAAGCGCAAGGCCGGCACGGGCCGCAACCCCCGCACGGGCGAGGAGATCGCCATCCCGGCCTCCACCTCCGTGCGCTTCAAGCCCGGCAAGGCCCTCAAGGACGCGGTCAACTGAGGTTTTTCCGATATCGCCCTGAGCAGGCCTCCGGGCGATCCTAACCCTGCTGCTTCTCGTCATGCGCTGGCACACGCGCTTCTATTCCGGCAGGTCCTGAGCCCCGTCTGAGGGCTGCGCCGATAGACCCGCCGGACGCTCCGGCGGGGGACGACAGCGTGGGGAACCCCAATCCTGGGCCGGATACCGGTTCGGGCGGTTAGCTCAGCGGTAGAGCGTCTCGTTTACACCGAGAGGGCCGGCGGTTCGAATCCGTCACCGCCCACCACCGTTTCAAATCCCACTCCGAGTCAATGCCGCGGCCACCGTCAGCCGCACCCGCTCCGCGCGCGTCGGACCGGCGTTCGTGGCGGGCTCGGCAACTCCGGGGCCGCTTGACGCTTCCGGCGCGCGGCTTTAACACCCGGCCGTCGCTGCGGGTGTAGCTCAGTTGGTTAGAGCGCCGGCCTGTCACGCCGGAGGTCGCGGGTTCGAGCCCCGTCACTCGCGCCAGCGACTTTAAGAAGCGGCTCGACCCCCTCGTCATTATCAAGCGCGCTTCCCACGCCCACGGGTGAGGAGGCAGGTGGCCGGCCTCCTTCGGCGTGCCGGAGCACGTCCGCTTCATCATGAGGCGCGTATGATGTTCGGGGCAGCGCGCGGAGGCCGGGCAGGGGCCGTGGCGTCCAAGGGGGGATTACCGTCCCTTCGCTGTTGCGGTAGAAGACTGAGCCTCTGAGGCCCGCGAGGGTGGCGGAGGCCTCGGCCGGTGCAAGGAGACGAAGGTGCAACCTCTGCTGTCGCAGTACTGGCCGATCCTCATCTTCGGTGCCATCGCAGGCGGTATCGCGGTCGCGATGATGCTGGGCGCGCTGTTCGCGGCGCGGCAGAAGCCCTACGCCGAGAAACTCTCCGCGTACGAATGCGGCTTCGAGCCCTTTGACGACGCGAGGCGCCGTTTTGACGTGCGCTTCTACCTCGTCTGTCTCCTCTTCATCATTTTCGACCTGGAAGTCGCCTTCCTGTTTCCCTGGGCAGTCAGCCTGTCCCACATCGGTCTCTTCGGCTTCTTCTCGATGCTGACGTTTCTGGCCGAACTGACCGTCGGCTATGTCTACGCCTGGCGCCGCGGCGCGCTGGATTGGGAGTGACGGGCATGAGCAGCACGACCTCGGGTGATGCCGGCGACCGGCAGTTAGTGTGGAACGGCAACGAACTGCCGCCCGGCCCTGATCAGGACGCCGTGATTCGCAGCATCACGGGCGAGATCGCCGGGCGCGGCTTCGTCGTCGGAAATCTTGACAAGCTGGTGAACTGGGCACGGACCGGCAGCCTCTGGCCGATGACATTCGGTCTCGCCTGCTGCGCGGTCGAGATGATCCACGCCTACATGCCGCGCTACGATCTGGACCGCTTCGGCGTCATCCCGCGCGCGAGCCCCCGGCAGAGCGACGTGATGATCGTGGCCGGAACGCTCACCAACAAGATGGCCCCGGCGCTCCGCAAGCTCTACGACCAGATGCCGGAGCCGCGCTACGTCATCTCCATGGGGAGCTGCGCCAATGGCGGCGGCTACTACCATTATTCCTACTCGGTCGTGCGCGGCTGCGACCGCATCGTGCCGGTCGATGTCTATGTGCCGGGCTGCCCGCCCTCGGCCGAGGCGCTGGTCTACGGGATCATGCAGCTGCAGAAGAAAATCCGCCGCACGGGGACCATTCTCCGTGGCTGACGCGCCCCCCGCCGAGGCGCCCACTGCCGAGGCATCGGCCGAAGCCGTTCCCGCGCCCCTCAGCAGGGAGGCGGCGCTCGCCGCGTCGGCGTCCGGGCTTCCGCGCGTGACCGCGGCGACCGTCGAGGTCGGCGAGGTCGTGCTCCGCACCGACACGGATTCGCTCATCGACGTGATGACGGTGCTCAAGGACGATCCGCGCTTCGCCTTCGAGCAGGTCATGGACATTTGCGGCGTGGATTGGCCCGCGAAGCCGGAGCGTTTCGAGGTCGTCTACAACCTGCTGTCGGTGTCGCTCAACCATCGCATTCGCGTGATCGTCACGACCGACGGCGTGACGCCGGTGCCATCGGTCAGCGGCCTCTGGGCCGCCGCGACTTGGTGGGAGCGCGAGACCTGGGACCTTTACGGCATTCCTTTCTCGGGGCAGCCCGACCTTCGCCGCATCCTGACGGACTACGGCTTCGTAGGACATCCGATGCGGAAGGATTTCCCCATGACCGGGTATGTCGAGGTTCGCTACGACGAGGAACGCAAGCAGGTCATCTACGAGCCGGTGAAGCTGGTGCAGGATTTCCGGCGTTTCGATTTCATCTCGCCCTGGGAGGGGATGACGAATCTCCCCGGGGACGAGAAAGCGCATCGGGAGGGCTAGGCCCATGAGCGAGGCGTATCTGGGCGACCGGCCGACGGTCAATCCGGCCACCAAACGCGTCGAGATCGACAGCCACGCGATCAACTTCGGACCGCAGCATCCGGCGGCGCATGGCGTGTTGCGCCTGATCCTGGAGATGGACGGCGAGGTCGTGGACCGGGCCGACCCGCATGTGGGCCTGCTCCATCGCGGCACCGAGAAGCTGATGGAATACCGGACCTATCTGCAGAATGTCCCGTATTTCGACCGGCTCGACTACGTCAGCCCCATGGCTATGGAACAGTGCTACGTCATGGCGGTCGAGAAGCTGCTGGGCATCGCGCCGCCCGAGCGTGCCGAATGGATCCGCACGCTGTTCGCGGAAATCACCCGCATCCTCAACCATCTGCTGAACGTCACCTCCTTCGCGCTCGATGTGGGCGCGACGACGCCGAGCCTCTGGGGCTACGAGGTGCGCGAACAGCTCATGGAGTTCTACGAGGCGGCATCCGGCGCGCGGCTGCACGCGAACTACCTGCGGCCGGGCGGCGTCAACCGCGATCTGCCGGCAGGGCTCGAGGAGCGGATCGCCGCGTGGTGCGACACCTTCCCCTCCTTCGTCGACGATCTGGAAGGGTTGCTGACCGCCAACCGCATCTGGAAGCAGCGCACCGTCGACATCGGCGTGGTCTCGGCCGAGGAAGCGCTCAACTGGGGCTTCAGCGGCCCCAACCTCCGCGCCTCGGGCGTGCCCTGGGATCTGCGCCGCGCCCAGCCCTACTCGAAATATTCGGAACTCGCCTTCGACATTCCGGTCGCGCGCAACGGCGACTGCTACGACCGCTACCTCGTCCGCGTCCAGGAGATGCGGGAGAGCGTGAAGATCATGCGCCAATGCCTTGAAAAGATGAGGCCGGGTCCTGTTCGGGTGCAGGACAACAAGTTCACCCCGCCGAAGCGCGCCGAGATGAAGCGCTCGATGGAGGCGCTGATCCATCACTTCAAGCTCTTCACCGAGGGCTTCCATGTGCCGGCCGGCGCCACCTACACGGCGGTCGAATCGCCCAAGGGCGAGTTCGCGGTCTATCTCGTGGCGGACGGCACGAACCGGCCTTACCGGTGCAAGATCCGGCCGACCGGCTTTGCGCATCTGCAGGCGATGGACAAGATGGCCAAGGGCCACATGCTGGCGGACGCCGTCTCCATCATCGGGTCCATCGACCTCGTCTTCGGCGAAATCGACAGGTAATCATGAGCGACCTCGCACCTAACCTTCCCGCGGTCGCGGAGCCCACCAGCTTCGCCTTCGACGCTCACGCCCAGGAACAGATCGACGTCATCCTGAGGCGCTACCCGCCCGAGCGTAAGGCGAGCGCCGTCATTCCGGTGCTCTACGTCGTGCAGAACCAGATGTTCCGGCTGAGCGGCAGCGCCTGGGTGCCCAAGGTCGCCATGGACGTGGTCGCGGGGCTGCTCGATATGGCGCCGATCCGCGTCTATGAGGTCGGCACCTTCTACACGATGTTCAACCTCACACCGATCGGCCGCTACAATCTCCAGATCTGCACGACGACGCCCTGCTGGCTGCGCGGTTCGGACGAGGTGGTCGCCGCCTGCTTCAAGGCGACGGGCATCGCGCATATGGGCGGCACGAGCGCGGACGGCCTCTTCACCATGAAGGAGGTCGAGTGCCTGGGCGCCTGCTCCAACGCGCCGATGATGCAGATCAACGACGATTACTACGAAGACCTCGACGGCCCGCGGACCGAGGCGCTGCTGGAAGCTTTCCGCCGCGGCGAGACGCCGACGCCGGGCTCGACGATCGGCCGCCAGGGATCGATGGCGGAAGGCGGCCCCACGACGCTCACCGACACGGCGGCCCTGTGGTCGCCCGAGAAATACGCGGCCCTGAAGGAAGATCGCGCCCGCGCCGAGGCGGAAGCCGCGGCTGCGGCGGCGGCCAATCCTCCCGCCGAGCCTGCCAAGCCCGAAGCGCCGAAGCCCGGAGCCTGACGCCATGATGCTCGAGGACAAGGACCGCCTCTTCACCAATTTGCATGGCCAGGGCGACTGGCATCTCGATGGTGCGCGGAGCCGCGGCGACTGGGACGGCACCGCCGATCTTCTGGCGCGGGGACGGGGCGCGATCGTCGACGAGATCAAGCTCTCCGGCCTGCGCGGCCGGGGCGGGGCGGGGTTTCCCGCCGGGCTCAAATGGAGCTTCATGCCCAAGGATCGCGGCGACAAGCCGGCCTATCTGCTGGTCAATTGCGACGAGAGCGAGCCCGGCACGTGCAAGGACCGCGAGATCCTCCGCAACGATCCGCATAAGCTGGTCGAGGGTTGCCTCATCGCCGGTTTCGCCATGGGGGCGACCGCCGCCTACTGCTACATCCGGGGCGAATACTACCTGGAATACGTCCGCCTGCAGACGGCCGTCGAGGAGGCCTATGCCGCCGGGCTGATCGGCCGCGACGCCTGCGGCTCGGGCTACGACTTCGACGTCTTCGTCCATCGCGGCGCCGGCGCCTATATCTGCGGCGAGGAGACCGCCCTCATCGAGAGCCTCGAGGGCAAGAAAGGCATGCCACGCTCCAAGCCGCCGTTCCCGGCGGCCATGGGCCTCTACGGCTGCCCGAGCACGGTGACCAACTGCGAGACCGTCGCCGTGTCGCCGACCATAATGCGGCGCGGCGGCAAATGGTTCTCGAGCTTTGGGCGCGACAAGAACCAGGGCACCAAGCTGTTCTGCATCTCGGGCCATGTGAACAAGCCCTGCACCGTCGAGGAATCGATGAGCATCTCCATGCGGGAGCTGATCGAAACCCATGCCGGCGGCGTGCGGGGCGGCTGGGACAATCTGCTGGCGATCATTCCGGGCGGCGTCTCCGTGCCGATGATCACCAAGGAGATGGCCGAGCGTGCGCTGATGGACTTCGACAGCCTGCGCGAGATGCGCTCGGGCCTCGGCACCGGCGCGGTCATCGTCATGGACAAGTCGACGGACCTCATCAAGGCGATCGCCCGGATCTCGGCCTTCTACAAGCACGAGAGCTGCGGCCAGTGCACGCCCTGCCGCGAAGGCACGGGGTGGATGATGCGGATCATGAACCGCATGGTCGAGGGCCGGGCCGAGATCGAGGAGATCGACATGCTCGAACAGGTCACGCGGCAGGTCGAGGGGCACACGATCTGCGCGCTGGGGGACGCCGCCGCCTGGCCGATCCAGGGCCTGATCCG
>JABBOH010000055.1 GCA_019351895.1 Pseudomonadota bacterium
GCCCGCAGTACCAATTCGCTCCCGGGCTTCAGCGCCCATAGCGACGGGCCGATAGCCATGCGATTGCCTTGGAGGACCTTACCTGCACAGGGTGACAGCGTCCCGACGCCGGACCCCGGTAACGGCAACGCATCGGAGGACGACATTCGCGCCTGCTTTCGCCTATTGCTGGGTCGCATGCCGAATTCCGAGGAGTGGCGGGGGCATCGCATGCGCGCAGGAGAGCCACTGGCGCAGGTCGTCGCGAGTTATCTGACGAGCCTCGAGTTCCAGCGTCGCGGTCTCCTCAAGATCACCGGCAACGGCGGCATCACGGCCTCCGAAGTGCAGGGTTTCATTATCTACACCAATGACCAGGATGCGGCCGTCGGAAGGCATGTCCGGGCAGACAACTACGAGCGCGATGTCACGGCTATTTTCCGGGATACGCTCCGGGACGGCATGCGCGTCGTCGACCTTGGTGCGAATATCGGCTACTTCACCCTCCTTGCAGCAAGCCTTGTGGGGCCGCGGGGTCATGTGTTTGCGGTCGAGCCCAATCCTCGGAATGTCCAGATGATCGAGGCGAGCCGACGCGTTAACAGCTTCAACCACGTGACGGTCGCACCGGTCGCTGCCGGACGGGATACGGGGGTTCTGATGCTCAATACGTCCTACTCGAACGGGACGACGTCAGATGCACCATCCGAGATCGAACAGCTTTTCGGCGCGGAGGTCGTGCCCAGCCTCCGGCTCGACACGCTGCTCGGCGCCGATGCGCAGGTCGATCTTATCAAGGTCGATGTCGAGGGCGCGGAATACAACGCGCTCCTTGGTGGAGAGCAGACCATCCGCCGATGCCGCCCCGTGATCGTGAGCGAATTCAGCCCGGCTATGATGCCCGGAATCTCGAGGATATCGGGCGAAGACTACCTGAAATGGCTCATCGCGCTCGGCTATGCCTTGTCGGTCATCGAGCCCAACGGTTGGTTGACACAGACCGGTAGCGATATCAACCGTGTAATGCAAATCTATGCCGCCCGGCTCAGCGATCATATCGATATCGTAGCACAGCCGGCTTAGCGGCCCTCCCGATCAGCGAGACGATCGTCTGACAAAAAGCTCCTCCGCGGCACGCATAACCTTAGCCTGATAATCGAGGTTGAGCATCCGCGTGTGTGAGTGGTAATCCCCAATCGCCCGCATGAGGTTGCCATGGTCTTCCGCGAGATAGGTTCGGAGAATGAGGCCCGCCGCCGCAATGGTGTAGCAGGGGTCGTCGATGAGCCGCCGCCTTACCTCTGCCTCGGGGCGGGCCGTGTAGACGGCAAGCGGTCGTATCCAGCGTGTATTGATCTGCATCACGCCCAGATCGTCCGAACCGTCACGGTTTACGCTGATCGTTCCGGGATGGCCGCCCTCGATCGACTGTATTGACGGCAGAACGCGTGGCGGCAGGTGATAAATCGAGGCAACAAGCGCCATGCAAGCAAGGAACGGAATAGCCATGGCAGCGTCCTGGGTCGGAATGACGAAGGCTTATATCCTGCGACGCATGGCAACGGAAGCACAGACGGAGCAGCCCGTCGTAGGACAGTCGTCCGAGGACGGCTTCACGCTTCTCGAACTTCTTGTGGTGATCGTCATTCTCGGTCTTCTGATCGGGCTCGTAGCCCCGGCCGTGCTACGGCAGTTGGGCGGGGCGCGCGTTTCCATCGCGCATCAGTCGATCGCGCAGATCTCGTCCGTACTCGACATGTACAAGCTTGATGTCGGCAGCTATCCGACCACCGACCAGGGATTGCAGGCACTGGTTCAGGCACCGGCGGGGGTTACGAACTGGAACGGACCCTATGTGCAGTCCGGCAAGGTCCCGGTCGATCCTTGGAACCATCCCTATGTCTATCGCGATCCCTCTGACCGGCCGGGACACGAATACGATTTATGCTCGCTCGGACCGAACGGCAACGCGACGGACGGCGCCATGATCTGCAACTGACGAACCCGGCTGGACCGCAGCCGGGTTCGTGTTTCGGCCGGCTTACAAACGCCAGGGTGTGAGGTCTCGTTCACACCCCGGCTTTTTCGTCAGCCGACCGCGGTCGATGTGATGGCGCCGTTCATCCCGTTCGGGTAGAACAATCCGCTCGTGGTGCCGCCGCCGTAGACGATGCTTAGAACTTGCTGCGGCGTTCTACGAAACGACTGGCCATTCGTATCGACGTTCGTGAAGTTGGCGGGATTGCTCTGGTAGTTGCAGCCATTGTCCTGCACTCCGGAAAGCTTCTGGCGTAGCGCCGAGATCAGATCGGTTGCGGCGGAGCCACCAATCTCGGAAAGACGCGTACGGATACTGCCCGCATGGTAGCCTTCGACCGCGAGGATGCTTGCCGCATAAGGCAGTACGGCCGCGGATAGGGACGCTGCAGCGCCACCATAGGCCGTCACGCCGACATCCTCGAACACATACGCCCCGAGAAGGAAATCAACCTCGCTGGCGAAAGGATTGAAGGTTTGACCGGGCACGATCAACCCGGCCGCAACCGCGAGCGTGGTAAAGCTGCTGACGAGGTCGATCGCAGGTTCGGGAACCGCCGCCGAGCCCAGGGCGGTCCTGAGGAATGTGACATGCGACAACTCATCGACCGCGATCTTCTGGGCAATGTAGGCGATGGCCGTGTTCTGGAAGGGAACGAGCGAGCCGCCTGTCACAGCTCCGCCGCCGCCCGTGAGGCTCGCCGGTATGCCCGAGCCCGTGACCGCACGAAGGTAATATTCGGCCTCGAGATATTCCAGATTGAGAGCGAAGTTCAGAACCTGAACATCAGTATTGGTCTGCGCCATGGCGGGTTTGCTGCCGAAGCCAAGACCCGCGGCAGCCCCGGCTGCGGCGAGCGCTGTGCCCGCAACACCGAGGCCCATTGTCTTGAGTAGTCCGCGGCGATGTGGCGAAAGTGATTCGTCGTTATTCGAGACGGTGTCGGACATTTGAACCCCCAATGATGGCCATGGCCTGCCCTGATGCGGCCGCAATCTGTCTCGCAGGTTAAGATGCGGTTGGATGCAGACAAATTTCGATTAGCGAGCTTCGGCGGCTAACAAACGTGTGAGCGGCCGCTCGCGCTGCAGCGCAACATCCGGTGTCGCGACAACGAATACGTGACGCCCGGTTACCGCAGCGTTTGCCAGGTGAGAATCCTGAACCCGGTGGCCGTGCCGGAGGTGTTCAACTGCACATCGGCGACACGGGAAGCCTCGGCACCATCGGCTGTACGTACAGCGACATCGACTGCAACAATCCGGAGCGGCTGCCGACCTCCAGGTTCCGCGCCTCCCATCCCCGCGTCCTTGAGCGCCTGCAGCGTCAATGGATCAGCGAAGACGGGATTAGGGGTGTTCATATTGTAGACGGAGAGGTGCGGTGCGAGCCGTCCGAGAAGGCCCGGCGTCATGCCGAGCACGAGCCCAACCTCCGCCACGCTCTGGAATGGCGAGCCCGCGGGAATATACGACAACCCCGCCGCCCGATATTGCGGCGCTTCATACCTTCCTTGGGCATCCGGGGAGCGCCAATCGACGATGGCCTCGGCCACGTCGCGCGCCGTGGTCGCGTCGGCGCCTACCACGTGCAACAGTGCCTCGAGCAAAGCCGGCGATGCAAGATTCGGGTTGATGCGCCCCGCCAGGTTGTCCACGGAGACCGCCGCGGTTGCGCCCTGCAGCCTGATGCGACGGACTGCGCCGTTGACGCTTCCCTGCCGGGTCGAACCGCTCAGCAAGCCAAAAATGACATTTTGAAGAAGACCATCGGCTTGCGCCTGCAATTGCGCCGAACGACGCAGGTTGGAGGCGATCTCCACTTCACTGCGCCCAGCCGCCACGAGCCGCGTGAACAAAAGCGACAGCAGCACCATTGCCCACAGCACAATAAGCAGGGCAAAGCCTCGCTGCCGGCGCGCCGTATCCGGCGACCAAGGATACCCCTGCACCGCAGGCCCTATTGATCGAGCTTGAGTCGCGAGCGCACGACGGCATTCGGATCGTCGGAGCCCGGCGACTGCAGCCCGTTGAGGTCGCCCGGCACGGCCGCCGCATCCGGCAATTGCGCTTGCAGATCGGCCGTCAGCGCCCGCGCATCCCGGTCGTTGTATTCGACATGCGGCGTGATCAGCACCAATAGCTCGGTGCGGTTGCGCTGGTTGTTCTGCGTTCCAGCCAGCAGGCCGATCAGCGGAATGTCCTTGAGGAACGGGATGCCCGAGTTGCCCTTGCTCAGATTGTCGGTGATGAGACCGGCAAGGCCCACCGTCTGCCCATCTTGCACGGTCACACGTGAGGACACGTCCTGCTCCGAGAAGGTCGGCGACGAAATCCCCGTCGAGGCGGTGCTGACGGACGTGTCGATCGCACTTACCTGCTGGGAGATGTCGAGCGTCACCAGCCCATCCTGGCTCACCCGGGGCGTTACGTTCATGATGACGCCCGTCGGCTGATAGTTGATGCTGTTGATCACCGGGGAGCCGTTGCTGATCGTGCTCTGCGAACTGGACGTGAGGTACGGCACCAGCTGACCGACCTGCAGCCGGGCCGTGTGGCCGTCGAGCACCATGAGTTCCGGCGACGACAGGACTTTGACGGTCGTTACCGCCTGGAGAGCCTGGAGTGCGATGGGGGCGCCGCCAAGGCCGTTGCCGCTCAGGATAAATCCCGGGAAGGACGTGGCGAGCACGGTCGAGGCCGGTGTCGCTCCCAGCGGCGTCGCGCTCGCCGTGTTGTTAAGAATGCCGTTGATGCCCCCCGACCGGAAAAAGAACTGGGTGCCGTATTTCAGCTGGCTGTTGAGGGTGACTTCAGCGATCGTCGCATCGATCCGCACCTCCAGCGGCACGATGTCGATCTTGCGCAGCATCGCGTTGATGCGGTCTTCCTCGTCCTGGGTCGCGTAGATCAACAGCGAGTTGTTCTGCTGGTCGGGAATGATTCTGAGCGTATCCGGGTTGCTCGCGCCAGCACCGCCACCGCCACCGCCGAGTCCACCGAGCAGCGGGTTCGCCGCGGTCTGAGCCGGGGCGGAGCCGCCGCCACCACTGCCCGCCCCGCCGCCGGCTTGGCCGCTGATGCCGATGGCCGAGATCCCGCCGCCGTTGGCGGAACTCCCTGTGCCGATGCCGGAGGAGCCGAGCGCCCCCGTGCCGGTGCCGATGCCGGCAGCGGTGCCGGCCGATGTCCCGCCCATCGTCGATGCCCCGCCCGCGGCGGAAGTGGGAGCGCTGCTCCCGCTGCTGCTGCTTGTGGGCGTTGCGGTGATATCGTCCGGCGTGAATGCCTCCTGCAGCACATAAGCCGCGTCCTCGGCCTGATTGGCCTGCAGGTAGTAGACGTGCCAGCTGCGCAGCGTCTGCCGCTCCCGCGCTTCGATCATGTGATAGACGCGCGTTGCCTGGTCGATGTACGCGGGCTGCGACGCGATGACGAGGACCGCGCTCGCATGCTCCATCGGGACCACGCGGACGACGTTGGTGAGACCGCCGCCCTGGGTGCGGAACGCCGTCTCCAGCGCGCTCGCGAAGTCGGCCGCGCCACCTTGCGGCGAGGGCAGCAAGGCGTACGACTGGCCGGCGAGAAGATTGGTGTCGAAGGCCTGGGCGAGAGAGATCAGTGCGTCGCGCGCCTCGGGATTGCCGCTGATGATCAGGCTGTTGCTGCCAGGATCGACCGCGACATGCGCCGTCTGTCCGGCATAGGGCTGCAGCACCTTGGCGAGGTCGACAGCCGAGGCGTAGTGCAGCGGAACCAGCTGACCTCCGGCCGTATCGCTGCTCGCGGCAAGCCCGGCGGCAGCGCCACCCGCGCCAGCGGCCCCCGCGGCGGCGGAGATGGGCACGACGCGATAGAGGCCGTTCGTCTCCACCAGGGTCGCGCCGGTCTCGGATAGCAGGGCCTGCAGCGTCGGCAGAAGCTGCGAACGCGCCAGCGGCCGGACCGTGTGCAGGGTGGCCGTGCCATGCACCGCGGGGTCGATCGTGTAGTTCACGTTGAGGATCGAGCCGAGAATCTGGGCGACCACAGCCCGGATGTCGGCATCGGCGAAGTCGAGCGATACGTCGCCCGTGCCCGACTGCTGGTTGGGCGGCAGCGAGACCGTGCCGGGCGTGCCGTAGGACACGACCGGCTGTTGCAGCGGCGTAGGGCCGCCCACCGGCCCATCGACCCGCGTATTGGCGTGGTTCGTATCCGGCAGCAGCTGCGGCACCAGAGGACGCGATGGACCTTGAGTGGGCGCGCAACCGGCCGCCGCCAAAACGATCGCAACGGGCATCAGACGTCTCACGGCGAACCTCCGGTTGAAGCAGGAGCCGGGAGGCTCGGCGGATTGGCGGCGATCCCGAAGCTCTGGGGCAGCGGCTGGCCGGGATCGGCGGAAAGTCCCAATGGCCGGCCGCTGAGGCCACGGATCGAGGCAAAGGGAGACGCATGCGCGGTTGCAGGCACGGGCGGAAGATCGACCGTCACCGGCAGTGCGCGCGCCGCGGGGGCGCCACCGGCTGTCTTGTCGAATGACGGGTGGATCGTGCGCGTGCCATGTGAGTCGACGACGCTGATCTCGCCGACCTGGATTGTCTTGATCAGCACGCCGTTGAGGCGGCTACCCGCCGTCACTACAACCGGCTGGCTCTTGCCCGGAACGGCGAAGATCGCCTCCCGCCGTCCCGGGCTGATCATGATGCCGGCAAGGCGCGGGAAGGCAGACTCGGAGGTCGCGGTCGCAGCGGTAGCCGGCGGACGGCGCGACGTTTCGAAAAGCGGGCGCGCCAGGATGGTCGTGACCCACGCCTGAACCTGCGTCGCGTCCCCTAACCCGGCGGCCACCCGCGCCAGCGGCAGGTTGAGGGTGAGTGGGCTCCCGGCTGGGCTCGGGTTTTGTGTCGGCGCGGTTTCCATGGCGATCAGGCCGCCGAGCAGCACCGTCAGAAAGCCGAATGCCAGCATGCCGATGCGCGTCAAGGGGCCGTTCCGGCGCGGAAGGCGATGACGATGAAATTCGCGTTGACCGCGATCCCGTCGGGATGGACGAGGTCCGGAGATGCGTTGAGATCGAGGTCGTCGATCAGCATTCTCGGACTCGATCCTTCTAAGGTCTGCAGCAGACCGATCAACTTTGGCCAGGATGCCGCGCAGGTCACCCGCAGGCTGATGCGCCGATACCCCCCTTGTTGCTCCACAGGCAAGGTCTCGACGCTGCTCAGCGTCAATCCGGCGGCGGCGGCCAAGTCCTGCATACGCTGCTGCAAGCGGGCTCCAGCCACGGCGTCGCTCGTTGCATCCAGCGCAAGGCTCTGGCCTGCCCGCGCGGCGCCATGCGTCAGTGCCGCCGCATGGAGCAGTTGCGGAACAGTGGCGGCGACCGCCGCCATATGCGCGGCCACGAGGCGCTGATCCGCGAGGGTCTGCGCCCTGGCCAGATAAAAGGATTCCAATGGGCTCGCGACGCCCACCCAAAGCGAGGCGACAACGACCACGGTCAAGCCCACGGCAAGCGCCTGACCGCGTCGGCCGCTCGGCAGATGCTCGCTCATCCGTCCGGCGCCCGCTTCCTAGGGTGCGAGCTTGGCATTAATCGAGAACAGACTGCCGTGGCCATCGGGCGCCGCCGTGACGGGGGCCGAGAAGCTTGGGTCGCGGATCAGCGGATCGGCCGCCATCCGGGCAATGAGCGCCGCCGGATCAGGCGATTGTCCGGTCAGCGCCATCACTCGGTGCGACAGGTTCAGCGCGGTCAGAAAGGTGGAGTCGGGAAGCACCGTGGTGATCGCGGCCAGAGCCTGCAGGGCATCGCCGACGCGGCTCTCCTCCGCGGTGATGATATCGGCCCCCGCGGCCTGCCCGGTGATGCGGCGGCGCAACGCCCCGGCCTCGGCGACGCGGGGCTGCAGCAGCGCGATCTCGTGCCTGACATGCTGAATGCGCTCCTGCTGGAGGATGAAGGGCAGCCCCGCCGCGACCCCGGCGAGCACGACACAGGTCGCCATCAGCCCGAGCAACACGGCGCCGGACAGCGCACTCCTCCCGCCCCCCTCGGCAAGCGGCACATGCCGCAGACTGCCGTCATCCACCCGGGCCTCGAGCGACCGCACCGTGATGCCTGCCGCCGCCAAACGGGCGATGAGCGGCTGCAGCAGGTTGCGCGAGACGAGCGACAGCCGCACGAACACGCGATGCCGCTCACGGTCGCGCCGCTCGGCGGACCACGTCCAGAAGACATCGTCGGCGGCAAAGGGCGTCACCCGATCGATCTCGTAGTGGAGCACGCGGGCGGCGTCGCGTTCAGCGGCCAGCGGCATGGCGAACCGATGCTCCAGCAGCATCCCGGGCGGCAGGCGCAGCAGACAGGGTAGGCGCCGCCCCTGCCCGCGCCTCACGGCCGCCAGCCCAGCTTCATCGGCGGCGAATTGCCCGAGCACACGCTCCTCACCGTGCCGCCGCCGCACCAGGGCAAACCGGGATGGCGCGTCGTCCTGCGGCGCGGCTGCAAGGTCAATGACCAGCGCATCGTTCCAGCGTCCTGCCTCTGCGAAGCGTAGCGGCAGAAGGTCGAGCCATTGCTGCGCCCACCACGTCATCAACTCCTGGAGCATCGCACCCGACGTGAACATTAGTTATCCGTTAATCTACATCTCCCGTCTCGGGCCGCAGGTGGCAAGAACTTTAGGTGATAACGACCGGACGACCGCCGTGGATGCAGCCGTGACCGGGCGCGATCACGGCCGGCTCCGTTGTGGGGCGGCGACAATGTCGGGCCAGTTCATGTGCAGCGCCGGGGCGAGGCTCAGACTGATCCGGATCAGCGCCGGCACGTCCGGGCCCGTCCAGGCGCGCAGCCAATGCGCCGGGCCGGTCGCCGACCAATAGCTGATGGTGACCTGCGCCACCTGCGTCATCAGCACCGTCTCCTGCGGTCGCGGCGGCGGCCCGACCGGCAGCGCATGCGTATAGGGCACCCAGCGCAGGATGAGACGATGCGCCCGATCGACGAGGAGGTGGATCTCGGCCTCCCGCGTCGGCAGTGCTGCCGCCGCACCCTCAGGCAGGGTGGAGGTGAATTCCACGCTCCGCGCGTCGCCCTCGATCGCGGGCGCGTCATGGGCATTACCAGGGTCGATCTGCTCGATGATGCCGCGCAGCGTCCGATCCACAGCATCCATGTCGGCGCCGCGGTCGATGACCGCCGCCTGCCGCCTGAAGGCCAGGATACCGAACCGCAGACCCTGGGTGAGCCCGAGCATGATGAGCGCGAGCACCACGAGCGAGACCAGAACTTCGAGCAGGGTGAACCCCGACTGAGAGCCGCCGCCATGCTTGCGGTCCGCGCGCATCATGGCCGCGCCGGGGGTGCCGTGCCGATGCGCTCGGTCTTCAACTGCACCTGCCGCATACCGCCATCCTTGGTCCAGGTGATGACGACGCTGACGGAATAGAGCGCGACGCGCGGCGGCGGTGTGCCGGCCGCAGCAAGCGCGTCCGCCTGACTGGCGAGGGTGATCGTCGCGAGCGGGCGGATGCGCAGGCGCCAACGGAACCCGTCGCCGTCGTCGCCCTCCTGCGTCATCGCGACCATCGGCGCGCCGATGCCGACCACAGCCAGATGCGAACGGGCGCGCGCCACCGCGTCGGCGTAGTCGACCGACAGCTGCGCCGACCGCAGGCCGGAGATCGCGCCCGAGAAAAGCGCGCCGAGGGCCAGCGCCGCGATCACCAGCGCCACCAGCACTTCGAGGATTGTGAAGCCCGCCTCGCGCTTACGAGCCATTGGAGACGACAACCCGGCCGGTCAGCCAATCCACCACCACCTGCATCGCCGAATGTCCGGCGAGCACGACCACGCGGCCGCCGGACGAACTGCCGTCAGGCGCGAAGCGGATGGCGCTCAGCGGCTGCGGCTTGCCGCCCGTCGCCGTCGTCAGGGCAAGAGACACCTCCGGCGGCAAGGCTGCGCCGACCGAACCGGCGGATACATAGCGCCGATGGGCCGGATCCAGGCTGAAGCTGGTCGTGCGATCGGTCGCGATGGCCGCGGAACGGGCGAGGCGAAGCTGCTGGGCGACATCCTGCGCGGTCGCGCGCAGATCGAAGCCTGTGCTCCGCGCCGGACCGCGCCCCACGATGAGGGCGACTGTCAGCCCGAGGATGACCAGCACCACCAGGACCTCGATCAGGGTGAAACCAGCCGCCGCACGCCGTCGCCAAAGCTGCACCTCAGCCGGCAAGGTTGTTCAGGCTGAGCATGGCGAGGATCAGCGAAGAGACGATGCCCGCGACCGCCGCGCCCATCAGTATGGTGATCGCCGGCACAAGCAGCGCCACCAGCCGCTGGATGCCGAGCCGCGTCTCCTCCTCGTGGATTTCCGCGGCGCGCAGCGCCATCTGGCCGAGTTGCGCGGTCTCCTCCCCCAGCCGCAGCAGATAGATCGTGCGGACCGGAAAGATGCCGGACTCGGCCAGCGGCCGCGAAAGGCCGCTCCCGCTTTTGGCGCTCGCCGTCGCGGCCTCGACCGCGGCGACCGCCGCCTGATTGCCGATGGCGTCCCGCACGATCCCCAGTGCCGCGATCAGCGGCACGCCGTTCAGCATCAGCGTGCCGAAGCTCCGGCTGAAGCGCGCGGCAAGCACCTCCCGCGCCAAGCCGCCGATCACCGGAAGCCGCAGGATCAGCCGGTCCACGAATACGCGGATGCGCGGCTGGCGCAGGGCCTGCACGATGACCAGCCCGCAGACGGCGAGGCCCAGCAGGATGAAAAGGCCGTCCGCCGCGACGACATGGCCAAGATCGACCAGAAACTGCGTTGAGGCCGGCAGCTTGGCGCCGTTCTGCGCAAAGAGCGGCACGAATTCCGGCAGCACCGAGGTCAGCAGGAACGAGACCGAGCCGATCATCGCGACGAAAAGAAGCGTCGGATAAATCATTGCCGAGCGGATCGAGGAGGCGAGGCTGCGTTCGCGCTCCAGCACGAGCGCCAGCCGGTCGAGCGTTGACGCCAGCGTGCCGCCCGCCTCCCCGGCGCGGACCATGCCGACATAAAGGCGCGGGAAACTGCCGGTCTGCCTGCCCATGGCGACCGCGAGCGAGTCGCCGTCGCGCACCGCCTGCCGCAAGCGCTCCATCGCGCCGACAACCCGACGATTGGGCGCCGTCTCCACCAGGAAGCGCAAGGCACGATCGAGATCCTGGCCGGCAGCCAGCATGATCGACAACTCGCGCGTGAAATTGGCGATCTCCTGCCGTCGCAGCCCGGTGCGGACAACGTCGATATTGATCCGCCCGAGGAAGGACGGTCCGGTGTCGGGCTCGGCCCGGACCGGAAGCTGCCCCTCCCGCCGCAGGCGCTGCACAACCGCCGCTTCGTCCGAAGCCTCCATGACGCCACGCGCTGTCTTGCCCGAGGCGTCGATGGCGACGTAGCGGAAAGCCGGCATCGTCAGGCTTCGCCGCGCAAGGTCCGGACTACCTCTTCCAGCGTCGTGGTTCCGGACAGCGCCGCCGCGACCCCGGCTTCGAACATCGTCACCATCCCGGCCTCCACGGCCGCCTGCTCGATATCGGACTGATCGGCGCGGCTGAAGATCAGCCGCTCGATGCGTTCATCCGGCAGCAGGAACTCGGCGATCGCCTGCCGTCCCCGATAGCCGGTCTCGCGGCAATGCGAACAGCCGACCGGGCGCCAGAGCGTCATTGGACCACCGTCGCAGCGCCGCTCGAGGTCGAAGCGGCGGACAAGCTCGGGCGCCGCGGCAACGGGCACGCGGCACTCCGGGCAGAGACGCCGCACCAGCCGCTGGGCGAGCACCCCGCGCAGCACGGCGGTGATGAGGTAATCCTCGAGGCCCATGTCCCGCAGCCGGGTGATGCTGGAAGCGGCAGAGTTCGTATGCAGCGTCGAGAGCACGAGGCGTCCGGTCAGCGCGCCGTTGACCGCGATCTGCGCCGTCTCGAGGTCGCGGATTTCGCCGATCATGACGACGTTCGGGTCCTGGCGCAGGATGGAGCGCAAGACATGCGCGAAGGTCAGCCCGATCTGCGGTTTCACCTGGGTCTGGGTGATGCCCGGGATCTGGTATTCGATCGGGTCCTCGACGGTCACGATCTTCCGCATGATCGAATTGATCTGGATGATGCCCGTGTAGAGCGTCGTAGTCTTGCCGCTGCCGGTCGGCCCCGTGACGAGCACGATGCCGTTGGGGAGATGAAGCGCGCGGTTGAGACGTTGGACGACCGCGGGCGCGAGCCCCAGAGCGTCGTAGTCGAGAGCGACCGTGCCGCGATCGAGGATGCGGAGCACCACGGTCTCCCCGTGCAGCGACGGGATCGTGGAGACGCGGAAGTCAATGTCCTGTCCGCGCACAGGCAGCTTGATACGGCCATCCTGCGGCAGCCGTCGCTCCGCGATGTCGAGCTTCGACATGATCTTGACGCGTGAGATGATGGCCGGGATGAGCCGGGCCGGTTGGGAATCCACCTCGTGCAGCACACCGTCATGACGGTAGCGAACACGCAGGCGGTCTTCGAATGGTTCCAGATGGATGTCCGACGCCTGGGTTTCCACGGCACGCGAGATGATCTGACTGACAAGGCGGATGACGGGCGCTTCGCTCGCCAGATCCTTCAGCCGCTCGGCATCCTCTTCGGAGGCTTCCGCATCGGCGTCACCCTCCGCATTTTCCTCCGCCGCATCCGGATAGAGCCGTTCGAAGGCGGCCTCGAGTTCAATCGGAACGGCGATCTCGATTGCGACCTTGCATCCTATGGCTGCGGCGATGGCCGCCGGCGTGAAACGATTGAGCGGATCGGCCACGGCGACCACCAGTCGGTCCCCCTCGAGTGCCAGCGGCAAGGCTCGGGCATGGCGCAGGAACCGCGACGTGAGCCGGTCGGCAAACAGCGGCTCCGCCGGAAACCGCGCCGGGGATGTGAGCGGGATGTCGAGTAGCTCGGCGTAGCTCGAGGCGAGACCGCGTTCCGTCACCAGCCCTAGCTGGATGAGCACCGCGTCGATGCGCTGCCCGGTTTCCTCGGCGATGCGGCGGCCGCGCTCCATACTGCGCGCGTCGCACAAGCCCTGGCTGACGATGATATCGCAAAGCCGGTCGAGCCGATCGTCAGTGTCCCTGGGGACGAGCAGCGTCGACGGAGCAGGCTCGGAAACGGCGGTCGATCTCCAGGGCAGTCTCATGCCGGCTACCTTGGCTCCCAATCGTCCTTAGAGTAAGCCAGCTCCGATGATTGTCCATCATCATCGCCCAGCACTCCCCTAACGGGCGGCGCGATGTCTTGGAGGCAGCCGCCTGACCGTCGATCTGCCCGCCGATCCGTCAGACTGGGTTCTGGCACTCCTGATCGCGCCATTCGTGGGCAGCTTCCTCGGCGTTCTGATCCGTCGCCTGCCAGCGGGCAGGCCCGTGATGCTCGACCGGTCGCGCTGCGAAAGCTGTCACCATCCGCTCGGCCTGCGCGACCTCGTGCCGCTCGGCAGCTACTTCGCGTCTGGCGGGCGATGCCGTTTCTGCGGCGCGCGCATCAGCCCTTTTCATTGGGCGGTGGAACTGGCGGCCTGCGCGATCCCCACGATCGCCGCGCCGATCGCTCCGGATGCGCTCGCCTTCTGGTCCGCCTGCCTGCTCGGCTGGACGCTTTTGGCGCTTGCCTGGATCGACTGGACCGATCTGCTGCTGCCGGACGCGCTGACATTGCCGTTGGTGCTGCTGGGTCTGGCCGTCACTGAGTGTCGTGCCTCCTATCAGCTGACCGATCATGCCGCCGCCGCGGCGCTCGGCTACCTGATGTTCCGCCTCGCAGCCTGGATTTATCGGCGTTTCCGCGGCCGTGACGGCCTCGGCGAGGGGGACGCCAAGCTGATGGCGGCGGCCGGGGCTTGGGTCGGCGTCGCGGCCCTTTCGTCCGTAATTTTTCTGGGCGCGGTGCTGACGCTCGGCGCCGCGATTACCGACGCCCTGTGGCGCGGGCGCGGGTTGAGCGGTGGGACACGTGTAGCCTTTGGACCGGGCCTCTGTGCCGCCCTCTGGCTGATCTGGCTCTACGCCCGTGCCTGAGGATCAGAGGCCTGGCGCCGACAGCGCCTGCGGTGCTGGCCGGATCATCCGCGCGCCCTCGGGCGTGACCTCGAAGACAGCCAAGGCCCGCCGGACCGAGCCACCCGGCTGCAGGGCCAGAACCCCGTCGGCGCCGCCGAAGCCGGCCGGATTGGTGAGCGCCGATGGATCAAGGGCGCCGGTTTCGGTCGCGAGGCGTGTCACCCCGCCGGCATCGAAGGCGATGGCTGCCAGCGGGGGTGGCAGGCTGCCGAAGGCGAGCTGGTAGCGGTCGCGGAAATCCTGACCGGCGGCAGGATCGGGTGCGGCGTAGAGGGCGCCGCTGAAACCCGCGCGGGCAACCGCCGCCGGGTTGGTCGCCCATAATCCCGGTCCGAGGATGAGAACCGGGCCCGGGGTCACGTCGTAGTAAGGTAGCAGGCTGCCGAGTTCACCCAGTCCCGCGCCGGTCTCGGCGATCATCAGCGCGCTGAAGGGCGGCGGAGGAACCGGCAGCCGGGCCAGACGAGCCGCCTCCGCGCGATCTGCCGCGTCATGCGAGGCCGCGAGCCGCTTGATGCGGGCATCCACGGGTCCTCGCCGGGCGGCGTAGTCGGACAGCGCGCGGGCCGCCTCGCTCATGCCCGTGAAATCGGCGTAGAGCCGGACGGGCGCCGAGGGTTCGGCGGCTCGTAAAGCCCGGTCCATCGCCTCCCCCAGTGGGTCGAGCGGCAGCAACCCTGCGAAGCGGCCACGACCGGCCGTGTCGGCGGCCCGCACCAGCGCCTCCACCTGCTGCGCCGGCGTGATGCCGAGGGTCCACAGCGCCGGTCCTGCAACCGCGGTGTCCGAGGTGAAGGCCAGCACCTCGACATGGGCGGCGGCGGCGATCGGTGCCACCTCGGCCGTTTCGCGCGCTGTCAGCGGGCCGAGGATGAGACGATCGCCGGCGCCGATCGCCTGTTCGGCCGCCGCCGCCGCACCTCGCGGTGTGCTGCCCGTGTCGATGACATCGAGGGGCGGCACCGTGCCCGTGCCGAGCCCGAGCCGTGCCGCGTTCACGAGGGAGGGGCCGATCGCCGCGTCGACGCCCGTAAGCGGTGCGAGGAGCGCGATCCCGCCTCCAGACGGGGAGGCGAGCGGCCCCGCCGACGGCATGTCCACGGCTGTGTTCGTGGAGGAACCGGCGGCGGTGCTCAGGGCCATGACCTCCGTCCTCATGTGCCCCGGCCCCATCAGCGGTTCGGCGCAGCCACCGAGACAGGCGAGCAGAGCGAGCACCGGGAGGCTGTCAGGACGCATATCTTGCTACTCCGATGAGGTGCGGCACCTGCGCGAGCCCGGTGCCACGAGCGCCCTTGGGCAATCTCATAAACGTCCGAAATGTTCAGGTGAAGCAGGCGGCAGGGTCTATGTCACGCGAAGGACATTTTTTGTCGCGACGTGAAGCCCTTCCCGCGGGGATCGACGGGCCAATTGACTGGTCCCTGAACTCACGATCTGGGCGCGCCAGATAGACCACTCAATGTAGTCAAATGCCGAGGCCTTGACCCGGATGGACATCCGCATGGGCCAACAGCCGCTTGGATGCGCGTTTATTGGTGCCGGACTTCGTTTTCATCAAAGCGTAACCGGCTTGGAGGAGACGTACCCCACGGAACGATGGGATGAAGTATCGACCGGTGCGCGGCATGCAACATGTTCGGCCGGAAAAAGTACGAATGTGGAGGTTAACCGTGCATCACGAGGCATTGGCGCGCGCAGGGTCGTATCTGCGTGCAGCTTTGATTTCCGCCACCGCGTTTTCAGTCATAGCGGCGCCCGTCGCCCCGGCCTTCGCGCAGGACAGCGGCGACGCAAGCAACAGTCAGGAGCATGGCTCCTCGGCGACCGTCACGCCGATCCAGCACATCATCGTCATCATCGGTGAAAACCGCACGTTCGATCATGTGTTTGCGACTTATCAACCCAAGCACGGCGAGTCGGTGCTCAATCTGCTTTCGGAAGGCATCGTGACGGAGGATGGCAAGCCAGGCCCGAACTTCCACTGGGCCAGCCAGGATTCAGCCGTGCAATCCGGCAGCTACACGAACGCGCCCTCGCAGAAGACGCCATATCAGACGCTGCCCCCGGCGGCGACCGACGGCGCTCGTTCGGTTGCGGCGGACAACAACCCGCCGCCCTTCGCGACCGTCACCGCTGTCGCCGCCCTCGAGTCCCAGATCCAGGACGGTCTGCCGGCCAGCGACTACAATCTGCTGACAACGGGCGCGAGCGGCCTGCCGTCCGGCTCGGTCGACACGCGCATCAAGAATGCGGCCGCTCCGCCGAACGGGCCCTACCAGATCACGGGCCCGAAGATGCCGTACGACGCGTACACGGCGAGCCCGGTGCATCGCTTCTATCAGATGTGGCAGCAGACCGACTGCGCCGTTTCGCACGCTTCGGAACGCAATCCCTCCGGCTGCCTGAACGACCTCTTCCCATGGACCGAAGTGAGCGTCGGCGCCGGGGCGAACGGCTCGCCTCAGCCTACGCCTTTCACCGACCTCACGACCGGTGAGGGCTCGACCTCCATGGGCTTCTACAACATGGCCGAGGGCGACGTACCTTACTTCAAGTCTCTGGCCGACCATTACACCATCAGCGATAACTACCATCAGGCAATCATGGGTGGGACGGGTGCCAACCATATCGCCATCGGCACCGGCCTCGCCATGTATTACTCCGACGGCCATGGCAATATCGCGACCCCGCCGGCCGATGAAATCGAGAATCCCAACTCGCAGCCCGGCACGAACAACTGGTGGGTGCAGGACGGTTACTCCGGCGGCTCCTATACCGAATGTGCCGATCCCTCGCAGCCCGGCGTCGGCGTCGTGCGCAACTATCTCAAATCGCTGCGCAGCCATCCGGATCCGAAGTGCAAGCCCGGAGCCTACTACCTCGTCAACAACTACAACCCGGGCTATTTCGGCGACGGCACTGTGAACACCTCGACCTTCACCATCCCGCCGTCCTCCGTCCACACCATCGCCGACGTGCTGAACAAGCATGACATCTCGTGGCGCTACTACGGTGCCGGCTGGGATAACTATGTGAAGGATCCGTCTAGCGACCTTGGCGGAATTTATTGCAACATCTGCAATCCCTTCCTTTACGAAACCTCGATCATGACCAGCGCGACGCAGCGCACCGAGCATCTCAAGGACGTTCCCGACCTGATGAACGACATCGCCGGAAGCACTTTGCCGGCAGTCTCCTTCGTGAAGCCGGACGGTCTGCTCGATGGTCATCCGGCATCTTCCAAGCTCGATCTTTTCGAAGCGTTCACCCGCAACATCATCACCAAGCTGAAGGCGAACCCGGCGCTCTGGCAGCACACCGCGGTTCTCATCACCGTCGACGAGGGCGGCGGCTACTGGGACTCCGGCTACATCCAGCCGCTCGATTTCTTCGGCGACGGCACGCGCATCCCGGCGATCATGGTCTCGCCCTACTCGACCGGCGGCCATGTCAGCCACGTCTATGCAGATCACGTATCCTTCCTGAAGTTCATCGAGCGCAACTGGCGGCTTGAGACGGTCGGGCGAGAAACCCGCGACAACCTCCCGAACCCCACGGCCTATGCGAACAACCCCTATGTCCCGACGAACAGCCCGGCAATCGGCGACCTGATGGACATGTTCAACTTCGGCCCCGACCACGACCGGGGCAACGACCGCGACGACGGCCACGATCAGGACCACGGCAACTTCCACTGATCTTGCGACGGGACTTCGGGTCGGGGCCGCTCTCACGAGCAGCCCCGACCTCGCCTTGTTCAGGATGACTGATCTCCCTCGATGACGCTGACTGAGCCGCCGCCCGGGAGTGATCTGGCATCGCTTCCCGCTTTCGCCAGCGCACGCAGCGCCTCGCGCGCCTATCCGATGACGAGTGACGGCTACATTGTTTCGCTCGATGCCACGCTGTTCTACACGATGACCGCCCGGCTCGATGCGGTGCGCGAATTGGGCGACAAGCTCGGCGTCACCACCGGCTGCGTCGATCTTGTGGCGCTGCTGCCGGGGCCAACACCATGAGCGCCTTCAGCCAAACGCTGGCCCCAGCGGGAACCAAAGATAACCCTAATCGGTCCTTGCTTTTGTGCTTCGGCGAGCGCTGGTGGCTCAGGGCCGTGCCGTCCAGCGCCGCGCGTTGCGCCGGCCCGGGCCGAGCGGGCGAAGCGCTTCAGGTAAGGCGATGATCGGCGTGGCACACACGCGGGCGTCCCTGGCTCTTCTCGGCCTCGCCACCGCATTGGGCGGTGTGATCGCGCTCGAAGCGTTGTCGGGATCACCGCAGTCGCGTGATGCGGCGCGTGCGATAGCCGCGCCGCCCATCCATGTGATCACCGCCACCCATACGCCGCCACCTCCGCTCGATGCCTGGGCCAGCGTCATCCTGAACCGCCCGGTGTTCGCGCCCGATCGTCGTCCCCCGGCCGT
>JABBOH010000056.1 GCA_019351895.1 Pseudomonadota bacterium
CGTCGCTGCGGGCAACGACGAGGTCCGGCCCGACCTTACCGGTGATTGCGCCGTCCTCCGTGCTGAACCAGGGCGCGACGCTGCCATAGTCGAAGCGTAGCCGAAGGTCGGATCGCATGGCGACGGTGCCTTCGAGGCAGGTCACGATGCGGATGATGGCGGAACAGCCGTCGTTGCGGACGGGCATGAAGTCGATGAGGCGAACCTTCCCCGTCGCAGTCGCGAAGACGGTCTCGAGCACCAGCGTGTTGCCGCAATAGCTGCGCGAGAGGCGCGGATTGGGGTCGTGGGTCGTCATGCTCCAGCAGCCGTTCTCAGCCGTTCCGAGCAAAGCCGCGAAGCAGGCATCGCTGTCGAAGCGTGACCAGCAGAGCCAGTCGATCGACCCGCCTCGATCAACCAGCGCGACCGTCTGGCCGTCTCCGATCATGGCGTAGTCTTCGATGCGTTTCGAACTCAAGACGATGTCTCCGGTGCAGATCGGGCGGCGGCTCATGATGTTCGGTCAAGCGTCCGTTGCCGCCGCCTACATCATCCGCGCGTTCTGATCGAGTACCACAATGAGCGTGCCGCCGACCATCAGGATGATGATGAGCGTCGAGAAGAGAATGAGCTGCAGGTCCGAGCGCGCCGATTGCTTCAGCGAGATATGCAGGAAGCAGCGCATGTGAACGACAATCTGGATGACCGCGAGAAACAGCACGACGCCGAACACCGCCTGCGGCACAAGCAGCCGGTAGAAGACGAAGGCGAAGGAGATGCCGGTGAGGACGATGGCGAGCCCGTAGCCGAGAGCATAGGTCAGGAAGTCGCGCCGCAGAGACGGGGAGATGTTCATCGGATGAGCCCCTGCAGATAGACGACGGAGAAGATGACGACCCAGATCACATCGAGAAAGTGCCAGAAGAGACCGAGACGGATCAAATTGACCTTAGTCCGCTCGTCGGGGCCGAACACCGCAAGCTGGATGCCCATCAGAATCATCCAGACGAGACCGCTGAAGACGTGGAAGCCGTGCATGCCGACGAGCACAAAGAAGCAGGAGAAATAGCCGCTCCGCTCCGGCGTCGCCCCGTCATGGAACATGGTGACGAAGTCATGCGCCTCCATCTTGAGGAAGCCGGCGCCGACGCAGAAGGTCACGACTATGAACGCGGCGATCCACAGACGGCCGCGCGTGTGCTTCATCGAAATCGAGACCATCCCGTAGGTGAAGCTGCTGGTGAGAAGCAGCCCCGTTTCCCAAATGGCCGAGTGGAACTTGAACTCGTCGGCGGCGGTGGGTCCGCCCGCGGTCGCATGGCGCACGGTAGCGTAGACCGCAAACAGACAGGCGAACATCACCGCGTCGCTCATCAGGAATACCCAGAAGCCGAACACGTCGCTCTCGACGTGTTCGCGAACCTCACGCGGATCGTCCGAAAGGTTCAGCCCGGCGTGGCGCAGTTCCGGTTCGGTCACCCCTGCCATTTCGCCAGTCCTTCATTCTCGGGGGTGAGTTCCAGGTGCCGCGGGATGGGCCTTGCGGCGGCGGCGCGGTCAAGCCATCGCCTGTCATGCGCCGCGACCTCCGCCGCCGGTATCACCCTGTTCACGTCGCGGTTGAAGCTGCGGACGACCGCCGTGCCGAATGCCACGGCGAAACCCAGAAACGCGAGCCACCAAATGTGCCAGACGAAGCCGAAGAAGCAGGCGGTCAGGCCCATGCCGACGAGAATGCCGCACATGCTGTTCTTCGGCAGTTCGATGTCGCGATAGTGGTCGGCAGGCCTATAAGCTCCGTCATACTTCTTGCGCCAGTAGAAGGCATCGCGGCGGCTGACCTGCGGGATGACGGCGAAGTTGTATTCCGGTGGAGGCGCCGACATTGACCACTCCAGACCGCGCGCATCCCAGGGGTCGCCGACCGGCACGCGCGTCTGGTGGCGTTGCTTGATGCTGACATAGAGCTGGATGAAGATACAGGCGAGGCCAGTGAACAGCAGGAGGGCGCCGATCTCGGCGACAATCGTCCAGGGACGGAGGGTCGGATCAAACAGCTCCTGCGACCTGCGGGCGACGCCCCCCAGCCCCATGACGTAAAGCGGCATGAAGGCCAGGTAGAAGCCGACGAAAAAGCAGAAGAAGGTTCGGCGTCCCCACTTCTCAGACAGCCGGAAGCCGAAAGCTTTGGGAAACCAGTAGTAGTAGCCTGCTATCACGCCGTAGAGCATGCCGGGGATGAGCATATTGTGGAAATGCGCGATCAGGAAAAGCGTGTTGTGCACCATGTAGTCGACCGGCGGCGTCGCCAGGATGATGCCGCTCATCCCCCCGATCACGAAGGTCACCATGAAGCCGATCGAAAAAAGCATGGCGGTGTTGAGACGCACTTCGCCCCAGAACATCGTCCAGATCCAGTCGTAGATCTTAACGCCGGTGGGAATGCCGATCAGCATCGTGGCGATGCCGAAGAAGGCGTTGATGGGTGCGCTTTGTCCCATCGTGAAGAAGTGGTGCAGCCAGACGGTGAAGGAAAGGATCGCTATCGCCATGGTCGCGATCACCAGCGAGGTATAGCCATAGAGTTCCTTGGAGGAATAGGCTGAGACGACCTCGGAATAGACGCCGAAAGGCGGCAGGATGAGGATATAGACCTCCGGATGGCCGAAAAGCCAGAAGAGGTTGACAAAGTTCATCATGTTGCCGCCGAGATCGTTCGTGAAGAAATGCATCCCGAGGTAGCGATCCGCCGCGAGCATGAGGGTCGCGATGGTCAGCGGCGGCACGGCGAAGATCATGAGGATGGACGTGCAGAGCGATGTCCAGGTGAACAGCGGCAGGCGCATCCAGGTCATGCCGGGCGCACGGAACTTATAGATCGTGACGGCAAAGTTGATCCCCGTCATCAACGCGCCGAGCGAACTGAGCGAGACCGACCATATCCAGTAATCGGGGCCGACGCCGCCGTTGAAGGCTAGCTCGGTATAGGGCGGGTAGCCGCTCCACCCGCCGGTCGAGAACTTGCCCACAACGAGCGACGCCATCATCATGATGCCGCCGCCGATCGTCAGCCAGAGGCTGATTGAGTTCAGGTAGGGGAAGGCCACGTCGCGCGAGCCGATTTGCAGCGGCATGACGTAGTTCATCAGTCCGATCAGCAGCGGCATGCCGACGAAGAAGACCATGATGGTCCCGTGGGTCGAAAACAGCTCCGCGAAATGCTCGGGCCCGACAATGCCTTGGTTGTTGATGGCGATCGCCTGCTGCGTGCGTATCACCACGGCCTCGATCAGCGCGCGAGCAAGCATAACGCCGGCGAACACCATATACATGATCCCGATCCTCTTGTGATCGAGGCTCGTCAACCACTCGGACCAGAGGTAGCGCCACGCTCGGAGGTAGGTCAGCAGTCCGAACAGAACGACCGCCCCACCGACAGCGATTGCGGCGGCGGCGGCGCCGATGAGCTCGCTGAGCGTCGGATCGCGCCAGGCTCGCACAAAGGCGAGGGAACTCCAGGTCAGCCGCCCGAGCAGGATATGCCAGATTGTCATCGGTCAACCATCGTATTTGGCTTCCTCGTGCTTGGCTGCGTCGCCGGGCGGGATCACCTGGTGGACAATTTTCGCGAAGATGCCAGGCTCGACCGTGCCGAAGGTGATCGGTTGTGGAATGGTCGATTCCTGCGAAAGGTTATGATACGCCTTGTCATCGAGGACCTTCGGCGTCTGCTTGACACTCGCAACCCAGTGGCTGAAATCGGCCGGGGTGACGCCCATGACCTGGAACTTCTGCTTGACGAAGCCGTCGCCATTGTACTGGGCATTTTCGCCCCAATACGTGCCGGGCTCCGAAATTGCGAGGTTGAGCTGCGTGACCATGCCCGTCATGGCATAAATCTGCCCTGCCAGCCGCGGCATCAGCAGAGATTGCATCACGGTCCCGCTGGTCAGGCTCATGTGGACGGGCCTGTTTGCGGGCAGGATCAGCTGGTTGACGGAGGCGATGTGCAGTTCGGGATAGATGAACAGCCATTTCCAATCGAGCGACACGACGTCGACCTGCAAAGGCGGCAGGTTCGACGGGATGGCGCGATAAGGGTCGAGTTGCTCCGTGCGCTGCACCAGGAACACTGCCAGTACGATCACGATGATGGTCGGGGGGATCCAGATCAGACCCTCCAGGATCCACGAAAATCCCCATTGCGGACGGAATGCGCTCTTGGTGTTCGCAAGCCGGTAGTGCCAGGCGATCAGCGGCGCGAGCAGGATCACCGGGCCGATCACCAGAAGCATCACCACGCTGACGAAGAAGAACTCGTGGCGTTCGGCATGCGCGACCGGTCCGCCCGGCGCCAGAAAGCCGCGCGAGAGGACGGAGCAACCCGACAAGGAAAGGGCGGCGAGGCTGGCCATGATGGCGCCGATGCGCGTCAGCAACCGTGCACGACTGGAATGAGCGCGCGGCGTCGCAGGCCGCGCGTGGCGGATCGGCCGCTTCATCGGATGTCTGCTCCGCGTCGACGCCTTCGCATCAGTCTCGCAACCAAATCTGCAGCGTGGTCCGATTGATTTCGAAGCGCATCATGTCGTCCCTCTTTCCGATTGCCTGGTTTGTGATAACTGGACTGTCAGCACGATCGTCGCCGCGCGTTGCTTCGCGTATGAGCCGCAGATTGGCTCGACGCCAGCCCCGGTAACCTGTGTCACAGAGCTTTGATCGCGGATCATCGACGCATAATCGTCCTGGCATGCGCAGCATTTCGAACTCTCTCTGCGATGTCCTGGCTCAACAGGAAGAGCGCATGTGACATCGCCGGCACCACCGCGTCCGCGGAACCGGATCGCGCGCGGATGAAGATCGTTTTGCTACCGGCAAGGCCCGGTATGGGTTTTCCGTCACGCAGGAGGAACCAGTCTGCGGCAAGCGTCACCCTGCCGCCAGGGTCTCCGGCGAAGGATCGGATCGTCACGGCGAGAACGCGCGTCTGCCCGGCGGCCACGGGGTCGCCCGGCATGACGACCTCGCCCGGCAGCAGCGTCGCGAGTTCGGCCGCGAGCGTCGACTGCACCATCCCGTCGAGGGGCGCGGCCCAGCGGTTCCGATCGGAGATGACGAGTTCGCCCTGCGAGCCGACGGAGACCATCGACAGCCGGTCCAGCGTCGCCGGCAGGATGACGTGGCGGATGACGATCGGGGCCACCTTTGCCGGGGCAGCCCCTGCCAGCACGGCAGCGGCGTCGCCGGGCGACACCGGCTGCAGGCTGAAATACTGCGTCTGCGGGCTTCCGCAGGCCGCCAGCAGCAATACCAGGAGGAGGGCGAGGGGTCGCGCCATCAGTTGCGGCCGCCCCGCCCGGTGA
The DNA here is from genome assembly GCA_019351895.1 of Pseudomonadota bacterium. GTDB lineage: Bacteria > Pseudomonadota > Alphaproteobacteria > Acetobacterales > Acetobacteraceae > Acidisoma. Next base: position 5,346 of record JABBOH010000056.1, read on the forward strand.
TCAGCGCGCCCGGATGCCGGTCGAGGAAGTCAGTCAGTTCGCGGAGCGATCGGGCCGCGCGCGTCACCTCATAGAGCGTGCCGGGCAATCCCGCCGCCTCCGGGCTGCTCAAGCTTGACGATCCGCTCGACAGGATCGCATCGGCCGATCGCAGCGCCGCCGTCGTCTGCTCCAGGGCCTGACGAAGTTGCGTCAGCATCGCCGGAATGCGGTATTCCATGTCGGCGGTCATGCGGTCGAGGTGCAGGCTCGTGTGGTCGACGTGCTGGAGCGTGTCGCCGAGCTCGGGCGAGCTGGTCAATACCGCGAGACGGGTCGTGGTCCTGTCGACGCTGCTCGCGATCTGGGGCAGGGGCATGTCGTTGAACTTGCTGACGATGTCATTGGCTTTTGCCATGATGCCGGCGATGCCGCCGCCTCCGCTCGTGGGGATTTCGGGGACCGGGCCGCCGCCGAGCTTGGCCGGCTTGTCATGCGCAAGCCGCAGCGCCACGGTCTCGCCGCCGATGACGGGTGGCGCGGAAACCAGCGACGCCCGCACGCCTTGCGACAGCAGCGTATCGAGCATCGCATTCATCTGCGCCCGCGGCTGCGTCCATCGAGCGCCGCCGGCAAGCGAGATCCATGCGGGGTCGATGCCGATGACGGCGTCGATCCCGGCGGCACCGGTCGTGGGATCGTAGAGCAGGCGAGAGCGGACGACGGAGCCGATGCGCGTCCCCTCCAGCGTCACCGCGGCATCGGCGGCGAGCCCCCCCGATGCCTCGGGGAAGCGCACGCGGTAGAGCACGGCGTTCGGCCCCGGGGCGTAGAGGGCCGCGTCTCGGTCGCCAAAGAGCGTGAAGCTGTCGCTGGCCTTGGCGGGCGGCTGCTGCGCCGCGTCCTTCGGCGTTGCAAAGTCGACCGCGCCTTCGATGAGCGACGGGATCGACTGGAACTGCACCTGCGGGCCGGTGCCGCCGGTATCGAGGCTGACGGCGCCGGCGCTCCAGAAGCGGGTGCCGGCGTGCACGAACTGGTCGTAGGGCCTGTCGACGAAGGCGGTGATCGAGAAGGACTGCCCCTTCACCATGCTGGTGTCCTTCACGGTGCCGACCTCCTGGCCAAGGTAGTAGATCGGCGTGCCGCGCTGGATCGAGCCGAGCTTGTGGGTGTGGAGGATGTAGGCTGTTCCTTCCTCGCCGAAGGACAGGACCGGCTTCTGCGCAAGACCCTGGTAGACCGACTGCTTCGCGCCCGGCGCAGGCTGTATCGCGATCGAGGGGCCGCTGATGATCGACCGGATGGAAGCGAGGTTGCTGAGGCTCGGCGAGCCGCCCGCGATCCAGAAACGGGTGCCCTTGCCGAGATGCCCCGCCATGTCCGCATGCATGTTTAGTTTCACGCGGATGTGACGGAGGTCCTTCTCGAGTTTGACCGTTTCGACCTGCCCGACGACGAGGTCCTGGAACTTCACCATCGTGTCGCCGGCCTTGAGATCGGCGACTTCCGGGAAGACGACAGTGATCTCGGGCCCGCTCGACGCGAAGCTGCGGATGGCGAGCCAGATCGCGATGCCGATCGCCGCGATCGGCACGGACCAGATCCACCCGGGCCATCGGCTGGAATGATGCTCGGCCGCGGGCGTGCCTGCCTGTCCGCTCAAGCGAGCCTCCGCGCCGGGTCCCAGACCAGCCGCTGATCGAAAAGCCCCGACGCCAGCATCGTGACGATGACGAGGGCCTGCAGCGCCGGCGCGCCCTGGCCGAGGTTGACGGTCGCGAGTTGGCCGAACTGCACCAGGGGCATGTAGACGACGAGGGTGAAAATGTCGGCGTTCGACCAGCGCCCGATCTCGTCGATCAGCCGGAAGGTCCGCGTCTTGGCGACCAGATGGCGGCGCGATTTCATCCGGACCGAGAGGAACAGCCAACAAAGGCCGACGAGCTTGGCGAGGGGGATGCCGATGCTCGTCGTGAAGATAACGCAGGCGAGAGGCCAGAGATTGGCCTCCACGAGGCGCATGACGCTGGAATAGAGGGTGTGCCCGGTCTGCGCCCCGGCGAGCGTGATGACGCTCAGCGGGTAGGCGTTGGCGATCGGGTAGAGCGCGAAGCCCGCTATGACGAGCGCAAAGGCATTGGTGAGCGAGCCGGGGCGCCGCCGCCAGATCCGGAGGCGGCAGCGAGGGCAGCGGCTGCCTTCTGCGTCCGCAGGCAGCACGAGGTCACAGGCGGGGCATCCGAGCGGATCCGCGTCGAGGCGTTCCGCGCTGGCGGTGGTCGCGGGCTGGCCGATGCGCCGCCAGGTTTCGCGGCGATCGTGGCTGGCGCGTGTCAGCATCGTGAGGAGGGCGGCGCCGATCAGGCACCAGCCGCCGGCGCCGATCTCGACCGGGACGAAGGGCGCAAGGCGGCTGTAGCCGATGATGAAGCCGAGTAGGAAGACATCGGGCATCGCCCAGAGGTCGAGGTGGCAGCACCAGCGGAAAGCGGGGCCGGTCCACGGCCCGACGCGGCCAAAGCGGATCGAGGCGAGCACCGCCGAGAGCAGGCTGAAGCGCAGCAGCGGAAAGACGACCGCCTGCATGGCGACGGCTGCCGCCGTGAAGACCCAGCCATGGGACCAGAGGACGGCGACACCAGAAAATAGATATGAACTCGCAACCAGCCCGGCCTTGGAGACGCGGAGCAGAAGGCACAGGTTCGCAGGCAGCAGCAGGGCTAGGGTCCCGAGCGAGCACGCGAGCGCTGCGTCGAGGCTGCGGCCGGTCTTGCGCTGCAACGGCGCATGACATGTGCAGCAGCTCAGATGGCCTCGCTTGATCTCCGGCATGAACTGGACCGTTGCGCAGTCCGGACATGCGATCATGACCGGCGCGACAGACAGAGACGGCGTGGGCGCAAGAGCCGCATCCGAGATCAACATGACCGCGCCCTCATGTTGCACAGACGGTGATGCCGAAAAATGCCGGGAGACATAGGATGGAAGTATCGCGGGACGATATAAGTTCAACTGCGTGAGATCATAATCTCAAAACTGTGATAGCGACGCTATTGCCGCGCTCTGCGCGATGTCGCAAGGAACCTTAGGCGCGACGTGAGAGGCCTCGCAACCGCATGACCGGACGGTTTGAGATGATCGGAGCCAAGGGTTTGACGGTGCGCAGCCTTTTGAAGTCTAGGGTTAACGCCATGCGGCACATGGCCGTTCTGATTTTGTACACATAGATGAGGGTGCGATATTTCGCCGGTTGGGATGATCGAACCTGCGGCGGTCGGCGCGGATGACGATTCTGCCGCATCGCCGGCTCTCCGTCATGCCGCCCGATCAAGCATTGAGTGCTATTGCTGACACCCTCCGACTTGTCACGATCGTCACCGGCATCGTGTTTGTGTTCTGGTTTCTGGACGGCCTCGTGCTCGAGCTTTTCGTGGTGGCGCTGCTGAGCCTGCTTCTGCGAGGGTTGGCAGAGGCTTTGGCGCGGTTCACTCGCATTCCCGTGGGCCTTGCCGTCGCGATCGTCACGGTCGGCCTCGTCGTGGTCCTCGGGCTCGGCATCTATTATCGCGGACCGCGCTTCGCCGCCGAGATGCAGGCGCTTTATCAGAAGCTCGCCCTCCTGATTGCGTCCTTGCAGACACGCTACGGCGGCACGCCCTGGGGTCACTATATCATCACCCATTTCCGAAGCGGCTCGGGTGGTATCGCGAAGCCGGCCATGTCCGTCCTCGGCACAGGGTTCGGCCTAATAGGGACTTTCGTCGTTGTGCTGCTGGCGGCGATCTACATTGCGGCCACACCGAGCCGCTACACGCGCGGCGCTGTACTGCTGTTCCCGCCGGCTGCGCGGCCTCAGGCTGCCCGCGTGCTCGGGGATTGCGGACGTGCCCTGCAGTGGTGGATGCTCGGACAGGCGATCGACATGATAGCAGTGGCGGTCATCTCCACGACCGGCCTGCTGATCCTCGGGATCCCGCTTCCCTATGCGCTTGGTACGCTCGCCGGGCTTCTCGCCTTCATACCTTACTTCGGGGCTTGGATCGGATCGATCCCCGCCATACTGGTCGCGCTGACAGTGAACGTGCACAGCGCGAGCTGGACCATATTGGTGTTCCTGCTCTGTCACCTCGTCGAGGGCTATATCCTCGCGCCGATCGTGCAGAGGCGCACCGTGGACCTGCCGCCGGCGGTCACTCTACTGTCCATGTCCATCGTGGCCGCGTTCTACGGGGTTGCCGGCCTAGCCCTCGCGACGCCGATCGCCGCTGTAGTGCTCGTCGCCGTCCAGGAGGCGTATGTCCAGCGGCTCGGCAGCCGAGAACAGGCGGGCACTGAGCGGCCTGCTGGATAAAGCCCCGCCAACTGGGCGAGCCAGGTCGGATACCAGAGTGACTTGATCTCGCGGCGGGCCTGTTAGCGTGAACCCGCACGTCCGTCGAACCCGTCGAACGAGGGCCGCCGGAGAAACAATGTCTTCACCACGGTTTTGATATCGCGAGAAAGACAGATCATCCTGCCAGATGGCTAACTCAGATTGACTTGTCCATATGGATTCTTACCCAGGCTGAGCTTCTTGCCCAATCTGCGAAAAGATGATCCGTGGCTCCCGTCCCAGCTCCGCCGGCGCCATGCTGCTGCCGCGCCATATCAGCAGCACCAGGATCGTTCAAGAAACCGCGGCGTCACATGTACGTCCGAGTCAGTCAGCACGATGACGTCGTGCCTCTACGTCGGACACATGTGATTAGAAGGCGATCGTGCCTTCCGCTGTGACGGGTCTCATCCATGACGAGAATGGTGTTGCGTTCCGGGAACAGGCCGCAGAGCCGCTCCACCATCGCGATCGCGGGGTCGGTACCGTCCTGCACCCCGAACACGATCTGATAATCTGGATAGGACTGGATGCAGAAGGAGGCGAGCGCCGCCTCCAGCAGCGGCTCGTCGCCCGAGAGCGGCTTGGGAATCGTCACCGGCGGCCGCTCCACGATCTTTGAACAGCTTCAGCATCTCGACCGCAGCCGTCGCCTGGACCAGACCGGCTCCGGCGAAGACGCGGTCGCATCGGCAAAGACGGTCAGCGCAGCGCCTCGCCCGGCTCGCTAAGAGCTGACCGCACCGCCCGAGAGCGTCGGCATGTTGCACTCCAGGTTCGATGAGCAATGCTGCATTTCCCTGCGAGACCAAGGAGCGAAGTCCGGGCTCTGCACAGCAATAGTGCAGGGCACATCGAAGACGTGATCGCCCCTCACAAAGAGCCTAGTGGCTCTTCTGCGACTTCTGCTCTTTTATGTCTTCGTTCGCGACGCGCCAAAAAATGCGATTGGCGAACCGTTTCTGCCTCGAACTCGCGCCACCGGAGTTTTATCAAGTCGCCTCTGGAGACAATTCCAACCAACTTCCGGGTTTCTGCATCGATCACTGGAAGCCTCGGTGCCTCTAGAGCTACCATTCGCACAACGACTGCGGAGATAGTTTCGTAGGGGAATGCCGTGGCGGTCACGGCTCCCGCTAGTGCATCGGTGATCAAACAGGTACGCGGCATCTTCGTGCCGATCCAGCCTAGGATATCGGTACGGGAAACTAGGCTAACCAGATGCCCGTCCTTATCTACTACAGGATAGGCCCGGTGCCTATGCGCCGGGTCAAGGAAGAAGTCGATCGCCTCGCCTACGGTTATGGTCGTCGCCAAAGTGTCGACTGGGGTAGCCATGATCTCCTGCACTCGGATGAGCGACGCGAGATCGATGCTGTACTCGCGGGTAACGTGGTGCCCACGCCGCGCTAGCTTCTCAGTCAAAATTGAGCGTTTCATAACGAGGACTGTGACCGCGTAACTTGCCATCGTGGCCGTGATGACAGGCAGGAGTACGCTATGATTTCCAGTTAGCTCAACGGCGAACAGCGTTGCCGTAAGCGGAGCACGCATTGTGCCACCCATCATAGCCGCCATCCCGAGCACGGCCCAAAACCCGGGAGCGGCATCCGGCAGCCAGGGCGCCAAAACCGCCCCGATGCCGCCGCCGATGATCAGCAACGGGGCGAGCACACCGCCGGACGTTCCGGAACCAAGAGCGACCGCCCATATTATAGATTTCACGACCAGCAGCCGTAGCGCCAGAACGCCAGTGAACCCCCCAGCCAGCATCTGCGCGATGTTTGGGTAGCCGACGCCAAGAGCCCGAGGGTCCACCAAGCCGCCGAAGCCGACCACGACGCCACCGATAACGGGCCACCACATCCAATGCAGCGGCAGGCGCTCGAACCAGTCCTCGGCGGCATACACCATCACCGTCAGCAGCGCTGAACCGAGACCGGTGACCAGGCCCAGCCCAACCCAGCCGAGACCATGCAGCGGGTCGACGATCACACTCCCCGTGAACGGGAATAACGGCGAGGGTGACAGTAAGTATTGACGCTCGATTGCCGAAGTTATGCAGGCAACGGCGACTGGCAAGATGCTGCGCGGCTTGAGTTCGAACAGCAATAGTTCAACCGCAAGCAACATGGCCGCGACCGGAGTACCGAAGACCGCAGTCATACCAGCGCATGCACCAGCCACGAGCAACGTCTTGCGTTCCATGTCGGTTAGTTCGAAGAGCTGGGCGAACAGCGAGCCAATGGCACCACCGGTCATGATTATCGGGCCTTCGGCACCGAAGGGGCCACCTGTGCCAATCGAGATTGCCGATGAGATTGGCTTCAAAATGGCAACCTTCAGCCCCATCCTGGAGCCACCGAGGATGATAGCCTCCAAAGCCTCAGGAATCCCGTGCCCTCGGATCTTCTCGCTTCCATAGCGGGCCATAAAGCCGATAATGAGGGCGCCAAGGGCCGGGACCAGAATTGTCCATAAGGGAAGATGGGTGGGTGGAATGCCCATCGCTGGTAGCACCCCCCGATAGGCGATGGCGGTCACCAGGGCAATAAGGTGTAGGAGAACCCACCCGGCCGCAACGCCTCCAGTACCAGCCACGATACCCATCCCCGTGATGCTGAGCACCCGCGGATCAGCTGTGAAATCACCAAGCTTCTCCAGCAACCCATGTCGACCGTCAGATACCGCCATCTCCACCACCAATTCAGTTGATCATCTGGCGGCCGTCTATCGTATTCCGATATGTATGAGCAAGCCTAATCGAGCTTGCTGAGCAGCTCGCTGAGCAGGGTTCGAAGTCGCTGGAGCTCATCGCGATGAGTGACGGACAACGACAGAAGCACCGCCTCCGCTTCTTGCGTAAGGTGAATTTTCATCACGCGGCGATCTTGGGGATCCGATTGGCGTTCCACAAGACCGATATCTTCGAGCCGAGTGACCAGCTCACTGGCACTGTGGGGTTGAATCAGAAGAAACTCGGCAAGCTCTCCAACGGACATAGATAGGTCGCCCGGCGCACGAATTGCGAGCAAGGCCTGGTGCTGCTGAGGAGCGAGCTGGGCGGTCCGAAGCCCGAGGCGATCCACCCCGCGAACCGCAACCGTGTTTATCTGCTCATGAGGAAGCACGACCTTCTCCAGGAGAAACGCCTGCATGACGGCATGGGGGCCGGAGCCGGGCCGGTTTGAGCCGCGCATCCCGAATCTCCCTGAGGCCCATTGTCTTTCCGCCGCTTCCATCCCCTGCTATTCTTCAAACAGCCGTTGCCGTTACCCGACCGTCTGAAGCTGCCTGAGATTACGCCAACTAGAAGGAAACCCTCTATGGTCACTTTCCCCGCCGCCGCGCTCGCGCACTTCGACAAGGCCGAGCTGCCGGTGGATTCGCAGGCTCATGAAAAAAACTGGCGGCCGCGTTCAATAACGCTCGGGCGGCCTTTGAAAGCGTCTACGGGCAGAAAGCTGTCGAAGCCGCTCCGATCGGCCGCCCGCCGATCGAGCCGGCGTGCCGCCAGTTGCGTTAGCGCGACCGCGGGGGCATGAGCCACTCGCCGATCATCGTCATGCGAGGGATCCTCTGCTGACTTGCGTGCTCCTAGCGAGTGTTGATGGAGGCGAACTCGTCGGGTTCCCGCCATCCGTGGCCTGAAGCGCTGTCATGACCGATCCGGTGGCACTCCGCCTGGAGGGATCTTCAGTCGCGTCAACGTCTGTTCACGGCCGGCGGCGCGTTCGATATGATGCGCGCCATGGGAAGGGGGCGGCTTGTCCGCATTGGCGAACATCCCTGCCGAGGAGCCGGGAAGCGCCTTAGGATACGAGCAACCACAGTTGTTTCCTGGATGTGATACAAGCCGCTACACCATTTTGTCGTGGGAGTTGCAGACACACCACGATCCCCAAATCTCTCTCGCGCTCGCTCATGTGCTTACCCGCCACCACTGGAAGCAGCTAGAGAAAGACTTTTTATCCGAAACCCCCTGTTTCGAAGAGTTTCTTTAACGTATCGCATAACGAGATCCTCAAAAACGTCTGGAGGCACTCTTTCTGCTAGGAGCATGTTGAGCAACGCAGCAATCTCCGCCTCATAACCACGTCGAGTTGCGTCAAAAAAACCGCCCGAATGGAAGGCCTCTGAAACTTCATAGATTTCTTCGTCCGACATAGCGCGGTAGGACCGTCGGCGAAGCTCACTTCGATACCTCTCCACGCGGGGAAATTCCATGCGACTACTGTCCAATAGAAACTGTCGAGGCTTACTCTTCTGTTCCCAAGATTGGCGCGATCATCCGCAGATTCGCTCAAAGGCTTCACGTTCTAGACGCATCCGGTCGCTCCGCCCATTATCCGAGCGCGACTAAGCATCGCCTTTTTAGCGAGCCCCGAACATTCGCGTCAAACCCTCCGCGAAAAACATGGCATCATCAACAAATTTCCCCTTACGAATATCGTGTTACGATCTAAAGGTCAAGATCCTCTCTGAGTGTTGCTATATGACGGACCTCGAAACCAGGCTCTGGTTGCTTTTGGACATGTATGACGTTGAGGGCTCCCAGCAGAAAAGCCATTTCAATAATATGTATGTTCAATAATATGTATGACGGTCGAGCGCATGACCTGACTAGCCGGCGGAGCAGTCTTACCCTTCTGGAAGCGAACCCAAAAAGCGAGGAGTGGTCGGCCTTGATGTCCCACCCCCCCCCGCCAAGCTAGTCTCCACACGCCATGCCATCCTCGAGCGGATCCGCGAGCTCGACACCCAGATACGCGCCGCGCTCTCTGTCCTCAGCGTCCATGGGTTGCATCCGTTCGAACCCGATCACTCGCTTGCAGATGAGAATACCAGGAAAGTCGGATCTGTGCATTCTCGTGTCGTGACCCCATGAGGCTGGTTCTCAGGATGAAGCCCGGCCGCGGAAGCGGGAGGCACGCTCGACAAGGTCGACCATGTGTGCGGCTGCGCGGGTCGTCAGCGGGTGGCGCGTTGAGCCCGGTCTTGGGGAGATGTAGCGCGCCATCTCGCGGGCTTGTTCGAGCTGCTCGTCCGCCGTCATCGCTAGCAGTGAGATCACAAGGCTTTCCAGTGCGATGACGCGCACGTGCAGCGCCCCCAGCTCAGCGGCGTTGTTCTCCGGCATCGGCACATGGTCCTCGACCGTTAGTGCCTCCGTCTGCGGGCCGTCTGGCCCGGCCCCTCCCTCGTTGTCCCACCTAAATAGCGCCTGCTGACCTAGCTGCGGTGCGTTAGGGGGATCGGAGCCTTGGTCAGACATCCCGTCGTATCCTTTGAACAACGGCATCCTGCTGGGTCGGCATGCCCCACCTCGTCATTAATACCCGACGCCCATCACGTAATCTCGGAGGAGCGCCTCGTCGCTCTCCACCTTGCCTAGCAGGCATTGGAGGGCATCCCGCGCGTAGATGATGCCGACCGGCTTCCTGTTCCCATCTAGGACCGGGATGCGCTGGAGGCCGCGCGCCTTCATCACCGACCAGATGCCCAGCAACGGTTGGTCCGGTCGGCAGGATACCACATCCTGCGTCATGATCTCGTCCACCCTGGCAGTGCAGCCGACGCCGACGCACCGGGTGATCTGCCCAATGATGTCGGTCTTCGTGACCACGCCCACCATCCCGCCATCTCCCCCGCACACGACGACGATTTCGGTGTGGGGCTTGGCCATGAGCGCGGCGGCATCCTTGACGGGGGCCGCACCGCTGATCGTCACCAAGCGCTCGCGTGCCTTGGGCATCATCTGCTCGGCAAACATTCCTGCCCTCCTCGTGTGCGGTCGCGCATCAGATCAGCATGCGTTACCCGCGTAACTTTTCATATATCAGTAGTTTCCGAGCCTGGCGCAGCTGAGCACTTATCCGCATCTAGTCTGATGAAAGCCTTGCGCGCAGCATCACGGGATAAGTACGATGAACAAGCTTAGCCGTGCGCCTGCCGTCCACGACTCTCTCGCGGCAAAGCTCTCCTCTGCCGATGATCGCGTCCTGCTGAGCCATTGGCTTCCGCCGCAGGAGGGGATCATTCCCCGAATCCGGATCGGAAAGCGCTGGTTCAACATGCTGTGGGCGCTGCCGATCGCCTTCGTGTTGTTGGTTGCGGCCGTCGCCGTCGCGCAAGCCCTGCGGCAGCTGCCAGACGTGCAGGAGTGGCTGGTGGGCTATCCTGGCGCGCCAGCCTCGGTCGCCGCCGTCACCTCCGGTTTCCCGCTATGGCTGCGGGCGCAGCACTTCTTGAATCTGCTCTTCATGGCATTCATCATTCGCTCTGGTATCCAAATCCTGGCGGACCACCCGCGCCTTTACTGGAGACGCGACTGCACTCCGGGAACTGACTGGTTCCGTTTCCAGAAGCCTGTGCCAACGGGCCGCGTCTGGACAGCCAAGGACGATTCAGTGACGGTACCGGGCTGGCTCGGTCTCCCCGGCATCCGGCACTCCATTGGCCTTGCCCGCTGGTGGCATTTCTCGGTCAACCTGCTGTGGACGGTCAACGGCGTTGCCTTCTACGCCCTGCTTTTCTCGACCGGTCAATGGCGGCGGCTCGTACCAACGACATGGGCGGTCTTCCTGAACGCGGCGTCGACGGCGCTGCAATATGCCTCGCTGAATTTTCCGCCGGATCACAGTTGGACGCAGTACAACAGCCTTCAGCTACTGGTCTACTTCATAACCGTGTTCATTGCCGCGCCCACGTCCATCATCACGGGACTGCTGCAAAGTCCGGCCATTTCCAACCACATCGGCTGGGTCGGCCGGGTGGTGAACCGGCAACGCGCACGCTCGATCCACTTCCTGGCGCTCTGGTGGTTCCTGCTCTTCATCCTGGCGCACGTGACGCTGGTGTTCATGACCGGGCCGGCGCGGGTCAGCCTCAATATGATGTGGGCCGGCGTGAACGACAGCTCCTGGAGCGGCTTCGCGGTCTTCGTGCCACTCATCACGCTGGTGGCCCTGCTGTGGTGGCGCGCGTCCCCCTTCACCATCCGTCATGCCCGACTGGTACAGAAAACGGGCGAGTTCATGATCGGCTGGATCAAGGGCTTTGCCGAATGGTGGTCTCCGAACAGCCAACTGACTGAGCAGGACATTTCGCCTTACTTCTGGCCGAACGGCACCACGCCCGCGTCAGCCGAATTCGACGGATTGGTTGCGACGGAGTTTGCCGGGTATCAGTTGCGGGTCGATGGGCTGGTCGAGCACACTCAAAGCCTCTCCCTGGCCGAGTTACGGACGATTGCGAAGCAGGAACAGATCACCACGCATTTCTGCATTCAAGGCTGGTCCGGCGTGGCGAAGTGGGGCGGCGTACCGATGCGCAGCATCATCGACCTCGTGCGGCCGACAGCCGACGCGCGCTACGTGGTCTTCTATTCCTTTGCGGACGGCGCGGATGGCGGCCGCTATTACGACGTGCATAAGCTCAGCAACATGCGGCACGAGCTGACGATCCTGGCTTACGAGATGAACGGCGGCCCGGTCAGCGTGCTGCACGGCGCGCCGCTGCGGCTGCGTTGCGAGAACGAACTTGGCTTCAAGATGGTGAAGTGGATCGCGGCCATCGAGTTCGTCGCCGACTTCGCCGACCTTGGCGCCGGCCAAGGCGGCTACAACGAGGATCATGAGTTCTACGGTTATCGAATGCCCATTTGATGGCGGTAGGACCCGACCAGATAGATTGCAGCCGGCGAAGTTAGGTGCAGCCCTGTACGCCGGATGGGTTGCGCTCGTCATCACCGGGATCGTCGGCGGACTTGGCTTGGCGTTCCAGCAGCCGTGGCTGTTCCCGAGCCTCGGTCCGACGATCTCCATTCACACCGTTACTCCGAACCAAGAAGCCGCCCGGCCATGGAACACCTTTGTTGGGCACGGCATCGGCGCGATTGCAGCCTTCCTGTCCCTGGCCATTTTCGGTGCTCTCCACGCTCCTTCAGCAATGATCGGCAGCCAAGTGGGGTTTGCCCGCATTGCGGCAAGCGCCCTTGCCGTGGCTCTGACAATCGAGGGGTAAAATTCCGGCGCGGGCTGGTCACGCTCCCTACCACGGCGACGACGCTGCTAATCACGCTCGGTGGATTGCCTGCTGATATATGAACGATCTTGCTTTATGCCGCGCGCAGGATAAGATAAATCGAATCCATATGTTTGGTGCGCCGGAGAGTGGAGAATGTCAGGCCATGCGTTACTCCAAGCATTCTTGTGGCCGGCAACCTCGTGTGCGCGCGCTCGGCGCGCAGGGGGAGATGATTGGTTCATGATCCGCTCGCTGACCGATATGCTGGTTTGGAACTTCTTCATCGTGCTCGTCGTGGTGCTTTGGTAGGCGTGACTCCTGCCAGCCCACTTGGCGGCTGCATCACCGAGGCGGCCATCCACCGGCTGGTTGGCCGCTTCTATGACCGAGCTCGCCGCGACGAGCTGCTCGGGCCGGTATTTTGCCGTGCAATCGGCCAGAGCGACGCGGCCTGGGCCGCGCATCTCGTCCGTCTTTCGGATTTCTGGTCGTCGGTGATGCTGACGAGCGGGCGCTACCATGGAGGCCCGTTTTCGGCACACTTGCGCCTGCCGGCCCTGGAGCCAGCGATGTTCGACCGATGGCTCGCGCTCTTCGGCGAGACCTGCGCGGAGCTGTTCG
>JABBOH010000014.1:0-49483 GCA_019351895.1 Pseudomonadota bacterium
CCCGGCCGAGGGCCGCGTTGAACTGCTCGTCGGTCATCGAGATCTTCAACTCCTCCAGCAGCGCGCGGGAGAAGCTGGCGATCATGCCGTGGTTCCTCGCCAGACGCTGGCAGGCCTCGGTGCGAGGATAGCCACCCGAGAGCGCGACGACGCGCATGACGCGCGGATGCGCGATGAGGTCCTTGTAGAGGTCGGGCTGGTCCGGGATCGTGACCTTCAGCATCACCAGCTGGTCGGAAGGCAGGCGGTCTAGGTGGCGCGCCAGAGCGTCGTGCAGCAGCTGCTCGGCCTTGGCCTTGTTCGGGCTCTTGATCAGAACCTCGGGCTCGAGGATCGGCACGAGTCCGTGCCGCGCAATCTGCGCCCCGATCTCGAACTGCTGGGCCGCGATGGCGGCGATGCCGCTTTCGGAGGGGAGGTTGATCGTCGAGCGCATCTTGGTCCCGAAGACGCCGAGCTTCGCCGCCCGGTCCAGCAGCGCATCGAGGCCGGGGATCGGCTTCATCAGGCTGACGCCGTCGGCCTCCGCCTCGAGCCCCTTGTCGACCTTGAGGAACGGCACGCAATGCTTGTCTTGCCAAAGGTAGGATGGCACCGGCTTGCCCTCGGCCTCGCCGTCCATGGTGCGCTCGAACAGGATCGAGCCGATGACCTTGTCGCCCGTGAAGGCGGGGGAGGTGATGACCCGCACGCGCATCTCGTGCATCAGGGCGAACATCTCGGCCTCGCCATGATAGGCCGTCTCCGGAATACCGTAGAGGCGCAAGGCGCCGGGGGTCGATCCGCCACTCTGGTCGAGGGCGGCGAGGAACCCGCCCGCCTCGGTGACGTGCGCCTTCATGCTCGGTTGGGCCATGGACAAACTCCTCAACGGTGACTTTGCCCGCCTATATAGGGGTTTGGGCCGCCGGGGCCAATCGCGCCGGCCGCCCCGATCGCCCCATCGGCGCCGACCCGTTTCTCTCAGACGACGGCGGTCTCGGATGCCATGTCGAGTAAGCCGGAGCCCTGTCGTGCCGAACTCCGGAAGAAATCGCCGGCGGGCCGCGTCTGCAGCGGCACCCAGGCCTCGGCCGCCGACCGCCGCCGCTGATGCCGGCCGAGATCGGCCGCCACCATCTTCGCGCAAAGCTCCCGGACCGTCGTCTCAGGACGCCAGCCGATGACCGCCGCCGCCTTGGACGGGTCGCCGATCAGCGCCTCCACCTCGGCCGGGCGATAGAATTCCGGCGAGACCTCGACGAGGACGCGGCCCGTATCGCGGCACAGGCCAGTCTCCGTCTCGCCCGTTCCGCGCCACTCGACCTCGATATCGGCAGCCTGGAAAGCCCAGTCGACGAAGCTGCGGACGCTGTTGGTCTCGTTCGTGGCAAAGACGAAGGTATCGGCCTGCTGCGCCTGCAGCATGCTCCACATGCCAGCGACATATTCCGGCGCATAGCCCCAGTCGCGCATCGCGTGGAGATTGCCGAGACGGATCGGGTTCGGGTCGCCGAGCGCGATGCGGGCGACGCCGTCCGTGATCTTCCGCGTCACGAAGTCGAGGCCACGCAAGGGAGATTCATGATTGAACAGGATGCCGCAGCTCGCGAAGATGCCGTAGGATTCGCGGTAGTTGATCGTCATCCAATGCGCGTAGAGCTTGGCGACGGCATAGGGGCTGCGCGGATAGAAGGGCGTTGTTTCGCTCTGCGGCGTCGCCTGCACCAGCCCGAACATCTCGGCGCTCGACGCCTGATAATAGCGGATGCTCCGATTGACGATGCGGATGGCTTCGAGAAGGTGAAGCGCTCCGAGGCCGGTGATGTCCGTCGTCGTTTCTGGCTGTTCGAAGGATGTGGCGACGAAACTCTGCGCGCCGAGGTTATAGACCTCGGACGGTTCGTGCTCGGCAATCAGACGGATGCAGCCCGCCGCATCCGTCACGTCGTTGACCACGAGCTTCAGCCGGGGGTGCTCGCGGATGCCGAGTTCATCGAGACGCCACAGGTTGAGCGTGCTCGAGCGGCGATAGGTTCCGACGACCGCATAACCCTTGTCGAGCAGGAACTTCGCGAGATACGCGCCGTCCTGTCCGGAAATTCCGGTTATCAGAGCAACTGGCACATCATACTCCGACTGTTGAAGGTTGATCCGTCTCAGGCTGCGTGTTCAAGAACGCTTGCCGGCCGGAGTGTCGCATCGGCGGCTTGCGTCGCGTATTGATGCCAGTGATCCCAAACGAAATCCGAGAACTCGCGCCGGAAGCGGTCGGTCGAGAAACGGAGCGCATGCCTGCGGATCTGCTCGGGATCGAAGGTCGTCTCCATCGCCTCGAAGCGCTCGACGACCTCGCATATGGAATCCGCGGTCTGCTCGTGGAAATGGAGGCCGGTCTTCCCGTGAATGACGGTCTCCTGCGCGCCGCCGCGCCCGAAGGCGAGGACCGGCGTCCCGCAGGCCTGCGCCTCCAGCGGCGCGATGCCGAAGTCTTCCTCGGCGGCGAAGATGAAGGCGCGGGCACGCTGCAGATGATCGAGCAGAACGGGGAAGGGCTGATAGCCAAGCAGCGTCACGTTGGGGGTCGCGAGCTTGCTGATCCGTTTGAACTGCGGACCGGTGCCGATCATGATCAGCCGCCGATCGGGCATCTTGGCGAAAGCCTCGACGATCAGATGCATCTTCTTGTACGGGACCATGCGGGACGAGCAGAAGTAGAAGTCCTCGCGCGACCCGCCCGGGACGAACTGGGCTGTATCGACATTCGGATAGATGACGGTCGAATCCCGGCGGTAGGCCTTATTGATACGCCTGCCGATATACGCCGAGCAGGCGATGAAGTGATCCACGCGTTGCGCGCTCGCGTGATCCCACAGACGGATCCTATGCAGGAAGTAACGGGCAAGCACGCTGCGGACGCCACGTTGAATGCCGGACTCCCTCAGATATTGCTCCTGCAAATCCCAGGCGTAGCGCATCGGCGTGTAGCAATAGCAAATGTGAAGCTGGCTTGAAGAGGTAACCACCCCCTTTGCGACCGCATGCGAATTGCTGATGATGAGGTCGTAGCCTGTCAGATCCAGTTGCTCGATCGCGAAGGGCATCAACGGCAGGAGACGCCGGTATATGCGCTCCACGAAGGGTATCTTCTGAAGCATCGTCGTGCGGATCTTCTTGCCCCTGAGGCCGGTCCGATGGCGTTGCGGCATACGGTCGATCAGGCAGAAGACATCCGCGTCCGGGAACTCGGCAAGCATGGCCTCCAGGACTTTTTCCGCACCGGCATAGGTGTAGAGCCACTCATGGACCAAGGCTACCCTGGGCGTCTTCCCTACCGACGATGGAGTAGACTCCAGAAAGCGGCTGTCAGGCAAAGACGCCTCCACATCGTTAATCGCGAGACAAGCTCATCGCGACGGGCCGATGGGCGCATCTCCGTTGCCTATACGCAACCTAACCATAAGTTGTAACCAGATTGCTCGTAATCCTTTCAGGCGGATCGTCGCTGAACGGGACACCCAAGCTTATTATGACAAGTTTTCAGCCTCACCGGGCTTGTTGTCATCGCTTTGCGGCCTGCACAAAGTCCTTGCCGGCAGTGCAACGTTTTCCGGCGCGTCCGACGGATCAGCATGCATCCGCAGCGCGAACGGGTTCAGTCCTCCCTGAGGATTAGCTCCAAGGCTGCGGGGAGGTCCGACCTGCTGATCGATAAGCCAAGGTCAGGCGGCGGCGCGCCGATGATCAGATCGGGAGCATCAACCCTTCCTGGCGCCGTTCTGCCGCCGCTGCAGCAGAAACTCGCGGCCGAGCTTGACCCGCGCCTCGCCGTCATAGGCGATGATATCGGCTGTCGCGTAGGTCTCGTGCCAATGGTCGGGGATGAAGCTTCCCGTGCCGACGACATCGATCGGCGCGTGTGCATCCGCCATCACGCGGCACTTGTCGACGCCGAAGCCCGAGGAGGCGACGATCCGCACCTTTGGGAAGCCTGCCTCGTCGAGCGCCTCGCGCATGCGCCAGATGGCGGCGGCCGAGACGCCCGTGCCCACCAGATGCCGCAACTCCGCGTCGCTGCGGTAGCGGCGGATGGCGCCGGGATCGTGCCGCTCCAGCACGGCGTAACTCGCCGCCGGATCGAGCGTCTCCAGGAACCGGCCGCCATGGGTATCGAGCCGTACCGACATGGTCCCCGATGCCGCAAGCTGGGGGAAGCGTCGGCACACCTCCAGACCGTCGGTGACCTCGCGGCCAAAGTAATCGACGAGCACCGTGAGGTTGTCGTTCGGGAAAGTCTCGTGAAACATTTCGGCGGCGCGCACGGTGGAACCGGCGTAGCCGATCAGCGCGTGCGGCATCGTGCCGAGCCCGCGCGGCGCGCCGAAGAAATGCGCCGTCGCGTCGTTGGCGTTGCCGATGAACCCTTGCGCGCCCTCGCGCTGCGCGGCGCGGCTGCCGACCGAGGCGCCATAGGCCATCATCGCCTGCATCTCGGTGCCGGCGCAGTGCCGCGCCTCCATCGCGAGGAAGGTCACGGCGGGCAGCGCGATGCACATCTGGTAGGCGTGATGCGCCGCGACACAGACCGAGCCCAGCTTCTGCAGCACCAGCGTCTCGAGATCCGTCAGATGCAGGTAGCTGCCGGTGATGTACAGCAGCGGCTCGCCAGCGCCGACCCACTCGCCCTCATCGTGCAGCAACTCGATCTTGAAGGCCGTGTCCCGGGCTGCCGCGACCTCCAGCAGCCAGTCCAGCATAAGCTTCGGCGCCGAGATCACGGGACGGCGGAGAAAGACCGCGTAGGTCACGGTCTTGTCGCCGAACCGGCGGACGATCTCCTTGGTCTTGTTGAAGTAAGTGTCGGTATAGGCGGCGATCGTCTCCGCCCGAACCAGATCCTGCGCCGAAAGCGTGTCCATCGCGGGCGGGCCTACTCGGCCGCCGCGACGGAGGCCGCAGCCGCCGAGGCTGCTGCCGGCGTCGGCTGCCGCCGGGCCTTCAGCTCCTCCGCCACCAGAAAGGCGAGCTCAAGCGACTGCTCGGCGTTGAGGCGCGGGTCGCAGAAGGATTCGTAGCGCCGCCCGAGATCGGCCTCGGTCAGCCGATGTGCGCCGCCGACGCATTCCGTCACGTCCTGCCCGGTCATCTCGACATGGATGCCGCCCGGCCAGCTGCCTTCCGCGGCATGCGCCTCGAAGAAGCCGCGCACCTCGCCGAGGATCGCGTCGAAGCGCCGCGTCTTGCGACCGTGGCTAGTCGAGATGGTGTTGCCGTGCATCGGGTCGCAGAGCCAGACAACGGAGGCGCCCGCCTGCTGCACCGCGCGCAGCAGCCGTGGCAGCCGGGCCTCGAGCTTCTCGGCGCCCATACGGCTGATGAGCGTCAGGCGCCCGGGCTCGTTCGCGGGGTTCAGCGTCTCGATCAGCCGCAGCAGGTCCTCGGGCTCGGTCGTGGGGCCGACCTTCAACCCGATGGGGTTCCTGATGCCGCGCATGAACTCGACATGCGCGCCGTCGAGCTGCCGGGTGCGGTCGCCGATCCAAAGGAAATGGGCCGAACAGGCATAGGTATCGCCGCTGGTGGAATCGACGCGGGCGAGCGCCTCCTCATACGGCAGCAGAAGCGCCTCGTGGCTCGTGTAGAAATCCGTCTCCCGGATCTGGGGTGCGGTTTCCGCCGTCATGCCGCAGGCGGTCATGAAGCTCAGCGTTTCGTCGATCCGCGCGGCAAGGTCCTGGTAGCGCGCGGCGAGCGGGCTGCGCTCCACAAAGCCGAGGTTCCAGCGGTGGACGCTGTGCAGATCGGCATAGCCGCCGGTCGCGAAGGCGCGCAGCAGATTGAGCGTGCCGGCGGACTGGAAATAGCCGGTCTCCATGCGCGTCGGGTCCGGCACCCGCGCCTCGGCGGTGAAGGCCGGCCCGTTGACGATGTCGCCGCGATAGCTCGGCAGCGTGTCGCCGCCGATGGTCTCCATGTCGGCGCTGCGCGGCTTGGCGAACTGCCCCGCCATGCGGCCCATCTTCACGACGGGCACGGTGCTGCCATAAGTCAGCACCACCGCCATCTGCAGCAGCACCCGGAACGTGTCGCGGATGATGTTGGCGGTGAAATCGTCGTAGCTCTCGGCGCAGTCGCCGCCTTGCAGCACGAAGGCGCGGCCCTCGGCGACGCGGGCGAGGGAGGCCTTCAGCCGCCGCGCCTCGCCTGCGAACACCAGCGGCGGGTAGCGGCGCAGGCGCGCCTCGACTGCCGCCAGACGCTCGAGATCCGGATAGACCGGCATCTGCCGCACGGGGCGGGCGCGCCAGCTATCGGCGCTCCAGGGTGCGGGGCTGCGGGTCTCGAGAGGACGGTTCGGACTCCCCGTCAGGCTCATGGGTCTCTTCCTCATAAAGGCGACGCGCGGGCGGGCCGCGCGGTCGGCCGTTATCTGCCGAAATGAGGCGAAATGCTACTCGGCCGCTTCTGCGACCCCCGCAACACGGGTCCGCGTGCGCATGGTCACGAATTCCTCGGCCGCCGTCGGGTGGATGCCGATGGTACGGTCGAAATCCTGCTTGGTCGCACCCATCCGCACGGCGATGCCGACGCCCTGCATGATCTCCGCGGCATCTTCGCCGAGCATATGCGCGCCGAGCACCCGCTGGCTGCGCTGGTCGACGACGAGCTTCATCAACGTGCGGCGGCCCGCGCGTCCGGTCAACGTATGCCGCATGGGCGTGAAGCGGCTGACATAGATATCCACCGGGCCGAGCTTCGCCGCATCCTCCTCGGCGAGCCCCACGGTCGCGAGGGGCGGGACCGAGAAGACGGCCGTCGGCACGTTCTCGACCGAGGCTTCGCGCGGGTTGTTCCCAAACAGCGTATCGGCCAGCGCATGGCCCTCCGCGATCGCCCAGGGCGTGAGGTTGAGCCGGTCGGTCACATCGCCGATGGCGTAGATATGCGGCACGCTGGTGCGGCTGCCGCGGTCGACGCGGACGGCCCCGGCCTCGTTCAGCGCGACGCCCGAGGCGTCCAGGTTGAGGCCGTGCAGGTTCGGCACGCGCCCCGTGGTCAGCACCGCGTAGTCGACGAGGATATCCGTGGTGTCCGAGAGATGGAGGCGGCGCTGGTCGCCCGTCGGCCCCTCGGCCAGAATATGTGTGGGGATGACGCCGTGGTGCAGGTGGATGCCCTGCGCTTCCATGGCCTCGGCGACGGCCTCGCGGAGGTCGCAGTCGAAGCCGCGCAGCGGCAGGGGCTGGCGGTAGATGAGATGCACCTCGGTGCCGAGGCCGGCAAAGATGCAGGCGAATTCGACCGCGCTGTAGCCGCCGCCGACGATCGCGATGCAGCCCGGCCGCTCGTGCAGGTAGAACAGGTCGTCGGTGATGCCGGCGAGATCGGCGCCCGGGATATCGGCCTTGAAGGGCGTGCTGCCGGTGGCGATGACGATGCGTTCGGCAGTGACGGTCTCCCCGCCGACATCGAGCGTGTGGGGGTCGATGAAGCGCACATGCGCCTCGAACTCCCGCGCACCGGCCTTCTGGAGCATGGATTTGTAGATCGCCTGGAGGCGGTCGATCTCCTGGTCCTTCTTGGCGATGAAGGCACGCCAGTCATGGGCGTCCTTGGTGATGTTCCAGCCGAAGCCCCGTGCGTCCTCGGCCCAGCTGCCGTATTCGGCGGCCTGCACCATGAGCTTCTTCGGCACGCAGCCGACATTGACGCAGGTGCCGCCCCAGAAGCGCTCCTCGGCGACGCCGACGCGGGCCCCGTAGCTTGCGGCGATGCGCGCGCAGCGCGTGCCGCCGGAGCCGCCGCCGATGACGAAGAGGTCGAAATCATAGGGCATGACGTGATCCCGTCCGCTTGAGAGTGCAGCGCAGCATGCCGCCGCAGGGGCGAGCGGTCAAAGCATGGCGGGGCGGTGGCGCGATCATGGACGGCTCCGCCCAGCGGCTTGGACGGGCGGTGTACAGCGTGATCTTTAGAATGCCGCCGTCGAGTTGGGGGCGCTCCGTCTCGCCGTCGCTCTCGCGATGCGGTTGAGCTGGCGGACCCACCAGTCATCGAGCCGGCTGAGGACGAGTGCCGCAGACAAGCTGAGCAACAGGACCGTCAAGATCGTGGCGAAAGCAGCAATCTTCGCCGATGTGGCGTGCCACACCAGGACGTAGACCCATGCACCCGCCGAGCAGAAGATCGGCACATGGATCAGGTAGATCGGAAACGACACCCGGCCAAGCAACACGCCGAGGCGGCCGGAGAGCAATGCCTTGACCGGTGCGCAGCCCAGGGTCGCCAGGATCAGCATCACCGCGGCGGGCGTCCACACCATCCAGAAGGATGGCGGGTCGGTCAGCGCGGTGAAGGCGAGCCAGGCGTAGTCTCCGCGCGGGCCATAGAAACCGAACATGTAGAAAGCTGCGAGAACAAGCAGTGCAGCGGCCCAAGCGGGAATGCGCAGGGGCCGGGCCGCCAGCAGCCGGGAGACCAGTGCTCCGGCAAGGAATTGCGGGATGTGCGGATCGGCGTGCCATAGCAGGATCGCGGTGACGGCGGCCACGAACAGGCAGGCCCAGACGTTGCGCAGATAATGGAGGACCGGGGCCGCGCCGAACACGATAATGCTGCCGACGAGTTCCGGCCGCATGGTCCACATGCTGGAATCGAGCGTCGACACCCCCGCGAAGAACGTGGTGAAGCCTCCCTGCAGCACCGACGCGATGAAGTCAGGATGGGTGCCGGGCGGCAGTCCCGAATACGCGAACTGCTGCAACCAGGGAGAGCCGGTGAGTCTGCCGGCGGCTGCAAAACGATAGGCGCCAAGACTGAACAACAGCCACGACAGCACTGTCACGACAGTGCAAAGTCCGGCGAGGCGCGGCCAGCGCTTGAGCAGGCCGATGGCGATGGTCGCCATATTGCCGGAGTGAAAAAAGCTCCAGGGCAGGACGAACCCCGATAGGACAAAGAAAAAGGTGACGGCAGCCGAGCCGTTGAAGGGGGCGAACCAGAACCGCCCGATCATGGCGTGGGTCGTGGCGCCGCCGAAAAGCCCGGACTTCGCGGGAGCCAAGCCGATCAATAGATGCCACGCGATAACGACAAGCGCCGCGCAGCCCCGGAGACATTCCAGCGATTCGATCCGGCCCGCACGATCAAGCCTCGGCGCAGCGGCTGACTCGGATAAGCTGCTGATCTGCATGATCCGAGCAGTAGACCGTCTTCCGCCGCAATTCCAGGGGCGGCGCGCGTCGTCCAAAATGAAGATGATCCTGTAGGCGAGCGAGGAAGTTCTTGCGTCTTACCCGGTTTGTCATGCTCAATTTCTGTCTTCCGGCGCCACGTCAGCCTGCTTTTCGAGCATTCGTTCGGCCTGTCGGGACTTGATCCTGCGTGAGCGGCCGAACACGGGAAAATAAACTATCGCTTGTAGCGAATTGACAGTGTGAGGGAAGAATTTTACCGTTCGATTATGTTTAACGAGCGTCATCATTGATGAGCCTGGGCGGTCTCCGCCGTCACCGAGCCGGGCCGCGTCTCGCCCTGGGCTGCGTGTCGGTAGCTTTCGCGCTGCTCGCCTGGCAGTCGGTGAACACGTTCCACATCATACCCTCGGGGTTGCTGGCGAGCCCGGCGCAGGTCGTCGCGGCCCTGATCGACATCTCCCGCCACGGCTATCGCGGTACCAGCCTCGGCGAGGATATCGGCGCGACGTTGCTGCGCGCGCTCGGCGGCTTTGCGGTCGGCACCATCGTCGGCGTGCCGCTCGGTCTCTGGATGGGCATGAACCGCTTCGCCGCCGCAGGCGCCAACTGGATCGTGCAGTTTCTCCGCCCGCTCCCCCCGCTGTCCTTTCTGGTCCTTCTGATGCTCTGGCTCGGCACCGGCGACGTGGCAAAAGTCGGCCTGCTCGCGCTCACCGCCTTCCCGATCATCGCCAGCGCGACCTTCGCCGCCGTCGCCGCCGTGCCCGTGCAGAAAATCCAGGCCGCCGCTTCGCTCGGCGCCAGCCGGGGGCAGATTTTCCGCCATGTGATGCTGCCGGCCGCCCTTCCGACCATCTCGACCGGGCTTCGCATTGCACTCGCCGCGGCCTTCTCGACCGTCGTCGCGGCCGAACTCATGGCCGGCAGCGACGGCCTCGGCTGGATGATCTTCTCGGCGAGCCAATTCCTGCGCAACGACATCATCCTGCTTGGCATCATCATCCTCGGCCTCCTCGGGATGGCTCTCAGCAGCCTTCTGCTCGGGCTCGATCGCGGGCTCATCCACTGGCGGGGACGGGAGTGAGACGCCTGCTCGACCGCCGTCCCTGGATCGTCACGCTGCTGAGCATCACGGCTGTCATCGCCGCCTGGGCGATCGCGACCGAGACCGGCGCCGTCAGCGACCTCCTGCTGCCCACTCCCGGCGAACTCTGGAGCGGGGCGGCGGACCTCGTCGTGAACGGCTACAAGGGCTACAGCCTGGGGGCCCATATCGGCCTCAGCCTGATGCGGGTGGCCGTCGGTTTCGGCATCGGCACCATCATCGGCACGCTGCTTGGCCTGCTCATGGGCATGTCGCCGACCATCGACGCGCTGGCGGCGCCATATATCGAGTTTCTCCGTCCGCTGCCGCAGCTTGCCTACCTCGTTCTGCTCATCATCTGGTTCGGCATCGGCGAGACGCCGAAGATCGTATTGCTCTTTCTCGCGGCACTTCCGGTGTCGGCCGTCGCCGCGCGGGACGGGGTGCGCAACGTGTCTCCCCAGCGGGTGCAGGCCGCGCAGTCGCTCGGAGCCAGCCGGCTCCAGATTTTCCGCCATGTCGTGCTGCCTTCGGCGCTGGGCGAGATCTTTATCGGGGCGCGACTTTCGATTGGCATTGTTTATGCAACGCTTATTGCCGCCGAGATGATCGCGGGGGCGAGCGGCATCGGCTGGCTCATTCTCGATGCCGGCCGGTTCCTGCGCAGCGACTACGTGATCGCCGGCATTCTGCTGATCGCGGCGATGGGCATGGGCCTTGACCGCGGACTTCTGCTGGCTCAGCGCCGGATCGTGCATTGGGCGGGAAAATGAACGGACGTTTTTGCTTCTTTTTCCAAAAGGAAGCGCTTCCGTTCATTTTCACAAAAAAGAGCTAACAAGTCTCATCCACTTTGGAGATACGCATGACCGAGACGCCTCCTCTCAGCCGGCGCGGCGTGATCGCCGGTGCTACCGGCCTCGCCCTCGCCGCGGCGATACCGCGCGCTCGCGCGGCCGCCCGCACGATCAACATCGGCTACTTCGTCGAGACCAAGCCGACAATGATCGCCAAGGCCCAGGGCTGGTTCGAGGGTGCGGCCAAGGCCAAGATCAACTGGGTGGAAATGGGCAGCGGCGCTCAGATCAATGCCGGCATGGTGGGCGGCAGCCTCGACATGGGTATCGGCATCGGCTCCTCGCCCGCCGCCGCGGGGCTGAGCCAGGGCATCCCCTACAAGGTCGTCGCCATGCTGGACAATATCGGGCCGGCCGAGGAAATGACCGTCCGCGCCTCCGAGCACATCACGCAGCCCTCCGACTTCATCGGCAAGAAGATCGCGACGCCGTTCGGATCGACCTCGCATTTCCGCCTCATAGGCTTCCTCAAGACGAACCATCTATCGCTGAGCCAGGTCACCGTGCTCGACCTGCCGCCCGAACAGATCGTCGCCGCGTGGAAGCGCGGCGATATCGACGCCGCCTATGTGTGGAGCCCTGCCAAGGCCGAGCTTCTGGCTGACGGCGGCGCCGTCTACAAGACTTACGACAAGCTCGACGCCGAGGGGTACGTCATCGCCGACCTCTTCGTCGCCCGCAACGCCTTCGCACATGCCAACCCCGAGGCCGTGGCCGGTATCCTGGGCGCCTACGGCCGCGCGCTCGACATGTACAAGACGCAGCCCGATCAGGCGGCGGCGATCGTCGGCAAGGCGGCGGGCGTGAGCGCTGCGGTCGCCGCGGCGAACCTCGCCGAATACGACTTCGTGCCGCTGAAGACGCAGCTCACGGCGCAATGGCTGGGGACGCCCGGGCATCCCGGCGCATTCGCGGCCGAGTTGGAGCATACGGCGCAGTTCCTGGTGGGTCAGAAGAGCATCCGGAAGGCCCGGCCTCTGACCGCCTATCAGAAGGGCATCGACACCAGCTATCTGGAAAAGGCCGTTGCCTGACCAGCCGCTCGCGGAAACGCTGACGGCGTCCGCGGACGCTTTCGTCCGTTTCGAGGGCGTCTCGGTGACCTACGGCTCGGGAACAGCGCAGGCGACGCCCGCGCTGTCGCCGACCGACCTCGCTTTCGCGCGCGGCGATTTCGTCTGCATCGTGGGTCCGTCCGGCTGCGGCAAGACGACGCTGATGCAGACGCTCGCCGGGTTCCTCCCCCCCACCGGAGGCCGCGTCAGCGTCGGCGGGGTGGAGGTCTCCGGTCCCGGGCCGGACCGGGGCGTCGTCTTCCAGCAGGCGGCGCTGTTTCCCTGGAAGACCGTTGCCGCCAATGCCGGTTTCGGCCCCGCCATGCGCGGTCTGCCCCGCACCGAGCAGAAAGAGCGCGTCGAATACTGGCTGCGCTCGGTCGGGCTGTGGGATTTCCGCGACCGCTACCCCTATCAGCTGTCGGGCGGAATGCAGCAGCGCCTCGCCATCGCGCGCGCGCTCGCGAACGAACCCGAGTTGCTGCTGATGGACGAGCCCTTCGGCGCGCTCGACGCCCTGACGCGCGAAAAGATGCAGGAGGAGCTTCACGCGGTCTGGAAGCGGCGCGGCATGACGGTGCTGTTCATCACCCACAGCGTCGATGAGGCGGTCTATCTCGGCACCGAAGTCGTGGTGATGTCCCGGCGTCCGGGCCGCATTCTGGAGCGCATCCCGGCACCCTTCGCGCGCATCGCCGGCGAGCGCGATATTCGCCGCATCAAGGCGGGTGCCGATTTCGTGGCGCTGCGGGAGCAGGTTCTGGAGCTGATCTGGGGCGAGGGCGGCTGAGCGGGCAGGGCTGGCGCGGCCCTGCGGGAGGTCTATAACAACGGTCTTCATGCGCCGATGAGGTCTCAAGCGATGGATACCGCGCCCGCCCTGTTCAACGAGCCGCTCGACAACCACTGGATGCCCTATACTGCCAACCGACAGTTCCGCGAGGCGCCGCGGATCATCGTGCGCGCCGAGGGCATCCATTATTGGAACCCGCAAGGCGAGCGGCTGATCGACGCGATTTCCGGTCTCTACACCACGCCCGCGGGCCACGGCCGGGCGGAAATCCGCGAGGCGGTGACGAAGCAGATGGCGGAGCTCGACTACGCGCCCGCCTTCCAGTTCGGAACGCCCGGCTCCTTCCGCCTTGCGACCGAGCTTGTCGCCATCACCCCCGGCGACCTCAACCGCATCTTCTTTACCGGCGGCGGATCGGAGGCGGTCGAGACCTCGCTCAAGATTGCGATCAACTACCATCGCGCGCGGGGAGAGGGGCAGCGGCTGCGCTTCGTCGGCCGTGAAAAGGGTTACCACGGCGTCAACTTCGGTGGCTGGTCGGTCGGCGGCATGGTCAAGAACCGGCAGATGTTCGGCATGGGTCTGCCGGGCGTCTCGCATATCCGGCATACCATGATCCCCGAGAACCGCTTCACGATGGGCCAGGGCGAGCATGGCGGCGAGATGCTGGCCGACGACCTGCAGCGCCATATCGACCTCTACGGCGGCGATACGATCGCGGCCTGCATCGTGGAGCCGATTTCCGGCTCTGTCGGCATCCTCGTGCCGCCCAAGGGATACCTCGAGCGGCTGCGGGCGATCTGCGACAAGCACGGCATCCTGCTGATTTTCGATGAGGTGATCTGCGGATTTGGCCGCACCGGTCATGCTTTCGGCGCGCATGCCTTCGGGGTGACGCCGGATATCATGACGATGG
Source organism: Pseudomonadota bacterium (assembly GCA_019351895.1). GTDB lineage: Bacteria > Pseudomonadota > Alphaproteobacteria > Acetobacterales > Acetobacteraceae > Acidisoma. The sequence goes on from JABBOH010000014.1 coordinate 13,882, forward strand.
CGAAGGCTATCAACAACGGCAACATTCCCATGGGCGCCGTCGCCGTGCGGGAAGGCATCTGCCAGACGATCATGGATGTGGCGGCGCCCGATGCGATCGAGTTCTTCCACGGCTACACCTATTCCGCGCATCCGGTGGCTTGCGCCGCGGCCATCGCCACGCTCCGTATCTATCAAGACGAGGACCTTTTCGGGCGGGCGCAGGCGCTGTCTCCCTACTTCCTCGATCTCATCGCGGGCATGCGCGATCTGCCGATCGTGACGGATACGCGGGGCTTCGGCCTGCTCGGCGCTTTCGACCTCGCGGCGGGGAGCGCGCCGGGCGCTCGCGGGTTCGAGATGATGAAGAAATGCTTCAGCGCCGGCCTGGTTGTCCGGCTGGCGGGCGACACCGTCATTCTGGCGCCTCCCTTCATCGCCGAGAAAACGGATCTCGACGAGATGTTCACGATCCTTCGCCGCGTGCTCACGACCATCTGAGACGCCGGGATCGCCCATTCCCCGGTGCGGGGTGGGCGATCCACGGCTTTCTCGTGCCTGGATTAAGTGTTTAGCCAGAGCCCCCGCTCGTCATGACGGGTGGAGCGGTCCAGACCGCCCCTAGCCGCTGAGCCCGTCGCGCGGCCCTTCAGGCGCCAAGAAAACCGTTGACGCATAGCGGCGGATGCGGAACAAGCACGGAAGAAATCACTCTGATTCGTGATTCGTCCTGGACAGGCCGGTCACCTTCGCGGCAGTGCTCGTAAGACTTGTTTCGGTATTTTAAGAGGTTTCGATGTCGAAAGCGTTTCTTGCCCAGGTCATCCAGGATTCTGCCGAAACCACGGGCGTTGCCGCGAACCGCGCCGCGACCGACGTGATGGACGCCATCGTGCGGGAGTTGAAGAAAAGCGGCCGCTTCACCCTGCCGAGCTTCGGCACCTTCATCGTCCGCAAGACGAAGGCGCGGAAGGGGCTCAACCCGCGCACCGGCGAGTCGATCAAGGTCAAAGCCGGCAAGACCGTGCGCTTCAAGGCCTCGCCATCCCTCAAGAAGGTCGTGTAGCCGTCACGGTTTTTCTCGGAGGCGGCGGTGCCTGAGCGCTTCGATCGCCTGTGGCGTGGCGGGCGGCTGGCGACGATGGCCGGCACGAGACCGGGCGCCGATGCGCCCGGTCTCGGCATTGTCGAGGCCGCTGCCATCGGCACGATCGACGGCCGCATCGCATTCGTGGGTCCCGAGTCGAGCCTGTCGGCCGATGTATCGGCGGCCGAAATCATCCATCTTGACGGTCGTTGGGTCACCCCCGGTCTTGTCGATTGCCACACGCACCTTGTCTATGCGGGCAACCGGGCCGCCGAATGGGAGATGCGGCTCGCGGGCGCCACCTATCAGGACATCGCCCGTGCCGGTGGCGGCATCCTGTCCTCCGTCCGGGCGGTCCGAGCGGCGAGCGAGGAGACGCTGCGTGCGGAAGCGCTCGCGCGGCTCGACCGGATGACGGCCGAGGGCGTAACGACACTGGAAGCCAAGTCGGGCTACGGGCTCGACCTTGTCCAGGAAACCAAGCTCCTCCGCGTGGCGCGCAGCCTCGGCGAGGTGCGAAACCTCCGCGTCGTCACCACCTTCCTCGGCGCCCATGCGCTGCCGCCGGAGGCGGAGGGCGACCGCGAAGCCTTCATCGATCTCATCTGCAACGATATGCTGCCCGCCATCGCGACCGCTCGGCTGGCCGATGCGGTCGATGGTTTCTGCGAGGGCATTGCCTTCTCTCCCGCCCAGATCGCGCGCGTCTTCACTGCGGCGCGGTCGCTCGGCCTGCCGGTGAAACTCCATGCCGATCAGCTTTCGAACGGCGGCGGGGCGGCGCTCGCCGCGCAGTTCGGCGCGCTGTCGGCGGATCATGTCGAATACACCGATGAGGACGGCGCGGCGGCGATGGGGAAGGCGGGGACCGTCGCGGTTCTGCTCCCCGGCGCATTCTACATGCTGCGCGAGCGGCAGGCGCCGCCTGTCGCGGCATTCCGGCGGCATGGCGTCCGCATGGCCGTCGCGACCGACTGCAACCCCGGCACAGCGCCGCTGGTGTCGCTACTGCTCACGATGAACATGGCCGCGACGCTGTTCGGCCTGACCGTGGACGAGGTGCTGACGGGCGTCACGCGCGAGGCGGCCCGCGCGCTCGGCCGTCTCGACAGCATCGGGTCCCTCGAAGTCGGCAAGGTTTGCGACCTCGCGATCTGGTCGGTGGATCGGCCGGCCGAGATTTTTCATACGCTCGGCCACAACCCGCTCCATGCGCGGGTCTTCGGCGGGCTTACGGCTTAACCCGATCCCGGCGCTGCTGCTGCTCGATCGGCGTCTCGTCCGGTTCCTCGCCGCCGCCGCGCACCTCGGCTTCCGGGCCGATGCCGGGCTGCGAAGGCTTTCCAGGCTTTCCCGGCTTTCCTGGCCTGGGAAGGGGGCCGGACGAGCCGGTGCTGTCATCGGCGGGTCGGTCGACCGGAAGATCGTCGGGCGCCATCGGAACTCCTTCGCGGCTGCGGCGGAACTCCACGGTAAGTGGGGTGCGGCATACGGGGCGGTAGGGGGGGCTTCGGCCGCGCGCTCTCAGTCCCCCGAGGGTGGCCCGCCGCGAAATTGTTTCGTAAGATCACTGCGCATTCGATAGTGTCACCGAAGTTTCTCAGGGGGCGTCAGCGGAACAGGCATGGAAGCAACGAGCGATATCGCCTGGATCGAGGCCGCGCGCGCGATCGTCGAACCGGATCAGGGGAGCCAGCCTGTGCTCGATCTGATCAACGCCGCCGAGAAGAGCATCTGCCTCAAGATGTTCACCTTCACGGCGGATGATATCGCCGAGGCGCTGCTCGCCGCCAAGGCGCGCGGCGTCGATGTTCGGATCATGCTCAACCCGGCCCGCTCCTCGGGCAGCCGCGCCAATGACGACATGAAGCTGCGCCTGCAGGCGGGCGGCTGCACCGTGATCTGGAGCAGCCCGGCCTTTGCCGTGACGCATGAGAAGTCGATGGTCATCGACGGCCGCACGGCGCTGATCGCGACCTTCAACTTCGGCGTCAAATACTTCACCGCCACCCGCGACTACGGCATCGTGACCGAGGACGCCACAGCGATCGCGGAGATGGAGCGCTGTTTCGAGGCCGACTGGAACCGGCGCGAGTTCAAGCGCCCGGAGACGAGCGCGCTCGTCTGGAGCAATAGTGGTTCGCGCACGCTGATGTGCCATTTCATCGACACGGCGAGGCACACGCTCGAGGTTCAGCATCCTAAGTTTGTCGACGCGGTGGTGCTGGACCGGCTGATCCAGGCGCATGAGCGGGGCGTCCGCGTCCGCGTGCTCTGCGGCGGCAAGCATGGCATCAGCACCTGGGATATCCTCGACACCTTCGCCTCGCTGCGGCTGATGAAGCTGAACGGCATCAAGATCCGCAAGCAGAAGCGTCTGCGGCTCCATGCCAAGCTGCTCCTGGCCGATGACAGCACGGCGCTCGTCGGTTCGATGAACATCGACCGCAGCGCCTTCGACCTGCGCCGTGAACTCGGCTGCTTCGTCAAGGACCCGGCCGCGATCGCCGCCCTCGGCAACACCTTCAGCGAGGACTGGCACGAGGCGAGCCATTACGATCCGCCCGATCCGCTGACCGTTGAACTCGTGACCGAGGACGACCATCCCCATGACTCCGAACTCGTCCACGAGTGAGGCGCTGGCGCCCGGCGTGGATACGCCCGGCGTGGATACGCCCGGCGTGAACGAGGCCGCTACCGCCACGCCGGAGGAGGTGGATGCGCCGAAGCGCATAGCCTCGACCTGGGAGATCGCCCGGACTTTCAACGAGATCTCGCTGTCGAGCTTCGGCGGCGGCCTGTCCGCCTGGTCGCGGGAAATGGTCGTCGCGCGCCGCAAATGGATGGACGATCCCGAATTCCTGAGCGCGCTGACGATCTGCCGCATCCTGCCCGGCGCTAATCAGGTCAACATGGCGGTCTTCGTCGGCACCAAGCTCAACGGCATCCGGGGCGCGGGCGCGGCGCTCGCCGGGCTCATCGCCATGCCGACGGTGCTGCTCATGGGCATCGCCGCGCTCTATGCGGCGTTCCAGCACTCCCACGCCGTCCAGCATGTTCTTTCGGGCTTCGCCGCGGCGGCGGTCGCGATGACCTTCCAGATGGTGTGGAAGACCGGCCGCACGACGCTCACCTCGATCGTGCCGCTGCTGCTTTTCGCGGCGACCTTCGTGCTCAGCGGATTGCTGCGCTGGCCGCTGTGGTGCACGCTTCTGATAACCGCGCCCTTCGGCATCGCCTGGGCCTGGCGCCGAGCGCACCGCCGGGATGCGGCAAGGGCGGCATCATGACGCTGACGCTCGCGCTCCAGCTTTGCTCCGTCTTCGGCATCACATCGCTGCTGGCCTTCGGCGGCGGCAATGCGGTGATCCCCGCATTCGAGCGGCTGACGGTGGAGGTCTATCACTGGCTCACGCCCCAGCAATTCACAGATTCCTTCGCGATCGCGCAGGCGGCGCCGGGTCCGAGCACGCTCATCGTCAGCCTGCTCGGCTACCGCGCGGCGGGCGTCTGGGGCGCGCTGATTGCGACCGCCGCCATGGTGGTGCCGACCGGCCTCATCGTCTACGGCATCGCAAAGGTCTGGGATAAGGGACACGGCGAGAAGCCGTTCCGCCACGCCTTCCAGGACGGCCTCGCGCCGATCACCGTGGGCCTCATTCTGGCCGGTGGCGTCATCGTCGCCCGCCATGCCGAATCGAACTGGATTCAGGTCGCGTTGACGGTCGCCGCGACGCTCGTTCTCTGCGCGACCAAGATCAATCCGCTGATCGTCGCGATTTCCTGCGGCGTCATCGGCTACGTCGTCAGCGCGTGACGCGCCTCCGCCTTCAACGTGTCGATGAACGCGCGTAGGGCGGCCGGCACGTAGCGGTTTCGTGGATAGTACAGGGCCAATCCCGCAAATGGAGGACACCAATCGGACAGGACCTGAACGAGCCCACCTGTCCGAAGTCCGGTTTCAGCGAAGGATTCCGGCACATAGGCCACGCCGAGGCCGCTCCTCGCCGCCTCCACCATGAGGTCGTTATCGTCGAGCGTGAGGGCGCCGGGCGGGTCGATGACGAGTTCCTCGCCGCGCCGGCTGAACTCCCAGCGATAGCGCTTTCCGCTCGGCAGTCTTTGGCGGATGCAGCGATGATGGCGGAGATCATCGGGCGTCTCCAGCGGGGCGGCGCCGGCGAGATAGTCGGGTGAGACGACTGCGATGAAACGGGCTTCGCCGCCGAAGCGGACAGCGACCATGTCCTGTGGAATGGAGTCGTAGAGCCTCACGCCAGCGTCGAAGTGCTCCGCGACAATATCGACAAGACGGCCCTCGGAGACGAGATCGAGTTCCACATTGGGGCAGTTCGCCAGGAACCTCGGTACGACCCGTTGAAGCAGAAGCCGCGCGGGACCCTTGCTGGCATTGATGCGCAAGGTGCCGCCAGGCTCGCCTCGCGCCTCCGCCGTTTCGTCCAGCGCGGTGCTCAGCTCGCGGAGCACCGGCGTCAGTCGTTCGAGCAACCGCGCCCCGGCATCGGTCGGCGAGACGCTCCGCGTCGTCCGGTTGAACAGCCGAACGCCGAGGCTTTTCTCCAATCCGATGATCGTGTGGCTGAGGGCGGACCGGGAGACGCCCAGCGCATCGGCTGCCTTCTGGAAGCTGAGAGCGCGAGCGACGGCCGCAAAGGCTTCGAGCTCGCTGAGTGTCGCGTGTCCCATTGGTGAAAGTCCTGCACGAGATCCGTTGTCCCCGTGCCTCTAATACCACTAATCGTGCGGGCTTAGGTGAGCCGGAGAGCGAAAGGAGCCTCACCATGACAAAGACCTGGTTTATCACCGGCGCCTCATCCGGGCTTGGGCGGGAGATGACGCAACAGCTTCTCGCCCGGGGCGATGGGGTGGTCGGGACCTCTCGCCGCGCAGGCGCACTCGGCGATCTGGAGAAACAACACAGCGACAGGCTGCATCTTCTGAAGCTTGAGCTGACGGATAGAGAAAGCATCCGCGCGGCGGTCGACATGGCGTTTGATCGTTTGAGCACCGTCGACGTCGTCGTCAGCAACGCGGGATACGGCCTCGTTGGCGCCGCGGAGGAAGTGACGGACGCCCAGATCGATCAGCAGATCGCGGCCAATCTGGTCGGCTGCATCCAGCTCATCCGCGCAGTATTGCCGCGTCTCCGGGCGCAGGGGGGCGGCCGCATCCTCCAGGTTTCGTCCGAAGGGGGCCAGATCGCCTACCCCAATTTCAGCCTGTACCACGCAAGCAAATGGGGGATCGAAGGGTTCATCGAATCAGTTTCTCAGGAGGTCGCGCCGTTCGGGATCGATTTCATCATAGCCGAACCCGGCCCGACCGCGACGAACTTCCGGGAAAGCGCAGTCCACGCCGAACCTATGGCGGTCTATGACGCGACACCCGCGGGACAGGTCCGGAAGGCCATCGCGAGTGGAACCTTCGTGCTCAAAGGTGATGCGGGACGAACCGCCGCCGCCATGATCGCCGCGGCGGACAGCCCGAAGCCGGACCTGCGGCTCGTCCTCGGCAGCACCGCACATACATCGGTCACCAAACAGCTCGCCCGCCGTCTCGCCGTCGTCGAGCGTCAGCGGGATGTCGCCTGGTCCGCGGACCGTTAGCTGGCCGGATGGTGGGCCGTCCAGCCAACAGGTGATTGCCGGCTGGCTTCGGAACGCTAACTCCGCACCACCACATGCACGTCGCCTGACCGGTCGATGACGTTGATCGCGACCTCGCGCCCCGTGCGGCGGATGAAGACGCTGATCCGCGCGTGGTCGAGGCTGATGTTGTGCAGCGTCATCTCGTCGAGGAAGGGCGGTAACGTCGGCCTGTTGAAGATGACGGTCCTGGCGGCCGGGTCGATGCTGAGGCCGAGCGAGGCCTGCAGCAGCGCGGGGAGAGCCGCCGCCGCCCAGGCCTGCGGCGAGCAGGCGACAGGATAGAAGGTTGGCCCCTGCGCCCGCCGCCGCGCGAAGCCGCAGAACAGTTCCGGCAGGCGGCGCATGTCGATGTAGAGTGCCGCGTCGAAAAGCCCGGTGAAGATCTGGGCCACGGCCTCCGTAAAGCCGTAGCGGGCGAGGCCGAGCGCGATCAGCGCGTTGTCGTGCGGCCAGACCGAGCCGTTGTGGTAGCCCATGGGGTTATAGCGCGCCTCGCCAGTGGCAACCGTGCGGACACCCCAGCCGGAGAGGAACTGGCTCGACATGAAGCCATCGGCGAGCCTTTGCGCGCGCTCCGGCGAGACGATGCCGGCGAGCAGAAGGTGCCCGGCGTTGGAGGTGCGGACGCGGCAGGGCTGCTTGTTGCCGTCGAGCGCCAGCGCGTAGGTGCCGATCTCCTCGCACCAGAACGCCGCCTCGAACGCGACGCGCAAAGCCTCGGCCCGCCTCTCCTGTTCCAGGGCGATCTGGTCATGGCCGAGCCGCCGGCCGATGGCCGCCATCGCGCGCCGCGCGGCATAGACGTATCCCTGCACTTCGCAGAGTGCGATCGGACCTTCGGCGAGGCTGCCGTCGGCATGGAAGACGCTGTCCCAGCTGTCCTTCCAGCCCTGGTTCTGCAGCCCGGAGCCGGTCGCGCGGAAGTATTCCACGAAGCCGTCGCCGTCGCGGTCGCCATAGCGGTCGATCCAGTCCATCGCCGCTTCCAGATGCGGCCAAAGCGCCTGCGCCGTGCCGTCGTCATGGGTGCGCTCGTCGTAGGCGCCAGCCAGCATGATGAAGAGCGGCGTGCTGTCGACGCTGCCGTAGTAGCGGCGGAACGGCACTTCCCCAAGTTCCGCCATCTCGCCGTTGCGGACCTCGTGCAGAATCTTGCCGGGTTCGGCATCGGCGGCGGCGTCGACCTTGGTCGCCTGGTTTTCGGCCAGGAAGCGCAGCACGCCGCGGGCAATGGCAGGGTCGAGCCACAGCACTTCGAGCGCGGTGATGAGCGCGTCGCGGCCGAAGGCGGCGGTAAACCAGGGGATGCCGGCATAGGGATAAAGCCCCGTCGGCTTCTCGGTGATGAGCATGTAGAGGTCAGCGACCGCGCGGCGGATCGCCTCGTTGAACAGCTCGTTGGAGCTTGCCATCGCGGCGGCCTTGGCGGAGCGGCTGCGCATCCATCGCCGCGCCTCGACCATCGACAGCAAATAGGTCTCGCGCAGGTCGCGCGCCGGCAACTCGCCGTCGGCGCAGGCGATCTCGATATAGAGCAGGGTCTGCTCGCCCGGTTCCAGCGTCACGTCGAAGATCGCGTGGCCGCCGTCGAGCCCGGTCGGCTTCGGGCTGAAGCGCAGCCGGGTCTGCCGCCGCTTGTCATCCAGCCCGGTGTAGCTGAGGGTCACCTGACTGTCTGCGACCTCGGGCTCGCCGAGCTTGCCGTGCTTGTCGCGATGCGTGCCGCGCACCTCAAACAGGTCGACGAAGTCGGCGCTGAAGGCGATCTCCAGGCGGATCACGTGCGGCCTGCTCGAGAAGCTGCGCAGCTGGATGCGCTCGAAACAGGTCGCATTGATCATGAAGCGCGTGCGGCGAAGGTGGATGACGCTGTGGTCGACGACCACGCGGCCATCCTGCGACAGGTCGGGGTTGGCCAGATCGCAGATGAGGGCGGCGTTGTCGTCGCGGAGCGTGGAACTCAGCAGCACCGGGCGGCCGCCGCCGATGGTCAGGTCGAATAGCGAGAGGTGGCGGGTGTCGCGGTTGTAGAGCCCCTCCGTGCCGTTCTCATAGGGGTTGATGTTCCCGCTGAGGTCGAAGACGCCGAACATGTCGGCGTTCTTCAGCGTGCGGTACTGCCGCTCCTGCAGCGAAAGCGAGCCGCCGACGGCGTAGGGCCGAGCGCCCGTGCCGTCGGTATCCGTGTCGGCTTCAGTCGCGGCGCGGGGTTCGGCGGCATCGGTCATGCGTCGGCTCTCCTTCGGACGACCTCCACCCCCGCCGCGCGGTCGGTCAGGAGGAGTGGGAGGAAACGCCCCGCCAGAGGTCGATGCCGCCTTCCTGCGCGTGCCGGTCGATCTCGGCAAGCTCGGCGTCGGAGAATGCGAGATTTTTCGCGGCGTCCAGCGCGTCATCCAGCTGGCGCACGTTGCGGGCGCCGATAAGGGCCGAGGTGACGGCCGGGCCGCGCAGCACCCAGGCGATCGCCATCTGCGCGAGCGACTGACCGCGCTTCTGCGCGATGCCGTTCAACGCCCGCACGCGGTTGATGTTGTCGTCGGTGAGCAGGCTCTGGTCGAAGGAGCTGCCTTTGGCGGCGCGCGTCCCCTCGGGCACGCCATTGAGGTATTTGTCCGTCAGCAGCCCCTGTGCCAGCGGCGAGAAGGCGATGCAGCCGGTGCCGATTTCGGTGAGCGTATCGAGCAGCCCCTCCTCCACCCAGCGGTTGAGCATGGAATAGGACGGCTGGTGGATGAGCAGCGGCACCCCGAGGTCCTTCAGGATGGCGGCGGCCTTGCGTGTCAGCTCCGGGCCGTAGGAGGAAATGCCGACATAGAGTGCCTTACCCTGGCGATGGAGTTGGGCGAGGGCGCCCATCGTCTCCTCGAGCGGCGTCGAGGGGTCCGGGCGATGCGAATAGAAGATGTCGACATAGTCGAGCCCCATCCGCTTGAGGCTCTGGTCGCAGCTGGCAATGAGGTATTTGCGGCTGCCGCCGAAGCCGTAGGGTCCCGGCCACATGTCCCAGCCGGCCTTGCTGGAAATGACCAGCTCGTCGCGGTGGGCGTGGAAATCCTTCTTGAGGATCAGGCCGAAGTTCTCCTCGGCCGAGCCATACGGGGGTCCATAGTTGTTGGCGAGGTCGAAATGCGTGACGCCGCGGTCGAAGGCTCGGCGGATCACGGCGCGGCCGGTCTCGAACACGTCCACGCCACCGAAATTGTGCCAGAGGCCGAGGGAGATAGCCGGCAGGTCGAGGCCGGACTGGCCGCAGCGGCGATAAGGCATGGCTTCGTAGCGGCCGGATTCGGCTTGGTAGCTCATGGCGTTTCCTTGGAATGTCAGGTCTTGGGGATGTCGTATCTTCGAGCGGGAAGTCTAACCCTCCGATGCCGAAGGGGACAGGGGGGAGGGATGGCGGCGGCCGATCACGCTTCGGGCAGGTCGCGCGTCTTTCGTCGGTCGGCGGCGGTCACGGCGTATGCGACATGATGCCGCAGCGGGTCGTCCTCCGTCAGTTGCGGATGGTCGAATTCCCCCAGGCGCCGCATGCCGAGACGCTCCATCAGCCCCCAGGACGGCGTGTTCGCCGGCACGGTGAAGGCGACGACGCGGTCGAGACCGAGCCGGCCGAAGGCGAAGTCCAGCACGGCCTCGGCCGCCTCGCGGGCGAGGCCGCGCCCCTGCCAGGGCGTCGACAGACGCCAGCCGATCTCGACGGCGGGCGTGAAGAACGCCTCCCACTGGATATGCGCGAGGCCGCAGAGGCCGATGAGCGTGCCGCCCTCGCGCTCCTCCACCGCCCAGAAGCCCCAGCCATGAAGCGTGACATGCTGGTCGATCCGGTCGAGCAGGGCGTCCGACGCGGTGCGGCTCGTGGGCCGCAGGTAGCGCTGCACGGCGGGCTCGGCGTTGATCGCGGCGAAGGGCGCGCGATCCTCTGGCCGCCATGGACGCAATCGGAGGCGCGGCGTGAGAAGCTCCGTCATGCCGCCGCTCTAGCCACGGCAGCGGGCCGGCTCGCCGCCGGGTTCCGCCGTGCGAGCCTCGGGCGCCCGCGCGGCGGGCTCGGCCTCAGCCGGACGACGCATCCCGCCGCGCCAGGAGGCGAGCGCCGCCAGCAGATAAAGCAGCGCCGAGACGCTGAAGGCGAAGGCGAGCCCGTGCTTGAAGGGCCCGGACATCAGACCGGGGAAGAACGCCTTGCCGGTCAGCGTCGCGACGCTGGCGGGCGGCAGGGCATGCAGCACCTGCGGCGGGATGAGCTGGCCCATCGGGTTATAGCCGAGGAAGGCCGCGAACAGGCTCGAAACCGGCGGCGTCATCGCCACCTGATGCGCGACCGCCGGGGGCACGTGCTGGGCGATGAGCCCGGACTCCATCGAGCGCGGCAGGCTCGACGCGAGCCCCGCCAGCATCAGGCTGAAGAACACGCCGATCGACATGACCGTGCCGACGTTGGTGGTGGTCGCCCGCAGACCCGAGGCTTGGCCCCGCTCATGCGCGGGCACGGAATTCATGATCTGCGTCATGTTCGGTGCCGCAAACAGCCCCGATCCGAGGCCGTTCGCGAACAACAGCACGGCGAAGACGGGATAACAGAAGTCGGCCGGGAGCAGCATGAGCGCGATGAAGCTCGCGGCACCCAGCCCCATGCCGCCGAGCGCGAAGCGCAGCCCGCCGAGCCTGTCGGAGAAGTAGCCCGAGAGCGGTCCCGCGAGCAGGAAGCCGATCGTCAACGGCAGCATGAAGATGGCCGACCACAGCGGCGTATTCTCGAAGGAATAGCCGTGCAGCGGCAGCCAGATGCCCTGCAGCCAGATGATGAGCATGAACTGCAGCCCGCCGCGCCCGATGGAGGAGCTGAGGTTCGCGATATTGCCGTAGGCGAGAGGCGCGATGCGGAGCAGCCGGAAGTCCAGCATCGGCCGGTCCACCACCCGCTCCACCAGCAGAAAGACGCCGAGCGACAGGAAGCCGAGTGCGAAGAGCGTGAGCACCTTCGGACTGGTCCAGGCCATGACCTGATGCCCGTAGGGCTGGATGCCGTAGGTGATCGCGCTGAGGATGAACACGAGCCCGAGGCCGAAGGTGATGTTGCCGGCCCAGTCGATCCGGTGGCGGAGGGTCGAGCGGGGGCCGTCGCGCAGCTTGAGATAGGCCCAGATCGTGCCGATCAGGCCGACCGGCACGTTGACCCAGAAGACGAGCCGCCAGTCGGTGTCGGCCAGCAGGCCGCCGATGACGAGGCCGAGGAACTGCCCGCCGATCGCGGCGACGACGTTGATGCCGAGAGCGAAGCCGCGTTCCCTGGGCGGGAAGGCGTCGGTCAGGATCGCGGTCGAGTTGGCCATGATCAGCGCGCCGCCGATCCCCTGGATGACGCGCACGACGATGAGATAGGTCGCGGCGAAATCGCGCTGGCCTGGCAGCAGGCCGAGAGCCAGCGCCGAGACGGTGAAGATCGCGAAGCCCAGGCTGTACATCCGCGCCCGGCCATGCTGATCGCCGAGGCGCCCGAAGGAGACGACGAGCACCGCGGTCGCGATCATGTAGCCGATGATCGCCCAAAGCAGATAGTTGATGTTGCCGGGATCGAGCGCGCGCAGCCCGATGCCGCGGAACACGGCCGGCAGGCTGATGAGCAGGATGGAGCTGTTGATTGTGGCCGCCAGCATGCCGAGCGTCGTGTTGCTCAGCGCCACCCACTTGTAAGTGTCGGGAGACGCGGCATCGCTGAAGGGCTGCGGTTGTCTGTCCATCGTCGCGTCTCTCCGCCTGCGGCGCATCGCGCTACAGTCGGCGATATCGCAGCAGCGAACAACCCTCGGCCCCCCTACGCGATCGGCTACGTGATCCGCGACGTGATCGGATATACATCTGTGCGGCGCGCCGTCAGCGGGCGGCGAGGGCTGCCAGGGTCACGCCCATCTCGGCGTCGGACGCCATCAGCGCGGCGATCGCGCTCGCCGGGATCGGCCGGCTGAACAGGTAGCCCTGCATGAGCCGGCAGCCGAGTTCCTCGAGCATGACGCGCTGTTCCTCGGTCTCCACGCCCTCGACCACGCAGGCGATGTCAAGATCGCGGCACAGGTTGACGACGGAGCGGATGATGCTCGAGGCGGCGTCGCTGCGGTCGATGTCGCGCACGAAGCGGCCGTCGATCTTGATCTTGTCGAGCTTCAGCCGCAGCAGGTGACCGAGGCTCGAGAAGCCCGCGCCGAAGTCGTCGAGGGTGATCCGCGCGCCGAGCGCGCGCAGCTGGCTGATGCCGACGAAGGCTTCGGCGAAATCTTCGATCGCAGCGGTTTCGGTGATCTCGAACTCGACCCGGTCGGGCTCGATGCCGCTCTCGATCACCATCTCCCGCACCGCGGTCATCGTGCCCGGATTGATGAGGTCGCGGGTCGAGAGGTTGAAGCTGAGCGTGAAGTGCGGCGGCCAGGGCTGCGCCGCGCGCAGCGCCTTGCGCAGCAAGGTCTCGGTGATCTGGCCGATCAACTGCCGCCGCTCGGCCAGGGGCAGGAAGACATGCGGGCTGACGAGCCCGATTTCCGGGTTGTGCCAGCGTGCCAGGGCCTCGAAACCAATGATGCGGTTGGTGATAGAATCGACGATCGGCTGATAGACGAGGTCCATCTCCGCCTCGAAATCGGCGCGCCGCAGCGCCTGCTCGATCCGCCCGTTAAGGCGGACGGTCTCGGCGTGGCTTTCGGAGAAGATGATGACCTGGCCCTTCTGCGTCTGCTTGCCGAAGTAGAGCGCGTAGTCGGCGCGTTCGAACAGATCTTCGGCCGTCTGCCCGACTTCCGGGTAGATCGCGACGCCGATCGAGCCCGCGACCGCGACCGCCTTGTCCTTAAGGATGCAGGGTGCGCGCAGCAACGCCAGAATGTCGCGCCCCAAGGTCATGACCTCGGCGTTCGATGAGAACCCCGTCAGGATCACGCCGAATTCATCCCCTCCGAGCCGCGCGAGGAAGATGTTCGGGCTGACGGCACTCTCCAGCCGCCGCCCGACGATGACGAGGAGATCGTCGCCGGCCGCGTGGCCATAGACGTCGTTTACGCTCTTGAAACCATCGAGATCGAGAAGCGCCACCGCGAAGCGGGTGGAATCGCGTCTGGCGGCGAGGATCGTCTTGTCCAGCCGTGTGAGGAAGCTGCGGCGGTTGGGCAGTCCGGTCAGGCTGTCCGAGTAGGCAAGCCGCAGATTCTCGTCGCTGAGCGCCTGCATCTGCTGCTGGCGGTCGATGAGCACCCGGCGCGAGCGGACTAGCCCCGCGAAGTCATCGTAGTTTCTGAGCATGATGCCGATCAGCCCGCCGGTGACAAGGATCAGGTTCAGCACCATGGCGATGAGCACCATGTTGCCGGTGATGAGGAAGAAGATGGTGAAGGGTGTCACGACAATTGCGGTCAGCAGCAGCGCGGCCCCGCGCAGATGCATCAGGCACAGGATGCAGCTGATGACGGTGATCGACATGTAGAAGGCGACATGACATTTCGCGAATGCGCCGCCGTAGGGGTAGAGGCTGAGCGACCAGACGGTGAAGGTGAGGCCCAGAACCGCCACGAGGTACATGGTCGTGCGCAGCCGGTCGACAGCCTCCTCGGCGCTGAGCGCGTCGACGCGGAGTCGCCTCCAGAAGATGGCGCGGACGGTGCACAGCCCGCAGAGCAGGAGAGGGACGTAGAGTGTCAGGTATAGCGGCGCGGTGCGGGCATGCGTCACCGCCAGCGCAATGGCGTTGAACGACAGGATCAGATAGAGCCGCGGAATCTGCTTGGAAAAAGCATCAAGCTGCGAGCGTGCCAGTTCCGCATCGCCGACCGGAAGCGCGAAAATCGCGCGCATGGCTGCAACTCTGGCTTTGACACCCAATCTCAACGAAGCCCTCCGCTCGCGCTACAAAAGACCATGCCGATATCGGCGGTCCTTTACAACAAGATGATGGCGTCAGGACAAGGATGGAGCGTCGTAGTTCAGTGTCGGGGTAAGAATCCGTGCCGGTGCGAGCGCGTTCCATTTACCTCGGAGTAAGTATTGCGACCAACAGTACTCCGGCTGAGAGAATGACGCCGAGGATGAACACGCCATGAAGGGCGTCGTTGAGCAGCGCGACCAGCTGCAGGAGATCGGGGTGTGAAAGCTCCATCCGGATATGCGGGTTGACCAGCATACGCAGAACGTCGGACCGGCCGGCATGGGTGAGGCCCGCGTTCAGGACCCCGCCGAAAGCCGCCGCGCCGAGCGCTTGACCCATCAGCCGGCAGAAGAAGAACAGCGCCGTGGCCCGGCCGCGATCGGTATGGGAGACGCCGGACTGCACCGCGACCGTGAAGACGATGCTGGTGAGGCCCATGCCGGCGCCCATCGGGATCGACACCAGATCGACCCAGAGCAGGCTGCGGTCCGCGGCGGCGAATAGCAGCCCCACGCTCCCCGCCAACAGCACGAGGGCGGCGCCGACGGCCATGGGCCGGTTGCCGATCCGCCCGATGGCGCGGCCGAGCGTCATGCTCGCGATCGTCCAAGCGACCGTCATGATGCCGAGGTTGATGCCCGCTGCCAGCGCGCCGCCGCCGGTGACGCCCTGCACCCAGTTCGGCAGGAAGGCGGTCATGCCGATCAGCAAGCCGCCGGCGAGCAGCGCCGAACCGTTCGCCGCGAGCAGCAGCGGGCGGCGGATGAGATGCAGCGGCAGCAGCGGATGGCGCAGCTGCCTCTCCCGCAGCCCGAAGCCCGCGAGTGCCGCGACCGCGACCGCGAGCAGCCCGAGCAGCACCGGCAGCCGCAGCTGATCGAAGTCGACCAGCGCCGCCATCATGATGCCGAGGCCCACGATCAGCAGCGCGCAGCCGGGCAGGTCGATCGGGGCGTGGGTCTTGCCCTGCGGCGGCTCGTGCAGGAAGCGCGCGACCATCGTCATGGTGATGAGGCCGATCGGCAGGTTGACCCAGAAGACGAAGGGCCAGCCCAAGGTATGGACGAAGAAGGCGCCGAGCAGCGGCCCGGCGATGGCCGCGATGCCCCAGATGCCGCTGACATAGCCCATGATCCGCGCGCGGTCCTCGGGCTTGGCGATATCGCCGATGATCGTCGTCGCCATGGGCGCGAGGCCGCCGCCGCCGATCCCCTGGATGGCGCGGAACGCGATGAGCGAGACCATGCTCCAGGCGCAGCCGCAGAGCAGCGAGCCCAGCAGGAACAGCGCGGTGCTGCCGAGATAGACGGCGCGGCGGCCGAAGCTGTCGGCGAGGCGGCCGTAAAGCGGCGTCATCACCGCTTGGGTCAGCAGGTAGATGCCGAAGGTCCAGGAGAACAGCCGGAAGCCGCCGAGCTTTGCCACGATCGTCGGCATCGCCGTGCTGATGACGGTGACCTCGACCGCCGCCATGAAGGTCGAGATGAGCATCGCGGCGATGATCAGCTTCGGCCGCGCCGGGCGGGGCATGAACATCGCCGCCCCGCGCATGCCGCGCGTCAGCTCGCTCATGGGTCGACCGGTCGCTCATGGGTTGGCCGGTCACTCATGGGTGGGTAGGGCTCCTTCGCCGCGCAGAAAGGCTTCGGTCGTCGATGCCGCCTCGGCCAATCCGACGCGACGTACCTCGACCCCCGGCGGAAAGGCCGACAGCAGCCGGGTCGGCGTGCGACGGTCGAGCAGCACGAAGACGCCCCGGTCGTCTACCCGGCGGATGAGACGCCCGAAAGCCTGGCGCAGCCGCAGACGAGCTATGCGGTCGTCATACTCCTTGGGTGCCGCGCCCGAGAGGTGGATGCGGCGCTCGCGGTGCAGGATGTCCGGGCGCGGCCAGGGCACGCGCTCGAAGACGACGAGCCGGAGCGCGCGGCCGGGCACGTCGACGCCGTCCCGCATCGCATCCGTGCCGAGCAGGCAGCTGTCTTCCTCGGCGCGGAAGATATCGACCAGCGTCGCGTTGTTCATCGCGTCGATGTGCTGGGCATAGAGCGGAATTCCCGCCTGCTCCAGCATGGGCGCGATGCGGCGATGGACCGAGCGCAGGCGGCCGATGGCGGTGAACAGGCCGAGGCCACCGCCGCCCGAGGCCAGGAACAGCGTGCGATAGGCGGCGGCGAGGGCGGCGGGGTCGCCGCTGTCGACATCGTTGACGACGAAGGCGCGGGTGCGCGCGGCGTAGTCGAAGGGGCTCGGCAGGCTGGCGCGGATGGCGGGCAAGGGCAGGTGGTTCGTGCCGATGCGCGCCTCGGCCACCGCCCAGGCCTGCTCGGGGTCTTCCTCGCCGCCGTCGCGCAGCGTCGCCGAGGTCACCAGCAGCCCATGCGCGGGGGCGGCGAGAACGCTCGAGAACGGCACCGTCGGGTCGAGCCAGTGGCGCAGCAAGGCCACGTCCCGCACGCCCATCTCGCTGCGGTCGAGGCGCAGGAACTGCACATGGCCGAGCAGCTGGCCCATGGCCGGCCTTGGCTCGGCGAGTTCGGTCAGCATGGCCTGCCACGCGCGCAGCGGCTCGACCGCGCGGCGCTTGATCGTCCGGCCCATGCCCTCGATCCGCGCGCGGGTGGCAGGGTCGAGGTCCTCGGCTTCGTCGTCGAGCCGCGCGAGCAGCCGCTGCATGAGCGTCGTCAGGGGTTCGGCCAGCCGGCCCAGCGCGCGTTTCAGCACGACACTCGCCGCCGTCATCTCGGGCGTCACCGGGTAGAGGTCGCATTCGGCGGAGAAGCTGGCGCGCGCGTCGTCCTCCTGCGTGCCGTGGAGGCGTGCCAGGATTTGCGCCCGGATCGCGAACAGGAAGGCCTCCGAGGGGTTGCCCGTCGTGGGTTCGGGCGCGGCCACGCCCTCCGGCGGCGGGACCGGCGGCTCACCCGCGATGCGGCTGCTCCAGCCCGGCGCGGGCAGCGCGCGCGCCGCCGTCAGCGCCGCCTCCAGCGGGGCGAGCAGGTCGGGCCGGTCGACCACGAGATCGCCGATGCGCGCCGAAAGGCCCCGCCCGCGCGACCGCGCGCCCTCGGCGCCCAGCATCCAGCGCCGCAACTCGGACGCCTCGCGCCCCGAGAGTTCGGCGGCGAAGGCGGCGTCGGCCGCGTCGAACAGGTGGTGGCCCTCGTCGAAGACGTAGCGCGTCGGCACATAGGCGTCGTCGAGCCCGCCCCAGGCCGCCTGCGTCAGCACCAGGGCATGATTGGCGACGACGAGGTCCGCCTCCCGCGCGCGGCGGATGCCATGCTCCACGAAGCAGCGCTTCCAATGCGTGCAGGCGGCGTAGAGACATTCGCCACGCCGGTCGGCGAGGCTCCCGACGAGGGGCGCGCCGAAGATCTCGATGAACCAGCCGGGCAGGTCGCCGCCGAGGATGTCGCCATCGGTCGTGACCGCCGCCCAGCGCGCGATGAGGCCGAGCGGCGTCGTCAGCGCCGGGCTCATGCCGGTAAGCGCCGCGGTGACGGCGTCCTCCATGTTGAGCAGGCATAGGTAGTTTTCGCGGCCCTTGCGCAGCACGACGCGGCGGCGGCGCTCGACCGGGTCGGGGAACAGCCGCTCCAATTCGCTCTCCACCTGCCGCTGGAGGTGGCGGGTGAAGGTGCTGATCCAGACCGGCGCGTGGTTGCGCTCCGCCCAGAGGCTCGCGGGGGCCACATAGCCGAGCGTCTTGCCGGTGCCCGTGCCGGCCTCGGCCAGCACCATATGCGGCGCGCCCTCGATGCGCCGCGGCTCGAAGGCCGCCGCCGCCGCCGATGCGTAGTCGGCCTGGCCCTGTCGCTGTTCGGCGTCGGGTCCGACCAGTTGGGCGAGCCGGGCGCGGGCCTCCACCGAGGAGACCGGCAGCGAGGACGGCACGGGCGGCGGTCCCTGCTCCTCCCATTCCGGCAGCCGGCGCCAGACGCGGAAGGCGTTGTTGTCCTTGGGCGAGCCGCCCGGCGCGCCGGCCAGGGTCAGCACCTCGGCGACGATCGGCCCCCAGGCCCAGCCGGCGCGGCCCATGCGACTCGCGAGCGCCGCGGCGTCCTTGTTCCCGGGCAGATGGGCCTCCTCCCGCAACCGGCCGAGGAGTGCGACCGCGATTCCGGGGAGCGCCGTCGCCGCCCGCTCCAGCCCCGGCGCGGGCATGGGCAGGCCGAGCGCCTCGGCCAGACCCCGCGCGGTCGGCACGGCGGCCACGGCGGGACGGACGAAGGCGAAGAGTTCGAGCAGATCGTAGGCCGCCATCGGGGCCACGCCGAGCCGCCGCCACGTCGCCGGGGCGTGGATGAGGAGCGGCGGCCCCAGCGCGTGCAGCTGCGACACCGCCTCGGCCGCCGGCAGGGACAGCATCTCGCCATCGGCCGTCAGCAGGCCGGCGATGCCGGTGCCCGCGACGAGCGCAGGCCATTCCGGCAGTGCCGCGGCCCCGGAGGGGCGGGACACACTCATACCGCAACCGTCATTGACCGGGCTACGCGCCTTTCCTAGTGACTCTTGGCATGAACGAGCTAGCACGCACCGAGCCGGCGCCGAAGATCTGGCCCCCGAAGACATGGCCCCCGAAGACATGGCCCTTCGAGGAGGCGGCGAAACTGGCCGCCCGCATGCAGGCGACCGGCAAGGACGTGGCGCTGTTCGAAACCGGCTACGGCCCCTCCGGCCTGCCGCATATCGGGACCTTCGGGGAAGTGGCTCGCACCACCTGGGTGCGACAGGCCTTTACCGCGCTGACCGGCCTGCCGTCCCGCCTCATCGCCTTCTCCGACGATATGGATGGCATGCGCAAGGTGCCCGACAACGTGCCGAACCGCGATCAGCTGCGCGAGTTTCTCGGCCGCCCGCTGACCGATGTGCCCGATCCCTTCGGCACGCATGAGAGTTTCGGCGCGCATAACAACGCCCGGCTGCGCGCCTTCCTCGACGGCTTCGGCTTCGACTACGAATTCATCTCGGCGACCGATGCCTATCGCTCCGGGCGCTTCGACGAGGCGCTGCGGCAGGCGCTCCGCCACCACGACGAGATCGTGGCGGTCGTGCTGCCGACGCTGGGGCCCGAGCGGCGGGCGACCTATTCGCCCATCCTGCCGCTCCATCCCCGGACCGGCATCGTCATGCAGGTGCTGATCGAGAAGGTGGATGCCGAGGCAGGCACCGTCGGCTGGCGCGACCCCGATGACGGCACCGTCTACGAGACGCCGGTGACGGGCGGCGGCGCCAAGATGCAATGGAAGGCCGACTGGGCGATGCGCTGGGCGGGGCTCGGCGTGGATTACGAGATGGCGGGCAAGGACCACATCGAGGGCATGAAGCTCTCGGGCGCGATCTGCCGCATCCTGGGGGCGGAGCCCCCGGCCGGCTTCAATTACGAGCTGTTCCTGGATGACCGCGGCCAGAAGATCAGCAAGTCCAAGGGCAACGGCCTCTCGATCGAAGACTGGCTGAAATACGCCCCGGCCGAGAGCCTGTCCTTGTTCATGTTCAATCAGCCGCAGCGCGCCAAACGGCTGTTCTTCGACGTGATCCCCCGCGCGGTGGACGACTACCTCGCTTATGTGGCCAAGGCGCAAGCCCAGGCTCAGCGGGGGGAGACGGTGGACGAGAGCAACCCCGCCTGGTTCATCCATGGCGGGCCGGTGCCGGAGGATGCCGGCAGCCCGATCGGCTTCGGCATGCTGCTGAACCTCGCGAGTGTCGTGAACGCCGAGACGCCGGACATGCTGTGGGGGTTCATCCGGCGCTACTCGCCTGACCTCACGCCCGAGACGGCGCCGTTCCTGGCCCAGTTGGTCGGCCACGCGGTCACCTACTACCAGGACTTCGTGCGGCCGAAGAAGCAGTTCCGAGAAGCGACCGAGATCGAGCGGGCGGCTTTGGCGGATCTCGCCGAGACGCTGCGTGGCCTGCCGCCCGGCACGTCGGCCGAGGATATCCAGACCGCCGTCTACGAGGTCGGCAAGCGGCATCCCTTTGGCGCGCTGAAGGACTGGTTCGGCTGTCTTTATCAGGTGCTGCTGGGCCAGACGGAGGGGCCGCGCTTCGGCGGGTTCGTGGCACTCTACGGCATCCCCGAGACGGTCGCGCTGATCGAACAGGCGCTCACCCGGCAGCCTCCGGATTGAAAGGACCGATGCGGACCTAATTGTCCGAAACGACTACGGCGCGTGGTCACGGATTGGTGATATGCGGCGCCGATAGGTCAGCATCGCTGTTTCGTCTTCGGATTCGCCTTCGCAGAGGCCGGAAATCGGGTTAAGAATGTCTTGTCCCGTTCCGCGTGCGCGCGCTTGCGTCCGCGCCCTTCAGGAGGAGCACATCCCCATGACCGAGCGCATGTTGAAGTTCGTGCACACGCCGCAGCAGATTCCGCAGAAGCGGGCCGTCGATCTGCGCCGCCAGGATTTCGACGAGATCTACAACCGCTTCGATCCCGCTCGCGCCTCGGAACAGGCGAGCCGTTGCAGCCAGTGCGGCGTGCCCTTCTGCTCGGTGCACTGCCCGCTTGGAAACCATATTCCCGACTGGCTCAGGCTGACCGCCGAGGGCCGGCTAGAGGAGGCCTACGAGGTCTCCTCCATGACCAACAGCTTTCCCGAGATCTGTGGCCGCATCTGCCCGCAGGACCGGCTCTGCGAGGGCAACTGCGTCATCGAGAAGGGCTTCGACAGCGTCACCATCGGCGCGGTCGAGCGTTATATCACCGACACCGCCTTCGAGCGCGGCTGGGTCAAGCCGGTGCAGCCGAGCCATGAACGGCCGGAATCCATCGGCATCATCGGCGCCGGACCGGGCGGCCTCGCCGCCGCCGAGCGCCTGCGCCGCCACGGCTATCAGGTCCATGTCTATGACCGCTACGACCGCCCGGGCGGGCTGATGATCTACGGCATCCCTGGCTTCAAGCTGGAGAAGGACATCGTCATCCGGCGCTGGCGCTACCTCGAGGAATGCGGCGTCCAGTTCCACCTCGATACCGCGATCGGCAGCGGGGGCATGTCCTTCGCGGAGCTTCGCCAGAAGCATGCCGCCGTTCTGATCGCAACCGGCGTCTACAAGGCGCGCGACATCGGCGGCCCGGGTTCGGGGCTCGCCGGGATCGTGCCGGCGCTCGACTACCTCACCGCCTCCAACCGTCGCGGCCTCGACGAGGTCGTGCCCGATTTCGACTCAGGGCTGCTGAACGCCGACGGCAAGCGCGTCGTCGTCATCGGCGGCGGCGACACCGCCATGGATTGCGTGCGCACCGCCGTTCGTCAGGGCGCCACCTCGGTGCAGTGCCTCTATCGCCGCGACCGCGCCAACATGCCGGGCTCGCTGCGCGAGGTGAAGAACGCCGAGGAGGAGGGCGTGCAGTTCGTCTGGCTCTCCGCGCCCGAGGCCTTCCTCGGTGACGACCACGTCACGGGCGTGCGTGCGGTGCGGATGCATCTCGGCCTGCCCGATACCTCCGGCCGCCAGTCGGTCGAGCCCGTGGCGGGCAGCCATTTCACCGTCGAGGCCGATCTCGTCATCAAGGCGCTGGGCTTCGACCCCGAGGACATGCCGCGCATGTTCGGCGAGAAGGGGCTGGAGGTCAGCCGCTGGGGGACGCTGAAGGTCAACCACCGCAGCTTCATGACTTCGGTTCCGGGCGTCTTCGCGGCGGGCGACATCGTGCGCGGCGCCAGCCTCGTCGTCTGGGCCATCAAGGACGGGCAGGATGTGGCGGCGCAGATGCACGACTACATCCGCGCGCCCGCGGCTGTCGCGGTCGCCGCGGAATGAGCGGCCAGCTTCGGAAGGCGGCGCTGGGTCTCGTGATCGCCACGGGCGTGCCTGCCGGTGTCTGCTGGGGCTCGGGCATCGCCCGCGCCGATGACGCCGCGCTCTCCGCCGACCAGATGGCGCTTGCCACCCAGGTCGTCGAAGCGATCGGCATCCGGCAGGTCGCGGATGCGGCCCTGGGCGGCCTGCGCATCGTGCTGGTCGATAGCCTCGCCGCGCGCAACAAGCAGCCGCCGGAGAAGGTGGAGGGCATCGTCGACGACATTCTGGTGCCCGATCTGAAAGCTCTGGAGCCGCAGTTCATCGCGTCCGTCGCGGCCAATTACGGCCATGTCTTCACGACGCCCGAGATGGAGCAGATTCTCGCCTTCTATCAGACGCCCGTCGGCATGAAGCTGCAGGCGGCGACGCCCGGCCTGACGCAGCAGATGGTGGCGGAGGGGCATGCCTGGATCGAACAGGCGGCGACGCAGGTTCTGCAGGCTGACGCCGATAAATTGAGCGCGCAAGGGCTGAGCACGCAGTAGCGATCCTCGTGCGCCGCGGCACGGCGGGGCATGCAGTGGGGACTGAGTAAGCAGTAGGGCTGGGCACGCAGCGACTAAAATGCCGCCTTCGCGCGGACCGCGGCGGCCTCTGCCGCACGACCAGGGAGAAACGCCATGCCTGACATGATCGAGACCGAAAGCGCGATGCTGGAAAGCGGCGGCGAGTTCCTGAGCGATTGGGCGCGCAACACCACCGCCCTTGCGGGTACGTATGACGCCTCTCAGGAGCACGATGCCTGCGGCGTCGGCATGATCGCGGCGCTCGATGGCCGCCGGCGGCGGGATGTGGTGCAGGCCGGCATCGACGCGCTGAAGGCCGTATGGCACCGGGGGGCCGTCGATGCCGACGGCAAGCCGGCGATGGCGCGGGCATTCATATCGAGATTCCCCAGGATTTCTTCGCCGCCGCCGTCGAGCGCAGCGGTGCCGTGCTGCGTCCCGGCCCCATCGCGGTCGGGCAAGTCTTCATGCCGAAGACCGATCTCGGCGCCCAGGAGCGCTGCCGTGAGATCGTCGAGACCGAAATTCTCGCCCTCGGCTACCAGATCTACGGCTGGCGGCAGGTGCCGATCAACGTCGCCTGCATCGGCGAGAAGGCCAATGCGACGCGCCCCGAGATCGAGCAGATCATGCTGTGGAACGCGCGCGGCGTCTCCGAGGTCGAGTTCGAGCGCGATCTCTATGTCATCCGCCGCCGGATCGAGCGGCAGACCATCGCGGCGCAGATCCCGGACCTCTATTTCTGTTCGCTGTCCTGCCGGTCGATCGTCTACAAGGGCATGTTCCTCGCCGAGAGCCTGACCGAGTTCTACCCCGATCTGCTCGACCCGCGCTTCGTGTCGCGTTTCGCGATCTACCATCAGCGCTATTCGACGAACACCTTCCCCACATGGAAGCTGGCGCAACCGTTCCGCGCGCTCGCCCATAACGGCGAGATCAACACCGTCAACGGCAACATCAACTGGATGAAGAGCCACGAGACCCGGCTATCCTCCGAGTTGCTCGACAACTTCATGGAGGACATCAAGCCGGTCGTGCAGGCGGGCGGATCGGATACCGCTTCGCTCGACAACGTCTTCGAGCTTCTGGTGCGCTCGGGGCGCGACGCGCCGATGGTCAAGGCGATGATGATCCCGCCTTCGATCGGCGCCACTTCCTCGATGCCCGAGGCGCACCGCTCCATGATCGAATACTGCAACGCCGTGATGGAGCCGTGGGACGGTCCCGCCGCCATCACCGCGACCGACGGACGCTGGGTCGTCGCGGGGCTCGACCGCAACGGGCTGCGGCCGCTGCGCTACACCGTGACCAGTCATGGCATGCTCGTCGTCGGCTCCGAGACCGGTATGGTGAAGTTCGATGAGGCGTCGATCGTCGAGAAGGGGCGCGTGGGTCCCGGGCAGATGATCGCGGTCGACCTCGACGAGCCGCGCTTCTACGACAACGCCGCCGCCATGGACATGCTGGCGGACCGCCACCCCTTCGGCGAGTGGGCCAAGCGTATCGTCGTCATCGACGATCTGGTCAAGACGGACACGGTCGAGCCCGTGCTGCTGACGACGGAGGCGCTGCGCCGGCGGCAGTTGACCATCGGCGCCACGCTCGAGGAGATGGAGACCATCCTCCAGCCGATGGTCGATGATGCGAACGAGGCGACCGGCAGCATGGGCGATGATACGCCCGTCGCCGTTCTCTCCGACCGCTATCGCGGGCTGCATCACTACTTCCGGCAGAACTTCAGCCAAGTCACCAACCCGCCCATCGACAGCCTGCGCGAGACGCGCGTCATGTCGATCAAGACGCGGCTCGGCAATCTCGGCAACGTGCTGGAGGAGGGCGAGCACCAGTTCGACATTCTGCAGCTCAACAGCCCGATCCTCTCGACCGGCGAGTTCATCGCCATGCGCGAGAAGCTGGGCGAGGCGGTCGCCGCGATCGACGCGACCTTCGCGCTCGCGGATGGCGAGGCGGGGCTGCGGCGCGGCCTTGACCGCATCCGGCAGGAGGCGGAGGAGGCGGTGCGCGCGGGCGCTTCGCATCTCGTGGTCAGCGACGAGGCGGTGGGGCCGGATCGCGTGCCCATCCCCATGATCCTCGCGACGGGTGCGGTGCATACGCATCTCGTCCGCACCAGCTTGCGCACCTTCACCAGCGTCAACGTCCGCTCGGCCGAGTGCCTCGATGTGCATTACGCGGCGGTTCTGATCGGCGTCGGCGCGACGACGGTGAACCCATACATCGCGCAGGAGTCGATCGCGGACCGTCATCGCCGCGGGTTGTTCGGCGAGCTGAGCCTGAAGGGCGCCATCGGGCGCTACAAGAAGGCGCTCGACAAGGGACTGCTCAAGATCATGGCGAAGATGGGGATCAGCGTGATCTCCTCCTATCGCGGCGGCTACAACTTCGAGGCGATCGGGCTTTCCCGCGCGCTGGTCGGCGAGTTCTTCCCCGGCATGCAGTCCCGCATCTCGGGCATCGGGCTTTCCGGCATCGCGCGGAAGGTGCTGGAGCTGCACAAGATCGCCTGGGCCGAGGGTGTGCTGACGCTACCCGTCGGCGGCATCTACAAGATGCGGCGCGGCGGTGAGACGCACGCCTTCGAGGGCAGCCTCATCCATGTGCTGCAGACGGCTGTGGCGACCGACAGCTACGCGACCTTCCGCCGCTACTCGGAGGGCGTGCGCCGGTTGCCGCCCGTCGCCCTCCGCGACCTTCTCGACTTCCGGATGGACGGGCTGACGCCGGTGCCGCTGGAAGATGTCGAAAGCATCACGGAAATCCGCAAGCGGCTGATCGCGCCTGGCATCTCGCTCGGTGCCCTCGGGCCGGAGGCGCATGAGACGCTGTCGATCGCGATGAACCGCATCGGCGCGCGCTCGGACAGCGGCGAGGGCGGCGAGGACCCCGAGCGGTCGAAGCCCCGCGCCAATGGCGACAACGCATCCTCGGCGATCAAGCAGATCGCGTCGGGGAGATTCGGCGTGACCGCGGACTACCTCAACAACTGCCGCGAGATCGAGATCAAGGTGGCGCAGGGCGCCAAGCCGGGCGAGGGCGGACAGTTGCCCGGCTTCAAGGTGACGGAACTGATCGCCAAGCTGCGCCATTCGACGCCGGGCGTCATGCTGATCAGCCCGCCGCCGCATCACGACATCTACTCGATCGAGGATCTGGCCCAGCTTATCTACGACCTCAAGCAGATCAACCCGGAGGCGAGCGTCTGCGTGAAGCTCGTTTCGCGCTCGGGGATCGGCACGATCGCGGCGGGTGTCGCCAAGGCGAAGGCGGACGCGATCCTGATCTCGGGCCATTCGGGCGGCACCGGCGCCTCCGCGCTCACCAGCGTGAAATACGCCGGCCTGCCGTGGGAGATGGGGCTGTCCGAGGCGCATCAGGTGCTGATGCTCAACCGGTTGCGCCACCGGGTAAAGCTCCGCACCGATGGCGGCCTCAAGACCGGGCGGGACGTGGTGATCGCCGCGATGCTCGGCGCCGAGGAATTCGGCATTGGCACGGCAAGCCTCGTCGCCATGGGCTGCATCATGGTGCGGCAGTGCCATTCCAACACCTGTCCGGTCGGCGTCTGCACCCAGGACGAGGCGTTGCGCGCGAAGTTCGAAGGCACGCCCGAGAAGGTCATCAACCTCTTCTCCTTCATCGCCGAGGAGGTGCGCGAGACGTTGGCGAGGCTCGGCTTCCGCAGCCTGACCGACATCATCGGGCGGACGGATCTGCTGCAGCAGGTCAGCCGCGGCAGCGATCTGCTGGACGATCTCGACCTCAACCCGATCCTGGCGCAGGCCGATCCCGGCCCCTATCCACGCTACTGCACGCTGACCGAGCGCAATCCCGTGCCGGAGACGCTGGACGCG
This sequence comes from Pseudomonadota bacterium, assembly GCA_019351895.1. Classification (GTDB taxonomy): domain Bacteria; phylum Pseudomonadota; class Alphaproteobacteria; order Acetobacterales; family Acetobacteraceae; genus Acidisoma. Next base: position 40,724 of record JABBOH010000014.1, read on the forward strand.
CAGATGATCGCGGACGCCACGCCCTTCTTCGAGCGGCGCGAGAAGATGCAGCTCCAGTACAACATCCGGAACACGCACCGCGCGATCGGGACGAAGTTTTCCTCACTCATCGTGCGGCGCTTCGGCATGACCAGCGTGCCGGCGGGCCATGTCAGCGTGCGGCTGCGCGGCTCCGCCGGCCAGTCGCTCGGCGCATTCTCGGTCCAGGGCCTCAAGCTCGAGGTCATCGGCGACGCCAACGACTATGTCGGCAAGGGGCTGTCGGGGGGCACCATCGTCGTTCGCGTCGCGCCCTCGTCCAAGATGCGCAGCAACGCCAATACGATCATCGGCAATACCTGCCTCTATGGCGCGACCTCGGGGCAGCTTTTCGCCGCGGGTCAGGCCGGCGAGCGCTTCGCCGTGCGCAATTCCGGCGCGACGGCGGTGGTGGAAGGCTGCGGCTCCAACGCCTGCGAGTACATGACGGGCGGAACGGTCGCGATCCTCGGGCGGTTCGGCGACAACTTCGGCGCGGGCTTCACCGGCGGCGTGGCCTTCCTCTACGACCCGGAGGGCATGCTCGAGAGCCGGATCAACCCGGATACGCTGACGTGGCAGCGCGTCGAGGCCGCGTATTGGGAGAGCAAGTTGCGGGGCTTGATCGAGCGCCACGTGCAGGAGACGACCAGCCGCTACGCCGCCATGCTGCTGCACAACTGGGAGCAGGTGCTGGGGAGTTTCTGGCAGGTGGTGCCGAAAGATTACGTCAAATACCTGCCGCACGCGCTGACCGAGGAGCAGGAGCAGGCGCGGGCCTGAGGGGCCCCGCCTTGGCGGACGACATGTCCGATCCCGGCCTCTCGGGTTCGGGTGGCGCCTGGGCGAGCGGCCAGGGCAGCGGCACAGGCAGCGGGCCGCCCGCTCCCCACAAGCCGGACCCCACCCGGCTGATGATGCTCATGCTGTTCATCGGCGGCCTCGCCCTCTGCTCTCTCTGGGTGCTGCGGCCGTTCCTGCCGGCGACGATCTGGGCAACGACCATCGTCGTCGCCACCTGGCCGCTCCTGCTGCGGCTGCAGAGGCTGGTGGGCGGTAGCCGGGGCCTCGCGGTTGCCCTGATGACGCTGATCGTCGTGGTGCTGTTCGTCGTGCCGTTCTGGCTCGCGGTGACCACCATCCTCAGCCATATCGACAGTCTCATCGGGCTGGTGAAGGCGGCGGTCGGACTGCGCGTGCCCCCGGTGCCGCGCTGGGTTGCCGACCTGCCGCTGGTCGGCGCCAAGGCCGCCGAGTTCTGGGGCAAGTTCCAGAACCAGGGCATCGGCACGGCGCTGCCGCATACGACGCCCTATGCCGGGGCAATCGCCCAGTGGTTCCTTGCCTCCATCGGCAACTTCGGCCGGTTACTGCTGCAGTTTCTGCTGACGACGGCGATCGTCGCCATCATGAGCACGCATGGCGAAGCCGGCGCGGACATCGCCAGTCGCTTCGGCCATCGGCTGGCGGGGGATCGCGGCCAGCAGATGGTGGTGCTGGCGGGGCGCGCCATCCGCGCGGTCGCCCTCGGCGTGATGCTGACCTCGCTCGCCGACGCGGTCGTGGGCGGCATCGGGCTCGCGCTCGCGGGCGTGCCGCTGGCCCCGGTGCTGACGGCGGTCATGTTCATCTGCTGCGTCGCCCAGGCGGGGCCGGGGATCGTCCTGATCCCGGCGGTGATCTGGATGTATGTCTCCGGACGCTACCTCATGGGCACGGTGCTGCTGTTGGTGACGGTGGCCGCGATCCTTATCGACAATCTGCTGCGGCCCCTGCTGATCCGCAAAGAGGCGAACCTGCCGATGCTGCTCGTGCTCGTGGGGGTTCTGGGCGGGCTGGCGGCCTTCGGGCTGATCGGGCTGTTCATCGGCCCCGCCGTGCTCGCGGTGAGCTATACGCTGTTCCGCGCCTGGATCGCCGAGGACGAGACGCCGGTCCCGCCGGCCACGGTGATGATGAGGCAGGGCGCGGCGTCAGACTGAGACTGTGCCTTCAGGAAGCTGCCCGTTGGGTGTCATGGCGTTGACGGCATTGGGGAGATGCTGCGCCAACTGCCCGAGGAAGTCATTCGGCTGCATCCCTGCCTGGTTCGCCATGGAATTCACCTGATCCTGGCCGAGCACGTTCTGCAGCTGCCCGGGAGAAACCGCTTGGTTGGGCCCATTGCCGACCCAGGATTGGGCGATATGACCGAGGCCCGCCTGCTCGAAGGCAGAGAGGATGCCAGCTAGGCCACCGCCGCCCACGCCCAAGCCCGAGCCCTGACCCTGTCCGGACGGAGATTGCTGAGCGCCCGCGCCTGCTTGGCCACCCAGCAGGTTCGTCAACACGCTACCCATCGGCGACGAGCCGCCGGAACCCTGCATGAGGTCGCCGACAACAGATTCTAAAAGACCCATAAGACGTTCCTTCCCAAAAGCTGATTTTCAACAGCCCGGTAGGTGGCGGTGGTGGGCGGGCGATACGAGCACCAAGCGGAACACGGTGCGCCCGGTCGCAGGTTTGTGTCCCAACCGCCACGACGCCCGCTCAATCGCCGTCCTCCAGCTCCTTCTCCTTCTGGATCGATGCGGTGTCCCAGCCTCGATCGGCGTCCGTCAGCCGAGCGCCCTCGCGCTCCGCCGTCATCAGCTTCTCGAAGGTCGCGGCACTCTGGCGGGAGGCGAGCACGAAGCCCGCGTCGTCGCCCCGCAGCGGACGCAGCTTCTCGAACAACCGCTTGTCCTGGCGGCGGAACAGCAACGCCGCACGGTGCGCCTGATGGGCGCGCAAGCCCAGCCGCTCCAGCGCCACCCGTCCCAGGGCGAGCGAGCCCTCGAAGGTCTCGCGCTCGACCGCGTCCGCGCCGTGATCCAACAGATCGTAAGCGGCGCGGCGATCCCAGGCGCGGGCCAGCACGACGAGTTGCGGGAAGGCCTGTTTCGCCGCCTCGACGATCTCCAAAGCCTTTTCCCGGTCGTCGATCGCGACGACCAGCAGCTTGGCGCGCGCGGCGCCGGCCGCGTGCAGCAGGTCCAGCCGGGAGGCGTCGCCGTATTGCACCCGCTGGCCGAAGCGGCGCAGCAGCTCGATCTGGCTCGTACTGATGTCGAGAACCGAGGTGCGGAAGCCGTTCGCCCGGATCAGGCGGGCAGCGATCTGGCCGAAACGGCCATATCCGGCGACGATCACCTCCGGGTCGGCGTCGAAGTCGGACGTCTCGGGCACGGGTCCGTCCGTGCGGTCGGGGCCGGTCATCACCCGCTCATGCACCAGGAAGACCAGGGGCGTGAGCACCATGGAGACGGCGACGACGGCGTTGAGCAGCCGACCCAGCGGCCCCGGCAGCACATGGGCGGTGATGACGAAGCCGGTGAGGACGAAGGCGAATTCCCCGCCCTGACACAGTGACACGCCGACCATGCGGGCATCGGCGCGCGTCAGGTGGAAGGCGCGGCCCAGCCACGTCATCGCCTCGGCCTTGATCGCCATTAGCCCGACCGTCAGCCCGAGGACGATGAAGGGGTGGCGCACGACCAGCCCGAAATCGAGGCTCGCACCGACGGTGATGAAGAACAGGCCGAGGAGGATGCCGCGAAACGGCTCGATATCGGCTTCCAGCTCGCGGCGGAACTCGTTCTCGGCCAGCATGACGCCCGCGAGGAATGCGCCGAGCGCCGGGGAGACGCCGACGGCCGTCATCAGCGCCGTGACCGCGATCACCAGCAGCAGCGCGGTCGCGGTGAAGATCTCGCGCAGCCGCGCGGCGGCGATGAAGCGGAAGATGGGGCCGGTGAGGTAGCGGCCGCCCGCGATGATGACCGCGACCGCGGCCAGAACGGCCAGGGCATGCACCCAGCCGTGCAGCCCCCCCGCATGCGCGGCCGCGGTGGCGGCCGGGACAACCGCCAGCAGCGGCAGCAGCACCAGCAGGGGGATGACCGAGAGGTCCTGGAACAGCAGCACCCCGAAGGCGGCGGTGCCGACCGCGCCGCGCCGCAGCCCCTTCTCCTCCAGCGTCTGCAGCACGATGGCGGTGGAGGACATCGCGAGGATCGCCCCGCAGGCAAGTGCCTGTTGCCAGGGCAGGCCGAGCATGAACGCCGCGAGCGCGAGGCTGAGGCCGACCGCACCCACCTGCGCCGCACCAAGGCCGAAGATCGCGGCACGCATCGTCCAGAGCAGCGCAGGCCGCACCTCGAGCCCGATGAGGAACAGCAGGATGACGACGCCGAACTCCGCGAAGCCCATGACATCGGCCTGATTGCCGACGAGATGGAGCGCGAAGGGGCCGATGGCCGCGCCCGCGATGAGGTAGCCGAGCACAGACCCGAGGCCCGCCCGCTTGGCAATCGGCACGGCGATCACGCTCGCCGCGAGATAGACCAGCGCCTGGATGAGAACCGTGTTGGTGTTCATGGCCGTACCGCCGCGATCGCCTCGGCGAGCCGCGCCTCATACTCGGCCGCCGCCGCCTGCCGTTCCGCCTCGGTCATCTGGATCGAGCCGTGGACGATGAAGGGCTCGGCCCAGGTGAGGCCGCAGAGATGGGCGGTCGCCTCCAGCGGGCGCAGGAACTCCGTCATCGAGAACCGGTTCATGCCGCGCGGGTGGTAGTCGTCCACATCGCCGCCCGCGGTGACCGCGACCAGCATGGTCTTGCCGCGCAGCCGCTCGCCCTCCCGTCCATGGGCGAAGCCGTGCAGCCAGACCATGTCGAGCCATTCCTTGAGCAGAGAGGGCGTGGAGTACCAGTAGAGCGGGAACTGGAGGATGATCAGCCGGTGGTCGAGCAGGCGCTGCTGCTCGGCCTCCACGTCGATCAGGAAGTCGGCGTATTCCTCGTAGAGGTCGTGAAAGGTGACGTCGGGCCGGGCGCGCGCCACGTCCAGAAGCGCCGCATTCGCCCGGGACCGGTGCAGGGCCGGGTGGGCGAGCACCAGAAGTGCGCAGCGGGCGGGATCACGCGCGACCGGCGCCGTGACGGGCAGACGCACGGGATTGCGCCGCCTCTGCCGTTCGCGTTGGAATTTCCTGATGAAGCCGATGGCCAAGCTGTTCCGCCTTTCGATATCGTTCCACCTTAATGCCTTTCCCGGCGGCGCGGGTGAAGCTCGGACGGTGAGATCGGGCGAGGCGGCCGCGCTACAGAAAGACGAGCATGGCGAAGCCGCCCAGCACGCCGACGGCGATCAGGCTCGTCACCAGCGTCAGCCACCGTTCAATGAAGTCGCGGGCGGCGGCGCCGAAGTAGTGCAGGATCGCCGCCAGCAGGAAGAACCGGCCGCCGCGGGTGACGAGGCTTGCCGCCATGAACGCCCCGAAATTGAACCGCGCCGCGCCCGCCGCGATCGTCACCAGCTTGTAGGGGATCGGCGTCACCCCCTTGATGAGGATGAGATAGACGCCGTAGCGCGCGAATTTCTCGTGAAAGGTCTGGAACGCCTGCTCCATATGGTAGGCGTGGATCAGCGGCAGCGCCAGACGGTCGAACACCGCGAAGCCGATGAGGTAGCCGAGCGCCCCGCCGGCGACACTCGCGAGCGTGCAGATCAGCGCGTAGAGCCAGACGCGCCGCGGCCGCGCTATGCCCATCGCCACCAGCAGCGCGTCGGGCGGGACCGGGAAAAAACTCGCCTCGGCGAAGGCGACGGCGGCAAGCCACCAAATCGCCCGGGGATGCCCGGCCAGCGCGATCAAGCCGTCATAGAGGCGTCTCAGCATCGGCCCGGGAACCCTCTCGGAGGAAGCTTGGGACTTGCCACGGCGGCGGCGGCGCTTCAATGGAGCGGTCGGATCGGATCTGCCGAGATGAACCGCCGCAAGGAACGCTATGCCTCTACACCCCCTCCGCCGGCTTGCAACTACAGTTTTGGCGGGCGCTCTGCTTGCCGCCGTCGCCGTACCGCAGTCCGAGGCGGCGCAAAGTGCCCCGCCGCATGCCTGGCTGTTCGGCGCCTGGGCCGGCGGCATCCTTCCGGCCCCGCCCCACATGAGTCCGGCGGAATGTGAGGCGCGGGCGACCTTCGTGGTGACGCAGGATGTCGTCATTCACAGCACCCTGACGCATCCGGATGCCATCGAGAATCTCATCGCCAGCGTGCGCGGAACGCCCGATGGCACGATCTTCCTGCTCTCGCCGAGCCAGACGAAGCCCGATGTGATCGCGGGTATCCCGCAGGATCTGGGCTTTGGCTGCCCGGACGCGAACGTGCTGCGGGTCGTGCGGGTGGGGCCGAACGAGATCCGGTTTCCGGACTGCACCGGCTTCCCGACCCCGCTCGTGCGCTGTCCGCCGCCGGGTCCCTGAGGCCGTCCGGCCGGGAGAGAGAGGAGGTCCGCGATGCCGCCACGCTCCCCGCTGACCGGCCGCGTCGTCATCATCACCGGCGGCTCGTCGGGGCTCGGCCGCTGCACGGCGGCGCTTTTTGCGCGGGCGGGGTGGAGCGTCGGGCTGATCGCGCGCGGCGCCGCCGGTCTGGCGGCGGCAGCCGAGGACGTGCGGGCGGCGGGTGCGCGGGCGGCGGTCGCGGTCGCCGATGTCACCGACAGCGCGGCGCTCGCCGCCGCCGCCGCCGCGATCGAGCAGGCGCTGGGGCCCATCGCGGTCTGGATCAACGCCGCGGGCAATGGCGTCTATGGCCGCTTCACCGAGGTGCCCGAGGACGAGTTCCGGCAGGTGACCGAGGTGACCTATCTCGGCACCGTCAACGGCGCGCGCGTCGCCTTGGCGCTGATGCGCCCGCGGAATCGCGGCACCATCGTGAATGTCTGCTCGGGCGTCGTCTTCCACGGGTTGCCGCTGATGACGTCCTATTCGGGCGCGAAGGCGGCGGTTCGCGCCTTCGGGCAGGCGCTCCGCATCGAACTTGCCTTCGAGCGCAGCGCGGTCCGCGTCAGCACGGTCTTTCCGCCCGCGGTGAACACGCCCTTCTTCAACCACGCGATCAGCCATATGGGCTGGCCGGCGCGGCCGGTGCCGCCGGTCTATCAGCCGGATGTCGTGGCGCGCGGCATCTATATGGCGGCGAGCACCGGGCGGCCCGAGATGACGATATCGGGCACCGTCGCCTGTTTCGCGCTGCTGAGCCGCATCGCGCCGGTCTGGACGGGTGCGGTGATCCGCCGCCTCGGCGTCGACGGCCATCTGGTGCGGGACGCCGCCGCCGATCACGGCGCGTCGCCGACGGTCTTTGCCCCGTCGGAGGCGGCATCGCCGGTCCACGGCGCATTCGGGCGTCGGGCGCGGCGCTGGAGCACGCAGATGGGGCTGAGGCGGTTGTACGGCCGCCTCGCGGGGCCCGGCAGCTAGGCGGCGGTTCTTCCCTCTCCCGAGCGTCAGGTCTTTCGCATCCCGACGAGCGCGAAGATGGCGCCCTGCGGGTCCTCGGCACTGATGACCCAGGCGCCCCCCGGAACTTCGCGCGGACCGAACAGCAGCTTGCCGCCGCCAGAGGTGACGCGTTCCAGTCCGGCGTCGATGTCGTCGACGACGAAGTAGTAGAGCCAGTAGGGACGCGGCGCCTGGGCATCGGTCATCATGCCGCCACAGGCCGCTCCGCTCGTCGTGAAGCACTGGTAGGTGCCCATCGGCCCCATCTCGAAGGCTTGGTCCTTCGTCCAGCCGAACATGTCGGCATAGAAGGCGCAGGCCTCGGCCTGGTCGGCGGCATGCAGTTCGTGCCACCCGATCGAGCCGTTCTGCATCATCGCGAGCGGCGCCGGGGCCTCGCCCTGACCCTTGAACAGAAGGAACACCGCGCCCTGCGGGTCGGCGACCACGGCGAAGCGCCCGAATACCGGAATGTCTTCCGGCGGCTTGTACATCGTGCCGCCCGCCGCCACGACCTCGGCTGTCTTGGCATCGACATCCTCGACGGCGACATAGCCGAACCACGCCGGGCGGGGCGGCATCTGCTCGGGCGGCAGGGTGATGAGGCCGGCCACCGGACGGTCGCCGAGCTTGAGCAGCGTGTAGTCCACTCCGGAGGTATTGGACTGCTCGGCCTTCCAGCCGACCACCTTCGCGTAGAAGGCGGCGGCGCCGGCAGAATCGGGGGTGCAGAGCTCGTACCAGATAAAGTCGCCGGTGGTCATGAAGCGTTCCTCCGGATCGCGGCCTCGGGAGGCCAAGGTTGGAACGTCCTGACGCCTACGGGCGGTTCGTCATTGCGATCGCCCAAGGAGCGACAGGCGATCCAAGCGCCCGCTCATGGCTCGCCGATCGCTCGAGGTCAGCCGCAGGATCGGCGAGCTTCGCGACGCTGTTCGTGTTGCGCGTCCAACCCTAGCCGGTCCGCCCGGGTAAAACACGCACAATCCGCGCTTCCGTCCAACCGCGTCCGCCTCCCTCGCCCGGGCGCGGCTTTTCTATTTGGTCTCGAGAAGCCGCTCGGTCGATGCCACGACGCGCCCGACCAGCGCCTGGTTCTCGACCAGAGGGTTTGGCTTCGCGGGCTGCCGGCGCTTGAGGTAGAGCCCGGTCTTGCCCGCCATTTCAGGTGACAGGCAGGCATAGAGCGGTGTCTGCGCACCTTGCTCGGGCGTCAGCGAGAAGGGCGCGAGCAGCTTCCAGGCGAGACCCGGCAGGCCCCGCTCGCGCACCAGTTCCGTCGCGACGAGGCCAGGATGGACAACGTTGAGGGTGACGCCGGAGCTTGCCAGACGCTCCGCCCAGCTGCGGCTCACCATCAGCAAAGCGAGCTTCGACCGGGCATAGGCGCGGCCCATGCCCCAGCCGCGCGCGAGTTCCAGGTCGTCGGG